>NZ_JBIVNC010000016.1:0-226657 GCF_044753385.1 Streptomyces sp. NPDC088387
CCAGGGCGACGGTCTGTGCGGCAGGGTGCCCGCGTGGGCTGCTGCCGTTGGGCGGCCGGCACCCGCGGGCCGCCGATGCCGTGCCCCGGGTCGCGCCCCGGGGCACCTTCACCGACCCCGCCCCCGCCCTTGCCCCCGCCCCCGCCCCCGCCCCCGCCCCCGCCGCACAGTGCCCACATTGAGCAGCAGCGCCGCCAGGCTGACCCCCGCCGCCGCGAACCCCAGCCGGGCCGGGGTCAGTTGGTCCTGAAGCAGTCCGCCCAGGGCGCCGCCGAGCGCCACGCCCAGGTAGATCGCCGACGAGTTCAGCCCGAGCAGGACCGCCGCGGCGCCGGGCGCGTACGCCACGAACCGGCTCTGCTGCGGAACGACCGGAAGCGACACGCACACCCCCCACAGCACGGCCCAGACCGTCGCGGTCCCCAGCGAGCCGACCACCGCCGGACCGACGCACAGCAGCAGCGTCGCCGCGGCCAGCCCGGCGGACACGACCCACCACGGCGGGTACCGGTCGGCCAGCCGGCCGGCCAGGGTGTTGCCGATCATGTTGCCCACACCCCAGGCCAGCAGCACCACGGTCAGCGAGGTGACCGAGCCCGCGGTCGCGCCCTCCAGGGCGGGGCTGATGTAGGTGTACAGCAGATGGGTGCCGGCGAGGGTCAACGTCGTCACACCGAGCATCGCGAACACCCAGGGCCGGCGCAGCGGTTCGAGTCGCGCCCGCAGCCTGTCCGGCGGCAACGGGATCCGCGGCAGCGCGACCGCGACACCCGACGCCGCGACGACACCGAGCCCGGCGACCGCCCAGAGGGTGATCCGCCAGTCCGCGCCGCCGATCAAGGTTCCGGCCGGCAGTCCGAACGCGATGGCGAGTGTCAGTCCGCCCATGACGAACGCGAGCGCGCGACCGCGGCGTTGTGCCGGAGCGAGTGCCGTGGCGGCGCTGAACGCGGCGGCGCCGATCAGACCGGCGCCGGTCGCCGTGACGATCCGGGCGGCCAGCACCGTGCGGTAGTCGAGACCCAGGGCGGTGGCGGCGTTGCCGACCGTAAAGACGGCCAGGGCCAGCAGCAGGGCGGTTCGTCGGTCGAGCGCGCTGGTGAGCGCGCCCAGGACCGGCGCGGACACGGCGAACGCCAGCGCGAAGACGGTGACCAGCTGTCCGGCCGCCGGCACCCCGACGTCCAGGTCCGCGGCTATCTCCGGAAGCAGCCCCGCGATGACGAACCCGTCGGTCCCGACCGCGAACATGGCCACCGCGAGCGGCAGTAAGCGGGTGAACAGCGCGCCGCCGGTCCCCGCGGCGCCCGCTCGGCTTGGTAGAACGGTTGGTCTACTCATGGTTGAAGTAGATAGAATGGTCGTTCTACTGTCAAGGGAAGGGCGGGATCGAGCGCGTGACGACCAGACCCGGACCTCGCGAGCGGCTGCTCGAAGCGGCGCGTGACCTCACCTACCGCCGCGGTATGCACGTCGGCGTGGACGCCATCCTGAGCGCGGCCGACGTCGCCCGGCGCTCGCTCTACCAGCACTTCGGCGGCAAGGACGGCCTCGTCGCCGAGTCCCTGCGCTCCCCTGCCGCGCTGAACCGACTGCGCGAGGTGATGGACCGGGCCGGCGACGATCCCGCGGAGCGGGTGCTCGCCGCCTTCGACGACCTGGAGCGGATCACCACCGACCCGGAGTTCCACGGCTGCCGTTACACCGCGGCCGAACTGTCGCTCACCGATCCCGGACACCCCGCCCACGCCGTGGTCCGCGCGTACAAGGACGATCTCCGTGCGGTGTTCGCCGCGGAACTCACCCGCCTCGGCCACCCCGATCCGGTGGTGGGCGCGACCCAGCTGGTCGTCCTCGTCGACGGTGTGCTCGCCTACGCCGTGACCCGCCCCGACGCCCACCCGGCCCGGGCCGCACGGTCACTGGCCGAGCTCGTCGTCGGCCCGCCGCACCCGGCGTAGCCCGGGCACGGCACGCCGCGGGCCCTGCCGGGAACAGCAGGTCCGACCGGCGCTGTTGCACTGAACGGACATGTCTGCGCACGCGGACACATTTATGCAGGAGGACTTCTTATGGCCGACCGGCCCCTGACGCTGATGGCTGTGCACGCCCACCCCGACGACGAGGCCACCGGAACCGGAGGAGTCCTTGCCCAGTACGCGGCGGAAGGAGTCCGCACGGTTCTGGTGACCTGTACCGACGGCGGTTGCGGAGACGGACCGGGGGGTGTCAAGCCGGGCGACCCCGGGCACGACCCGACGGCCGTCGCCTCGATACGCCGCCAGGAACTCAAGGAGAGCTGCGAGGTCCTGCGGATCAGCGATCTGGAGATGCTCGACTACGCCGACTCCGGAATGATGGGCTGGCCCACCAACGACGCCCCCGGATCCTTCTGGCGGACCCCCGTGGAGGAGGGCGCCGCCCGCCTCGCGGAGCTGATGCGGCACTACGAGCCCGACGTGGTCGTCACCTACGACGAGAACGGCTTCTACGGTCACCCCGACCACATCCAGGCCCACCGCATCACGATGGCGGCGCTGGAGCTGACCGGGCTGACGCCGAAGGTGTACTGGACGACGATGCCCCACTCGGCCGTGCGGCGGTTCGGGGAGACCATGCGCGAGTTCGCCGAGGACGTGCCGGAGCCGGACCCCGCCGAGGACGACGCGATGGCCGGCATCGGGCTTCCCGACGACGAGGTCACCACGTGGGTGGACACCACCGCGTACAGCGGCCAGAAGTTCGACGCGCTGGCCGCACACGCCAGCCAGGGCGAGAACATCTTCTTCCTCAGGATGGGCAGGGAGCGGTTCGGCGAGCTGATGGGTGTGGAGACGTTCCTGCGGATCCGGGACACCACCGGGGCGGCCGTACCCGAGACCGACCTCTTCGCGGGACTGCGCTGACCCCTCGTCCGCGCCCCGGGCGGGGGTGAGCACCTCTCCACATGGGGGTTCTGGGACAGCCGCCGGGTGGCCCACCATGCGGCGGGTCGGGCGAGGTGCCCGTGCCCAGGAGGTGTGCAGGCGTGCAGCGATGGAGCCGTACCCAGACGTCGATTCCCACCCCGCGGCCGGAGGAGTTGCGTGCGCAGCAGCTGCAACGGCTGCGGTGGACGCTGCGGCACGCGTACGACCATGTCCCCTTCTACCGGAAGCGGTTCGACGACGCCGGGGTGCATCCCGAGGACTGCCGGGAGCTGGACGATCTGGCCGGCTTCCCGGTGACCACCAAGGAGGACCTGCGCGCGAACTATCCGTACGGGATGTTCGCCGTGCCGCGGGACCGGGTGCGGCGGGTGCACGCGTCCAGTGGCACCACCGGGCAGCCGACGGTGGTCGGTTACACGGAGGGGGACATCTCCGTGTGGGCCGACGTGATGGCCCGCTCGCTGCTCGCGGCGGGGGTGCGGCCCGGCGACACGGTCCATGTCGCCTACGGCTACGGGCTGTTCACGGGTGGGCTGGGCGCGCACTACGGGGCGGAACGGCTCGGCTGTACGGTCGTCCCCGCGTCCGGCGGGATGGGCGCGCGGCAGGTACGGCTGATCACCGATCTGCGGCCCGAGGTCATCATGGTCACGCCGTCCTATCTCCTGGCGCTGGCCGACGAGTTCGAGCGGGCCGGCATCGATCCGCGGACGAGCTCGCTCAAGGTGGGTGTCTTCGGCGCCGAGCCGTGGACCGAGGGGATGCGCGCCGAGATCGAGGAGCGGTTCGCCCTGGACGCCGTGGACATCTACGGGCTGTCCGAGGTGATCGGTCCCGGGGTGGCCCAGGAGAGCGTGACGACCAAGGACGGTCTGCACATCTGGGAGGACCACTTCTATCCGGAGATCGTGGACCCCGCCACCGCGGACGTACTACCGCCCGGCGACCACGGCGAGCTGCTGTTCACCTCGCTCACCAAGACCGCGATGCCCGTGATCCGCTACCGGACGCGTGATCTGAGCCGGCTGCTGCCCGGCACCGCCCACCCCGCCTTCCGCAGGATGGAGAAGGTCTCCGGACGTACCGACGACATGATCATCCTGCGGGGGGTCAACGTGTTCCCCTCGCAGATCGAGGAGGTTGTGCTCGCGACGGCCGGAGCGTCACCGCACTTCCGGATCGTCCTGACCTCCGCCGACCGTCTCGACCGGCTGACGGTGGAGGTGGAGGCACCCGCGGAGCTGCGGACGTCCGTCTCGCAGCACCTCACCGACCTGGCGAAACAGGACATCGGCGTCCGTGTGGACGTCGAGGTGGTGCCGCCCGGGTCGCTGGAGCGGTCGACCGGGAAACTGCGCCGGGTGGTCGACCTGCGCGAAGCACGGGCCAAAAGCGTCTGAAGATACCCGACAGACATCTCCAGAGATATCTCCACCTGGGGATGTCCCGGACCGCCACCCCTGTGTCACCCTGCCGCCATGAGGCAAGGGCCCGCCGAACGTGCCGTTGAGCAGATCAACGTGCTCGACGCGTTGCTGTGCGAGCGGGACGGTCTGCTCACGGTGATGGACCGGATCGTGGCGCTGCACGGCACCGCCCGGCTCATCCGGGCCACCACCGGTGTCGACTCCGGGTTCGTGGCCGATCTGGAGAGCCCCGGCCAGGCGGTGGTCCGGTGGATGTCGGGCACCAGAACGGACCTGCTGCAAGGTCTCACCGTCCCCGTCGGCCAGGGCATCGGCGGCCGGGCCATGGCACTCGGCCGGGCCGTGCGGGTGAGCGACTACGTCACCTCGCCCGAGATCACCCACCACTTCGACGCGCAGGTCCGCGGCGAGGGCCTCGGCGCGATGATCGCCGTACCCGTGATCAGTAAATCCCGGACGGTCGCGGTCGCCTACGCCGCGATGCGATCGGCGACCGACTTCGGCGACACGGCCGTACAGCGGATGGAAGGCATCGCGGAGCAGGCCGCGACGGCGCTGCGCGTCGCCGGTGTCGCCGAGTCCAAGGCGACCTCCGCGGTCACGGCGGAGCGGCAGCGGATGCAGAACGCGCTGCACGACTCGGTGGGGGCGCTGCTCTTCTCCATCGGGGTGCAGGTCCGGGATCTGCACCACGCCATCCACGACAATCCGGCGCTGGAGACCCGCCTGTCACGGCTGGAGTCCGACATCTCGGCGGCGTCCAGCGCGCTGCGGGAGTCACTGCTGGCCCTGTCGGACACCACACCGGAACGTGCGCTGCCGGTGGAACTCACCGCGTGCACAAGGTCCTTCGAAGCCCGTACCGGTGTGCCGGCCCGGTTCGTGGAACTCGGACAGGTCGCGCCGATGGACTCCGAGCGCACCGCACTGCTGCTCGCCGTGGTCAGGGAAGGACTGCTCAACGTCGAGAAGCACGCCCGGCCGCACTCGGTGATCGTCAGCCTCGGCCCGTGCGACGGCGGCGTCCAGCTGGTCGTCGCGGACGACGGCGGGGGCACTGCCGCGGCGGAGCCGAACGGCACGGGTATGGGCGTACGGTCGCTGGCCGAGCGCGCCGCGCGGATGGCGGGCCGGGTCAGCCTGGTGCGTGACGACGACGGCGGGTGCACCCTGCGCGCCTGGCTGCCGGATCCCGCGTGACCGGGTCCGTGCTGGTCGTGGACGACCACCCGGTGGTGCGGGACGGGGTGACCCTGCTGCTCCGCTCCGATCCGTCCCTGGTGTTCGTCGGCTCCGCCGAGTCCGGGCACGCGGCGATCGAGCGGGCGATGGAGCTGCGGCCCGATCTGGTGCTGCTCGATCTGCGGCTGCCGGACATGCTCGCGCCGGAGGTGGTGACCCGGCTGCGGCAGGTCCATCCGGCGGGAAAGATCGTGGTGTTCACCGCGCACGCGGACCACGGCGCGGTCATCGCCGCGATCGAGGCGGGCGCCGACGGCGGCCTCCTCAAGGACGTGGCCGGCACCGATCTGGTCAGCGCGCTGCGGCGGGTGCTGCGCGGCGAACGCGTGGTGGATCCGCGGATCTTCCCGGACGACTCACAGCGCTCCGACGCCCTGGCCCGCAGCGGTCTGACCCGGCGTGAGTACGAGGTGCTGCGCTTCGCCGCGCAGGGCAGGACCAACCCGGAGATCGCCGACGCGACCGGCCTCACCCGCAACACCGTGAAGACGTATCTCCAGTCCGCGCTGCACAAGCTCGGTGCGCGCAACCGGGTCGAGGCGATCAGCAAGGCCAGCGAGGCCGGACTGCTGTAACGACCGGGCAACCGGTACGGATCGCCGTATCCACCTCTCCACTTGGGGGTATGGCCCGCGCGGAGCCCTTCGCACAATACGGCCACCGGCAAAGTCGCCGGTTCGCAGCGGAGGCTCAGCGTGCTGACCATTCAAGGACTGTGTGTGCGGTACGGCCGGTCGGCCGCCGCGTTGCACGACATCCGATTCGATGTAGCGGACGACCAGATCCTCGCCCTGCTCGGGAACAACGGAGCGGGCAAGTCGACCGTGCTCCGGTCGATCTCCGCGACGCTGCGCCTGCACCGGGGCGCGGTCACCCAGGGCGAGATCCATTACGACGGCCGGCGGATCGACCGGCTCGATCCGGCCGCGATCGTGCGGATGGGCGTGGTCGGTGTTCCCGAGGGGCGCCAGGTGTTCGCCCGGATGACCGTCGAGGAGAACCTCCGGGCCGGCGGTGTCACCGTCGCCTCCGCCTCCGCACGCGCCGCGGCCAGGGACCGGGTGCTGGACATGTTCCCGGTGCTCGCGGAGCGCGCGAAGCAGCGGGCGGGGCTGCTGTCCGGCGGTGAACAGCAGATGCTCGCCATCGGCCGGGCCCTGATGTCCGGCCCTCGGCTGCTGCTGCTCGACGAGCCCTCGCTCGGTCTCGCCCCGAAGATGGTCGAGCGGATCGCGGCGACGATCCGGGAGATCCACGCCCAGGGCACCGCCGTGGTCCTCGTCGAGCAGAACGCCATGATGGCGCTGGGTGTCGCCGACCGGGTCGTCGCGCTCGACGTCGGAAAGGTGGCGCTGTCCGGCCCGGCGTCCGAGCTCTCCGGCAGCGAGGAACTGCGGCGGCTGTACCTCGGGGGCCACGCGGCGGACGGCCACACCGATGACACCGACACGGGTGGCGGCCGTACGGCGAAGGCGCCCGCACCGGACGGCCGACGCGCCCTCCCCACCTGGACCCCGCCCAAGGCGCGCTCGCTCGTGAGGTGGTCCCGGTGACCGAACTCCGCGTGGCCAATCTCGTCCTGCGCTTCGGCGGCCTGCGGGCCCTGGACGACGTGTCGTTCACCGTCACCAGAGGCAGCCTGCACGCACTGATCGGGCCCAACGGCGCCGGAAAGTCCAGCTGTTTCAACGTGATCGGCGGGCTCTACCGAGCCACGGAAGGCACGCTGACCTTCGACGGCAGCGACCTGCGGGCCCTGCGGCCCCATCAGCGGGCCGGACTCGGCATCGGCCGCGCCTTCCAGAACACCGCGCTCTCGGCCCACTCCACCGTGCTCGACAACGTGATGCTCGGGCGGCACTCCCTGACCCGCGGCGGATTCCTGTCCTGCGCCCTGAGGCTGACCGCCCGGCAGGAGCGGATACACACGGCGCGGGCGGCGGAGATCTGCGCGTTCCTCGGCCTCGGCGACCTCCTCGACGCACCCGTCGGCTCACTGCCGTACGGACAGGCGAAGCGGGTCGACATCGCCCGCGCGCTCGCGGTGGAGCCCTCGCTCCTGCTGCTCGACGAGCCCGCAGCCGGCATGAACACCGCCGAGACGGAGGAACTCGCCGGCACGATCCAGTCGGTCAACCACGGGCTCGGCATCTCGGTGCTCCTGGTCGAGCACGACATGAACCTCGTGATGGGCATCGCCGACCGGGTCACCGTCCTCGACTTCGGCCGGGTCATCGCCGACGGCACACCGTCCGAGGTCCAGAACGATCCCCAGGTCATCAAGGCCTATCTCGGTACGGAGGCTGTGGCGTGAACACATTCGTCCAACTGTCGGTCAACGGGATCGGCAAGGGCGCCGTGTTCGCCCTGCTCGCCCTGGGCTTCGTGGTCATCTTCAAGGCGACCGGCGTGGTCAACTTCGCCCACGGCTCGTTCGTGATGTTCGGCGGCTATCTGGTGGTGGCCACCCGCGACGAGGTCGGCTGGGTGGCGGCGGCCGCCATCGGCATCGTCTGCGCCGGGCTGCTCGCGGTGGGCCTGGAGCGGCTGATGTCGCTGTCCCGGCACGCCGATCCGTTCAGCCTCGCGCTGCTGACCATCGGCGCGGACGTGGTGATCACCGAGGAGATCGTGCGCCGGCTCGGCGTCTCCGTACCGTTCCTCGGCGAGGGCTGGGACTCCCACCCGGTCTCCGTCGGCGGCATCACCCTGTTCCGCACCCATCTGGTGGCCCTGGCGGTCGCGATCGTCCTGATCGGCGCGTTCTTCCTGGCCTTCCGCTACTCGACCTGGGGCATCCGCATCCGCGCCCAGGCCGAGAACCGCGAGGCCGCCGCGCTCGCCGGAATCCGCAGCTCGCAGGTGACCGCGGCGGCCTGGCTGGTGGCCGGTGTGCTGGCCGGCGTGGCGGTGCTGTTCATCGCCACGCAGGACTTCTCCGGTGCCGGCCTCTCACGCGGCACCCACTCGATCGCCCTCGCCGCCTTCCCCGCGGCGATCCTCGGCGGCCTCGACTCCACCGCGGGCGCGGTGGTGGGCGGACTGGTGGTCGGCCTGGTCGACGCGCTGTCCGCGCACTACATCTCGTTCGCCTTCGCCAAAAGCGCGGTGTTCCTGGTGATGCTCGTGGTCCTGGTCGTCCGCCCCGCAGGACTGTTCGGTACGAGGGAGACGGCCCGTGTCTAGGTTCCGCGTCCCCGCGTCCACGTTCCGGATGCCCGCGTCCCGACTGCGGACGGCCGGCTGGGCCGCGGCCCTTCTGCTGCTGCTCGTGCTGCCGCTCTACCTCACCGCGCCCTGGCTGAAAGCCGGACAGTTCATGATGGTGGGCGCGGTCGGCGCCATCGGACTGACCCTGCTGAGCGGTCAGGCCGGTCAGCTCTCCCTCGCCCACGCCTTCTTCGTACTCGCCGGAGCCACCTCCTACACGGTCCTCGCGGGCCCCTCCACCGGCGACCTCGCCGGGCTCGGCTGGGACCCGCTGCTCGCCCTGGTCGGCGCGGTCGTCATCACGGCGGCGCTGGGGCTGGCGTTCGCCCCCGTGGCGGGACGACTGCGCGGCATCTACCTCGGTGTCGCCTCGCTCTCCCTCGTGTTCCTCGGCCTGTACCTGGGCCAGGAGGTCTCCTCCTTCACCGGAGGCACGTCGACGGGCCGCCCGCCCGCCACCTTCGAACTCCTCGGGTTCTCCTTCTCCGACGAGGGGAATCTGGCGGTCGCGGGAGTACCTCTCGGCGAGACCGAGCGTGTCTGGTACCTCTTCCTCGCCCTCCTCGTCATCGCCTACGTCCTCGCCCGCGGAGCCGTCACCGGACGGGTCGGCCGGGCCTGGCGGGCGGTACGGGACAACGAGGCCTCCGCGGCGGCCATGGGCGTCGACGTGGGACGGGCGAAGGCCGGCGCGTTCGCGGTGTCCTCGGCGTACGCGGGTCTCGCCGGTGTGATGACCGTGCTGTGGTTCGACATCCTCAAGCCGGACGAGAGCGAGTTCGGCACCTACGGGATCAACATCTCCATCGCGTATCTCGCGATGGCCGTCATCGGCGGTCTCGGCTCCGTGCCGGGAGCGCTGGCCGGTGCCGTCCTGGTGAACGGCCTGCCGCAGATCCTCGCGCTGTACTCCGTGGATCTGGGCTGGTTCGCCGGCACGGAAGAAGGCGCGTTCACCCCGGTCCTCGTCGGTTCCTTCGTGTACGGAACGGCGATCGTCCTGATCGTGCTGTTCGCACCCGGCGGACTGGCCGCGATCGGCCGGGGGCTCACACAGTCCATAGGGAGACGAGCATGAAACGGTTCGCGGCGTGCTGCGCCTTGCTGGTCCTCGCCACCGCCTGTAGCACCAAGGCGGCCGACGAGGAGAACGGTTCGTCCGGGTCCGACGGGGTGCGGACCGGGGTCGGCGTGACGGACAAGACGATCACCCTTGGTGTGATGACGGACAAGACCGGGGTGTTCAAGAGCCTCGCGACCGCCATCACCCGCGGCAACGAACTGTGGGTGAAGGACCTCAACGCGGCGGGCGGGGTGTGCGGCCGCCAGGTGGAGCTGGAGGTCGTCGACCACGGCTACAAGGCCGACACCGCGAAGACCCTGTATCCGCAGCTGGAGCCGAAGGTGCTCGGCTTCCTCCAGCTCACCGGCTCCCCGATCGTGGCCGCCCTGGCCGGCGACGTGCAGTCCGACAAGGTCACCACCACCCCCGCCTCCTGGTCGTCCGAGCTGCTGAGCAACCCGTATGTCATGGTCGTCGGCACCACGTACGACATCGAGATGATCGACGGGCTGTCCTATCTCCAGAAGGAGGGCCTGATCAAGGACGGCGACACCGTCGGACACATCTACGTCGACGGCGAGTACGGCGCCAACGGGCTGCGTGGCGCCCGCTACTACGCGGAACAGCACAACCTGAACCTGCGTGACGTCAAGATCACGTCGACGGACACCGACCTGACGAACGTCGTGACGAGCCTCAAGGGCGACGGCGTCAAGGCGATCCTGCTCACCACCACACCGGGTCAGACCGGATCGGCGCTCGCCGCCAACAAGGCGCTGGGCCTGGACGTCCCGGTGCTCGCCAACAACCCGGCCTTCGACCCCGTACTGCACGAGGGCCCGGCCGCGAAGGCGCTGGACAAGCTGTATGTCGCCGCGAGCACCGTGCCGTACTCCGCCGACCTGCCCAAGGCCGAGGAGATCGCCACGGCCTACAAGGAGGCCGGGTACGCCGAGCCGCCCAACGCCGGTGTCCCGTACGGCTACGCGGTCGCCGAGGTGTGGGGCTCGATCCTGAAGACGGCCTGTGACAACAAGGACCTGACCCGCGACGGCATCCTCGCGGCGATGCAGCAGACCACCTCCGCCGACACCGGCGATCTCGTGGCCACCCTCGACTACTCCAAGCCGGGCGCCCCGGCCACCCGGCAGGTGTACATCGCCCGCCCGGACGCCGCGGCCGAGGGCGGACTCCGTTCCGCACAGCCCCTGTTCGAGGCGGACGAGGCGAAGACGTACAAGGCCCCGCACGAGAAGTAGTCACCCCCGCACACCGGCCGGCCCGTGAGCCGCGGGCCGGCCGGTCGCGCCTACGCGAAGAGAGGCAGGACTCTCGTGACACGTGCCATGAACACCGGAGGACAGCAACTGCCCCGTACCGTCTCCGTCCTGGCGGGCGCACTGTCGGCCCTGGTCCTGGTGGCCGCCGGACAGACGGCCACGACGGCCGCACCGGCGAGGACCACCCCGTGGCAGCCGCCCAAGGCCACGTACGGAGTGAGTGAGCCGGTCCCCATGACCGTCACCATGGACGACGGTGTGAAGATCGCGGTCGACGTCGTGTACCCGACGGACCCGGTGACCGGTGAGCGCGCCTCGGGCGACTTCCCCGTACTGCTGACCCAGAACCCGTACGGCAAGCAGCGCCGCGACCCCACCGACAACGGCACCTACTTCGTGCGGCGCGGCTATATCTTCGTGGCGTCGGCGGTACGCGGCACCGCGGCCTCCGGCGGCCAGGCCGACTGGTTCGGCGACCGGCAGGGGAAGGACGGCGCCAACCTGGTGAACTGGGCGGCCCGTTCACTGGAGGACAGCAACGGCAGGGTCGGTCTGGACGGCTGCTCCTACCTCGGGGTCAACCAGTGGTTCACCGCGGCGGCCGTCGGCAGGAAGTCACCGCTCAAGGCCATCGCCCCCTTCTGCACCGACTCGGACTTCTACAACGACCTCACGGCCAACGGCGGTATCCCCACCGACTTCGTCGCCTCCATCGGCCGGGGCCTGCCGCGCGGACCCGAGGACGACCCGGCGACGGACCCGCTGTCCGAGACGATCGCCCAGCAGGCGAACGGCGGCCCGCGCGCGTACAACAACGCGTACTGGCAGGACCTGAACGTGGAGCAGCTCATGCCGCGGATCGTCCGGAACGGGATTCCGGCCCTCTCCCAGGCAGGCTGGTACGACCTCTTCCCCGCCGGAAACCTCGGCGCGTACACGGCGGCCCAGAACGCCTACTTCGGCCGCCCGTTGACCGGTCCGATCACCCGCTCCGACGCCGTCACCGGCCGATACCAGGCAATCGTCGGACCGTGGACGCACGGTGAACACGTCGACGAGCCCACCCTCCAGTCGATCCGGCTGAGGTGGTTCGAGACCTGGCTCAAGAACGCGCCGACGGGCATGGCCGCCACCTCCACTCCCCTGCACCTGTTCGAGAACGGCGCGAACAGGTGGGTCGACAGCGCCGCGTGGCCCCTGTCGGCGGACACCCGCACCTACTACCTCGGCGCCGGTTCCCTCACGACGGCGAAGCCGGCGGGCCGGGGCCGGGACAGCCTCGCCTGGGCGGCGGCGACCCCCGGCAACACCCTCACCTACGACACGGCCCCGCTCACCGGACCGAGCCTGCTGAACGGACCGGCCGCCGTCACCGTCCACGCCGCGTCGACCACGGCCGAGACCCAGCTGTCGGCCACCCTCAGCATCGTCGCCCCCGACGGAACCGTCACCAAGCAGTCCGACGGTGTCCTCCTGGGCAGCGGCCGCGCCGTGGACCGCGGCGAAAGCTGGTACGGCGGCAACGGCGCCCTGCTCAAGCCGAGCCACCCCTTCACCAAGGCGTCCGGCCGGCCCGTCGTACCGGGGGCCACCACCCGCTACGACATCGCCCTGCTCCCCGGCTTCACCGAGATCCCGGCCGGCTACCGCATCCGGGTCGCCCTCACCAGCCGGACGCCGGCCGACTTCCACTACCCCGTGTCTCCGACCCCGCAGCAGCTCTCCGCGCTCGCGGGCGGCGTCTACACCATCGAACGGTCCGCGCGGGCTGCGTCCCACATCAACCTGCCACTGACGTCGACGCGCGCGGCCCACCCGAGCGCGCAGAACTGGGGGCCGGGGTCCTGAGACCGGCTCAGGTCCGGCCGCCCGGCGGGTAGTCGGCCGTCGAGTTACTCGCCCGCCTCAGGCCTGTCCGTGGGCCGAGTTCTCTCCGTGAGCCGAGCCCTCACCATGGGCCGAGCCTTCACCGTAGGCCGTCCGTCACCGCTGTCCGCGCCCAGGCCCGCCAGCAGGCGCAGCGCGTCCTCGGTGGGGCTGCCGGGCGCGGCGGACAGCACCAGCAGCTCCATGCCGGACTCGTCGGGCAGCGCGAAGTTCTCCTGGTGCAGTTCCAGCAGTCCGACCAGCGGGTGCCGGTACGCCTTGCGGCCGTGTGTGCGGGCGCGCACGTCCGCGCGGGCCCAGAGGCGGCGGAAACGCTCGCTGCCCATGGCCAGTTCACCGATGAGGGAGGCGAGGCGCGGATCCTCGGGGTACTTGCCGGCGGCCAGGCGCAGGTGTCCGACCACGTCGAGGGTGCATTTCTCCCAGTCCGCGTAGAGGCCGCGCTCGGCCTCCTCCAGGAAGATGTGCCGGGCGGAGTTCAGACCCGGCATCGGCCGCCCGTAGAGCAGCCCGGCAAGGCGGTTCCCGGCGAGAACGTCCAGGCGGTAGTCCAAGATCAGCGCGGGTGCGTCGGCGACCAGGTCGAGGACGCGCAGCAGCTCCGGCCGGACCCTGCTGCCCGGCGCCTTCGCGCGACGGCGGCGCTGCCGGGCGAGCCGGTACAGGTGCCCGCGTTCGGTCTCGTCGAGGCCGAGGACGCGGGCGAGCGCGTCGAGGACCTGCTCGGACGGCTGGGTCGCGCGGCCCTGCTCCAGACGGACGTAGTAGTCGACGCTGACTCCGGACAGGTGCGCGACCTCTTCGCGGCGCAGCCCTTCGACCCGGCGGCGGCTGTCGGTGGGGATGCCCACGGCCGCCGGGTCGACCCGGGACCGCCGGGTCCGGAGGAAGCCCGCAAGATCGTCCATGCCTCCCAGTATGGCCGCGGCGGCGCCCGTGAAGGTGGTCCTGCCAGTACCAGGAAGTCCCGTCCGACGGAAGAGGCGCCCCTGAACGCCGGGCGCCGCGACGCCCAGGATCGAGGGCATCCGATTCGAAGGAGTTCCCGTGAAGACGCTGATCGTCCACGCCCACCCGGAGCCGAAGTCGCTCAACAGCTCGCTGAAGAACCTCGCCGTGTCGACCTTGGAGAGCGCCGGGCACGAGGTACGGGTGAGCGATCTGTACGCGATGAACTGGAAGGCGGTCGTGGACGCCGCGGACTACGGTCCCAGCGCGTCACGTCCATTGAAGGTCGCCCTGGACTCGGGCCGGGCCTTCGACGCCGGGACACTCACCGCGGACGTCCGCGCCGAGCAGGAGAAGCTGCTGTGGGCCGACACGATCATCTTCCAGTTCCCGCTGTGGTGGTACACGATGCCGGCGATCCTCAAGGGCTGGGTGGACCGGGTGTTCACGTACCACTTCGCGTACGGCGTCGGCGAGCACAACGACACCCAGTACGGCGAGCGCTTCGGCGAAGGCACCCTCGCGGGCAGGAGGGCCCTGCTGTCGGTGACCACGGGCGGCCCGGAGTCGCACTACGCCGCTCGCGGGATCAACGGCCCCATCGACGACCTGCTGTTCCCGATCCACCACGGCATCCTCTACTACCCGGGCATCGAGGTGCTGCCGCCGTTTGTGCTGTACAGCACCGACCGCATGACCGAGGAGGACTACCCGGACGTCGCCAAGGCCTGGGAACAGCGCCTGCTCACGCTGGAGTCGACGGAACCGATCGCGTTCCGCCGCCAGAACTTCGGCGACTACGAGATCCCCGCACTGCATCTGAAGGAGGGGCTGGAGTCCGCGGGCCGCACGGGTTTTGGTCTGCACGTACGCAGCTGACCGTCCGCGGCGAGCAGGACGACCCGGAGCAGACGCCCGGCCCACTCAGTAGCCGGGCGGAACCCGGTCCTGCGGCCCCTCGGCCACCACCCCCGCGCCGTCCGTCCACTGGGCCCTCCCGGCCACCTCCGGGTCGGCCGTGTCCGAGACCAGCTCCGCGATGCGCAGCGTGCACTCCCACTCCGTCATCTTGCCCCTGATCACCACCAGGTACGACTCCTGGTCGGAGAGGCGGTACACGCGACGACGCTTCTCGATGAGGCTCCTGCTCGGCACATAGGTGTGGGCAGCGGCACGCAGCTCCTCCAGTGCCTGTTCCTTCGTGCCCCACCCGCTGCCGACGAACTCGGTCTTGTACGTCTCGCCGGCGCCGTACTGCACGATCACGGCCCAGTCACCCATGTCCACTCCCCCTCGATACCGCCGCCGGTAACCGACGCCCGGCGGGCTGCCCGCCTACGCTCTCCACATCATCTCGCGCCGTCCGGGCGCCGGGGTCACAAATCCCGGTCTCTGTCGGCCGCCGACCGCCGACCGGCGAGGGTCGAGGCCGGTCAACTGACCGTCAGGGCCGCCGTGTTGTTCGTGAGATCCGGGTCGAAGCCAAACGGGAACTGCCCGAACTCCCCGTACTCGGGGTGGATGCTCACGGCGCCGGTCGCGCCGGGCACAACGGTGTCGATCCGCAGGGAGAACGTGAACGTACGCCGGGTGTCCTCAAGGACCCAGTACGGCAGGGAGCAGTCGTAGCGCGGGGCGCCCGTCCTGTTCTCGTGGTAGCCGCCGGTGAGGGTGCGCGGGGTGCAGCCGGACGGGACACCGGTGACACGGGTGCCCTCGGGCACGATCAGCCGGACCTTGGCGACGGGGTCGCCGGATCCGAGGTTGCCGAGCCATGCGGGGCCGTTGTTCCTGAACGTGAGCTCGGCCGTGGCCGTCTCGCCCGGCGCGCCGGAGATGGTGTCGCCGCTGACGGAGAAGTCCGCGGAGCTGTCCGCGTTGACCGGGAGAACCGTGTAGTCGTTGGTGGAGTCGAGGTCCTGGGCTCCGTTGCCCGGCTCGACGTCGATGTCGAGGCGCTCGTTCAGGGCGTGCGGGGCGAGGCGCACGGTCAGGGGCTCGGGCAGTTGGAAGGAGTCGCCCGGTGCGAGGACCTGGTCAAACGCGCAGATCGCCTTGTTCGACGGCGCGTACTCGTCGCCGCTCGTGGTGGTGTAGGTGCAGGCGTCGTAGCGGGTGAGGTCCATCAGCCCGTACGAGGCGTACAGCTTGACGGTGAATCCGCTCGCGCTCTCGTTGCCCGTGTTGGTCACCTTGAACGGGATGGTCTTCTCGTCGCCGGGCCGGCCGTCCTCGATCCTGGCGATCGGCTCGATGGCGAGGTCGGGGCCCGCGCCGACGGTGAGCGTGGTGGTGAAGCCCTCGTCAGGTGCGGTGAGTGTGCCGTCGGGGCCGCCGGTGGCCGTCGCCCCGTAGGTGATCCTGCCCTGTGCGCCGGCCTCCGCGCCGTCGGCCGCGTGGACCGTCAGGAACACCTGGTCCTGGTAGTCGCCGCCGATCGTGGGGACCACGGGGATGTCACACACCGCGCTCGTGCCGCTGGGTGTGCAGTTGTCGGGCCAGGTCACGTCGGCGACCCCGGCGAGGCCGGAGACGTCGACGGTGAGCCTGCCGTCGGTCACCGTGAAGTTCCCGTTGTCGTGGTAGATGCCGATGCCCAGCGTGCGGGCCTGCGGCAGGCCGCCGTCGACGCCGAGCGGCAGTGTCTGCTCGTACGGCGTGTTGATCCACAGCTGATCGGTCTGCGGCGGCTCGTCGGCGCCGAACGCGGGCGCCGCAACGCCGACCGCGACCAACCCCGCTGCCACCGCCCCGGCGACGCCGGGTCTGAATCGTGTTGTACGTACGGCAGAGAAGAATCCCATTGCTGCCCCCCAGGGTGCGGTGATGCGACGGAAACACCGACAGACACGGCGCTCCGGAAAGATGATCACATGCCGGGGGGGCGGGCACAGGGGGTTTTCGGGCCCGGTGGCGGGCGCTGCGCGCCTGATGGACGGCGGGCGCCGTATGTCAGGCGATCCGGCCCGACGCCAAAACG
The DNA here is from genome assembly GCF_044753385.1 of Streptomyces sp. NPDC088387. NCBI lineage: Bacteria > Bacillati > Actinomycetota > Actinomycetes > Kitasatosporales > Streptomycetaceae > Streptomyces > Streptomyces sp. NPDC088387. The sequence continues at coordinate 16,968 of NZ_JBIVNC010000016.1, forward strand.
TGGAGCACTCCCCGTTTCGTGTTACCGTCGCCCGACACCCAAACGGGGACCTGTCCCCACTTCTTTCGGGAGCTGTCGATGCGTACGCAGTACCCCACCGTCCAACTCGCCGACCTCACCGACGACTTCACCGTCGATCCCTACACCGCCTTCGCCGCGCTGCGTCGCCGGGGGCCGGTGCACCATGTGCGGTTCCCCACCGGGGACGAGTCGTGGCTGGTGGTCGGGTACGAGGAGGTGCGGTCCGCGTTCGCCGATCCGAGGCTGCGCAACGACGTGCGGCACTCCGCCGACTTCGAGGACGACGGGCTGTACGCCGTGGGCCGCAACATGCTTCAGGTCGATCCGCCCGACCACACCCGTCTGCGGACGCTGGTGGCACGCGAGTTCACCGCCCGCCGGGTCCAGGCGCTGCGGCCCCGCGTCGAGGAAGCGGCCGGTGCGCTTCTGGACGCCGTGGCCGCCGACGGCCGTGCCGACCTTGTGGCCGCGTACGCCTATCCGCTGCCGCTCACGGTCATCTGCGAGCTGCTCGGTGTGCGGGACGTGGACCGGGCCTCCTTCCGGGCGTGGTCCACGCAGGTCCTCGCTCTCGACGATCCGGAGGAGTCCACGCGTGCCAGCCAGGAGATGGCCGTATATCTCGCGGGGCTCGTGCAGGAGAAACGGCGGATCCGGGACGCGGCGGAGAGCGACCTGCTGCACGCGCTGGTCCGCGCCCACGACGAGGAGGGCGCCGGCCGGCTCGCCCCGGAGGAACTGCTCGGCATGGCCTTCCTGTTGCTCGTCGCGGGGCACGAGACCACCGTCAACCTCATCGCCAACGCCGTCCACCTGCTCCTCGGCCACCCCGAGCAGCTTGCCGCACTCCGCGCCGACCCGGAGCTGCTGAAGGGCGCCGTGGAGGAGACGCTCCGCTTCGAATCGCCGGTGCCGGCCGGCACCTACCGCTACACCGCCGAACCGCTCACCCTCGGCGGCGCCCCGATCCCCGCCGGCGCGCGTGTGGTGCTCTCCCTCGCCGCCGCGCACCGCGACCCCGCGCGCTTCCCCGACCCCGAACGGTTCGACATACACCGCGACCCCACCACGACCCGGGCCCACCTCGCCTTCGGGCACGGCCTGCACCACTGCCTGGGCGCCCCGCTGGCCCGCCTGGAGGCGGCGCTGGCCCTGCGTCTCCTGCTGGATCGCTTCCCCCGCCTCGCCCACGACGGTGACGGCACACCGCGGTGGCGCACCAGCCTCATGCGGGGCCTGCGAGAGCTGCCGGTGCGCTGGTAGCCGTCGGCCGCTCGGTCGTCGGTAGCATCCGTACCGGGGAGCGCTCTCCGGTACGGGGCACGACGACAACGAAGGAGAGGCCATGGGCGGGCACACGCCGACCGGTCGCCGCGACGCGCTGCGCAACCGGAAGCTGCTGGCGCGGACGGCCCGCGAGGTCTTCGCCGAGCAGGGGCTGGACGCTCCGCTCGACGTGATCGCCCGGCGCGCGGGGGTCGGCAACGCGACCCTCTACCGCCACTTTCCGACCCGCGCCGCACTCGTGGACGAGGTCTTCCGGGACGCGCTCACCGAGACCATGGCCGCCGGTGAGAGAGCACGCGGCTCCGAAGACCCGTGGAGCGGGCTGACCCAGTACCTGCACACCGTGTTCGCGACGCTCGCCGCGGACCGCGGCACCAACGACCTCATGACCACGGGCCTGGAAGACGTGACCTCCCTGGAGGCCATTCACGCCCACAACCGCGACACCGTCGCGGACCTGCTCCGGCGCGGCCAGGCCCAGGGCACCGTCCGCCCGGACCTCACCACCGAGGACGTCCTCCTCGCCCTCGCGGCGCTGGGCCGCGTCGTGCCCGCTCTGAGCACCGTCGCTCCGAACGCCTGGACCCGGCCACTGACCCTGCTCCTCGACGGCTTCCGCGCCCACCCGACCACGTCGGCCCTACAGGCACCGCCCCTGACCGCCGCCCGACTCGGCGACGTACTCATGGAACTCGGCCCGCACCGACGGCACTGAAGACGGCTGTCGAGTCACAGACGGCCCACTTTCGACGGCCAGGCCTGTCCTGTCCTGTCCTGTCCTGTCCTGTCAGTGATCTACGGCAGACTGGCCGACCTGCGCCAGCAGTCTGCGTTCGGCCCGCGTGAACTGGGGCTGGTCGAGCGGTCGGCGCAGAGGCCCGACTGCCGCCGTCAGCAGGGCACTTGGGGCGACCAGGGAGACCGGAGCCGCCTGCAACGCCAGGACGTCCGTCAGCGCGGTGGCCGCGTGGAACGAGCCGGTCGCCGCTCGGGACAGGCGTGAGACGTAGCGGCGCAACAGTCGTTCGGGAAGGTTGGGGCGGTGGCCGACCGTGGTCGGGAAGTGGATGTCCGTGCCCACGGCGAGTGTCCACGCGGTGTCGATACGACGGCCTATGGCGCGCTGGGCGCGGTGAGTGAGGCCGGGATTCCGCCCCTCGGCAAGCGAGTCGCGCAGGGCGACGGCGCATTGCGCGGCCGCGGACATGCCGTGCCCGTAGACGGGGTTGAAGGCGGCGGCGGCATCACCCAGCACAACGAGGCCTTCGGGACCTGGGCGCAGGCGCTCGTAGTGGATGCGGCGGTTGGCGGTGCTGTGGGTGACCCGGACGTCGGTCAGCGGTTCGGCGTTCTTGAGCAGGTCGGCCATGAGCGGGTGGCGCAGGGTGCGGGCGAAGGGTTCGAAGGCCTCCGCGTCAGCGGTGGGGTGTCCGCCCGGCGCGCCCATCAGGCTCACGTGCCAGCGGTCGTCCTCGATCGGCAGGATGCCGCCGGCGTTGCCGGGGCGTGGCAGGCTCGGGTCGGCCTGGATACCGACGACCGGCCAGTCCCGGGTGGGGACCGGGGCGCGGTAGAAGCGGCTGGCGTACACGAGGCCGGAGTCGATGCGTTCTTCACCCAGGCCGGTGACGCCGAGTTCTTCCAGCCACTGAGGTGTGCGGGAGGCTCGTCCGGACGCGTCGATCACCAGGTCGGCGTACAGGTCGGCGTGTGTGCCGTCGGCGTTGCGCACGCGCAGGCCCGTGATCCGGCGACGGCTGCCGAGGAGACCAACTCCCTTGGTGTGGGTGCGCGTTCGGATGTGAGGGTGCTTGAGGACCTGCCGTCGGACGACGGAGTCGGTCAGGTCTCGGCTTGCGGTGATCACGTGGTGGGTGGCGCGGTTCCAGCGCCGGTACCAGCCCTCGGGAGAATAGATGAGCATATTGCTGGTGACCGGAATACGGTTCGCGCCGGCGGCGATGAGGGCATCCGTGCAGCCGGGCAGGAGGTCGTCGATCGCCTCGCAGCCGCCGGTCTGGAGGAAGTGGATGTGTACGGCCTGAGGGACGCCGGTACGCGGTTCGGGTCCTTCGGGCAGTTCATGGGCTTCGATGATCTCGACGGAGGTGACGTGGTCCGCGACCGCTGCCGCGGCGAGCATCCCGGCCATGCTGCCCCCGATCACAAGGGCGTGGCCGGATGCGCGGTGCGGATCTTCACTCATGGTGTGCTGCTTTCTCTGGGTCTGCGTACTGCGCTTGAAGGCGATGGACGACGGGCGAGGCGAGTGACCGCGAGAGCGGGATCAGATCCCGGGCGGGCCAGCCGGCCGCGAGCGGGACTTCGGGGAGTTCGTCGGGGGCGGTGTGCCGGCGGTCCCGGGCGGTGAGGATCATGACGGTGTCCGCGGTGACGGCGGCCTGTGCGGAGTCCAGACCGTGGTGCAGCGCCGCGCGGTGGGCCGCTTCCCGTACGGCCGGGTCGCAGTAGGGGGCCAGGGCGAGGATGGCGTCGTAGAGTGCCGTCTTGCGTCCTGTGAGCAGGAGCGCGGGCGGGGTACGCCACCAGACGAGTTCGGCGCGGACGGCGCCCGGCGTGGGTACGGCACCGAGGGCCCTCCACAACGGGGCGAGCCGGCGCAACTGCCGTACGGCTCGCAGGGTTTCGGCGATGCGCGGCCCTGCCAGCGGGAGGACGAAACCGAGGGCCCCGAGAATGCACGCCGGAGCGGACAGCAGCACGGACACCTCGTCGACGAGGAAGTCCAGATCCTGTCCCGTCCACCGCGCGCCCACCGCCACCAGTCTCATGGCGTCGTAGCAGAGGATCATCAGGTAGCCGGCGGCGAGGATCGTCAGCCCCGCCTTCAAGGACCCACGAACCTGCCGGGACCAGCGCCAACAGAGGATGCTCGCAACCGCCATGGCCACCCCCTGTGCCGTCAGGTAGAGGACGATCATCTCCCGGATGTACGGGGTGGTGGCGTAGTAGGCGTCAAAGAGTGTGGGCTGCGGCACCGGGGCGTTCCCGGCCCAGAACAGGACGGCGATAAGAAGGACGGCCAGGCTGTAGGCGCCCACGCACATGCGGGAGATGCGCCGCGTCTGCTCCGCGGGCGCGGGACGCCAGTTGACGATCAGGAGCAGGCTCGCCCCGGAGAACGCGGTCGTCGTCGCATAGACCACGAGCGCCGCGAAGTTGGCCGTCCCGCTGGTCCGGTTGAGTGCGGAGATCGAGGCCGGCGCGGCGAAGATCATAAGGAGGCCGGCGGCGAACAGGAGCAGGCAGGCCGCGCGTAACAGCATGTCGCGGGGTCTTCTCGCCAGCGCCGGGAGTTTCATGGCGCAGACCAGCAACAGCATGATCCCGTAAACGTAGAAGCCGAGGCTGCTCGGTCCGGATGTCACCTGACTGCTTCCTTCGCGTAGAGCGGCTGGAGGTCTGCGGCACGAGGCCCGCGTCAAAGGGTCTGCGGCAAAGGGTCTGCTGACAGCCGGGTCAGCTCCGCCGGAAGCGGTGTGCCATCGACGCTTCGACCCGCCCGGTGAGGTTGCGCGGATCGTCCGCCGCCCGGAACTGATCCCTCGCCGCCTGTACGTCGGTGGCGAAGCGGAAGCCGAAGAGTTCCGCCTCGACCTCCTCGTGGATGCCGCAGGTGTCGGTTCGCGCCGCGAAGTGCAGGCCGACGTCCATGTTCTGGTCGGGGGACAGGTCGGCCCGGGTGGCCTGGGAGAGGGCGGCGACAAACGCGGCGAGCGTTCCCGCCGCCTCGTCGGCCGCGCCGCGTGACGCCGTGGGGCTGAGGTCGAGGCCGCCGCGGCCGTGGTCCTGGAACATGTGCCACGCCTCGTGGCCGATGATGACGAGCTGGTGTTCCTGATCGGTGTTCTGCTCGTAGACGATGAGGTCGTGGCCGGTCCTGTCCACCCACACCCCGCTGGCGGTGGCCGGCGGGAACACGGCCTCGCGGAGTCGGACGGGACGTCCGCGGACCGCGCTCAAGGCCTCGCCGATGGCCGGGATGACATCCTCGTTGTGGGTGGACGAGGGTAAGTTGCTTACGAGTTGGGCGCTGAGCCGGCGCATCGCCCGAGGCCTGGTGTTCACAAGTCCTCTTCACCGTCGTCGAGGAGCAGCAGTGCCGTCAGGGTCGCGTTGAGCACCTTCCACCGCTCGGGCGGCAGATTCCGTGCCTGCCTCAGGGCGATACCCCGGACGTCGTCGTGTTCGGTCCCGGCAGTCGCCGCGGCCTCGCCTGCTCGGGTCTGGTTCGCGGCCGCGGGTTCCAGCGTGGCGAGGACGGGTTGCAGGGCACGGTCGAGGGCGTCGGCAGCAGGGGCGGTGAAGAACGCCTCGCCGTACTGGGACTTGCCGAAGAAGCCGACAAGCCCGTGCAGGAACGCCACGCTGGGCACCTTCTCGCCGGTGCACACCTGTCGGGCCCAGAACGTGGAAACACCCAACTGCTGGGAAATACCGGTCGCCAACTCCGACATCGGCTTGTTCGTCCGTGCCATGTGAGCGTCCGCGAGAGCCTTGATCCGTGAGCGGACTCGCTCATTGACCGTGTCCGACGGGACCTCCTCGCCCCGCAGGAGGGTACGGATGGTCTCTTCGGGCAGAGCGGTCGCAAGAGCGAGTTCGGCGGGCCTCAGAAGCTGCGATCGTCCGGTGCCGCTCTCCGCGAGGAGAGTCTCGAGGCGCGCCAGTGTCGCTTGCAGCGACGGGGCAGGGTCTACCACTGCACTCCCTGGATGCTCGGCGGATCAACTGTGGTGCGCGGTCTGCACACTAGCTCCGGCTCGCGGATTTCCTCAACGATCGTTTATGGCCAGGATGGATCGTTGACTGAGGGCGTTGTTCGCGCCCGGGAGTGGACAGGCTCTCAGGTCGTCGAAGGCGTCGTCTTGACGGCAGGCGGTCCCGGGCATGCGCACAGGGCGCGTTCCGCAGGCCGGTGCCGCCTGCCGAACGCGCCCTGGCCGAGATGCCGTTGGCGGGCTACCTCAGGTTGAGGGTGTCTCCGGACGATGCCTTGAGCGAGGTCGTGGTGGTGCCGGGGTAGTACCAGCGCCAGCTGCCGGCCGCGGTGACCTTCACCTTGGTGGTCAGCTTTCCGGCGCTGCCCGCCGTCACGGTCTTGACGGTGCTGTAGGTGGCGGCTCCCTTCTTCTTGAACTGGAGCCTCACCTTCTGCCCGCTGTACCCGTGGTACTTCAGGTCTTCCCAGTTGGCCCGCGACAGCTTGCCGTTGACCGTCACCGTGGAGCCCTTGGCGACCTTCTCGGGCGTGATCACCGTGGTGAGCCGGACGGCGCGCTTGACCTTGTACTGGGCGATGTTGTCGGAGATCCAGTAGTCACCGTCCTTGGCATCGACGGTGGCGTTGAGCTGCCAGACGCCGGCGACCTTGTTGGTGTCGATGTCGTCGCTGTCCGCGATCCAGGTGGGCTCGATGGTCATCATGGCCCGGCACACCGAGGTCGTCGCGCTCTTCTTCGTGCAGGACGATTCGTTGTCCCAGTCCGCGAAGCCGTACAGCTTCGACCGGTTGAAGGTGCTGATGCGGCTGATCCCCTTCACACCCGAGTTGTCCTTGATGGTGATGTCGATCGGGTAGCGGATCGTCTGGGACGTCCCCACGATGACGTTGTTGCCCTTGTTGACCACGGTCTTCACCACACGGACGTCGCCCCGCCCCTCCGCGTGCGCTCCGGTCGCCGTGATCAGTACCAGGGCTGCGGCCCCACCGGCCGCCGCCCAGACTGTTCTGCCTCGCATGGTCCTCCCCTTGTCGTCTGCGTACCAGGAGAGGCTATGTGATCAAGAGGCTTGCACCGTGTCCGGTTTCCCGGGGCCGCGACTCATGTCCACTGCTGCATGCGGGAGTTGAGGAACTCCGTCCGGCAGTGAACCGCGCTGAGCGCGGAACCCGGCCGCCATCTGTCCCTCGTCGCCCCCCTGGTCCGCAGCCTCGTTGGCGTCGTCGATCTCGGCCATGTGGTCCTCCGCCCATGTGCGCAGGCCCGCGAGGGCGACCTCCAGGGACTGGCCGAGTGGGGTGAGCCGGTAGAAGACGCGTGGCGGCACGGTGGGTTCGACCCGGCGTGACACCAGCCCGTCACGGGTCAGGCTGCGCAGCGTCACGGACAGCATCTTCTGCGAGACGCCGGGCATCCGGCGTTTCAGCTCGGCGAAGCGCACCTCGTCCGGTGCGGCGTCGGCGAGTGTCTTGACGGCCATGGACGTCCACTTCGTACCGATGCGGCCCAGCAACTGCCGCGTCGGGCAAAGGGGATCGAAGAGATCACCGCGTGTCCCGGGGACAGCGGTCCGGGCTCGCCGGGTGGTCACCTGTGGCTCACCACGTTTCCTGAAAGTGCCGTCTAGGCAGCGGTCGGGCAGTTACCTATCGTTTTGTGGTCACCAATGGTAACCACCAGCCACGGGAGCCGCAGCCATGCCCGCCGCCATACCCACCACCACCGCACACCACCTCCGCCGCATCGCGACGAACGGCGTCCACCTCAACGTCGCGATCGCCGGGGACGGCCCCGCGGTTCTCCTGCTGCACGGCTTCCCGCACACCTGGCGGCTCTGGAGCGGCCTGATGGGCCGACTGGCCGGGCAGTACCGGGTCATCGCCCCGGACCTGCGAGGCTTCGGCGCCAGCACACGAGCCGCCGAGGGATACGACGCAGGCACCCTCGCCGCCGACGCCGAAGGGCTCCTCGACGCACTCGGCGAACCCTCGGCGGCGGTGGTGGGCATCGACGCCGGCTCCGCCCCCGCCGTCCTGCTCGCACTGCGCCGCCCCGGCCTCGTCCGGCGCCTGGTCGTGATGGAGGCACTGCTCGGCCGCCTGCCGGGAGCGGAACACGTCGTCGCGGGCGGCGCCCCGTGGTGGTTCGGCTTCCACGCCGTCCCCGGCCTCGCCGAGACCGTCCTGGAGGGCAACGAGGGCCCGTACGTCGACTGGTTCCTCGACTCGGGGACGCTCGGGCGGGGAGTGCCCGACGACATCCGTACGGCCTTCGTCCACGCGTACACCGGCAGTGAGGCCCTGCGCTGCGCGTTCTCCTACTACCGGGCCCTGCCCACCAGCGCGCGGCAGATCCAGGACGCCGTCGCGACGGCCCGGCTGACGATGCCCACCCTGGCCATCGGCTCGCAGCCCGTCGGAACCGGGCTCGAACACCAACTCCGGCCCATCGCGGACGACTTGGCCGGACACCAGCTCCAGGACTGCGGCCACATCATCCCCCTCGACCGCCCCGACGCACTCGTCGCGCTGCTCGCTCCCTTCCTGTCACACGATCTGCCGAAGTGAACCGACCGGAGCCGAAGGAACATGGCCGACGGTGGTCGGCGACCACGAGCCGCCGGCGTGAGCAGCCGCGCTCCCCGGCCCGGCAGCGGGGTCAGGAGGGACTGCTGGCCCGGAGCAGCGCCGCTCCGAGAGGGGTGAGGGTGTGCAGCACGGACGCGGCGTGGCGGTGGCTGACAACGAGTCCGGCGCCTCGCAGGGCGGCGGCGTGCTGGCTGGCGGAGGAGGCGGAGACCCCGGTGGCGCGGGCGAGTTCGCCGGTGGTGGCGCCGGGGGCGACGGCGCGCAGGACGGCGGCGCGGGTGCGGCCCAACAGGGTGGCGAGGGGTACGTCGGCGCCGAGGTCGCCGGGGAGCGATGTGCGGTGGGGCTCATGGCTGAGCGGGTAGATCAGTACGGGATCCAGTGTGGTGTCGCCGAAGGCCACCGGGTTGCCCCAGCAGAAGTAGGACGGGATCAGGAGCAGTCCGCGGCCGTTCAGATACAGGTCGCGGTCCTTGGGATAGACCGCGTGCAGGACGGGGTGCTGCCATCGCAGTCCGGGACCCAGGTTCCGTAGGAGCCCCTCGATCCCGTGGTCGAGCACGGCACGCGCGCAGGCGGACCGTTCGGCTTCGAACCGGGCCCGGACGTGCTCGTTGTGCGGGGCGACGACCGTGGCGTGGTACGCGCGCATCGCCTGTACGAGTTCCCTGCGCAGGCCCGGTTCGGCCATGCGCGGCGCCCAGGTGGGGGCTCCGCTCGTGCGGGCGACATGGCCGAGTTCCGCCAGGACCCGGCGCCGGGGGGTGGCCAGGACGGCCTCCAGACCGGCGTCGAGTCCTTCGGCGGCCTCGGGTGGGGTGAGGAAGTCGGGGAAGTAGGTGGCACGCGGCACCAGCGGTAACAAGAGGGTGCGCAGCGTACGGGTGAGGTGTGCGGCGTGCAGCCGGGCACGGGCCTTGTGGTACCAGTCCGCGTAGGCCCAGCGACCGTGGCGGGTCTGGAAGCGGTGCAGGCTCACGCAGATCTCCCACAGCGCGTCCGGTGCGGACGCGACGCGGGTCCGGGCCAGGTCGGCGTCGGTGAAGTGGATACGGAGCATCCGATTCCCCCCGGTGTTCTGGGCTTTTCAAGCTGGGCGAAAAGTCCTGTCTGGCCATGCTCGCGTCAGTGATGCTCAAGGGGCAAAGCGGCGCGGGGGACAAGGTCCGCGGTTCACGACGAACGGCCGACGAACAGCACGACCCGCCGCGCTCTCGTCAAAACGACGCACGCGTCACAACGACCCACGCGTCACAACGACCCACGCGTGACACCGACCCACGCGTGACACCGACCCACGCGTCACTACGACTGGGGGAACCACATGACCATCAAGACAGCGCGCAAGGGCGCCGGCGTCGGCATCGCCGCACTCGCCCTCCTCGGTACCACCTGGGGCGGTGTGGCCGTGGCCGACAGCGGCGGCGCCAACGCGTCCGTGCCCACCCAGCAGGCGGGGAACGCCTTGTCGGTGCAGGCCCAGGTCGACCGGCAGCTTCGGATCGCGCCCGGTGGCGAGCAGACGGGCCGCAACGAGGTCTCGTACAACGACGGCTCGTTCGTCGTGACGTTCGCGCCTCCGGGCGCGGAGCCTCTCGGCCTGTCCGACTGCCCGAGCGGATGGTTCTGCTTCTGGGACGGCGGCAGCTACACCGGCTCCATGGGCCAGTTGAGCTCCTGCGGCTGGCAGGACCTCGACGACTTCGGCTGGAGCGACCGGGTCTCCTCGGTGTACAACCGCACCTCGGACGACGTCCGGTACTACAACCACCACGACAGCGGCGACGAGCTGCTCTTCACCAACCAGGCGGGCAAGAACGGCAATCTGACCACGGGCACCAGCAACAACAAGGCCGACCACGTGAACCGTCTCTGCTGAGCCCACGGTACGGACCGAAGACCTGCCCACGGACCCCGGGCGGGTCTTCGACCGGTTCTGGTCCGCAGATGCGGCGCCCCCGACACCCTCCGGGCCAGTCCCGGCAGGGGTGTCGGGGGCATTGTCAGTGCGGCTTGGTAGAAATCTCTGCACGGGCGGTGATCGTCCGAACCGGCGTGTTCATCCCGGTTCGCCGGCCAGCCCGGTTGGCCGGTCAGCCCGGCCTGTTCATTCCCGGCCCGTTCGTCTCAGGAGAACCGCGACATGTCCCACGTCGAGCACTTGCAGGAACTGCACGGCCTCCCGGCCTTCGACTTCCCCGAGCGCGGAGCGGAGCAGGAGCTTCCGGAGGCCGGCGCCGTGGCCTGGCGGCTGGCCGTCGATGCCTACGGGGGCACCCCGGCCGAGGAGTTCGGCGACCTGTGGACCCGCTTCCTCGCGTCGGTCGACCCGGCCGGCGTCCGCGCGATCGTGGTGGGCCCGTGGGGCGAACCGTACGACAACGACTCCGGTGCGATCGTGCGGCACCTCGTTGACGCCCGGCATCAACTGACCGCGCTGCGGGCCGTGTTCATCGGGGACCTGGAGATGGAGGAGGCGGAGATCTCCTGGATCGAGCAGTCCGACGTCACACCGGTCCTGGAGGCGTATCCGCTGCTGGAGTCGTTCGGGGTCCGCGGCGGCACCGGACTGCGCTTCCCGGCGGTCCGGCACAAGCACCTGATCGCGCTCTCCCTCGAAGCCGGGGGCCTGCCCGGCGAGGTCGTCCGCGGGGTCGTCGCCAGCGACCTGCCCGCGCTGGAGCACCTCGAGATGTGGCTCGGCGTCGAGGAGTACGGCGGTGACGCGACGATCGCCGACCTCGCCCCGCTGCTGGCCGGCGAACGCTTCCCGGCCCTGCGCCACCTCGGCCTGCGCAACAGCGAGATCCAGGACGAGATAGCGGGCGCCGTCGCCGCGGCACGGGTCGTCTCGCGGCTCGACTCGCTCGACCTGTCCCTCGGTGTCCTCTCCGACGTGGGGGTGAACGCGCTGCTGGGCGGCCAGTCGCTCACGCATCTGCGCCTGCTGGACCTCCACCACAACTTCGTCAGCGAGCCGGTGGCCCGGCGGATCGAGGCGGCGCTGGAGCCGTCCGGCGTCCAGGTCGACCTGTCCGAGCCCGGCGAGACATGGGAGGACGACGGCGAGGTCCACCGCTTCACCGCCGTCTCGGAGTGAGTACGGCACGGAAGCGGACCTCTCGGACCGTCGGACACCGCACACCCGACGGGACGAGGAGTGGCGCCATGTCACCGTCTCCGGGTAGCTCCCCGGTTCGGCACACCGTCCCCGGCATCCACCGTCGGTTCGCCGTCGTGGGCAACCCCGCCAACCGGCGTACGACGATGTTCGCCGACGCCGTACGCGCGGCCGGTCACCCGGAACCCCGTGTGCTCGCCTGGCGGGACATCCTGCGCGGGCGGTACGCCTTCAGACCGGGCGAGTGGGTCCGTATCGACTCCCCCGGCGAGGACGCCGAGGTGGACCGGCTGCTGCGCGGTGTCAGCGACTCCACCCGGGTCGAGGGAACGGCCGTGTGGTACCGCCGATTCACCACGGCGGTCCGGGAGTTGACGGCCGCGGTGCGCACGGCCGGCGCGCTGTCCTCCGTCGACGCGGAGGACGTCGCGGTGCTGTTCGACAAGCGCCGCTGCCATGCCCGGCTCGCCGCCGCGGGCGTCCCAGTGCCACAGGCCCTGACGGGCCCGGTCGGCGGCTGGGTGGAGCTCCGGGAGCGGCTGCGAGCCGCCGGCATCTCCAGGGCGTTTGTGAAGCCCGCGCACGGTTCGTCGGCGTCCGGCGTGGTGGCGCTCACCGTGGCGGGCGCCGGCCGGGTGAAGGCGACGACCTCCGTGGAGACCGCTCCCGACGGCCGTATGTACAACTCCCTGCGGGTACGCCACTACACCTCGGAACCGGCGGTCGCCGCCCTCGTCGACGCGCTGGCGCCCGACGGGCTCCACGTCGAGCGGTGGCTGCCCAAGGCCTCGCAGGGCGGCCGGGCCGCCGATCTGCGGGTGGTCGTGGTCGCCGGACGGGCCACGCACGCGGTCGTACGGACCAGCCGGCATCCCATGACCAACCTTCACCTCGGGGGCGCCCGCGGCGACCTCGACGCGGCCCGCGAGGCCATCCGGGCCACGGGCGGCGACTTCGGCGACGTACTGGAGGTGGCCGAGCGGGCCGCCGCCTGTTTTCCGGGCACGCTGTGCGTCGGCGTGGACGTCCTGCCGGCCACGGGCTGGCGCCGCTTCGCCGTGGGTGAGGTGAACGCCTTCGGGGATCTGCTGCCCCGCCTGACCGGGCTGCCGGGCACCGGCGCCGAGGGCCTGGACACCTACGCCACCCAGGTCGCCGCCACACAAACAGCCCCCGCCCAGCGCGCACCGCACAAGGAGCTCCATGACCACCCGGCCTGACATGAACGAGATCGTGGGCAGCCACGACCTCCTCCTGGTCACGCTCGACACCCTCCGCCACGACGTGGCCCAGGAGCTGGCCGCCGCCGGCCGCATCCCGAACCTGGCCCGCCGTCTGCCGGGCGGAGTCTGGGAGCGCCGACACGCCCCCGGCAGCTTCACCTACGCCTCGCACCAGGCGATGTTCGCCGGCTTCCTGCCGACGCCGGCGGCACCCGGTCCGCATCCGCGGCTCTTCGCCGCCCAGTTCGCGGGCAGCGAGACCACCGCGGACGGCACCTTCGTCTACGACACACCCGATCTGGTGTCGGGGCTGGCCGCCGTCGGCTACCGGACCGTCTGCATCGGCGGCGTGGGCTTCTTCAACAAGCAGGGTCCGCTGGGCGCTGTCCTCCCCGGGATGTTCCAGGAGAGCCACTGGGAGCCGGAGTTCGGGGTGCCGTCCCCCACGTCCTTCGAGGCCCAGGTGGCCCGGGCCGAGAAGGTCGTCGCGGATCTCCCCCACGAACAGCGCCTGTTCCTCTTTGTGAACGTCTCGGCCCTGCACCAGCCCAACTGGTTCCATCTGCCCGGCGCCACCCGCGAGTCGGGCGACACCCGGGCGACCCACGCGGCGGCCCTGGAGTACGTGGACCGGCACATCGAGCGGCTCTTCGCGGCCGCCGCCGCCCGCCGCCCCTGCTTCGCGATCGTGTGCTCCGACCACGGCACCGCCTACGGCGAGGACGGTTACACCGGCCACCGCATCGGCCACGACGTCGTCTGGACCGTGCCCTACGCCCACTTCTTCCTCGACGAGGCCCGATGACGCTCACCGACCCGCTGCCCGCAGCCGAGCCGCTGCCCCTCACCACCCCCTCGCCCGCGCCACACGCGACGGCTTCGCCCACCGTCCGCCCCTACCAGCACTACGTCTACGCCTACCCGCACAAAACCGCCTACCGCCCCCTCCCCCCGCACCAAGCCTCCCTGCGTGACCTGTGGGCCGACGAACCGAAGAACGCCCTCTCGCTCTACTTCCACATCCCGTTCTGCGAGGTCCGCTGCGGCTTCTGCAATCTCTTCACCCGGATCGGCGCCCCGGACGGCCTGACCACCGCCTACCTGGACGCGCTCGAACGCCAGGCGGGCGCGGTGCGCGAGGCGCTGGGCGACGGGGCGCGGTTCGCCAACGCGGCCTTCGGCGGCGGCACTCCGACATATCTCGAAGCCGCCGAGCTGGAGCGGCTGTGCGATCTCGCCGAGCAGGGCCTCGGTGCCGATCTGACCGCGATCCCCCTGTCCGTGGAGGCCTCGCCCGCGACGGCGACCGCCGACCGGCTGACCGTACTGGCCGAGCGCGGCACCACCCGACTGAGCCTGGGTGTGCAGAGCTTCCTCGACAGCGAGGCGCGCACGGCCGTACGCCCGCAGCGCCGTGCGGACGTCGACGCGGCCCTCGCCCGGATCCGCGACGCCGGCATCCCCGTACTGAACATCGACCTGATCTACGGCATCGAGGGCCAGACCGAGGAGACCTGGCGCCGGTCGCTCGACGCCGCCCTCGCCTGGCGGCCGGAAGAGCTCTACCTCTACCCCCTGTACGTCCGCCCGCGCACCGGTCTCGACCGGCACCGCGACCCGGCGCTCGACGGCGCCGAGTGGGACGGACAGCGGTTGCGGCTGTACCGCCACGGCCGCGACCATCTGCTCGCGCGGGGATACGAGCAGGTGTCGATGCGGATGTTCCGCCGCGCGGACGCCCCGAGCACCGGCGGGGAGGACCACGCCTGCCAGACCGACGGCATGGTCGGGCTCGGCTGCGGCGCCCGCTCGTACACCTCCACGCTGCACTACTCGTTCGACTACGCAGTGGACATGCACCGCATCCGCGGGATCATCGACGACTACACCGCCCGCACGGCCGACGGCTTCCGGCACGCGGACTTCGGCTGGCGGACGGACGCGGAGGAGGCCCGGCGCCGCCATCTGCTCCAGTCGCTGCTCCAGGCCGAGGGCATGGCCGTCGCCGACTACCGGGCCCGCTTCGGCACCGCGCCCGGCGACGACTTCGCCGCCGAACTGGACCGGTTTCACAGCCGGGGCTGGCTCGACGAGTCCGCCGCTCCCAAACTGCTGCGGCTCTCACCCGACGGCCTGGCCCACTCGGACGCGCTCGGTCCCGAGCTGTTCTCGACCGCCGTGCGGGACCGCATGGCCGCGTACGAGCCGAAGTGACACAACCTGACACGCCCGGCACACCCGATACGCCCGAGATACCCGAGATACCCGAGATACCGTATGGAGCCGGCGTGGACCTGACGATCCTCTACCGGGGCCCGCTGGCGTCGTGCGACTACGACTGCCCGTACTGCCCGTTCGCCAAGCGCCGCGACAGCCGCGCCCAACTGACCGCGGACCGCGCCGCGTTGGAGCGGTTCGCCGCGTGGGCCGCCGCACAGCGGGAGGACCGGCTCTCCCTGCTGTTCACACCGTGGGGCGAGGGCCTGGTGCGCTCCTGGTACCGGCGCGTGCTCGCGGAGCTGAGCCGGCTGCCGCACATCCGCCGGGTGGCGATACAGACCAACCTCAGCTGCCGTACGGACTGGCTGGACACCGCCGACCCGGACGTCCTCGCCCTGTGGTGCACCTACCATCCCGAACAGACGCCGTACGACCGCTTCCTGGCCAAGTGCCGGGACCTGGCCGCCCGCGGCATCCGCCACAGCGTCGGTGTCGTTGGCCTTCCCGGGCATCTGGAGCACGCGCGCCGCCTGCGCGCCGACCTCCCCGCCCATGTGTACCTGTGGATCAACGCGGCCGAGGGACACACGTACACGGACGCCGAGGCCGACCGGTGGACGGCCCTCGACCCGCTCTTCCCGTACAGCCGCCACCCGCACCGCAGCGCGGGCCTGCCGTGCCGGACGGGAGAGTCGGTCATCTCGGTGAACGGCGAGGGCACGGTGCGCCGTTGCCACTTCGTCCCGGCGGTGCTGGGCAACCTGTACGACGGCTCCTACCGGCAGGCCCTGCGCCCGCGGGCCTGCCCCCTGGCCGTCTGCGACTGCCACATCGGCTACGTCCACCTGGAGACGCTGCCCCTGTACGACGTGTTCGCGGGCGGAGTCCTGGAGCGGATCCCCGCGGACCACGCCACGCGCACCGACGCTTCAGGGGCAGCGCCGCCGTGAAGGCCGCTTCCGCGACCGGCCCCCGCTTCAGAAGGCGTGTGCCATCAGTTCCGCGAACAGGGCGTGCTCGTCGGCGTCGAGGCCCCGTGAGCGGAACCAGCCGCAGATGTTGGCGCAGTCGCGCTGGAGGAAGTTCATCGCGTTGAGGTTGCCGACCAGGTCGACGATCTGCGGCAGGTCGATGATGACCAGCCGCTCCCCCGCCGCGAGGATGTTGTACGCGGAGAGGTCGCCGTGCACCACGCCGTTCTGCACCATCGTCGCGAGCGCGTCGGTGAGTTGCCCGAAGTACGCCGCGAGCAGTTCGGGGGACGGCCGGACCTGGGCGAGCCGGGGCGCGGTCGCCACGGCGCCGTCCTCGTCCGTGACGGTGATCCACTCCATCAGGATCTCGGTGCCGTCGATCTGGACCGGGTAGGGCACCGGCAGCCCCAGGTTCCACAGCCGTACCAGCGCGGCCCACTCGGAGACCGCCCACTCGCCGGCCGCGAGCCGGCGGCCGAAGCTGCTCTTGCGTTTGATGGCCCGCTCGTCACGTGAGCGTTTCATCGACCGGCCCTCGGTGTAGGTCGCGGCGCGGTGGAAGCTGCGGTGTTCGGAAGAGCGGTACCGCTTGGCGGCCATGACCACAC
The DNA here is from genome assembly GCF_044753385.1 of Streptomyces sp. NPDC088387. NCBI lineage: Bacteria > Bacillati > Actinomycetota > Actinomycetes > Kitasatosporales > Streptomycetaceae > Streptomyces > Streptomyces sp. NPDC088387. The sequence goes on from NZ_JBIVNC010000016.1 coordinate 33,755, forward strand.
CGGCGTCGGGGGCCAGCGGGTCGGCGCGCTCGACGAGGTGGACGTCGGCCTCCTTGCCGGTCTTGAGGACGCCGAGTTCGGTGTCGATCGCGCCCTGCGAGGTCACCACCCAGTCCGGGAGGGGCTCGGGGCCGCGGCACAGGGGTTCGACGCTGAGCCAGGTCGACCAGCGCTGGCCGTCGCCGAGGTCGTCGTAGGCGTGGAAGTCGAAGACGAACCGGTCGTCGACGTCGCCCGGGCCGTCCGGCGGCGGTGGGACGGGGCGACGCGGGTCCGCGTCGAGGCCGTCAGGAAGTCCGGGGTACCGGGGGTCGTGGGGGTACTGCGCGTGAGGGTCGTGAGACATCGCTGGAGGTGCTCCATGAGGCGAGAGAGAGGCGGTCTGCGGGCAGGCCGATGACGGTCGTGTTCAACGTCGGGCCTCCTCTCGTGAAGCACCGGGCGGTTCCCGGTCGCTGGGCCATGCTGGAGGACGGACACGGCGAGCGGCAACCGAAATAAAACGCGGCCTACGGACCCCTCCCGACCGAGATCACACTTGTCCAGGAATGTCCCGGCGCACTCCCTCCCAACTCCGTACACCTTGACCTGCGGTCCAATACCGACTTTTGCCCCAGGGGTTGACAGGAGGCTCGCGGCATCACAGCCTTTGGCAACGTTGTCATGTTGGCAACGTTGTCACATTGCTCCGGCGCGGAGCCAGGACAGCCGCTTCACCATCCGCTCCGCACCTTTCTGATGGGACGTCAGACTCATGACCGATCACTCGGATCCGTCGCGCAAGCCGTCGCGCCGGTCCATCGTTGCGACGGGCTCCACCCTGCTGGCCGGGTTCGGACTCGGCCCCCTGCTCCCCGTATCCACCGCCGCCGCCACGACCGGCAAGCCGACGAAACCCGCCTCACCTCATGAGCTGGCGCTCAACCGGCCCGTCTCGGTCTCCTCGACGGCCTACGCCCCCACGCCCGCGTCCTTCGTGGTCGACCGGCTCAACGTGCCCGGCGTACGCGGCAGCGGATGGCGGGCCGAGCCCGGCGATCCGCAGTGGATCACCATCGACCTCCAGTCCGCCTGCGAGGTCACCTGGGTACGCCTCACCTTCGAAGCCGACGCCTCCGATCCGGTGTTCACCCCGCCCACCAGCGGCAACCCGGCCAGCGGCACCACCGGCAAGGAGATCCAGTCGAGCTACGCGCTGGACTACGTCGTCGAGACGTCCCTCGACAAGAAGACGTGGACGAGCGTCTACCGCACCACCGCCGGCACCGGTGGTGTCGTCGACATCCAGCTGCCCCGCCCGGCCTCGGCGCGCTGGGTCCGTATGACGTCCCGCAAGCGCTCCAGCCCGCTCCCCCTGGGCATCAACGGCTTCGAGGTGTACGGCACTCCCAAGGGCCACCGTCCCTCGGTCAAGGGCTGGACCGACTGGGACACCCAGCACGGCAGGGCGCCGAAGCTGACGGTCGCCGACGACGGCACCGTGCCGGTGGAGTCGGGCTGGCGGCTCACCATGGACGACTGGGCCGGCGCGGACGGTGCCGGTCTGTCGAAGACGTCGTTCGACACCAGCCGCTGGCTGCCGGCCACCGTCCCCGGCACGGTCCTGGGCTCGCTCGTGGAGCAGGGCAAGCTGCCCGACCCGGTCTCCGGCCTCAACAACCTGCACATCCCCGAAGCGCTGTCCCGGCACTCCTGGTGGTACAAGCGCGACTTCGAGGTCCCGCGCAGCCTGCGCACCGGGTCCGGGCGCCGCGTCTGGCTGGAGTTCGACGGCGTCAACCACAAGGCCGACGTCTGGCTCAACGGGAAGCGCGTCGGCGATCTGACGTACCCGTTCGCGCGTTCCTCGTACGACGTGACCGGGCTGCTCGACACCGGCGGCGAGAACGCCCTGGCCGTGCAGATCACGCCGATGCCGGTTCCCGGCAGCCCCGGCGACAAGGGCCCGCTCGGCGAGGCCTGGGTGGACGCGGGCGCCGGGCAGATGAACCTGAACTCCCCGACGTACCTCGCCTCTTCGGGCTGGGACTGGATGCCGGCCGTCCGTGACCGGGCCGCGGGCATCTGGAACCACGTACGGCTGCGCTCGACGGGCCATGTCGTGATCGGCGACCCGCGGGTCGACACGGTCCTGCCGAACCTGCCGGACGTCTCGGCCGCCGAGCTGACGATCGTCGTCCCCGTCCGCAACGCCGACTCCACCGACCGCCGTACGACCGTTACCGCCTCCTTCGACGGGGTGAAGGTCTCCAAGGCCGTCACCGTCCCGGCCGGCCAGAGTGTCGACGTGGTGTTCGCGCCCGACGCGTTCGGGCAGCTGCGGCTGCGCGACCCGAAGCTGTGGTGGCCGAACGGCCTCGGCGCGGCGAACCTGCACGACCTCACGCTGACCGCGTCGGTCGACGGCTCGGAGAGCGACCGGCGCACCACCCGCTTCGGCATCCGCCAGTTCGGCTACGAGTACCACGTGCCGCTGCCGTTCGCCGCGTCCGGCGACTCGTACACGCAGACGGTCACCTTCGACCGCCGGCAGGCGCGGTACGTGCGGATCAAGTGCGGGACGCGGGCGACCTCCTGGGGCAGCTCGCTGTGGACACTGGCCGTGCGGGACAGCACCCGGCCCACCCTCGACCTGGCCCTGAACGCGCCCGCCACGTCGTCGAGCACGGACGGCGACGACCACGCGCCGGGCAACGCGACCGACGGCAACCCGGGGACCCGCTGGTCCTCGGCGTTCGAGGACGACCAGTGGATCCGGGTCGACCTCGGCTCGGCGCAGAGCATCGACCAGGTCGACCTCACCTGGGAGCAGGCGTACGCGAAGACGTTCGTGGTGCAGGTCTCCACGGACGACTCCGAGTGGACCGACGTGAAGTCGGTGGACAACGGGGCCGTGCCGCTGCCGTTCAACAACGGCAACGCGAGCCTCCAGGTCGAGGACTTCGACCAGCGGACCGCCCGCCACGTCCGGATCAGCTGCGGGCTGCGCAACACCAGCTGGGGCAACTCCCTGTGGTCCCTCGCGGTCATCGACCGGGCCAACCCCGGCACCGACCTCGCCCTGCGCAAGCCGGCCACGGCCTCCACGCAGGAGTCCGACCACCCGGCCTCGCACGCCACGGACGGCGACGCCGGCACCCGCTGGTCGTCGCAGTACGAGGACCACCAGTGGATCCAGGTCGACCTGGGCTCCGCGCAGAAGTTCGACCGGGTCGCGATCGTCTGGGAGTCGGCGTACCCCAAGACGTATGTGATCCAGGTGTCCGACGACGGCGAGCGGTGGACCGACGTGAAGTCGGTCGACAACGCGCCCGACCCGCTGAAGATCCTCGTCAACGGCGTCCGGGTGCTGGCCCGCGGCGGCAACTGGGGCTGGGACGAGCTGCTGCGCCGGATGCCCCCGGAGCGGATGGACGCGGCGGTGCGCATGCACCGCGACATGAACTTCACGATGATCCGCAACTGGGTCGGCACCAGCGACCGCGAGGAGTTCTTCGCGGCCTGCGACCGCCACGGCATCCTGGTGTGGAACGACTTCCCCAACGCGTGGGCCATGGACCCGCCGGACCGCGACGCGTTCATCGCGACCTCCCGCGACACCGTGCTGCGCTACCGCATGCACCCCAGCGTGGTCGTGTGGTGCGGGGCGAACGAGGGCAACCCGCCGGCCGCGATCGACAAGGGCATGCGGGACGCCGTCGAGCAGCAGGTACCCGGCCTGCTCTACCAGAACAACTCGGCCGGCGGCATCGTCACCGGCGGTGGCCCCTACGGCTGGGTGGAGCCCGAGAAGTACTTCGACGCGGGCACGTACGGCAGCAAGGACTTCGGCTTCCACACCGAGATCGGCATGCCGGTCGTCTCCACCGCGGAGAGCCTGCGCAACATGACGGGCGACGAGCCGGAGTGGCCCATCCGCGGGGCCTGGTACTACCACGACTGGAGCGAGCGCGGTAACCAGGCGCCGAAGAACTACAAGGCCGCGATCGAGTCCCGGCTGGGCGAGGCCACGGGCCTGGAGGACTTCGCCCGCAAGGCGCAGTTCGTCAACTACGAGAACGGCCGGGCCATGTTCGAGGCCTGGAACGCCAACCTCTGGGACAACGCGACCGGCCTGATGCTGTGGATGTCCCACCCGGCCTGGCACAGCACGGTCTGGCAGACGTACGACTACGACTTCGACGTCAACGGCATGTACTACGGCACCCGTTCGGCCTGTGAACCGCTGCACGTCCAGGCCGACCCGGTGAAGTGGCAGGTCATCGCGGTGAACCACACCGGCTCGGACGTGAAGGGCGCCACGGTCACGGCCCGGCTGTACGACCTGACCGGCCGCCAGGTCGGCAGGAGCCGGAGCACCCGTCTGGACGTGGCCCGGTCCGCGAAGGCGGAGGCGTTCACCGCCGCCTTCGGCGACGACCTGCCCGACCTGCATCTGCTGCGGCTGACCCTGGAGGACGGGCGTGGCAGGGAGCTGTCGCGCAACACCTACTGGCGCTACCGCGAGCCGGCCGCCATGCAGGGCCTCAACAAGGTCAGGCAGGTGACGGTGTCCGGTTCGATCGGGAAGGTCTCGCGCTCCGGCGACCGTCACGAACTGACGGCCACCGTCCGCAACCGCGGTTCGGCCGTCGCCGCGATGGTCCGGCTCTCGCTGGTGGACGAGAAGAGCGGCGACCGGGTGCTGCCGACGCTCTACAGCGACAACTACCTGTGGCTGCTGCCCGGCGAGTCCCGGACGGTGACCCTGTCCTGGCCGGCGGACTCGCTTCCCTCGCACCGTCCGGCGCTGCGGCTGGAGGCCTACAACAGCCGCACCACAACGGTCCGCTCCTAGCGGCCGCCGATCCCCGCCGAGGGTGCACCCCCCGCGCCCTCGGCGGGATGTCCGGCACGGTGTACGCCGTTCCGTTACTCGTTCGCGTCAGGTCGGGCGGAGGTCACCCCGGCGGCCCCCGGGGTCTGCTTCACTCCCTTTGTTTCCTGGGACAGTTGACGGAACCTCAGGGGGGACTGTGACGCGTCGGCGGCAGCGGCTCACAACAGGCAGAACGGTACTGACGGTGTGCGCGGCGTTCGGTGCGCTGGCCGGTGCGGCCCTCACGGGGGCGGCACCGGCCGGCGCGCTTCCGGGGGCGGCGGTACGGGTCGCGTCCGGTGTCTCCTACGAGTGGCGGGACATCCGGGCGGCGGGCGGACCGACCCGGATCCATGTGCTCGACGTCGATCTGCGCGATCCGCGCGTGCGCCTCGATCTGCTGTACCCGGGGCAGGTGGCCGCCCGGGACGAGGTCTCGCAGATGGCCGACGCGCAGGGCGCGGTCGCGGGTGTCAACGGGGACTTCTTCAACATCACCGAGACCCAGCATCCGGGTGTCGAGGCGACGGGCGCGAGTGTCGGTCCCGCGATCGCGCACGGCAGGGTGCTCAAGGCGTCGGTGCCCGACGGGCAGCGTTTCGGGCCCGCGCTGCCGCCGGGGACCAGCACGCAGGACGTGCTGGGCGTGGGCGGGGACCGGCGGGCCCGCCTGGACCGGCTGGTGCTGAAGGGCTCGGTCGGCAGTGCCGCGGGTGAGCTGCCGCTGGGCGGGCTGAACCAGTACGCGCTGCCGGTCGGTTCCGTCGGCGCGTTCACCAAGGACTGGGGCAGCGTGTCGCGGCTGCGGGCGACCTGCGGCACGGACACCGACCGGGCCGCGCCATGCAGTACGGACACCTACGAGGTGACGGTCCGCGACGGGCGGGTGGTCTCGGCGGCCGACCGGCCCGGCACCGGTCCGATCGCCGCGGGGAGCACGGTGCTGGTCGGCCGGGAGGCGGGTGCGCAGGAGCTGCGGAAGCTCGCCGTGGGCGAACGGGTGCGTGTCCGGCACCGGTTGCTGCCGGCGGTGGCCCGGCAGCCGTACCGGCTGGCCCTCGGCGGATACCCGGTGCTGCGGGGCGGGGTGCCGCTCACCGGCCTCGACGCCCGGACGGCCGCCGTGCGCACCGCGGCGGGCATCTCGGACGGCGGGCGTCGGCTGCTGCTGTTCGCCGTCGACGGGTCCCCCGGCAACGCCGGGCTGACCATCGCCGAAGTGGCAGCGGTCCTGGGGGAGTTGGGCGCGACGGAGGGATTCAGCCTGGACGGCGGCGGGTCCACGACGCTGGTTTCGCGCGAGCCGGGCGAGGCGTCCGTGACCGTCCGGAACCATCCGAGCGGTGGCGCCGAGCGGCCGGTCCCGAACGGGATCGGGGTCTTCTCGAAGAGCTGAGACGTGCGGGCCGCGTGGCCCCGGGCCGTCAGGGTCTCGGCCGTCAGGGTCGCAGGCTGCTGACGATGTCGGCCGTCGCGGTGAGTCCGCTGGTGATGGTGGGCGCGATGCTCGTGCCGGCGAGGGAGAAGCCGAGCAGCGCGCACACCAGCGCGTGGGAGACCTTCAGTCCCCCGTTGCGCAGGAAGATCACCGCGAGGATGAACAGCAGCAGCGTCGCAGAGATGGAAATGGCCATCGTGAACCTCCTCCGCCACGTCCGTTTCGCGGCGTTCGGCCGCAAGTGTGGCGTAGCGGAGGGTGCGCACGGGCGGCTGGGCCGTCCGCCGAACGTGTGGTGTCGGCGCAGGTGGATAGCGTCGGCGCAGGTGGACGGCCCGGTTCAGGTCCACTCACGGTCTACTCGTGGGCGTCGAGGAACGCCTCCAGACCCAGCAGGTCGTCGGTGTTGACGTAGTCGACGTCCGCGGCGAGCAGTTCGGTCCACAGCGCGTCGCGGGCCGGGCCCGGCAGGTCCGGGGTGGCCCAGAAGCGGACCTTCTGTCCGCGTGCGTGCGCGCTCCGCATGATGGTGTTCAGCTTCTGCCGTTCGGCGTCCGGGAAGGCGCCGACGCCCCGCCAGGTGAAGTTGAGCGTCCAGTTGTCGCTGATCAGCGGGATGAACGCGGCGGGCGCGGAGCCGCCGAGGTCGGCGAGCCGGCCGTCGTAGAAGGCGCGGCGGGTCTTCTGCGCCTCCATCGGCACGCGGGCGGCCCGGTCGCCGGAGATCACGGCGGTGACCGCGCCGGGCCGCACCCGCCCGTGGTCGTACGTGGTGAACAGGTGCTTGTACCGCTTGAGGTGGCGGTCGAGTTCGAGGTAGGTGGCGGAGCCCTCGGTCTTGATGTCGATGAGCAGCTGGAGCGGACCGCGGTAACCCCGGTACACCGAGCCGTGGTTGGCCCTGACGCGCGAGGCGAGCGTGTCGAGGTAGAGGGACTCCAGGGTGCGGGTGGGGTCGAGGTCCTGCGGGTCGTGGGCGACGAGCAGCTGGTCGCCGACGAGGTAGATGTCGGCCTCGACGCTGCCGAAGCGGTGGTCGAGGGCGTCGAGCAGGGGACGGGGGTGCTCGTAGTCGTTGTGGGCGTGGGCGCGCCACAGCGGGCGGGGGCCGCGGCCCTTGCCCTTGTTCTCGCCCGCGAGGGCGGTGGCGCCGGGGAGGGCGACGGAGCCCGCGAGGGCGGCGCCAAGGGTGGTGAGGGCTCTGCGACGAGTGGTGAGGGCCATGTGCTCTGCCTCCCTGGTGGGCCGGACGGAACCGCAAGGAGTATGCGGTTCCTCGGCCCCCAAGTGGCAGAGGCGGGCGGTGAGTTGGCCGGACTGCCGCCGTACGTTCACTTCGTGCGCGCCGTACACACCAAAAAGCCCGCCCCGGGTGGGGCGGGCTTTCCCGGTCCGTCGCTCCGGCTTCTCCCGGATGTACGGGGGGTGCGGGCTCCGCCGGACGCTCAGGGCGCTCGCAGGTCCACGAGTACGGCGAGCCGCTCCCGGTGGGCGCCCGCCGTGCCGTAGGCGATCGAGTCGGCCTTGGCCCGCTTCAGATACAGGTGGACCGGGTGTTCCCAGGTCATCCCGATCCCGCCGTGCAGCTGGACCGCCTCCTCGGCGGTGTGCACGGCGACCGGGGCCGCGTAGGCCTGGGCCACGGCGACGGCGACGTCCGGGTCCTCGCCGGTCGCCAGGGCGTCCGCGGCGTTGCGGGCGGCGGCCCGCAGATTGACCGTCTCCAGCCACAGCTGGGCCAGCCGGTGCTTGAGCGCCTGGAAGCCACCGACGGGCCGGTTGAACTGCGTGCGCTCCTTGAGGTGGCGCACGGTTTCGGTCAACGTCCATTCGGCGATGCCGAGTTGCTCGGAGGCGAGCAGCCCGGCGGCCGAGCGCAGGGCGCGTCGTACGGCGGGTTCCGCGGCGCCGAGGCGGTGGCCGGCGGCGCCGCGCAGGACGACGGTGGCGACGGGCCGGGTCAGGTCCAGGGACACCTGCGGGGTGACGGTCGCCTCGGACGCGTCGACCGCGTACAGGCCGCCGTCGTCGGCGGGCACGAGCAGCACGTCCGCGGCGGCCGCGTCCGCGACACCGGTCAGCTCGCCGTGCAGGGTGCCGTCCTGGTGCCGTACGACGGGGAAGGCGGCGTCCGGGGCGATGTGCAGGCCGACCGCGAGGGCGCCGACGGCGCGGCCCGACGCCAGCCGGGTCAGCAGCTCGTCGGCGGCGTCGCAGGCCAGCAGGGCCTCGGTGGCGACGACGGCACTGGTGAGATAGGGCACGGGCGCCACGGCCCGCCCCAACTCCTCCAGTACGACGGCGACTTCGCGGTGCGAGGCGCCCTGTCCGCCGCGCTCCTCCGGCACCAGCAGTCCGGCCAGGCCCATACCGTCGGCGAGGGCCTTCCACAGCTCGGGGTCGTGCGCGGTGTCCGACTCGGTGCGGGCGATCACCCCGGCCGGGTCGCAGCGGTCGGTCAGCAGGTCCCGCAACGCCGAGCGCAGCGCCTCTTCCTCCTCGGAGTAGAGGAGATCCGGCTGTGTGCTCATCGGGCCAGGTCCTTCCAGGCGACGTCCTTGTCGGTGCGCGGTTCGGAGGGCAGTCCGAGCACCCGCTCGGCGACGATGTTGAGCAGGACCTCGCTGGTCCCGCCCTCGATGCTGTTGCCCTTGGACCGGAGATAGCGGTATCCGGCGTCGCGGCCGGTGAAGTCGACCAGCTCGGGGCGGCGCATGGTCCATTCGTCGTACAACAGCCCCTCCTCGCCGCGGAGTTCGACCTCCAGGCCGCTGATCTCCTGGTTGAGGCGGGCGAAGCCGAGTTTCATGCCGGCGCCCTCGGGTCCCGGCTGGCCGGCGACGAGCTGCTGGCGCAGGCGTTCGCCGGCGAGGCGGGCGACCTCGGCCTCGACCCACAGCCTGAGCAGGCGCTGGTGGAGGTCGTGGGTGCGCAGTTCGGGGCGTTCGCGCCAGGTCGTGGCGGCCGGGCCGATCATGCCGCCCTCGCGGGGCAGCCGCATGCCGCCGATGGCGACGCGCTCGTTGTTGAGGGTGGTCTGGGCGACCCGCCAGCCGTTGCCGATCTCGCCGAGCCGGTGGGCGTCGGGAATCCGGACGCCGGTGAGGAACACCTCGTTGAACTCGGCCTCGCCGGTGATCTGCCGCAGGGGGCGGACCTCGACGCCGGGGTCGGTCATGTCGCAGACGAAGTAGGTGATGCCGGCGTGCTTGGGCACGTCCGGGTCGGTGCGGGCGATGAGGATGCCCCAGCGGGCGGTGTGGGCGCTGGACGTCCACACCTTCTGCCCGTTGACGATCCAGTCGTCGCCCTCGCGGACCGCGCGGGTGCCGAGCGCGGCCAGGTCGGATCCGGCGCCGGGCTCGCTGAAGAGCTGGCACCACACCTCCTCGCCCACCCACAGGGGCTTCAGGAAGCGCCGCTTCTGCTCGTCGGTGCCGTACTTGAGGATCGTGGGGGCGGCCATGCCGAGGCCGATGCCGATCCGGCGCGGGTCGTTGTCCGGGGCGCCGGCGGCCGCCAGTTCGGCGTCCACGACGGCCTGGAGCGAGCGCGGGGCGTTCAGTCCGCCGAGCCCCTCCGGGAAGTGCACCCAGGCGAGTCCGGCGTCGAAGCGGGCGCGCAGGAAGTCGAGCCGTTCGGTCGTGGCGGGCGGGTGCGCGGCCAGCAACTCGGCGGTGCGGCGCGTGAGTTCGGCTGCGTCGGTCATACGGCGGCTCCGTGTTCCAGGACGACGGCGACCCGGCCGGTGGTGACACCGTCGGCGACCCGCTGCACGGCCTGGGCGGCACCGTCGAGCGCGACCCGCTCGCTGACCAGCGGCTTGATCGCGCCGCGTGCGGCCAGTTCGGTGAGCTGCTCGTGGCAGTGCTGGATGAGCCCCGGGTTCCTGGTGTTGTACAGGCCCCAGTGCAGGCCGAGGATCGAGTAGTTCTTCACCAGGGCGTGGTTGAGCGCCGGGCTCGGCACGCTTCCACTGGCGAAGCCGACGACGACGATCCGGCCCTCGAAGGCGACGACCTTGGTGGACTGGGTGTAGGCGTCGCCGCCCACGGGGTCGTAGATCACGTCCGCGCCGCGGCCGCCCGTGGCCTCCTTGACGGCGGCGATCACGTCCTCGGCGCGCCGGTCGATCACCACGTCGCAGCCCAGGTCGCGAGCCACGGCGGCCTTGTCGGCGCCGCCGACGACTCCGATGACGGTCGCGCCGGCCGCCTTGCCGAGCTGTACGGCGGCGCTGCCGACACCGCCCGCGGCGGCGTGCACGAGCAGGGTCTCACCGGCTTCGAGTCCGGCGCGGCGGTGCAGGCCGAACCAGCCGGTCTGGTAGCCGATGTGCAGCGCGGCGGCCTCGGCGTCGTCGAGCGACTCGGGCGCGGGCAGCAAGGCCCGGGCGTCCGCGAGTGCGTACTCGGCGAGACCGCCGTAGGGCAGTGCGGGGTTGGCGATGACCCGTCGGCCGTCCTCGGTCTCGCCGCAGATCTCCAGGCCCGGGGTGAAGGGCAGCGGGGGCCGGATCTGGTAGTGCCCCCGGCACAGCAGCGCGTCGGGGAAGTTGATGTTGGCGGCGCGCACCTTCAGCAGGACCTGGCCGTCGCCGGGGGCGGGCCGTTCCACGTCCTGGAGGCGCATCACCTCGCTCGGCTCGCCGTTCTCGTGCACCTGCCATGCCTGCATGCGGGGCCTCCAGCGGGACTGCTTGGTCTGACCGTTTCCGATTGCATACTAAGCGGTCGCTTGCCGCCGGGGGAACAGGAGAAACCGGTCGACTTCGCCACGGGAGGCCGTGTCGGGTGACCGCCGTCAGTCCTCCCCGTCGCCGCCCCCGCCCTCTCCCCCGCCCCGCCTGGGCCGCGCCCGCACATGCATCCGCTCCCCCTGCGGCCCGAACAGGCTCAGGAACTCCGCCGGCCCCTCCCCCGTCGACCCGAACCAGTGCGGGACGCGGGTGTCGAACTCCGCAGCCTCGCCCGCCGTGAGCACCACGTCGTGGTCGCCCAGCACCAGCCGCAGCCGCCCGGACAGCACGTACAGCCACTCGTAGCCCTCGTGCGTGCGCGGGTCCGGCTCGATCGCGCGCTGCGGCTCCAGCACCTTGAACGCCTGGAGTCCGCCCGGCTGCCGGGTCAGCGGCAGATAGGTCCGGCCGTACATCCGGATCGGCTTGGCGCGGACCCGGGGGTCGCCCACCGCGGGCGCCCCGACCAGCTCGTCGAGGGCGACCTGATGGGCCTGCGCGATCGGCAGCAGCAGTTCGAGGCTCGGCCTGCGCAGGCCGGACTCCAGTCGGGAGAGCGTGCTGACCGAGATGCCGGTGGTCTCGGACAGTGCGGACAGCGTCACCTCGCGCTCCTTGCGCAGCTGCCGCAGCCGCGGCCCCACCCCGGCCAGCACATCGTCGGTACTCATGACCTCATTGCAGTTTCGGCAAAGTTGTTTGTCAATCCCGCATCGCTTCGGCGACTGTCGGTCGTGGAGGTGGTCACGATGACCGAGGCACACACAGAGGCCCGCACCGAGGTCTTCACGGAACCGTACGAAGTGATCGTCGTCGGCGGTGGGGCGGCCGGCCTGTCCGCGGGGCTCGTCCTGGGCCGCGCCAGGCGCCGCACCCTGGTGGTCGACGCGGGCGAACCCCGCAACACACCGTCCGCCCACATGCAGGGCTATCTGACCCGGGACGGCATGTCCCCCGCCGAGTTCCTCGCGCTGGGCCGTGCGGAGACAGCCCGGTACGGCGTGGAGTACGTCCGCGACCGGGCCGTGGACGTCACCCGGGACGGCGCCGACGGCGACTTCACCGTGGAACTGGCGAGCGGCACCGCCGTACGCGCCCGCCGTCTGATCGTCACGACGGGCCTGAAGGACGAGCTGCCGCCGGTGCCGGGGCTGGCCGCGCGGTTCGGCCGCGATGTGCTGCACTGCCCGTACTGCCACGGCTGGGAGGTCCGCGACCGGGCGTTCGGTGTGCTCGCCACCTCGCCGCTGAGCGTGCACCAGGCGCTGATCGTCTCGCAGTGGTCGAAGGACGTGACGCTCTTCCTGCACACGGTCGACGAGGCGGAGCTGTCCGACCAGGACCTGCGCCGGCTCGCGGCGGCGGGTGTCGCGGTGGTGGCCGGCGAGGTCGCCGAGGTACTGGTCGAGGAGGACCGGCTCACCGGGGTACGGCTGGCGGACGGCTCCGCGCACGAGCGCGAGGTGCTCTTCACCGCGCCGCGCGCCCTCCCGCAGACGGGACTCCTGGAGCGGCTCGGGGCCGAGCTGAACGAGACACCGTTCGGCGCGTACCCGGTGGTCGACCCGACGGGTCTGACCTCCGTGCCCGGGGTGTGGGCGGCGGGCAACGCGATGGGCTTCGCCGAGCAGGTCGTGAACGCGGCGGCCGGCGGCTACCGGGCCGCCGCCACCCTCAACGGCGAGCTGCTGATGGCGGACCTGGACGCGTCCCTCGGGGTGTAACCGGGCCGGGGGCGTTGCACCATGGCTGCATGTTGCTGAGCCGGCTCGCCGACGTGTCCGGGGAGGTCGCCGCCACCTCGGCGCGCTCCCGCAAGATCGCGCTGCTCGCCGAGCTGTTCCGGGACGCGGACGCCGACGACGTGCCGATCGTCATCCCGTATCTCGCGGGACGGCTGCCGCAGGGGCGGCTCGGGATCGGCTGGAAGGTGCTGAGCCGTCCGGTCCCGCCGGCCGCCTCCCCGACGCTGACCGTGCGGGACGTGGACGCCCGGCTCACCGAGCTCGGCAAGGTCTCGGGCGCCGGGTCGCAGGCGGAACGGGCCCGGCTGGTCGGCGAGCTGATGGGCGCGGCGACCGAGGGCGAGCAGCGGTTCCTGTTCGGGCTGATCACCGGTGAGGTGCGGCAGGGCGCCCTGGACGCCGTGGCGGTGGAGGGGCTCGCCGTGGCGACCGGCGCGCCGCCCGCGGACGTCCGCCGCGCGGTGATGCTCGCCGGTTCGCTCCAGCCGGTGGCCCGGGCCCTGCTCGCCGACGGGCCGCCCGCGCTCGACCGGTTCCGGCTGACCGTCGGCCGTCCGGTGCTGCCGATGCTCGCGCACTCGGCGTCCTCGGTCGCCGAGGCCGTCGGCAAGCTGGGCGCCTGTGTGGTGGAGGAGAAACTCGACGGCATCCGCGTCCAGGTGCACCGCGACGGCGAATCGGTACGGCTCTACACCCGCACGCTCGACGACATCACCGACCGGCTCCCCGAGGTCACCGCCGCGGCCGCGGCCCTGGGCCCCGAGCGGTTCATCCTCGACGGCGAGGTCATCGCCCTCGGCCCCGACGGACGGCCCCGCTCCTTCCAGGAGACCGCCGGGCGCGTCGGCTCCCGGGTCGACGTGGCGACGGCCGCCGAAGCGGTCCCGGTCTCGCCGGTCTTCTTCGACGTGCTGAGCGTCGACGGCCACGACCTGCTCGACCTGCCGTTCGCCGAACGGCACGCGGCGCTGGCGGAACTGGTGCCGGAACCCATGCGGGTCCGCCGGACCGCCGTCTCAGGACCGGACGACCTGGCCGCCGCCGAGGCCTTCCTCGCCGAGACCCTCGCCCGCGGCCACGAGGGGGTCGTGGTGAAGTCCCTGGACGCGCCCTACAGCGCGGGCCGGCGCGGCGCGTCCTGGCTCAAGGTCAAGCCCGTCCACACCCTCGACCTGGTCGTCCTGGCCGCCGAGTGGGGCCACGGCCGCCGCACCGGCAAGCTCTCCAACCTGCACCTGGGCGCCCGCGCCGCCGACGGCTCGTACGCCATGCTCGGCAAGACGTTCAAGGGAATGACCGACGCCCTGCTCACCTGGCAGACCGAACGCCTCCAGGAGCTGGCGCTGACGGAGGAACGCTGGGGCGTCACCGTACGCCCGGAACTCGTCGTCGAGATCGCCTACGACGGTCTCCAGCGCTCCACCCGCTACCCGGCCGGCGTCACCCTGCGCTTCGCCCGCGTGGTGCGCTACCGCGAGGACAAACGCCCCGAGGACGCGGACACCGTCGAGACGCTTCTCGCCGCCCATCCGGAGATCACCCCGTGACGACGAAGCGCAGCGCCGGCCTGCTGTTGTTCCGGCACACCGATCAGGGCCCTGAGGTGTTGCTGGGGCATATGGGCGGCCCGTTCTTCGCGAAGAAGGACGCGGGCGCGTGGACCGTACCGAAGGGCGAGTACGAGCCCGACGAGACGGCCTGGGACGCCGCGCGGCGCGAGTTCCGCGAGGAGCTGGGGCTGGCACCGCCCGACGGGGAGGCCGTACCGCTCGGCGAGGTCCGGCAGTCCGGCGGCAAGACCGTGACGGTGTGGGCGGTCGAGGCCGACCTGGACCCGGCCACCGTGGTGCCCGGCACGTTCACCATGGAGTGGCCGCCGCGGTCGGGCCGGACACAGGAGTTTCCCGAGCTGGACCGGGCGGCGTGGTTCGCCCTGGACCGGGCACGCGAGGTGATCGTGAAGGCCCAGGCCGCGTTTCTGGACCGGCTGGCGGAGCACTCGCCCTGACGGGGACGTGCACACGTTGCGGTCCCCCGCGCGGCGCGGGAAGGTCGTAGCACAGTTGCTCTTCAGGAGGTCAGCCATGCCCATCGCAACGGTGAACCCGGCGAACGGCGAAACGCTCAAGACGTACGAGGCCATGGGCGACGAGGAGATCGAGCGCCGGCTCCAGCTCGCCGAGGCCACCTTCCGCACCTACCGGGAGAGCACCTTCGTCGACCGCTCGCGGCTGCTGATCCAGGCCGCGAACCACCTCGACGAGGACCGCGAGGACATCGCCCGCGTGATGACCACCGAGATGGGCAAGCCAGTCAAGCAGGCCCGCGCGGAGGCCGCCAAGTGCGCCAAGGCGATGCGCTGGTACGCCGAGCGGGCCGAGTCGCTGCTCGCCGACGAGGAGCCCGCCGAGGCGGACGTCCGCGACTCCGGCGCCGCACGCGCGCTGGTCCGCTACCGGCCGCTCGGCCCGGTCCTCGCCGTGATGCCGTGGAACTTCCCCCTGTGGCAGGTGATCCGCTTCGCCGCGCCCGCGCTGATGGCGGGCAACGTCGGCCTGCTCAAGCACGCCTCGAACGTCCCCCAGACCGCCCTGTACCTGGAGGACCTCTTCCATCGCGCGGGCTACCCCGAGGGCTGCTTCCAGACCCTGCTGATCGGCTCGGGCGCGGTCGACGAGATCCTGCGCGACGAGCGGATCCGGGCGGCCACACTCACCGGCAGCGAGCCCGCCGGCCGGGCGGTCGCGTCCACCTCCGGCGAGATGATCAAGAAGACGGTCCTCGAACTCGGCGGCAGCGACCCGTACATCGTGATGCCGTCGGCCGACATCGACCGGGCCGCCCAGGTCGCCGTGACGGCCCGGGTGCAGAACAACGGGCAGTCGTGCATCGCCGCCAAGCGGTTCATCGTCCACACGGACGTCTACGACGCCTTCACCGAACGCTTCACCGAGGGCATGCGGGCGCTGCGCACGGGCGACCCCATGGACGAGGAGACCGACGTCGGCCCGCTCGCCACCGAGCAGGGCCGGGCCGATCTGGAGGAACTGGTGGACGACGCCCGGCGCAGCGGTGCGACCGTGCTGTGCGGGGGTGAGCGGCCCGAGGGCGACGGCTGGTACTACCCGCCGAGCGTGCTGGCCGGCATCACCCGGGAGATGCGGATCCACCGCGAGGAGGCGTTCGGCCCGGTCGCGACGGTCTACCGGGCCGGTGACCTGGACGAGGCCGTCCTCATCGCCAACGACTCGCCGTTCGGGCTCAGTTCCAACGTCTGGACCCGCGACGAGGCCGAGACCGACCGGTTCGTACGGGATCTGGAGGCCGGTGGGGTGTTCTTCAACGGCATGACCGCGTCGCATCCGGCGCTGCCGTTCGGCGGGATCAAGCGGTCCGGGTACGGGCGTGAGCTGTCCGGGCACGGAATCCGCGAGTTCTGCAACATCACCACCGTTTGGCACGGTCAGTGACCGCTGCGCGGCTACGATCCCGTTTGTGAACCGCGAAGTGACCCTGCCTCTGATCGTCGACGACCGCGGGACCTTGCAGGTGGCTGCCGCGGATGTCAGCAAGTTGCTGCGGACCGTGGGTGGGCGGTGGTTGCGGCTTGTCGAGGGTGGGGAGGAGGGGCTCGACGAGGACACCGTCGCCGCGTTGACCATCGAGCTGGCCAAGTTGGCCGATCGGATCGACGTGGCCTGTATTGCCCATAGCAGCGGGCAGAACGGGTAGGTCGGTTGCGGATCGTCGGCCGCCGCACGCCAGTGGGGGTTGTTCGCGCAGTTCCCCGCGCCCCTTGGCGGCACTCAGGCGGCCAGTGATTTCCAGAACTGGCTCTCGTAGTGCTGTAGCAGGCGGCCGTACGTGGTCGCCCGTTTTTCGTCGACGGAGTCGATCGCCGCCTCCACTGCCGTCCTCGCCATGCCGTCCAGGTCCGGGGACGGTTCCGCGAAGAAGTCGAAGAACGCGCAAGCCTCGTCCTTGAAGCCGTAGTGGGTGCGCAGGGCTTCGGCGATCGTGGCGCAATAGCCGCCCCATGCCGAGAAGTTGGCGGTGAGGGCCAGAAGGGCGTCCGTGGGGTCGGCGTTGAGGGCGAGCCAGGCGACGTGGGCGGGGTAGGTCTGGCAGCCCGGGAGGGGCTCGTACGCCGCGGTCCTGGCCTCGGTGACTCCGCAGGCCCGCGCGAAGGCGGTGAGGTGGCCGGCGGCCAGGTCCTCGCCCTCGGCGAGGGTGGTGAAGAAGGCGGCGGTCCGCGGACGGTCGCCGGCGCGTTGCGCCAGATGCAGGAAGGCGCGGCGGTCGGCGGGGATGACCAGGCCCTGCTCCAGGGCGAGCGTGGCCAGGACGGCGCGGTCCGCGGTGCCCTTGGCGATCCGCGGGACCAGCGGGTTGGCCGTGGGGTCGGGCGCCAGCCGTTCCACGATCCCCACCAGCAGTTCTTCGGCCGTGCGCGGCATCAGGTTCTCCGTCCGTTGATCCCGGTGTCTGCCCCGACCCTGACACGGCCGTCCCCGGGACGGAGTAGTCCGGCGCGAGATCGCCGCCGCGCGGGGTGATCGTGGGGACATCACCCGCTGGTGAACCACCCATCGGGTGAACACCCTCTGACCGGGGGCGAAGGCCTTCCGGACGGCGAAAGCAGGCACGGTTCATGGCGACTTTGTGCAGACCCACGGTGTCCGTTCCGGAGCACGTGATCACGATGGAGGAGACGCTGGAGCTGGCACGCTCCCGCCACGCCGACCACCCGCAACTGCCCCTGGCCCTCCGGCTGATCGAGAACACCGGGGTGCGCACCCGGCACATCGTGCAGCCCATCGAGGAGACCCTGAAGCACCCGGGCTTCGAGGACCGGAACAAGATCTACGAGTACGAGGCCAAGGCCCGGGTGCCCGCGGTGGTGCAGCAGGCCCTCGACGACGCCGAACTCCTGACCTCCGACATCGACGTGATCATCTACGTGTCGTGCACGGGCTTCATGATGCCCTCGCTCACGGCCTGGCTGATCAACGAGATGGACTTCGACAGCACCACCCGCCAGCTCCCGATAGCCCAGCTGGGCTGCGCGGCGGGCGGCGCGGCCATCAACCGGGCGCACGACTTCTGCACGGCCTACCCCGAGGCCAACGCGCTCATCGTGGCCTGCGAGTTCTGCTCGCTGTGCTACCAGCCCACCGACCTCAGCATCGGCTCGCTGCTGTCGAACGGTCTCTTCGGCGACGGCGTCGCGGCCGCCGCGGTGCGCGGCCGGGGCGGCACGGGTGTGCACCTGGAGCGCAACGGCTCGTACCTGATCCCCAAGACCGAAGAGTGGATCATGTACGACGTGCGGGCCACCGGCTTCCACTTCCTGCTGGACAAGCGGGTGCCGGCCACCATGGAGCCGCTCGCGCCCGCCCTCCAGGACCTCGCGGGACTGCACGGCTGGGACGCCGCCGACCTGGACTTCTACATCGTCCACGCCGGCGGGCCGCGAATACTCGACGACCTCAGCAAGTTCCTTCAGGTCGACCCGCACGCCTTCCGGTTCAGCCGGGCGACGCTCACGGAGTACGGCAACATCGCGAGCGCGGTCGTACTGGACGCGCTGCGCAGGCTGTTCGACGAGGGCGGCCCGGACGACCGGGCGCGTGGGCTGCTCGCCGGGTTCGGACCCGGCATCACCGCGGAGATGAGCCTCGGCCGCTGGCGCGGCAACGACGAGACGGCGTGAGATGAGCGAAGAGACGATCACCGAGACCGCACCCCCCGTCCGGCAGTGGCCGGCCCTCGACCTGACCGGATGCGAGTTCGATCCGGTGCTGCGCAAGCTGATGGCCGAGGGCCCGGTCAGCCGGATCCGGCTGCCCAACGGGGAGGGCTGGGCGTGGCTGGTCACCCGCTACGACGACGTACGTACGGTGACCAACGATCCGCGGTTCAGCCGGGAGGCCGTGATGGACCGCCCGGTCACCCGGCTCGCCCCGCACTTCATCCCGGCCAGGGGCGCGGTCGGCTTCCTGGACCCGCCCGACCACACCCGGCTGCGCCGCTCGGTGGCCGCCGCGTTCACCGCCCGCGGGGTGGAACGGGTCCGGGAGAAGTCCCGTCTGCTGCTGGACGAGATGGTCGACGACCTGCTGCGGGACGGTCCGCCCGCGGATCTGGTCGCGTCGGTGCTCAGTTCCTTCCCGATCGCCGTGATCTGCGAGCTGATGGGTGTGCCGGCCGCCGACCGGCACAGCATGCACACCTGGACGCAGCTGATCCTGTCCTCCTCGCACGGCGCCGAGGTCAGTGAGAAGGCCAAGGAGGAGATGGGCGCCTACTTCGCCGATCTCATCGGGCTGCGCGAGGGCAGTACGGCCGAGGACGTCACCTCGCTGCTCGGCGCCGCGGTGGGCCGGGACGAGGTGACGCTCCAGGAGGCGGTGGGGCTCGCCGTGCTGCTCCAGATCGGCGGCGAGGCGGTCACCAACAACAGCGGGCAGATGTTCTACCTACTGATGAGCCGCCCCGAGCTCGCCGACCGGCTGCGGGCCGAGCCGGAGATCCGCCCGAGGGCCATCGACGAACTGCTGCGCTGGATCCCGCACCGCAACGCCGTGGGCCTGTCGCGCATCGCCATGGAGGACGTGGAGATCGGCGGCCACACGATCCGCGCGGGGGACGCCGTCTACGTCTCCTACCTGGCCGCCAACCGCGACCCGGAGGTCTTCCCCGACCCGGAGACCATCGACTTCGGCCGCAGCCCCAACCCGCATGTCGCCTTCGGCTTCGGACCGCACTACTGCCCGGGCGGCATGCTCGGCCGGCTGGAGTCCGAGCTGCTCGTGGACGCCCTGCTGGACCGGCTGCCCGGACTGCGTCTCGCCGTACCGCCGGAGGAGGTGCCCTTCAGGAAGGGCGCGTTGATCCGGGGACCCGAAGCCCTGCCCGTCACCTGGTGAGCGGCCGATGACCGCGACGGAGGGACTCCTGGTACCACCCGGCCACGGCCGGGTGGTCCAGACACCCGCCCAGCACGTGACGTTCAAGGTCACGGGCACACACTCCCGGACGGCCTCCACGTTCGAGGTCCAGGTCCCCCCGGGCTTCGACGTGGGCGCCCACGTGCACACCCGCAGCGAGGAGCTGTTCTACGTCCTCGATGGCGAACTGGACGTCCTCGCCTTCGAACCGCGTATCCGCACCCCGGACAACTGGCAGCGCTGGGAGTCGACTTCGGGCAACCGGGTGGTCCGGGCCACCCCCGGCACACTGATCGTCGTCCCGCCGGGCTGCCCGCACGCCTTCTCGAACCCGACGGACACCCCGGCGAAGATGTTCTTCCAGTCCTCGCCCCCGCCGGACCACGAGCGCTACTTCGAGGAACTCCTGGAGATCCTACGAGCGGGCGGCCCCCCGGACGCGGCGGCAATCGAGCAGTTGCGCGCCAAGTACGACATCGAGCAACTGACCCCACTGAAACACCGCTGAGGCGAAACCACCGGCGCCGGGAACGCAGCCAGGGGCGCGGGGCCGTATCGCTGTGCGGCTCCGCCGCGTGGGCGCGATCAACCCCCGCGTACCCGCACCCCGCGTCCTACCGAATCGACATCCCCGACACGGTCCGAGCAATCACCAGCCGCTGAATCTCACTCGTGCCCTCGAAAATCGTGTAGATGGCCGCATCCCGATGCATCCGCTCCACCGGATACTCCCGGGTGTACCCGTTGCCCCCCAGGATCTGTATCGCCTGCGCGGTGACCTTCTTCGCCGTCTCGCTGGCGAACAGCTTCGACATGGACCCCTCGGCCGCGGTGAACGGCTTGCCGTTGACCGCCATCCAGGAGGCCCGCCACACCAGCAGCCGCGCCGCGTCGATCGACGTGCACATGTCGGCGAGCTGGAAGGCGACACCCTGGTTGTCGATGACCGGCCGGCCGAACTGCTCGCGCGTCATCGCGTAGTCGAGGGCGACCTCGTACGCGGCGCGCGCGGTGCCCACCGCCATCGCGCCGACGGCGGGCCGGGACGCCTCGAACGTGGCCATCGCAGCGTTCTTCACCCGCTCCCCGCCCGCACGGGCCCGCTCACGGGCGCGGGCGAGGCGCTCGTCGAGCTTCTCCTTGCCGCCGAGGAGGCAGGAGCCGGGAACACGCGCGTTGTCGAGGACGACCTCGGCGGTGTGGGAGGCGCGGATGCCGTGCTTCTTGAACTTCTGGCCCTGGGACAGGCCGGGGGTGTTCGGCGGCACGATGAACGAGGCGTGGCCCTTGGAGCCGAGCTCCGGGTCGACGACGGCGACGACCACGTGGACGTTGGCGATACCGCCGTTGGTCGCCCAGGTCTTGGTGCCGTTGAGCACCCACTCGTCCTTGGCCTCGTCGTAGACGGCACGTGTGCGCATGGAGGCCACGTCGGAGCCGGCGTCGGGCTCGGAGGAGCAGAACGCGGCGACCTTCACGTCGTTCGCGTCGCCGTACATCTGGGGGATCCAGGTGCCGATCTGCTCCTCGGTGCCGTTGGCGAGGACGCCGACGGCCGCGAGGCCGGTGCCGACGATCGACAGGGCGATGCCCGCGTCGCCCCAGAAGAGCTCCTCCATGGCCATCGGAATACCGAGGCCGGTCTGGTCGAAGTACTGCTGGGCGTAGAAGTCCAGGGAGTAGATGCCGACCTTGGCGGCCTCCTGGATGACCGGCCAGGGAGTCTCCTCACGCTCGTCCCATTCGGCGGCGGCGGGACGGATGACGTCGGCGGCGAAGCCGTGCAGCCAGTCCCGGACCTCCTTCTGTTCGTCGTTGAGCTCCATGGTGAACTCGGTCATGTGTCCCCTCCAGCGTCACCCCGTGCGTGTTACTAACGGTAACAGCAGTCTGTTACTGGTGGGTAGGAAAAGTCAACTCGCGGGCGCCGCTCGGTAGCCCGTTCGATGCGACGGGGGTATTGAGTGTTAGTTTGCGCAGGCGTCACCGATTCAGCACGGGTGGGGAGAGCACATGGACACCACGCAGCGGACCGAGCAGCAGCGGTCCGCCGACCGCCGCCGGCGCGAGTTGCTGGAGGCCGCCGACCGGGTGGTACTGCGCGACGGTCCGCAGGCGTCGATGAACGCGATCGCCGCGGAGGCGGGCATCACCAAGCCGATTCTGTACCGCCACTTCGGCGACAAGGGCGGGCTTTACGCAGCTTTGGCCAAAAGACATACGGACGCGTTGCTGGCGTCGCTGCGGGCCGCGCTGGACGCGCCCGCCGAACGCCGGGAGCGGGTCGAGGCGACGCTCGACACCTACCTCGCCGCGATCGAGGCCCGGCCGCAGGTGTACCGGTTCCTGATGCATCCGGGCGAGGAGGCGCCGACCGAGCAGGGCTTCGACGTCGGGAAGCACTCGGCGCCGCTGCTGCGGCGGATGGGTGAGGAGTTGGCCCAGGTCATCGAGGAGCGGGTGGATCTCGGGCCGGACAGCCAGCAGTTGGCCCGGGTGTGGGGGCACGGGATTGTCGGCATGATGCATGCCGCCGGGGACTGGTGGCTGGGGGAACGGCCGTGTTCTCGGGCCGAGTTGGTGCGGAGTCTTGCGGATCTTCTGTGGGGACGGCTGGCTGCCGCCGGGGACAAGGTGGGGGGTCCGGGGTTCTGACGGTTGTTCGTCGGCCGCGGGACGGTGGGGGCTTGTCGCGCGGTTCCCCGCGCCCCTGGGTGCGTCGGACCCGCCTGCGCCAAGACGCGCTGCCCCTGAAGGGGCTTACGGCGTCCCGCACCACGGTGCTCTGCTCACCTGGCGCATCAGTCTTGCGTGGCGCCAGCCTCGTACGCGGTCTGCGTAGACCCTGCCCTCCAGGTGGTCGTACTCGTGTTGCAGGCATCTTGCGAAGAAGCCGGTGCCGTGTACCGTCACCGGCTCGCCCGTCATGGTGAACCCCTCGACCACCGCGTGGTCGTGGCGTTCGGTGCCCGCTTCCAGGCCCGGTAGCGACAGACAGCCCTCCGGGCCGCGCAGCACGATGCCGTCGGCCTCGACCAGGCGCGGGTTCACCAGATGCCCGAGGTGACGAACGTCATCGTCGTCCGGGCAGTCGTACACGAACACCCGTAGGGACTCCCCCACCTGGTTGGCGGCCAGGCCCACCCCCTGGGCGGCGTACATCGTGGCGAACAAGTCCTCCACCAGGCGGGCGAGTTCGGGGCCGAACCGGGTCACTTGTGTGCAGGGTGTGTGAAGGATCGCGTCACCGAGCAGGGTGAGCGGCCGGACACGCCCGTGGGCGCCCGGGATGGAGCCTTGTCGCATGGCCGCAAGGGTACGTTCCTCGCCTGCCCGCACACGCCGCGCGGGCAACCGTGATGGTGCCGCGATTCGGGCAGGTGGTCAGGCTCGATAGGCTGAGGCCACACCACGTGGCCGTAAGGCGGTCGGCGCGGCGCGCACGCAAGGAGGATCGAGAACTGATGGCAGGCAACTCGGACCCGCTCACGCCGCGGGCCAAGCTCGCTGTGACCGCGGGCAAAGCGGTCGCGGCGGCATCACGCGCCGCGGGGCGCGGCAGCGGTTCGGTGATCGGCGGCCGGGTGGCCCTCAAACTCGACCCCGACCTTCTGGCCCGGCTCGCCCAGAACCTGGATGTGACGCTGGTCTCGGCGACCAACGGCAAGACCACCACGACCCGGCTGATCGCCGAGGCCCTGCGCGCGGCGGGGCCGGTCGTCTCCAACGCGCTCGGCGCCAACATGCCGGCCGGCATCACGTCGGCCCTCGCGGGCGGTTCCGAGTCGAAGTTCGGGGTCATCGAGGTCGACGAGAAGTACCTCGCCGGCGTCGCCCGGGACACCGACCCCAAGTGCATCGCGCTGCTGAACCTCTCGCGCGACCAGCTGGACCGCGCCGCCGAGACCCGGATGCTCGCCGAGCACTGGCGGGAGGGGCTGGCCGGCTCCAAGGCCGTGGTCGTGGCCAACGCGGACGACCCGCTGGTGGTCTGGGCGGCCTCGTCGTCGCCCAACGTCATCTGGGTCGCGGTCGGCCAGATGTGGAAGGACGACGCCTGGTCCTGCCCGTCCTGCGGCGGTGTGATGCAGCGGCCCGGCGACGACTGGTTCTGCGGTCAGTGCGGCTTCCGCCGCCCGACGCCGAGCTGGGCGCTCTCCGGCGACCACGTGCTCGACCCGCACGGTTCGGCCTGGCCGATCCACCTCCAGCTGCCGGGCCGCGCCAACAAGGCCAACGCGGCCACGTCCGCCGCGGTCGCCGCCGTCTTCGGCGTGCCGCCGCAGGTAGCCCTGGAACGCATGTACCAGGTGCAGGCGGTGGCCGGCCGCTACGACGTGGTCAACTTCGAGGGCCGTGACCTCCGGCTGCTGCTCGCGAAGAACCCGGCCGGCTGGCTGGAGACCTTCTCGCTGATCGACCCGCCGCCGACCCCGGTGATCCTGTCGGTGAACGCGCGCGGCGCCGACGGCACGGACACCTCCTGGCTGTGGGACGTCGACTACACCCGGCTGACCGGCCACCCGATCTTCGTTCTCGGCGACCGCAAGCTCGACCTCGCGGTCCGCCTGGAGGTCGCCAACCAGCACTTCCAGGTGTGCGAGAACCTCGACCAGGCCGTGCAGATGGCACCGCCCGGCCGGATCGAGGTCATCGCGAACTACACCGCCTTCCAGGACCTGCGCCGCCGCGTCGGCAACTGAGCACGAGGGACGATCACTTCATGAGCGACAACAGCCTCCGGGTCGTCTGGATCTACCCGGACCTGCTCAGCACCTACGGCGACCAGGGCAACGTCCTCGTCGTGGAGCGCCGGGCCCGCCAGCGCGGCCTGGACGTGGCCCGTCTGGACGTGCGCAGCGACCAGCCGATCCCCACCTCCGGCGACATCTACCTGATCGGCGGCGGCGAGGACCGTCCGCAGCGGCTCGCGGCCGAGCGGCTGCGCCGGGACGGCGGTCTGCACCGGGCCGTGGCGAACGGCGCGATCGTCTTCTCGGTCTGCGCCGGCTACCAGATCCTCGGCCACGAGTTCATCAACGACCTCGGCCAGCGCGAGCCCGGCCTCGGCCTGCTCGACGTGGTCTCGACGCGCGGCGAGGGCGAGCGCTGTGTCGGCGACGTCCTCGGGGACATCGACGGCCGGCTCGGCCTGCCGCCGCTGACCGGGTTCGAGAACCACCAGGGCGTGACCCACCTGGGCCCCTCGGCCCGCCCGTTCGCGCAGGTCAGGTTCGGCAACGGCAACGGCACGGGGGACGGCACGGAGGGCGCGTACAACGACACGGTCTTCGGTACGTACATGCACGGCCCGGTGCTCGCGCGCAATCCGCTCGTCGCCGATCTGCTGCTGAAGCTCGCGCTCGACGTGAACGCGCTGCCGCCGACCGACGACCGCTGGTACGAGGCGCTGCGCACCGAGCGCATCGCGGCGGCGGAGCAGCCCGCCTGAGGCGGTTCACCCGGGGGTCGCCGACCCGTAACGAGCCCGTCTGACGGGATGTCCGCACAGGTGAGCGGGCACGTCCAGCTGTCGGACGCCCGCTACGGCCCGGCCCCCCGGTGCCGCTAGGGTGGCGGGGATCGAGCCGGACAACGTGGTCCGGACCCGGCCCACGTCGAGAAGGTTTCGGGCTATGCGCATTGGTGTCCTCACGTCCGGCGGCGACTGCCCCGGTCTGAACGCCGTCATCCGGTCCGTCGTGCACCGTGCCGTCGTCGACCACGGCGACGAGGTCATCGGCTTCCGGGACGGCTGGAAGGGCCTCCTGGAGTGTGACTACCTCAAGCTCGACCTGGACGCGGTGGGCGGCATCCTCGCCCGCGGCGGCACGATCCTCGGCTCCTCCCGGGTCCGCCCCGAGCATCTGCGGGACGGCGTGGAGCGGGCCCGCGGGCATGTCGCGGAGCTGGGCCTCGACGCGATCATCCCGATCGGCGGCGAGGGCACGCTGAAGGCGGCCCGGCTGCTCTCCGACAACGGTCTGCCCATCGTGGGTGTGCCGAAGACCATCGACAACGACATCGCCGTCACCGACGTCACCTTCGGTTTCGACACCGCGGTGACCGTCGCCACCGAGGCGCTCGACCGGCTCAAGACGACCGCCGAGTCGCACCAGCGGGTGCTGATCGTCGAGGTCATGGGCCGGCACACCGGCTGGATCGCCCTGCACTCCGGGATGGCGGCCGGCGCCCACGCCGTGGTCGTGCCCGAGCGGCCCTTCGACATAGAGGAGCTGGCCACGAAGGTCGGCGAGCGGTTCGCGGCCGGGAAGCGGTTCGCGATCGTCGTCGTCGCCGAGGGCGCCAAGCCGCGGGCCGGCTCCATGGCCTTCGACGAGGGCGGCAAGGACGTCTACGGGCACGAGCGGTTCGCCGGTGTCGCCCGGCAGCTGGCCGTCGAGCTGGAGGACCGGCTCGGCAAGGAGGCCCGGCCGGTCATCCTCGGGCATGTGCAGCGCGGGGGTACGCCCACGGCGTACGACCGGGTGCTGGCCACGCGGTTCGGGTGGCACGCGGTGGAGGCCGCGCATCGCGGGGAGTTCGGGATGATGACGGCGCTGAAGGGGACGGACATCGTGATGGTGTCCCTCGCGGAGGCCGTGGAGACGTTGAAGACGGTGCCGGAGGACCGGTACGAGGAAGCGGAGTGCGTGCTCTAGGGCTCCTTCGGTTCGTTGCCGGGTGCGGGTTGGTGGGGGTTGATCGCGCAGTTCCCCGCGCCCCTTCTCGGCAGCGGGTCACCCCCGGTGCAGTGCGCACCGGACGCGGTTCTAGTCTTGGGGCGGACGATTTCGTACAACCCCCATGAATCAGGAGCCTGCGGATGGATCACGGTGGGCATGGGATGACCATGGATCTGCCGCCCTTCACCTTGGGGCGGGGGCTTCAGTGGTCGGCCGATCCGTTCTTCCTGGTGGCCTGTCTGGTGGGGCTCGGGCTGTACGCGTGGGGTGTCGTGCGGCTGACCCGGCGTGGGGACAAGTGGCCGGTCGGGCGGACCGTGGCGTTCACCGTGGGTGTGCTGACCATCATGCTGATGATGTGCACCCGGCTGAACGACTACGGGATGGTCATGTTCAGCGTGCACATGGTGCAGCACATGGTCATCAGCATGCTGTCGCCGATCCTGATCCTGCTCGGTGCCCCGATCACCCTCGCGCTGCGCGCCCTGCCGCCGGCCGCGCGGGGCAGCAAGGGGCCGCGCGAGCTGCTGATGGCGCTGCTGCACAGCCGGTACATGCGGGTCGTCACCCACCCGGTGTTCACGATCCCGCTGTTCATCGCCAGCCTCTACGGGCTGTACTTCACCCCGCTGTTCGACTTCCTCATGGGGTCGAAGCCGGGGCACGTCGCGATGATGGTGCACTTCCTGTTCGTGGGGCTGATCTTCTTCTGGCCGATCATGGGTGTGGACCCGGGGCCGCACCGGCCCGGGCATCTGATGCGGATGCTGGAGCTGTTCGCGGGCATGCCGTTCCACGCGTTCTTCGGCATCGCGCTGATGATGGCGTCGACACCGCTGATCAAGACGTACGAGAACCCGCCCGCCTCGCTCGGTATCGACGCGCTGTCGGACCAGAACGCGGCCGGGGGTATCGCCTGGGCGTTCAGCGAGATCCCCTCGGTGCTGGTGCTGATCGCGCTGCTGTTCCAGTGGTACGCCTCCGACCAGCGGCAGGCCAAGCGCCAGGACCGGGCCGCCGACCGCGACGGCGACAAGGAACTCGAGGCGTACAACGCGTACCTGGCCTCACTGAACGCGCGCAGTCGCTGAACACGCCCGGGTGGGCGGATTCACCCGGACGGCCGATGCGGGGACGGCCCGGCGCGGCGGGGTCCTGGACGGGTCGTGGGGCGTGGGCTTCGGGAACCCATTGCGCCGTGTCCACCGTTGAACAGCAGAACGGGGGCACCATGGAGGGGAACGAACCATGAGGAGGGTGTCGCGATGCCCGGTTCCACGGACGGTTCCACAAAAACCATGGGGGTGCTCACCGTCGGCGGTCTCGTCGTGGTGACCGCCTACACGGTGGCGCTCGGTTCCAACGGCTGGCTGTGGTTCGGCTGGGTCGTGCTGGGGCTGATCACCCTCGGCATGGTCGCCACGCGCAGCGCCTGACGGGTCACTCGCCCGACAGCCGGCCCGCCGAGTGCACACCCGGCTGGTACTTCGGCAGCCGGGCGGTGATCTTCATCCCCGCTCCGACCGCGGTCTCGATCACAAGGCCGTGGTCGTCGCCGTAGACCTGGCGGAGCCGGTCGTCGACGTTGGACAGGCCGATGCCGCCCGACGGGCTGGACTCGCCGGAGAGGATGCGGCGCAGGGCGTCCGGGTCCATGCCGGCGCCGTCGTCCTCGATGACGACGAGGGCCTCGGCGCCGGTGTCCTGTGCGGTGATGCTGATCCGGCACTTGTCGGTCCGGCCTTCGAGTCCGTGCTTCACGGCGTTCTCGACGAGCGGCTGGAGGCACAGGAACGGCAGGGCGACGGGCAGCACCTCCGGGGCGATCTGGAGGGTGACGGCGAGGCGGTCGCCGAAGCGTGCCCGGACCAGGGACAAGTACTGGTCGATGGCGTGCAGTTCGTCGGCGAGGGTGGTGAAGTCGCCGTGCTTGCGGAACGAGTAGCGGGTGAAGTCGGCGAACTCCAGGAGCAGTTCGCGGGCGTGCTCGGGGTCGGTGCGGACGAACGAGGCGATCACCGCGAGCGAGTTGAAGATGAAGTGCGGTGAGATCTGGGCGCGCAGGGCCTTGATCTCGGCCTCGATGAGCCGGGTCCGGGACTGGTCGAGGTCGGCGAGTTCGAGCTGGACGGAGACCCAGCGGGCGACCTCCCCGGCGGCGCGGACCAGGACGGCGGACTCGCGGGGCGCGCAGGCGACCAGGGCGCCGTGCACCCGGTCGTCGACGGTGAGAGGGGCCACGACGGCCCAGCGGACCGGGCAGTCGGGGGCCGCGCAGACCAGCGGGAAGGCCTCGCCGCGGCCGGTCTCCAGGGGGCCGGCGAGCCGTTCCATGATCTCGGTGCGGTGGTGGGCGCCGACGCCGTCCCAGACCAGGACGCGGGTGCCGTCGGTCAGACAGAGGGCGTCCGTGCCGAGCAGCGTGCGCAGGCGGCGGGCCGACTTGCGGGCGGTCTCCTCGGTGAGCCCGGCACGCAGCGGGGGCGCGGCGAGGGACGCGGTGTGCAGGGTCTCGAAGGTGGCGTGTTCGACGGGGGTGCCGAGGCCGGCGAGGCTCTCGGGGCGTGCGGTGCGCCGGCCGATCCAGATCCCGGCGGCGAGCAGGGGCAGTACGGCGACGCACAGTCCGGCGAGGAAGCCGCTCATGCCTTCACCTCCGCGCGCAGGTCCTCGGGCAGATGGAACCGGGCCAGGATCGCCGCCGTGCCGGCCGGCACCCGCCCCGGGGTGGCCAGCGAGACCAGGATCATGGTGAGGAAGCCCAGCGGCACGGACCACAGGGCGGGCCAGGCGAGCAGGGTGTGCAGCGGGCCGCCGCCGGGGAGCCCGGCCATGGTGGCGGTGACCGCGAGGAACGCGGAGCCACCGCCGACGAGCATTCCGGCGGCGGCGCCGGGCGGGGTGAGCCGGCGCCACCAGATGCCGAGGACGAGCAGCGGGCAGAAGGACGACGCCGACACGGCGAAGGCGAGGCCGACCGCGTCGGCGACGGGGAGTCCGCCGACCAGGACGCTCGCCGCGAGCGGCGGGGCCATGGCGAGGACGGTGCCGAGCCGGAAGTGCCGTACGCCGCGGGCCGGGAGGACGTCCTGGGTGAGGACGCCGGCCACGGCCATGGTGAGGCCGGACGCGGTGGACAGGAACGCCGCGAACGCTCCTCCGGCGACCAGCGCGCCGAGCAGGTCGCCGCCGGCGCCGCCGATGACCCGTTCGGGCAGCAGGAGGACGGCGGCGTCCGCGTTGCCGGTGAGGGTGAGTTCGGGGGCGTAGATGCGGCCGAGGGCGCCGTAGACGGGCGGCAGCAGGTAGAAGCCGCCGATGAGGACGAGCACGGCGACGGTGGTGCGGCGGGCGGCGACGCCGTGCGGGCTGGTGTAGAAGCGCACGACGACGTGCGGCAGTCCCATGGTGCCGAGGAACGTGGCGAGGATCAGTCCGTACGTGGCGTACAGCGGGCGTTCCTCGCGGCCGGTGACCGGTGAGGTGGACAGGGCGCCTCCGCCGCTGTCGCGGTCGGCGGTGGGGACGGGGTCGCCGGCGTCGAAGGTGAGGCGGGTACCGCGTTCGATGCGGTGGGTGCCCGCGGGCAGGGCGACCTCGGTGTCCTGGTGGTCGCGGCCGTCGACGGTGCCGGTGACCGTGACGGTGAGGGGGCGGTCGAGCCGGAGGTCGAGGGTCTCGTCGACGCTGACGGCCCGCTGCTCGCGGAAGGCGGCGGGTTCGTCGAACGCGTGCCGGGGGGCGCCGTCGCCCTGCCAGGCGAGGACCAGGAAGAGGGCCGGGACGAGCAGCGCGGTGAGCTTCAGCCAGTACTGGAAGGCCTGCACGAAGGTGATGCTGCGCATGCCGCCGGCGGCGACGGTGGCGGTGACGACGACGGCGACGATGATGCCGCCGAGGGAGTCGGGGGCGCCGGTGAGGACGGTGAGGGTCAGTCCCGCGCTCTGGAGCTGGGGCAGCAGGTAGAGCCAGCCGACGCCGACGACGAAGGCGCCCGCGAGCCTGCGGACCCCGGAGGAGGCGAGCCGGGCCTCGGCGAAGTCGGGGAGTGTGTAGGCGCCGGAGCGGCGCAGCGGGGCGGCGACGAAGAGCAGCAGGACGAGGTATCCGGCGGTGTAGCCGACCGGGTACCAGAGCATGTCCGGGCCCTGGACGAGGACGAGCCCCGCGATGCCGAGGAAGGAGGCGGCGGAGAGGTACTCGCCGCTGATGGCGGCGGCGTTCAGCCGGGGGCCGACAGTGCGGGAGGCGACGTAGAAGTCGGAGGTGGTGCGGGATATGCGCAGGCCGAAGGCGCCGACGAGGACGGTGGCGACCACGACGAGGGCGACGGCGGTGACGGTGTAGCCGGAGTTCACGGTGGTGCCCCGCTCCTCAGCGGTCCTCGACCAGCCGGACGAAGTCCCGTTCGTTGCGCTCGGCGCGCCGGACGTACCAGCGGGCGAGCAGCACCAGCGGAACGTACACGCCGAAGCCGAGGACGGCCCATTCGAGGCGGGCGTCGGGGGCCACGGCGAAGACGAGGGGCAGGGGTCCGACGAGCAGGACGAGGACGGCGAACGCGGCGAGGGCGGCGCGCAGCTGGGAGCGCATGAGGGAGCGGACGTAGGTGTGGCCGAGGGTGGTCTGTTCGTCGATCTCGGTGCGGGGGCGGTAGTAGCCGGAGGTCTGCCGGCCCCTGCGGGGCGGTCCGGTGACGACGACGCGGCGTTCGGTGGAGTCCTGGGGCACGGTCACGGCCTCCGCATGAGCAGGTCGCGCAGTTCGCGGGCGTGGCGGCGGCTGACCTGGAGTTCCTCGGCGCCGACGACGACGCTGACGGTGCCCGCGTCCAGGCGGAGTTCGCCGATGTGGCGCAGGGCTACGAGATGGCGGCGGTGGATGCGGACGAAGCCGCGGGAGCGCCAGCGCTCCTCCAGGGTGGAGACGGGGATCCGGACCAGGTGGCTGCCCTTGGCGGTGTGCAGCCGGGCGTAGTCGCCCTGTGCCTCGACGTGGGTGATGTCGTCGACGGTGACGAAGCGGGTGACGCCGCCGAGTTCGACGGGTATCTGGTCCGGGTCGGGTTCGTGGACGGGGATGCGCGGGGCGGCCACCTTCTCCGGGCCGAGCTGTTCGGCGGCGCGGCGTACGGCCTCGGCGAGGCGTTCCTTGCGGACCGGTTTGAGGACGTAGTCGACGGCCTTCAGGTCGAAGGCCTGGACGGCGAAGCCCTCGTGCGCGGTGACGAAGACGACCAGCGGCGGCTGTGCGAAGCCGGTGAGCAGGCGGGCGAGGTCGAGTCCGTCGAGGCCGGGCATGTGGATGTCGAGGAAGACGACGTCGATGGCCTCGGGGCCGTGCGGGCCGGACTGGAGCGCGCGGTTGATGCGGCGCAGTGCCTCGGTGGCGTCGCCGGCGCCCTCGGCGCTGCTGATCCGCGGGTCCGCGTTCAGCAGGTACACCAGCTCCTCCAGGGAGGGGCGTTCGTCGTCGACAGCCAGGGCGCGCAGCATGAACGTGGAGTCTAGGAGGAATCCGTACGCCTGCACACGTGTCCGACGTGGACGTTTCCGCTGGGCAGGCAGTCCCCCGCGCGCTGGGTAGGGTGCCCGCATGAACAGCAGGCCGGCGTCCTTCGACGAGCTCGACCGGAAGATCGTCACCGCTCTGATGGCCAACGCGAGAACCAGCTTCGCCGAGATCGGCGCGGCGGTGGGGCTGTCGTCCACGGCGGTCAAGCGCCGGGTGGACCGGCTGCGCGAGACCGGTGTGATCACGGGTTTCACGGCGACGGTGGAGCCGTGGGCGCTGGGGTGGCGTACGGAGGCGTATGTCGAGGTGTACTGCGAGGGTGCGGCGCCGCCGCGGCGGCTCGCGGAGGTGGTGCGGGGGTATCCGGAGATCACCGCGGCGATGACGGTGACGGGCGGCGCGGACGCGCTGCTGCATGTGCGGGCGCGGGACGTGGAGCACTTCGAGGAGGTGCTGGAGCGGATCCGTACCGAGCCGTTCATCCGCAAGACGATCAGTGTGATGGTGCTGTCCCATCTGCTGCCCGAGTCTCCGGAGGCGGGGGCCACCCACGCGGCGCCGGAGGCACGCAGCAGTGATGCGTGAAGGCTGATCAAGACGCAGCATTCCTGCGCGGACACGCAGCTTATGTTCCTTGTCGTCCGTCTGTGTCGCTTCTTACCTTGGTGTCATCCCACCCTGACACCGCAGGAAGCGGAGGAACCCCTCTGTGTCCGACAGCCGTGTGCCGCGCAAGCGGCGATTCCTTGTCTGTGAACCCAGACATTTCGCTGTGCAGTACGCGATCAATCCCTGGATGCGCCCCGACGTCACCGTCGACGTGGAGCTGGCCCAGGAGCAGTGGCGGGAGCTGCTCCGCGCCTACCGGGTCCACGGCCACACGGTCGAGACCGTGGAGCCGGTGCCGGGCC
Source organism: Streptomyces sp. NPDC088387 (assembly GCF_044753385.1). Lineage (NCBI taxonomy): Bacteria > Bacillati > Actinomycetota > Actinomycetes > Kitasatosporales > Streptomycetaceae > Streptomyces > Streptomyces sp. NPDC088387. Next base: position 66,595 of record NZ_JBIVNC010000016.1, read on the forward strand.
TGCCCGACATGGTGTTCGCCGCGAACTCTGCGGTCGTCGTGGGGGGCCGGGTCTTCGGCTCCCTCTTCCACGCCCCCGAGCGCCGGCCCGAGTCCCTGCACTACGACACCTGGTTCAAGGCGGCGGGCTTCGACGTCCGGCGTCCCGAGTCGGTCTGCGAGGGCGAGGGCGATCTCGTCTTCACGGGCCGGTACGTGCTGGCGGGCTCCGGCTTCCGGACCACCCGTGCGGCCCACCACGAGGTGCAGGAGTTCTTCGGTGTGCCGGTGATCGGCCTGACGCTGGTGGACCCGTACTTCTACCACCTGGACACGGCCCTGTTCGTCCTCGACGACGGCACCCACAGCCGTGAGGAGAACATCGCCTACTACCCCGACGCGTTCTCGCCGGGCAGCCGCGAGGTGCTCGCGCGGCTCTACCCGGACGCGGTGGTCGCGACCCGCGAGGACGCCATGGCGTTCGGGCTCAACTCCGTCTCCGACGGACTCCACGTCTTCGTCGCGCCCGGCGCGACCGCCCTCGCCGACCAGCTGGACCGGCGCGGTTATGTTCCCGTCCCCGTCGACCTGTCGGAGTTCCAGAAGGCCGGCGGCGGCATCAAGTGCTGCACCCAGGAGATCCGCTGATGACCGCACCAGCACACGCCCGCAGCTCCGCCGAGCTGATCAGCGCCGAGGAGCCGGTGCTCGCGCACAACTACCACCCGCTGCCCGTGGTCGTCGCCGCGGCCGAGGGCGCCTGGGTCGAGGACGTCGAGGGCCGCCGCCTCCTCGACATGCTGGCCGGCTACTCGGCGCTGAACTTCGGGCACCGCCACCCGGCCCTGGTCGAGGCCGCGCACCGCCAGCTGGACCGGCTGACCCTCACCTCGCGCGCCTTCCACAACGACCGGCTCGCCGAGTTCGCCGAGCGGCTCACCGCCCTGCTCGGCCACGACATGATGCTGCCGATGAACACCGGCGCCGAGGCGGTGGAGAGCGGCATCAAGGTGGCCCGCAAGTGGGCCTACAAGGTGAAGGGCGTCCCCGCCGACCGGGCCACGATCGTCGTCGCGGCGGACAACTTCCACGGCCGTACGACCACGATCGTCAGCTTCTCCACCGACGAGACGGCCCGCGCCGGCTTCGGCCCCTTCACACCGGGGTTCCGGATCGTGCCGTACAACGACCTGGCCGCCCTCGAGGCCGCCGTCGACGAGACCACGGCGGCGGTGCTGATCGAGCCCATCCAGGGCGAGGCCGGGGTCCTCATCCCGGACGACGGCTATCTGGCCGGGGTGCGCGAGCTGACCCGGCGCCGGGGCTGTCTGTTCGTCGCCGACGAGATCCAGTCCGGGCTCGGCCGCACCGGGCGCACCCTCGCCGTGGACCACGAGGACGTCGTCCCGGACGTGGTGCTGCTGGGCAAGGCGCTCGGCGGTGGCATCGTGCCGGTGTCGGCGGTGGTCGGCAGCCGTGACGTGCTGGGTGTGCTCAAGCCCGGCGAGCACGGGTCGACGTTCGGCGGCAACCCGCTCGCGGCGGCGGTCGGCACGGCGGTCGTGGAGCTGCTGGAGACGGGCGAGTTCCAGCGTCGGGCGGCCGAGGCGGGCGCGGTGCTGCGGGACGGTCTGACCGAGCTGGTCGGGCGGGGTGTGCTGGGCTTCCGGGCCCGCGGGCTGTGGGCGGGCGTCGACATCGACCCGGCCATCGGCACCGGCCGCGAGATCAGCGAGCGGCTGATGGCGGAGGGCATCCTGGTCAAGGACACCCACGGCTCGACGATCCGTCTGGCACCTCCGCTGACCATCACGGACGAGGAACTCCGCTCGGCCATCGGGTCCCTGGAGAAGGTGCTGACCCGGTAGCGGCCCACACGGTACGAGCGACGGCCGGCACCGGGGACGGTGCCGGCCCAGGCAACCGGAGCGGGGGCCGGAACACCCGCACGGGGCCGTCCCGGCCGCCCCGCTGCACAATCGTGCACCCATCCGTCCCGATCACCGCGAGCGCTGTTCCCGGTGCTCCCCCGCGCGCCTACACTGATCGTTCCCCGGGGGTACACGAGGAGCCGCAGTGTTCTACTACCTGCTCAAGTACGTGCTGCTGGGGCCTTTGCTGAGACTGGTCTTCCGGCCGCGCATCGAAGGCCTCGAACACGTACCGTCGACCGGCGCGGCCATCGTCGCCGGCAACCATCTGTCCTTCTCCGACCACTTCCTGATGCCGGCCGTCCTCAAGCGGCGCATCACCTTCCTGGCGAAGGCCGAGTACTTCACCGGGCCCGGCATCAGGGGCCGGCTGGTGGCGACCTTCTTCCGCAGCGCGGGACAGATCCCGGTCGACCGCTCCGGCAAGGACGCGGGCCAGGCCGCGATCCGCGAGGGCCTCGGTGTCCTGAGCAAGGACGAACTGCTCGGCATCTACCCGGAGGGCACCCGCTCGCACGACGGTCGCCTGTACAAGGGCAAGGTCGGCGTCGCCGTCATGGCCCTCAGGGCGGGCGTTCCGGTGGTGCCCTGCGCGATGATCGGCACCTTCGAGGCGCAGCCGCCCGGCCGGAAGATCCCCAGGTTCCACCCCGTGAAAATCCGCTTCGGCAAGCCGCTCGACTTCTCCCGCTACGCCGGGATGGAGGGCGAGAAGGCCATCCTGCGCGCGATCACGGACGAGATCATGTACGCGATCCTGACGCTGTCCGAGCAGGAGTACGTCGACAGGTACGCGGCCGTGGTGAAGGCTGAGGAGGCCGAACAGGCCGCCGAACGCGAGCGCCGCTTCCCGCGGATGCCGCTGAGCTGACGGTCTGCCGTGAGCAGAAGCCCATGGCCCGGCACCCGGCGGGACGCCTAGGGTCGGCGCATGAAGCGCGCTGTGGTGATCGGAGCGACAGGCCAGATCGGGCGCCCCGCGGTGGCCGCCCTGGCACGGGACGGCTGGGACGTGACGGCCGCGTCCCGGGGCGGCGGCCGGGACGAGGGGTGGCCGTCGGAGGTACGGGCCGTGCGCCTGGACCGCGACGACGACGCGGCACTGGCCGCGCTGGTCGGCGACGGCTGTGACGTCGTGGTGGACGTCGTCGCCTACGGGGCCCGGCACGCACGGCAGTTGACCGGCCTCGCCGGACGGGTGGGGTCCGCGGTGGTGATCTCCTCGATCTCCGTCTACGAGGACGACAAGGGCCGCAACTTCGACACGCAGGAGGAGCCGGACGGCTTCCCGCAGTACCCGGTGCCACTGCCGGAGACCCAGCGCACGGTACGGCCGGGCGAGGCGACGTACAGCACCGGCAAGGCCGACCTGGAGCGTGAACTCCTCGCCGCCGGCGACACTTTGCCCACGACCCTGCTGCGGGCGGGCGCGGTCCACGGCCCGCACTGCCGTACACCGCGCGAGCTGTACTTCGTCAAACGGAACCTGGACGGACGCCGGCGCCGGATCCTCGCGTACGGCGGCTCGAGCCGCTTCCACCCGGTGAGCGTGTACACCGTGGCCGAACTGGTCCGGCTCGCCGCGGCCCGGCCGGGCTCCCGGCTGCTCAACGCCTGTGACGACGAGGCGCCGACGGTGGCTGAGATCGCCGCCGCGATCGACGAGGTGATGGGGGCGACGCCCCAGACCGTCCTGGTGGAGGGGCCGCCGCCGGGACCGGTCGTGGGCGACACCCCGTGGTCCGTCCCCTCGCCGGTGGTCTGCGACATGTCGGCGGCGGCACGGGAGCTGGGCTACCGCCCGGTGGTCTCGTACGACGAGACGCTCCCGGAGACCGTCGCCTGGATCGAGGGCCGGCTCACCGGGCGGGACTGGAAGGAGGCGTACCCGAGGATGTTCGCGAACTACGGCGACCTCTTCGACTACGCGGCCGAGGACGCCTGGCTGGAAGGCCGGTAGCAGGCCCGGCTGCCGGGTCCACGCAGCCGGGTCCACGCAGCCGGAAGGGGCGGTCCGGCGTGACGCCGGACCGCCCCTTCCCTCGTACGGCTGTCCGCTACGGCACGGGCGTGGCGTGCGGGGCGCAGGTCACGTCCTTGCTGTCGACCTTGCCGGTGAGCAGGTAGGTGTCGACCCGGTCGTTGATGCAGGTGTTGACCAGGCCGGTGACGCCGTGCGAACCGGCGTCCCGCTCGGTGATGAGGCGCGAGCCCTTGAACCGCTTGTGCAGTTCGACGGCGCCCTCGTACGGCGTGGCCGCGTCCCGTGTCGACTGCACGATCAGCACCGGCGGCAGACCCTTGCCGGTCTTCACGTCCACGGGGGTGTTCTGCTTGACCGGCCAGGTGGCGCAGGGCAGGTTCATCCAGGCGTTGGACCAGGTCAGGAACGGATAGTCCTTGTGCAGCCGGGTGTTGTCCCGGTTCCACTTGTCCCAGCTGGTCGGCCACTTGGCGTCGGTGCACTCCACGGCCGTGTAGACCGCGTTGCCGTTCTCCGAGGCCGCGTTGCCCGCGGTGTCGGAGAGGTCGGGGGCCGCCGCGTCCACGAGGGCCTGGGTGTCACCGGCGACGTACTTGCTGAACACCGAGGCGACGGGCGCCCACGAGGAGTCGTAGTACGGCGCGCCCTGGAAGAAGGAGATCAGCTCGGCCGGGCCGACGACCCCGCCGATGGGGTTCTTCTTCGCGGTGGCCCGCAGTTCCAGCCACTTGGCCTGGACCTTGGCGCGGGTGTTGCCGAGGTGGTAGGTGGCGTCGTTCTTCGCGACCCAGTTCTGCCAGTCCCGCCAGCGGGTCTCGAAGGCGACGTCCTGGTCCAGGTTGGCCTGGTACCAGATCTTCTCCCGGGACGGGTTGACCACACTGTCGACGACCATGCGCCGGACGTGGCCCGGGAACAGGGTGCCGTACACCGCGCCGAGGTAGGTGCCGTAGGAGACGCCGAGGAAGTTGAGCTTCTTCTCGCCGAGTCCGGCCCGGACGACGTCCAGGTCGCGGGCGGTGTTCGCCGTGGTCATGTGCGGCAGCATCGTGCCGCTGCGCTCCTTGCAGCCCTCGGCGTACTCGCGGGCCAGCTTGCGCTGGGCGCGCTTGTCGGCCTCGGAGTCGGGCACCGGGTCGGCCTTGGGCGCCTTGACGAACTCCTGCGGGTCGATGCACGAGATGGCCGCCGACTGGCCGACGCCCCGCGGGTCGAAGCCGACGAAGTCGTAGGCCTTGGCCGTCTTGGCCCAGATCGGGTTGGCGGTGGTTACCCGGCGCGGGAAGCGCAGTCCGGAGCCGCCCGGTCCGCCCGGGTTGTAGACGAGGGCGCCCTGGCGCTCCTTCTTGGTGCCGGTGCTGCCGATGCGGTCGACGGCTATCTTGATCTGTTTGCCGAACGGCTTGGCGTAGTCGAGCGGCACCGACACATAACCGCACTTGATGGGCTTCTCGAGGCCCCAGTCGGCAGGACAGTCCTGCCAGTCGATCCCGGCCTTCGCGGCCCGGGCGGCGGCTATCGCGACGCCGACCGCCTCGCGGTCCTTGGCGCTCTGCCCGGTCTGCGCGTTCGCGGTGGCCGTCGGCGCGGTCACCGCCCCGGCCATCAGGGTGGCCGCGACCAGCACGCCGGCCGAACCGAACGCAGCGGTCCGCCGACTCTGTCTCTTCTCCCTCAAGGGGGCCTCCCCGTACATCGTTGCGAAAACGTACGGGGATCCTTTCGGCTGTGCACGGGCTGAGAACAGAGGAGGGAACTCTTCTTTGCCAATCCGATAAGCGGATAGGTGTGTTCGTTGGCCGGAGAGCGACGCGCGGGTGTGCCTTCGCTCAGGCGAAGGAGGCCAACGCCTCGTCCAGCACGGCCCGCAGCCGCAGCGCGTCCGGCGCGACGGCACTCACCAGCGCGGCGGGCCCGGCCAGCGGAAACACCGCGGCCGTGTCCCCCAGCACCCGCGCGGCCACCGGCCGCTCACCGAACTCCGGCCGTACGAGGACCAGCTGGCCCACGGCCCGCATTCCACCGAGCCCGGCGGGACCGTCCCAGCCTCCGGGCGCCCCGGGTCCGCAGTCGAGCCGCTGATCCAGCACACAGCGTCCGCCGACCCGCACAGTCAGACGACTGCTGAGCCGCCCGGGTTGCTCCCCGACCCGCCCGAGCACCAACTCCTCACGCAGCAACAACCGCCCAAGGGGACTGATATCCATACAATTGATGACATCCAGCTCACTCCCCCCGGCACTGATCAGCTGCTCGGGAAGCCACTCCAGCTCGCCCCCGTCGGCGACGGTCAGCCGCACGTCGTACCGGGCGGCCCCGCCCTTGCCCTGCCCGGGCAGCGCGATGGTCGCGGCGGCCGATCCGACCCGCAGCCGGGCACCTTCGCCCACCTCGGCCCGTACGGTGAAGTGGTCGCCGCCGAGCGGCCCGCTCATGGCACCGACGAGCATGACGTGCGCGGCACCCCCGCTCCCCCGGGTCCGCCGGGGCGCCAGCGGCCCCTCGCCGTCCAGCACGGGCAGGGCGGTACCCCCACGCCCGTCGCTCCGGGCGCCGATCCGCGCGGCGGCCCGCACACCGGTGAGCGGCCTCACGACGCCGGGGAGTTCTGTACCACCCACGCGGCGATCCGCTCCCGTACCCAGGCCGCGACGTCCCCCACTCCGGCCTCGCTCCGCAACGACTGGAACACCACGGGCAGTTCGGCCCGCTGTGCCTTGGCGTCGGCGGCCATCCGTGCCAGGTCGGAGCCGACGTGGGGCGCGAGGTCGGTCTTGTTGACGACCAGCAGATCGGCCGTGGTCACGCCGGGACCGCCCTTGCGGGGGATGTCGTCCCCGCCGGCCACGTCGATGACGAAGATCTGCGCGTCCACGAGCCCCTTGGAGAAGGTGGCGGTCAGGTTGTCCCCACCGGACTCGACCAGTACGAGGTCGAGCGGCCCGACCTCGTCCTCCAGGTCCTCGACCGCTTCGAGGTTGGCGGAGATGTCGTCGCGGATCGCGGTGTGCGGACAGGCGCCCGTCTCGACGGCCGTGATCCGCTCGGGCGGCAGCACGGCCTCCCGCAACAGGAACTCGGCGTCCTCACGGGTGTAGATGTCATTGGTGACGACGGCGATCGACACGTCGTCCCGCAACACCCGGCACAGCGCGGCAACGGTGGCCGTCTTCCCGGACCCGACGGGCCCCCCGAGCCCGATCCGCAGCGCCCGCCGAGCCCCGTCGGCCCGCCGGGCGTCGGCGCTGATCGCGGGGGCGAGGGAGTGAGAGTGGTCAAGATGCACAGCGACCTCCGGTATCTGTATGTCGGCCCGTCCGGCGTTTGAGGACGAGGCCCTTCGGGCCGAAGCGGGGGGCCGGGGGCGGCAGCCCCCGGGAACGGGACGGGAAGGGGACGGGAAGGGGACGGGAAGGGGACGGGAAGGGGCGGCGGGGGCGAACCCCCCGTACCGACCCCTCTCAGGACGCGAACAACCGCCCACCCATCCCGGCATGCACCTCCGCCCCGATCTCCAACAGCGGAGCGGACCCGGCCGGCAACACACCAACCCCCTCCTCCACCACCCCCCGCCCCACACAAACCCCCCGCTCGGCAATCCGGTCCACGTCCCCGGCCAACCGAGCCAGCACCCCGGTCGCGTCAAACGGATCAAGACTCAACAACCGCACGGTCGCCGAAGCCGCCCCACTCACACACTCGTAAGCCGCGACATGCGCCGCGTCCCCCGCCCCCAGCCCCGCGGCACGCGCCACCACCCCCCACACCACCGCCTGATGCGCCCCCTTGGGGAACACCCGCGCGAAGGCGTCGAGTTCGTCCGACGGCCAGGTCGCCCGCGCGGCCCGCAGCAACTGCCGCCCGAGCCGCCGCCCGACCCCGCGCAGGGCGGGCGACGGCGTCCGCGCGTCGGCCGCGGCGTCCAGCGCCAGGGGATCGACCCCGAGCGCGGCCGCCGCGGCGAGCGACGCGGACACCAGCCCGGTCGTATGCAACCGCCCGCGGCAGAACTCCTCCAGGCTCGCCGCGTCGGTGACCCGCCCGGCGCGGACCGCCGCCTCGGCGCCACCGGAGTGCGCGTGCCCACCGGCGGGAAACCGCCCGTCGGCGAGGAGCAGCAGCGCGGTCCTGGACATCCCGGGCCCCGCACTCTCGGGAGAACCCGGCCTCGCACCCCCGACAGAACCGGGTACCGCACCCTCGGCAGAGCCCCGCATCAGAAGAGGAAGTAGCGCTGGGCCATGGGCAGTTCCTCGGCGGGCGTGGCCTCCACCAGCTCCCCGTCGATGTGCACCGCGAAGCTGTCGGGATCCACCCGCACCTCGGGCCGCGCGTTGTTCTCCCGCATGTCCGCCTTGGTCACACCCCGCGTCGACTCGATGGCGACGAACCGCTTGCCGAGTCCGAGCCGCTCGGGCAGCCCGTCCTCGACGGCGAGCGGGGCGACGAAGTTGAACGAGTTGGACGCGGGCGCCCGGCCGATCGCCCCGAACATCGGCCGCGGCAGAATCGGCTGCGGTGTCGGGATGGACGCGTTGGCGTCGCCCATCTGCGCGTACGCGATCTGCCCGCCCTTCAGCACGAGGTGCGGCTTGACCCCGAAGAACGCGGGTTCCCACAGCACCAGGTCCGCGAGTTTCCCGGTCTCCACGGAGCCGATCTCGCGGGCTAGTCCCTGCGCGAGCGCGGGGTTGATCGTGTACTTGGCGACATATCGACGTACCCGGTGGTTGTCGGCGTGTCCGTCGCCCGGCAGCGCCCCGCGCCGCCGTTTCATCACGTGAGCGGTCTGCCAGGTCCGCATAACGACCTCGCCGACCCGGCCCATGGCCTGCGCGTCGGACGAGATGATCGAGATCGCGCCGAGGTCGTGGAGGATGTCCTCCGCGCCGATGGTGGACGGGCGGATCCGGGACTCGGCGAAGGCGAGGTCCTCCGGTACGGCCGCGTTGAGGTGATGGCAGACCATCAGCATGTCGAGGTGTTCCTCGGCGGTGTTGACGGTGAACGGCCGTGTCGGGTTCGTCGAACTGGGCAGCACGTGCGGCTCGGAGACCACGGTCATGATGTCGGGCGCGTGCCCGCCGCCCGCGCCCTCGGTGTGGTACGCGTGGATTCCGCGCCCGGCGATCGCGGCGAGGGTGTCCCCGACGAACCCGGCCTCGTTCAGGGTGTCCGTGTGGATGGCGACCTGGATGCCGGTCCGTTCGGCGACGGTCAGCGAGGCGTCGATGACGGCGGGGGTGGACCCCCAGTCCTCGTGCAGCTTCAGCCCGAGGGCGCCGCCGCGGATCTGGGACAGCATCGCCTCGTGGGAGACGGTGTTGCCCTTGCCGAGGAACCCGACGTTGAGCGGATAGGCCTCCATCGCCTCCAGCATCCGGGCCAGATGCCACGGCCCCGGCGTGACGGTGGTCGCCTTGGAGCCCTCGGCCGGTCCGGTGCCGCCGCCGACCACGGTCGTGACGCCGGAGGCGAGCGCCTCGTCGGCGATCTGCGGGCAGATGAAGTGGACGTGCGCGTCGATGGCGCCGGCGGTCAGGATCCGTCCGTTGCCGGCGATGATCTCGGTCTCGGGCCCGATGACGAGGTCCGGGTGGACCCCGTCCATGGTGTCGGGGTTGCCCGCCTTGCCGATGCCGGTGATCCGGCCGTCGCGGAGGCCGACGTCGGCCTTGACGATCCCCCAGTGGTCGACGATCACGGCACCGGTGATGACCGTGTCGGGGGTGCCGTCCGCGCGGGTGGCCCGGGACTGGCCCATCGACTCGCGGATGACCTTGCCGCCGCCGAACACGGCCTCGTCACCGGCGAGTCCGGGCCCGCCGGCCCGGTCCTCCTCGATCTCGATCAGCAGATCGGTGTCGGCGAGCCGGATGCGGTCGCCGGTGGTCGGGCCGAACAGGTCGGCGTACGCGGCCCGGGAGAGCTCAGTCATCGAGGGCGCCTCCGGTCTCGCCGCGCAGTCCGGGTACGACCCGTGCGCCGGCCAGCGGGACGAGTCCGACCTCGACCGGGATGCCGGGCTCGAACCGTACGGCCGTACCGGCGGCGACGTCGAGCCGTCTGCCGCGCGCGGCGGCACGGTCGAACTCCAGGCCGGGGTTGGCCTCGGCGAAGTGGTAGTGGGAGCCGACCTGGACGGGCCGGTCGGCGGCGTTGAGGACGGTCAGCCTGATCACGTCACGCCCCTCGTTGCACACGATCGGCGGCTCGGCGAAGAGGATCTCTCCGGGAATCATCGCGGCCCCCGTCAGACGATCGGGTCGTGGACGGTGACGAGCTTGGTGCCGTCCGGGAAGGTGGCCTCGACCTGGACGTCGTGGATCATCTCGGGGATGCCGTCCATGACGTCCTCGCGGCCGAGCAACGTACGCCCGGACGACATGAGTTCGGCGACGGTACGGCCGTCCCGCGCGCCTTCGAGGATGTGCGAGGTGATCAGCGCCACGGCCTCGGGGTGATTGAGTCTGAGCCCGCGTGCCCTGCGCTTGGCCGCCACGTCGGCCGCGACATGGATCAGCAGCCTCTCCTGCTCGTGCGGGGTCAGTTGCACGTCCCACCTCACCTCCTCGCACCGGACCGTGCCCGGTCCGGCTGCCAAGACCGCCCGGAGAAGTCCCAGGTGGCGTGGAGGGAGGCTAATTGCGAAGCGTTTCGGGCGCGTTAACCGGGCCGCGAAAGGGTTACGTCGGCGTGTCGCTCCGCTCGATGCTCATCAGCGCCCGGAGGCCGTCGCGCAGGGTCTCCTCCGACACGTCGCCGAACAGCGCGTTGTGGGCGGCGAATCCCTGGACGACGGAGAGCATCACACGCGCCATGGCGTCCGCGTCGGCGTCGGCGGGCATCAGCCCGCCCGACTTGTACCGCCCGACGATCGTCTCCCAGGCAGCGCGGATCCTGAGGATTCCGGGCTGGATCACCATGCGCAGCTCCTCGTTGCGGAGCATCTCGCTCCACACCTGGAGCATCAGCCGCGGGAACATCCACTCGCCGTTCACCATGAGGCCGACGGGCAGCTCCTTCAGCCGGGTCACGATCTGCGGAAGCAGCACGTCCGGGGTCGGCGGATGCTCCTCCTTCGCCGCGCCCTCGTACAGCCCCAGCACGTTCTCCAGGACGTCGGCGACGATCGCGCCGATCAGCTCGTCCTTGCCGCTGAAGTAGCGGTAGACCGCGCCCGCGGAGAGATCGACCTCCTTGAGGACGTCCTGCATCGAGGTGGCGTGGAAGCCGTTGCGCGCGAAGCAGATCCCGGCGCCTTCGAGGATCTGACGGCGGCGGGCGTCGAGGTGTTCCTGGGATACGCGAGCCATGGCCCCAACGTAAAACGAACATTCCTTCTTGACAAGTGGCGGCCTGTCCGAGCACCGTGGAGACAGCAAAACGAACGATCCTTCTTTTTAAACGGCTCTGCTCCGGCACCCCGTCCGAGGAGCTCCTCATGTCCACCACACGCCCGTCGCACACCCGCAACCTGATCGCGGTCCTCGTGCTCGTCCCGGTCGTCGCCGCGCTCGCGCTCTGGGCCTTCTCCTGGCCCGCCGCCCGCACCGCGCCGCGCGACCTGCCCCTGGGCGTCGCCGGACCGGCCACCGCGACCGCACCCCTGGAGAAGGAACTGGCCCGGCAGGGCGACGCGTTCGAGATCCACCGCTACGACGACGAGGCCGCCGCGCGTGACGCCGTGGAGGACCGTACGGTCTACGGCGCGATCGTGGTCACCCCGCAGGGCCCCGAGCTGCTGACCGCGTCCGCGGGCGGCCCGACCGTCGCCCAGCTGCTCCAGCAGGCCGTCACCCAGCAGGCGGCGGCCCAGGGCACCGAGGCGAAGATCGTCGACGTGGTGCCCGCACCCGCGAACGACCCGCGCGGCGCGGCCCTGACGTCCAGCGTGCTGCCGATGGCCCTGGCCGGCATGGCGGCCGGCGCGGTGGTCACCATGCTCGGCCTGCGCGGCGGGCGCGCGGTGGTCGCGCTGACCGGCTCGGCCGGGCTGGTCGGCATCGTCGCGGTGACGGTCGCGCACAGCTGGCTGGAGGTGCTGACCGGCAACTGGTGGGCCGAGGCCGGGGTGCTGGGGCTGTCCGTCCTGGCGGTGAGCAGTGCCGTCGCCGGTGTGGCCGCGCTGGTCGGGCGGGCCGGGATCGGGCTCGTCGCCGGTGTGATGATGCTGTTCGGCAACCCGTTCTCGGGCGCGGCCTCGGCGCCGCAGATGCTGCCCGAGCCGGCGGGCACGATCGGCCAGTGGCTGCCGCCGGGCGCGGGCACGTCCCTGATCCGCTCGGTCTCCTACTTCGACGGGGCGGCGGCGACGGGTCCGGCGATGACACTGGCCTGGTGGGCGGCGCTGGGGCTGGGCGCGGTGGTACTGGGCGCGGCCCTCAAGGCACGCGCGACGACCGCCGAACCGGCAACGGACCGCGAGCCGGCACTGGTGGGCTGAGCGTACGCGGGCCGACGCCGGTGGGCCGAGCACACACGGGCCGGCGCCCGGGGCTGAACACACGGGCCGGCCCCTCGTGGGCTGAGCATGCGCGCCGGCCCCTCGTGGGCTGAGCACGCGCGCCGGCGCTCATGTACTGAGCACACGAGCCGGCCGCCGTGGGCCGAGTACACGAGCCGGCCCTCGCGGCTGACGGCGACCGCGGGTACCTGGGTGCGGCGACACCCGGGCGCTCAAGACCGGCCCCGCAGACTCGCGGGCCGGTCCACGAGCGCCGGCCGGTCCACGAGCGCGGGCCGGTCCATGAGCGCGGGCCGGTCCGCGAACGCCCGACCGGTCCATGAGCGCCCGTCTGGTGCGCGCACACGGGTGGGCCCGCAGACACACAAGGGCACGTCTCCCCCGGGAGTCGTGCCCTTCTCGTGCGCCGGGCGGCGTGTCGCGGGTGTCGCTACGACGGGTTCGGGCCCCGGTGTTCGGCGACGATCCCGAAGCGCCGGGGCTCGCGCGGGGCGGCGGCGACCTCGCGCACGGTGGAGACGGAGCCGATCACCTGCTCCTCCGCGGGCTCCTGGAGCTCTTCCAGCCGTTCCAGGTCGGCGGCGGAGACGAGGGCGACGAGGGGCTTGCCGTGGCGCGTCACGACCACACGTTCACCGCCGTACACCACCCGGTTGATCAGCTCGGCGAGCTCAGCCCTGGCTTGCGTCACCGGAATCTCGTAGGCCATGCCCCTAGCTTACGGGCCGACCGGAACGTACGTCCTGTACATTTTATACAGAGGGAGCCGCCCGCGACCCCTCGCGCACCGCCCTGCCCTGCCCTGCTCCGCCGCAAGGAGGCGTTGACCATGGATCAGCCGTCCGCCCGTTACGTCCTGCCCGAGTTCACCGAGCGCACCAGCCACGGGCACCGGACGCTCGATCCGTACGGGAAGCTGCTGGAGGAGCGGATCGTCTTTCTGGGCACGCCGGTCGACGACACCGCGGCGAACGACGTCATGGCCCAGTTCATGCACCTCGAGTACCAGGACCCGGACAGCGACATCTCGCTCTACATCAACTCCCCCGGCGGCTCGTTCAGCGCGATGGCGGCGATCTACGACACCATCCAGTACGTCGGCTGCGACGTGGAGACGATCTGCCTCGGGCAGGCCGGATCCATGGCGTCGGTGCTGCTGGCGGCGGGCACACCCGGGAAGCGGCTGGCGCTGCCGGGCGCGCGGATGGTGATCCACCAGCCGTCGCTGCCGGAGCCGGTCCACGGGCAGACCAGTGATCTCACCATCCGGGCCGCGGAGTTGGCGCGCGTACGCACCCGCCTGGAGGAGATGCTCGTACGGCACACGGGGCGGGCACAGGTACAAGTGAGCGCGGACATCGAGCGTGACAAGGTGCTGACCGCGCAACAGGCTCTGGAGTACGGCCTGGTGGACCGGATCGTCTCCAGCCGCAAGACCACAGGCCCGACGCCCGACGCGAGGTGACCGCCGATGCTGCGACCGGAAGACCCCCCGCTGCCCGCACTGACCCGCGCCGAGGGCGAGTTGATCGACCGCTACCTGGACGTCGTCGATCTGCTCGGCCGGGTCAATCCGGCGCAGAACACCGACACCTACAGCGGGTTGCGGGCCGCGCAGGCACTGGTGGCCCGTGCCACCGAGCTGCGCGACGCGCTCGCGCTGATGCACCGCCGGGGCGAGACCGCGCTGCACGCGCCGACGCTCGCGCGGGCGCTGACCGTGCTGGACGGCGAGCGCCGGACGGCGCGCGTCACCCTTCCGCCGCGCTCCGAGAGTTGACGCGACGGCACCTGAATCCGCATACTCACCGGCTTTCCCGGTCCGTCCGCGGCCGGTTTCAAACGGACCAAAAGGCGTACCCCCGTTCGGCGTATTCGCAGGTCGTTGCGCGGAACCCGCACGGTTGCGCAAGGCCCATCCCGCCATGGCGGAACTGGGGACTCCGCCGCTGGTCCGAGGGGTCATCAGGACGTTGACGCGCGTTCGAACATAGAGATGTCCACCCGAACGGGTGAGTGGTGAGTAACAACACAAATCCCCGGTTCCGTTGGGATTTTCGGACACAAGTAGGTGAAGATCCCTGACTGACGACAAGACCCCGCCACCGCGGCGGGGCGGTCCGGGCGGACGCCGAGTCCTGCCGCCTCCCGGATGACCGGTCGACAGGAGTGGATCGGCAGGAGTGGAGGACCCAGGCACGACGGGCCGCCGGAGCGCGCAGTTGGCTTCGAGCAGTCCTTGGGGTGAAGCCGCCTTCGGGCGGCCGGGCTACTTCGCCAGCCCGAATCCGACAGGTCATCCTTCACAGGCGGCTGACGAAGGGTTGCGCATGACCGCGCTCAATCGTGTCCCGTCGCTCATGGCTCGGGCCGGTACGGCCTCGGCCCTCACGTTGGTGGCCGTGAGCGGCTCCGTCGTGGTTCCGGGATTCTCCTCAGAGGCCTCGGCAGCCACGCCGGCAACGAAGGCGCTCCAGGTCGCGGCTTCGAAGAAGGGGTCCCCGTACAAGTACGGGGCCACCGGACCGCGCCGTTTCGACTGCTCGGGTCTGACGCTGTACTCGTTCAAGAAGGCAGGCAAGAAGCTGCCGCGTACGGCTTCCCAGCAGTACAACAAGACGAAGCACATCTCCGCCAAGAGCCGCAAGGCCGGCGACCTGGTGTTCTTCCACTCCGGCTCCAGCGTGTACCACGTGGGGATCTACGCCGGTAAGGGGAAGATCTGGCACTCGCCGAAGACCGGAGACGTTGTCCGTCTACAGAAGATCTGGACCAAGAGTGTCTGGTACGGGCGCGTGAAGTAGCTCCGAGGAGGCGGTGACGGCGCCCTGACGCGCCGTCACCGCCCTTCGGGCGGGCTGTGCTGCCCGCACCGGCCGCGCCGGGCTCAGCCGGCGCGGCCGGCGGCCGTGCGCCACTCGGACGCGTCTCTACGGCTCCTGCTGTCCCGCGGCGGTCACCGGTCTCGCCGGCACCGTCCACGGCAGTTCGATGGCGACGGTCTTGCCGCCCTCCCGGGTGGGCCGGACGCTCAGCTTTCCGCCGCACTCCGCGGCCAGCCAGCGGATGATCACCAGACCGCGGCCGTTGTCCTGCTGGACCGCCGCCGGCAGCCGCTTCGGAAACCGGGGATGACTGTCCGTCACCCCGATGCGCAACTGTTCGTCACGCTCCAGCGACAGGTCCACCGTGAAGGTGGGTGACTGCCCGAGGGTGTGCTGTACGGCGTTGGTGGTGAGTTCGGAGACGATCAGCCGGATGGTGTCCGCCAGTTCCGTGTTCGGCGGCAACCCCCATTCCGCCAGGGTGTCGACCACGTAGCCGCGGGCCGTGGAGACCGAAGCGGGATCGCTCGGCAGAGTGACGGATGCTTCGAGATGATCTGCCATGGCGACGTCGTCCCTTTCCCACGGGACCGCAGTCCGACACGGAGCGGATGGTTCGAGTACGGTCCCGGACTGGTGCTACGCCGCCAGACTGCCATTAGCGGGCCTGTCACGGTGGCGATCCACCAAGATATGCATATATCTGTCGCTCGAAGCGGTGAACTCTGCGACGGCAGAGCGTATTTGGGCGGCTCGGAAGGAGTAAGGAGTACCCCATGCAGCACGGTCCCGCGGTGCGCCGCCGGAAACTGGGCGCCGAACTGCGTGCCCTGCGCGCCCGCGTGGGCCTCACCAGTGGCGAGGCGGCCGCTCTGGTCGGCTGGCACCAGTCCAAGGTCAGCCGGATCGAGACCGGCGCGAGCGGTGTGAAACCGGCCGATGTGCGGTTACTCCTGGACGCCTACGGCGTCGAGGAACCCGAACTGCGGGAACTGCTCCTCGCCCTCGCGGGCTCCGAGGACCTCGGCCGGCACCACTGGTGGCACGCCTACCGGGGTGTGCTGCCGCCGACCTACCGGGACTTCATCAGCCTGGAGTCGCAGGCCAGGACGATGCGCACACTGGAGACCTCGGTGGTGCCGGGGCTGCTCCAGACGCCCGACTACGCCCGCGCGGTCACCCGGGCCGCCGTCGAGGGGCTCGACGAGCAGCGGGTCGACGCGCTGGTGGAGGTGCGTCTCGCCCGGCAGGACGTGCTGCTCGCGAGGCCGCCGCTGGAGCTGAACGCCGTCCTGGACGAGGCCGTGCTGCGGCGGGAGGTGGGCGGGCCCGACGTGATGGCCCGGCAGCTGGAACGGCTCACGGAGGCGGCCAGGCTGCCCCAAGTGCGGCTGCAAGTGCTGCCGTTCGCCGCCGGGGCGCATATCGGCGTCACCGGCCCTTTCGTTATCTTCTCATTTCCGAGCACTTCTGATCTGGACGTGGTTGTTCTCGACCACTTGACGAGTAGCCTCTATCTCGAACGGAAAGAAGACCTGGAGGCCTACAGCGAGGCCTTCAACACCCTTCGGATCCACGCCCTTTCACCCGAGGACTCGTTGGATTACATCGCCGGGATAGGTGACGGCGCATGAAGGAGGCACCATGACTGCACTGCCTCGACACGTACCTTCCAGTGACCGACTGCACGGCGTGCCATGGCTGCGCAGCAGCTACAGCACGGGCGCGAACAACTGCGTCGAGACGGCGCGGCCGCGCCGCGGCCCCTGGGCCGGACTGCTCGCCGTGCGTGACTCCAAGGATCCGGCCGGACCCGCGCTGCTCTTCTCCCCCGAGAGCTGGGCGGGGTTCACGGCCGCGTTCCGCTGATCCGGGCAAGCCACCACTCGGACCCGCTCCCAGACCCCTCACTCAGACCCCGTACTCAGACCCTGACCGAGCACCATCCGACCGATCACTTTCGATCAGCTCCGGGCCGCGTGTGATCCGGCCGACCGGCCGCGTCACACGTTCGAGCGACACACTGCCGTGGTTCGCCGACTCATGGTCGCGTCTCGCAGATGACCCGGACAGCATGTTCGACCCGTTCCTCGGAGAGGTCCGCGCGGGCCGTCAGCCGCAGCCGCGAGACCCCGTCGGGCACGGACGGCGGGCGGAAACAGCCCACGGCCAGCCCGGCGGCGCGGCACTCGGCGGCCCACCGCACGGCCCCCTCCGGGGACGGCGCACGCACGGAGACGACCGCCGCGTCGGGACGTACCGCCTCCAGGCCCTCGGCCGTCAGCCGCGTGTGCAGTTCCGCCGCCACACCTCGCGCCCGCCCGGCCCGCTCCGGCTCGCGGCGCAGCAGCCGCAGGGCCGCGAGAGCCGCGCCCGCAGCCGCGGGGGCGAGCCCGGTGTCGAAGATGAAGGTCCGCGCCGCGTTGACCAGGTGGTCGACGACCTTGGCGGGCCCGAGGACCACACCGCCCTGGCTGCCCAGTGACTTCGACAGGGTGGCCGTCACGACCACGTCCGGCGCGCCCGCGAGCCCCGCCGCGTGTGCCGCGCCCCGGCCGCCCTCGCCGAGCACACCGAGCCCGTGCGCGTCGTCCACCACGAGTCCGGCCCCGTGCTCGCGGCACGCGGCGGCGAGGGCGGGCAGCGGGGCGGCGTCGCCGTCGACCGAGAACACCGTGTCGGACACCACGACCGCCGGCCCCTCGTGCGTGCGGAGCGCCTTGCGCACGGCGTCGGGGTCGGCGTGCGGGACGACCTGGGTGGTGCCGCGGGCCAGCCGGCAGCCGTCGATCAGGGAGGCGTGGTTGCCCGCGTCGGAGACGATCAGCGAGCCGTGCGGGGCCAGTGCGGTGACCGCGGCGAGGTTGGCCGCGTAGCCGGAGGAGAAGACGAGTGCCGCCTCGAAGCCGCAGAAGCCGGCCAGCTCCCGTTCGAGCTCGGCGTGCAGTTCGGTGCTGCCGGTCACCAGCCGGGAACCGGTCGCGCCGCCGCCCCACGCGCGTGCCGCCGCGGCCGCGCCCTCGACGACCTCCGGATGCCGGGCCAGACCGAGGTAGTCGTTGCCCGCGAGGTCCAGCAGCGGCGAGTCGGCGGGGCGCGGACGCAGCGTCCGTACGAGTCCGGCGCGCCGGCGCAGCAGCGCCTGCTCGTCGATCCAGCCGAACGCCATGGCTCCTCCGGGGTTTTTGTAGGCAGTGCACAGACCCTAGTCGCAGGTCCGGGCGCCCACTGTGTGGTGATACCCACACGTCCCGGGCCGCCTATTGTGCGAACTCTCCTTGGCCCGAGGGACCTCTTTAGGACAGGATCGCCTCTCATGGACCTGCTGAACACGCTGGTGGACAAGGGGCTTCGGCGCGAGCTGCCGACCCGCGAGGAGGCGCTCGCCGTCCTCGCGACTTCCGACGACGACGTCCTCGATGTGGTGGCCGCGGCCGGCAAGGTCCGCCGCCAATGGTTCGGGCGGCGGGTGAAACTGAACTATCTCGTCAACCTCAAGTCCGGCCTGTGCCCGGAGGACTGCTCCTACTGCTCCCAGCGGCTCGGTTCCACGACCGGGATCCTGAAGTACACCTGGCTCAAGCCCGACGAGGCGTCCGCGGCGGCCGCCGCGGGCCTGGCGGGCGGCGCCAAGCGGGTCTGTCTCGTGGCGAGCGGGCGCGGTCCGACGGACCGTGACGTGGACCGGGTCTCCAAGACCATCAAGGCCATCAAGGAGCAGAACGAGGGCGTCGAGGTGTGCGCCTGTCTGGGACTGCTCGCCGACGGACAGGCCGAGCGGCTGCGCGAGGCCGGCGCGGACGCCTACAACCACAACCTCAACACGTCCGAGGCGACCTACGCCGACATCACGACCACCCACACCTACGCCGACCGGGTCGACACCGTGCAGAAGGCGCACGGGGCCGGTCTGTCGGCCTGCTCGGGGCTGATCGCGGGCATGGGCGAGTCGGACGAGGAGCTCGTCGACGTCGTCTTCTCGCTGCGCGAGCTGGACCCCGACTCGGTGCCGGTCAACTTCCTGATCCCGGTGGAGGGCACTCCGCTGGGCAAGGAGTGGAACCTCACTCCGCAGCGCTGTCTGCGGATCCTCGCGATGGTGCGGTTCGTCTGCCCGGACGTCGAGGTGCGGATCGCGGGCGGCCGTGAGGTCCATCTGCGCACGATGCAGCCGCTCGCGCTGCACCTGGCCAACTCGATCTTCCTCGGCGACTATCTGACCACCGAGGGCCAGGCGGGCAAGGCGGACCTGGAGATGATCGCGGACGCCGGGTTCGAGGTGGAGGGCACCGGCCAGGTGACGCTTCCGGAGCACCGGGCGGCGGGCGGCGGGTGCGGGGCGCACGAGAGCGCGGGCGCCGGCGCCGGCGCGGGCTGCGGGTCGCACGAGGGTGCGGGCTGCGGGTCGGAGGCCGGGGGCGGAGTGTGCGGTTCCGCTCCACTCGAGGCCGTGGAGCCGGTGCAGCCGGTGCAGCCGGTGCAGCCGGTCGGGCACGTCGCGGGGCCCGGAGAGGTCCGTACGGATCTCGTGGCGGTCCGTCGCCGGGGTGCCGGAACGGACCTCGCGCCCAATGCCTGACCTGAGCGTCCCCGAGCTGCTCGACCTGGACCGGCGGCACGTCTGGCATCCGTACGGGCCCATGCCGGGGCAGGTCGAGCCGCTGGTCGTGGAGTCGGCGAGCGGGGTGCGGCTGCGGCTCGCGGACGGCTCGGGCGAACTGGTCGACGGCATGTCGTCCTGGTGGTCGGCGATCCACGGCTACCGTCACCCGGTGCTCGACGAGGCCGCGCGCGAGCAGCTGGGGCGGATGAGCCATGTGATGTTCGGCGGGCTCACCCACGAGCCCGCCGTCCGGCTCGCCAAGCTCCTTGTCGACATATCGCCGGACGGTCTGGAGCATGTGTTCCTCGCCGACTCCGGTTCGGTGTCGGTCGAGGTGGCGGTCAAGATGTGCCTCCAGTACTGGCGTTCACTCGGCCGCCCGGAGAAGCAGCGGCTGCTGACCTGGCGCGGGGGCTATCACGGCGACACCTGGCAGCCGATGTCGGTGTGCGATCCCGAGGGCGGGATGCACGAACTGTGGAGCGGGGTGCTGCCCCGCCAGGTCTTCGTCGACGCGCCGCCGGTGGAGTACCAGGAGTCGTACGCCGAGCAGTTGCGCTCCGCGATCGAGCGGCACGCGCACGAGCTGGCCGCGGTGATCGTGGAGCCGGTGGTGCAGGGCGCGGGCGGGATGCGGTTCCACTCCCCCGCCTATCTGCGGGTGCTGCGGGAGGCGTGCGACGCGCACGGTGTGCTGCTGGTGTTCGACGAGATCGCCACCGGGTTCGGGCGCACGGGCGCGCTGTTCGCCGCGGACCACGCCGCCGTGACGCCGGATGTCATGTGTGTCGGCAAGGCGCTGACCGGTGGCTACCTGACGATGGCGGCGACCCTGTGCACCGCGCGGGTGGCCGACGGGATCTCGCGCGGCGAGGTGCCGGTGCTGGCGCACGGGCCGACGTTCATGGGCAATCCGCTGGCGGCTGCCGTCGCCTGTGCCTCGGTCGAGCTGCTCCTCGGCCAGGACTGGCTCTCCGAGATCAAGCGGATCGAGAGCGGACTGCGGGACGGGCTGGCGCCCGCGCGCGAGCTTCCCGGGGTGCGGGACGTCCGGGTCCTCGGCGCCATCGGGGTCGTCCAGCTCGACCACCCGGCCGACATGGCGGCGGCCACGGCGGCGGCCGTCCGTGCGGGCGTCTGGCTGCGGCCGTTCCGGGATCTGATCTACACGATGCCGCCGTACGTCACGGGCGACGCGGACCTGGCACGGATCTGCCGCGCGGTGTGCGCGGCGGCACGGGAGGGCTGACATGGCCGTACTGGTGATCACGGGCACGGGCACGGAGATCGGCAAGACGGTGGCGACGGCCGCGATCGCCGCCACCGCGTGGGCCGCCGGCCGGTCGGTGGCCGTGCTGAAGGCGGCGCAGACGGGGGTACGGCCGGACGAGGCCGGGGACGCCGAGGAGGTCGCGCGGCTCGCCGGTGCCGTGACGACGGCCGAACTCGCCCGCTATCCCGACCCGCTGGCCCCGGCGACGGCCGCGCGGCGGGCCGGGCGGGCGCCGGTGCATCCGGCCGAGATCGCCGAGGCCGCCGCCAAGCTGGCCACCGAGCACGATCTGGTGCTGGTGGAGGGGGCGGGCGGACTGCTCGTCCGGTTCGACCCGGCGGGCGGCACGCTGGCCGACGCGGCCGAGCTGCTCGGGGCGCCGGTCGTGATCGTCGCCTCCGCCGGTCTCGGCACGCTCAACACGACCGAGCTGACGGCCCGCGAACTGCGTTCCCGGGGGCTCGACCCGCTCGGCGTCGTCATCGGCAGCTGGCCCGCCGAGCCCGACCTGGCCTCGCGCTGCAACCTCGCCGACCTGCCGGACGTGACGCGCACCCCGCTCCTCGGCGCGCTCCCGGCGGGCGCCGGCTCCTGGACGCCGGACGCCTTCCGCGCGGCGGCACGGAGCTGGCTGACGCCACGGCTGGACGGCACGTGGGACGCGGAGGCGTTCCGGGTGCGGGAGGGTCCGCGGTAGGGGTGGGGGCTCTGGGGGTGCCTGCGACTGGGGGTGCCTGCGACTGGGGGTGCTCACGGCTGGGGGTGCTTGCGGCTGGGGGCTGGCGACTGAGGGTGCTTGCGGCTGGGGGCTTGTGGCCGGCGCCACGGCCTTTGGCGGGCGCTTCCGCTGATGGGGGCTCTCCCCGTAACCACGCTCCCGCGCGGTCGTACGTCGGTGCCGGCGCCTTGGTCCACGCCCGGCCACCCGCGGCCACCCCCGGCCGCGCTCCGGAATGCTGCGGCGACGCGGGGTGCGTGGCGCGTTCCCGGGGGACAATCGCCCTAACGTCCGCCCGGCGAAGGAGGTCCCATGTCGCTACGGTCCGCCGGTGCCCGCAAGGGGGCGCGGGACGCCGTGCACCATCCGGTCTTCGCGCGCTACTACGCCCGCGTCAGTGTGACCGCCGAGACCCGGATGGGCCTGGGCGCGGTGCGCGGCCGGCTGCTCGCCGGGCTGTCCGGGCGGATCCTCGAGGTCGGCGCGGGCAACGGGCTGAACTTCGCGCACTATCCGACGACGGTCTCCGAGGTCGTCGCGATCGAACCGGAGCGGGTGCTGCGGCAGCTGGCGGTGGAGTCGGCGATGCGGGCCGGGGTGCCGGTCGACGTGGTGCCGGGCGCCGCGGAGGCGCTGCCGGTGAAGAGCGAGGCCTTCGACGCGGTCGTCCTGTCGCTGGTGCTGTGCAGTGTGCGGGACGTACGGCGGGCACTCGGGGAGATACGGCGCGTGCTCAGGCCGGGCGGCCAGGTGCGGTTCTTCGAGCACGGGGCCGGCGGCGGCCGGGCGATGCGGACCACGCAGCGGGCGCTGGACGGCACGGTGTGGCCGCTGCTGACCGGCGGCTGCCATCTGTCCCGCGACCCGGTCGCCGCTCTGCGCGGGGCCGGCTTCGAGCTGGGTCCCTACCGGCGGATGCTGCTGCCGGAGAAGGGGCCGGTGCTGCCCACCTCGTACTGCGTGCTGGGTACGGCGTGGCGGCCGGGGACGGGGGACGCGCGCCGCTGATCCGGCGGGGCGGTGCTCACAGGCTCCACTGGCGCAGTTCGCGCGCGATGTCGTGCACGGAGGCCTCGCCGCTCTTGACGAGCCGGGCCAGGTCGCGCACCTGCTCGGGCGAGGTGACGACCTTGACGCCGCTGGCGATCAGATAGGCGTAGGCGACAGCCGAGGCGAACAGGGCGTTGGAACGTTCGAGCGCGGGGACGTGCAGGAGCAGCTGGAGCAGTGCGGCGGCGCGGGCGTGCGGGGTGTCGTAGACAGGGACATCGAAGATCTCGGCCTGGTGGCGGGCCACGGCGGCGACGAGCGCTCCCCAGTCCGTGACCTGGGGATCCCCCGGTGTCTTCTGTTCGGCGAGCATGAGCAGCCAGGCAAGATCGATTCTCAAGTCGTTCAACGGCTCAGCGGCGACCTTCGTCGGTGCGGCGGGCGCGGCGGTCCGCGGCGCGTCCTTCCCGGTCCTCCGCCGGCGCCGGCTTCGTCCGCCCGGCGGGGGCGGTGTCGAACTCCTCGGAGAACACGGACTCGTACTGCTTCATGAAGTCGGCTGCGGCCTCGACGAACGTGTGGCCGACCTCCCCGGTGTCCTGCATGACCAGCTCCTCGATGTAGCGGTTCACGCTCATCCCGCGGGCCAGGGCACGTTCACGGGCGGCACGCGCGGTGCCTTCGTCCACCCGGACGTTCAACTGGGTCTTCGCCATACCTCGAAGCTAGCGCCGGGGTGCTAGCACCGGCAAGGGCGGGGAGGGGTCCGGGCCGTGCGGCCGGTTCCGGGCCCGGGTGGAGAGTGCCCCTTACATCGGAAAGCGGCTGCCCGACCTGGGGTGGAGAGCCGGTCAAGACCTCTGAGGGATACCGGGTGTGCCCAAGCTCACACTAGTCTCGGTCGGGCCAGGGAGTCCGCACGCCCACGACGGAGGAGGCCGCCTTGTCCACAAGTGCTGCGGAGCATGTCCCGGGACTGGCGTCGGCGGACGGGATCGTGGCGCGCGCCCGCGGTCTGACCAAGGCGTACGGCTCGGGCGAGACAGCGGTGCTGGCGCTCGACTCGGTGGACGTGGACATCGCGAGGGGGCGGTTCACGGCGGTGATGGGCCCGTCCGGCTCGGGCAAGTCCACGCTGATGCACTGTCTGGCGGGGCTCGACAACGTCTCGGCGGGGCAGGTGTGGATCGGTGACACCGAGATCACCGGGCTGCGCGAGCGCGAGCTGACCCGGCTGCGGCGGGACCGGATCGGCTTTATGTTCCAGTCGTTCAACCTGATCCCGACGCTGAACGCGCTGGAGAACATCACGCTCCCGATGGACATCGCCGGCAAGAAGCCGGACCAGGCGTGGCTGGACCAGGTGATCGACACGCTGGGCCTGCGCGACCGGCTGCGGCACCGGCCCTCGCAGCTGTCGGGCGGTCAGCAGCAGCGTGTCGCCTGCGCGCGGGCGCTGGCCTCGCGGCCCGAGCTGATCTTCGCGGACGAGCCGACCGGCAATCTCGACTCGCGCGCGGGACTCGAGGTGCTGGGGTTCCTGCGGGAGGCCGTCGACGACCTCGGACAGTCGGTCGTCATGGTGAGCCACGACCCGGGCGCCGCCGCCCACTCCGACCTGGTGCTGTTCCTCGGGGACGGCCGGATCGTCGACGAGATGCCCCGGCCGACGGCGGAGGCGGTGCTGGAGCGGATGCGGCTGTTCACCGGGGGCGCACGCCAGTCGGGGCCCGGTCTCGACGTGGTGCGCGACCCGGCGGACGGCACCACCGGGGAGGGCTGAGCCGGTGCTGAAGGCGACGCTGCGGAGTTTTCTGGCGCACAAGGGGCGGCTGCTGCTCTCCGCGCTGGCCGTGATCCTGTCCGTCGCGTTCGTCGCGGGCTCCCTGATCTTCTCGGACACCGTCAGTCGTACGTTCGACCGGCTCTTCGCCTCCACGGCCGCCGATGTCACGGTCAGTCCGCGGGAGGACCTGAGCGAGGCGATCCCGTCGGGCCGCACGCCCACGCTTCCCGCGTCGCTCGCGGACCGTGTGTCGCGGGTCGACGGGGTGGCCGCCGCGCGGGCGGACGTGGACGTGGAGGGCCTCACGGTCGCCGACGCGGAGAACGAGTCGGTGGGGCCGACGACCGGCGCCCCGACGATCGGCACCGCCTGGGCCCCGACCGAGCGCAGCCCCGTCGAGCTGACCTCCGGGCGGGCCCCCGAGGGCGACGGGCAGGTGCTGATCGACTCCGAGACGGCCGACCGCAAGGACGTGGCGATCGGCGATCCGCTGACGGTGATCGCGCCGCCGGGCTCGTTCCGGGTCGAGGTCGTCGGGATCGTCACGTTCACCACCACCAACCCCGGTGCGGCGCTGGTCTTCTTCGACCCGGCGGCGGCGCAGGAGCGGCTGCTCGGCGATCCCGACGCGGCCACGAGCATCACCGTGGACGCGGCGGACGGGGTGAGCGACGAGACGCTGAAGCAGCGGGTGGCGGGCGCGCTGGGCGACGGCTCCTACGAGCTGCGTACGGCAGGTGAGCAGGCCGAGTCGGACGTCGAGCAGCTCGGCGGCTTTCTCGACGTGATCAAGTACGTAATGCTCGGATTTGCCGGAATCGCCGTGCTGGTGGGTGTGTTCCTGATCGTCAACACCTTCTCGATGCTGATCGCGCAGCGCACCCGCGAACTGGGGCTGCTGCGCGCGCTGGGCGCCGACCGGCGCCAGGTGCGCCGCTCGGTGCTCCTGGAGGCGCTGCTGCTCGGCCTGGTCGGCTCCACGGCCGGCCTCGCGGCGGGCATCGGGCTGGCCGCCGGGCTGATCGAGCTGATGAACCTGCTCGGGATGAACATCAGCTCGGCCGAGATGGTCGTCGGCTGGGTGACGCCCGTGTCGGCGTACGTCGTTGGTCTTGGTGTCACCTTCGTCGCCGCGTATCTGCCGGCGCGCCGGGCGGCGACGGTGTCGCCGATGGCGGCCCTCGCGGACGCCGAGATCGCCGAGGTCGGGCGGCCGTTGACGGTCCGCGCGGTGGTGGGTTCGGTCGTCGGGGTGGCCGGCGCGGCGGCGCTCGTGGGGTGTGCGGTGTCGTCGGACACGGCCACGGCGGCCTCGCTGCTGGGCCTGGGCGTGGCGCTGACGCTGATCGCGACCGTCATCGCGGGGCCGCTGCTGGTGCGTCCGGTGATCCGGGTCCTGGGCGGCGCCTTCCCGGCGCTGTTCGGTTCGGTCGGCCGGATGAGCCAGCGCAACGCCCTGCGCAATCCCCGCCGTACGGGCGCGACCGCGGCCGCCCTGATGGTGGGGCTCGCGCTGGTCGGCGGCATGTCGGTGGCGAGCGCGTCGATGACCGCGTCCTTCGACCAGGAGATCGACCGGACGCTGGGCGCGGACTTCGTGGTGCAGAACAGCAACTTCGTGCCGTTCCCGCAGGAGGTCACCGACCGGGTGGCGGACACCGACGGCGTGGGGCTCGTGGTGCGCTCGAAGTTCGCGCCGGTCGCGGTCCGGCTGCCGGACGGCGACCGCGTCGAGACGACGGCCGCCGGATACGACACGGAACTCGACCAGGTCGCCAACATCCAGTACGCGCAGGGCGACAGTGCGGCGGCGCTCGCGGAGAACCGGATGGCGATGGACCGCGACTTCGCCGCCGACCACGGTGTGCGGGTCGGCAGCACGGTCGCCGTCCAGTTCCAGTCCGGCCGTACCGCCGAGCTGACCGTGGGGGCCCTCACCGACCAGCAGTCCGCCGACGGCTTCGGCACCACGGGCGGTCTCTTCTTCGGCCTGTCCACGCTCGACACGTACGCGCCGGGCGGCCAGGACACGGTGGTCTACGTGAACGCCGCGTCCGGTACGTCGGCCGACGACCTGCGTGCCGCCCTGGAGCGGACGCTGGACCCGTATCCGCAGGTGCAGGTGCGGGACATCGCCGACTACAAGCAACTGGTGCACGACCAGATCGCCGTGCTGCTCTATCTCGTGTACGCGCTGCTGGGGCTCGCGATCGTGATCGCGGTGCTCGGTGTGGTCAACACCCTTGCCCTGTCGGTGGTGGAGCGGACCCGGGAGATCGGGCTGCTGCGGGCGATCGGCCTCGCGCGGCGCCAGTTGCGGCGGATGATCCGGCTGGAGTCGGTGGTGATCGCCGTGTTCGGCGCGGTCCTCGGGCTGGCGCTCGGGCTGGTGTGGGGTGTGTGCATCCAGCAGGTGCTGGCCCTCCAGGGCATGACGGCGCTCGCGATCCCGTGGACGACGATCGTCGCGGTGGTTGTCGGCTCGGCCGTCGTGGGTGTGGTGGCCGCGCTGCTGCCGGCGCTGCGCGCCTCGCGCATGAACGTGCTGGCGGCCATCGCGCACGAGTGACCAAATCGCCGGCAGGTGCTCAAGTCCACGACCCGCGAGGAGAGTTCATGCCGCGCCCGTTCCGCTTCGGCGTCAACCTCATGAACCCCGCGCCCTCCGACACCTGGCGCGCGAAGTGCCGCAGGGCCGAACAGCTCGGCTACGACGTCATCCTCGTCCCCGACCACCTGGGTATGCCCGCCCCGTTCCCCGCCCTGGTCGCCGCGGCCCAGGCCACCCGGCGGCCGCGGGTCGGCACCTTTGTGCTCAACACCGGCTTCTGGAATCCGGCGCTGCTGGCCCGCGAGGTGGCCACCACGGACGTACTGACCGGCGGCCGGCTGGAGCTCGGCCTGGGCGCCGGATACGTACGGGTGGAGCACGAGGCGGCGGGGCTGCCGTTCGGTTCGCCGCGGGAGCGGGTGGACCAGCTGCGGCGCACGGTCGAGGAGTTGGAGCGGCTCCTGACGTCGGAGGAGCACTTGCCCCGGCCGCAGCAGCGCCCGCGAGTGCCACTGCTGATCGGCGGCAACGGCGACCGGGTGCTGCGGCTGACCGCCGAGCACGCGGACATCGCGGCGTTCACGGGCGCGACCTCGGTGCCGGGGAGCACCACCGGGGAGCTGACGCCGATCGCGGCGGACGACCTGGACCAGCGGGTGGCCCGGTACCGGGCGCTGACGGCGGGCCGCGAGAAACCGGCGGAGCTGAATCTGCTGATCCAGATGGTGACCGTCACCGAGGACCGCGCGGCCGCGCTCGCCCCGCTGCTGGAGCGCCGGCCCGACTTCACCCTGGAGCAGGCACTGGAACTGCCGATCCTGCTGCTCGGCACGGTGGAGCAGATCGCGGCGCAGGTGCGGGCGCAGCGGGAGCGGTACGGGTTCTCGTATCTGGCGGTGCTGGAGCCGTACATGGAGGCGTTCGCGCCGGTGATGGCCGAGCTGCGCGGGGCCTGACCGTCCGTATACCGGAATTGCGTACCGTCCGTCCGGTGGCCGTGCTGGGATCTTGGCCATGACCGAACTGCGGATACGGGCCGCGACGCCCGCCGATCTCGACCCCGTCCTCGCCTTCTGGAAGACGGCCGCCGAGGGCACCAGCATCAGCGACGACCGGGACGGGGTGGAGCGGCTGGTCGCCCGCGACCCACAGGCGCTGCTCGTCGCCGAGCGGGACGGTGAGCTGGTCGGCACGGTGATCGCCGGTTTCGACGGCTGGCGCTGCCATCTGTACCGGCTGGCCGTGCACCCCGGCCGGCGCCGCCAGGGCATAGGCTCGGCGCTGCTCACCGCCGCCGAGGAGCGCTTTGTGCGACTGGGCGGGCGGCGGGCGGACGCCATGGTGCTGACCGGCAACGAGACCGCCCAGCACACATGGCGGGCGGCGGGGTACTCGCCCCAGGAGCAGTGGCGGCGTTGGGTCAAGCCCCTCGGGTCCTGAACGCTTTGCCCGTCCTTTACTCTTGGTCGGACCGCTTCGGTCCTCCGATGACTTCATGAAAGGTGTGAGCGTCCGCCCATGGGCGAGCCTCCCAGTACGCGACATCGCGCGAACCCCCGTGCCCTGCCCGATCATGGGACGGAGGTGAACCGATGACCGAAGTGCTCCTGCTGCTGGTGGCGATCCTGCTGTCGCTCGCCTGCGGCGCCTTCGTGGCGGCGGAGTTCTCACTCACGACCGTCGAGCGCGGCGAGCTGGAACGGGCGGTGGAGCGCGGCGAGCGCGGCGCCTCCGGGGCCCTGAAGGCCGTACGGAATCTGACGTTCCAGCTGTCCGGCGCGCAGCTCGGCATCACGGTCACCAACCTGGTCGTCGGCATGCTCGCCGAACCGTCCATCGCCCGGATGATCGCCGGGCCGCTGCGCTCGGCCGGAATCCCCGGGTCCACGGCGTCCTCGGTGGCGCTGGTGATCGGTACGGCGCTGTCGACGGTGTTCCTGATGGTCGTCGGCGAGCTGGTGCCCAAGAACTGGGCGATCTCCTCGCCGCTGGCCGTGGCCCGGCGGGTGGGCAACGCCCAGCGCTGGTTCACCGCGATGTTCCGGCCCTTCATCACCCATCTCAACAACACGGCCAACCGGATCGTGCGGCTCTTCGGCATCGAGCCCGCCGAGGAGCTGGCCTCCGCCCGCGGGCCCCAGGAGCTGGCCGCCCTCGCCCGGCACTCCGCCAAGGAGGGCGCCCTGGAGGCCGACACGGCGGAGCTGTTCGTACGGACGCTGAACCTGGCCGACCTGACCGCGGAGAACGTGATGACGCCGCGCGTGCAGGTCATCGCCCTCGACGCGCAGGCGACCTGCGAGGACGTGGCGAACGCCACGCGCGCGACCGGACTGTCCCGGTTCCCGGTCTACCGCGGCAACCTCGACTCGGTCGTCGGCACCGCGCACATCAAGGACGTGCTGGCCGTGCCCGCGGAGCGCCGCCCGCGAGTCCCGGTCGCCGAGCTGATGCGCGAGCCGCTGCTCGTGCCCGAGTCCCTGACCGTGGACCGGCTGCTCGACCGGCTCTCCGGCAAGCGCACCATGGCCGTCGTCATCGACGAGTACGGCGGCACGGCGGGTGTGGCGACGCTGGAGGACATCGTCGAGGAGGTCGTCGGCGAGGTGCGTGACGAGCACGACCCGCACGAGACACCCGACCTGGCGCGGGCCGGCACCGACGAGGACGGGCACACCCTGTTCTCGGCGGACGGCGCCGCCCGTATGGACCAGCTGGCGCGCGTCGGCCTGCGGCCCCCCGAGGGCCCCTACGAGACACTCGCCGGGCTGGTCGCGACCGAGCTGGGCCGCATCCCCGAGGAGGGCGACCGGGTGGACGTCGGTGGCTGGCGGCTGGACGTGGTCGACGCCTCCGGGCGCCGGGCCGCGCGGCTGCTGCTGCGCGCGCCGCTCGTCGATCCGCCGGCCGGCCAGGACGAGGAGGAGGCGAAGTGACCGCCGTACAACTGCTGATCGGTCTCGCGACCCTGGTCGTGAACGCCTTCTTCGTCGGCGCCGAGTTCGCGCTGATCTCGGTCCGCCGCTCGCAGATCGAGCCGCACGCCGACAACGGCGACCGGCGCGCCAAGCGGGTGCTGTGGGGACTCCAGCACGTCTCGGCCCTGATGGCCGCGGCGCAGCTCGGCATCACCCTGTGCACCCTGGTCCTCGGCGTGGTGGCCGAGCCGGCCATCGAGCATCTGCTGGAGCCGGTGTTCCACGCGGTCGGCGTGCCGTCCGGGGCCGGACACGCGGTGTCGTTCGTCATCGCGCTGGTGCTGGCCACGTATCTGCACATGCTGCTAGGCGAGATGGTGCCGAAGAACATCGCGCTCGCCGAGCCGGTGCGCAGCGCGCTGGTGCTCGGCCCGCCGCTGGTGGCACTGGCGCGGGCGCTGCGGCCGGTGATCTTCACGATCAACGCGTTCGCCAACACCCTGCTGAAGCTGCTGCGCGTCGAGGTCAAGGACGAGGTCACGGCCACGTTCTCGGACGCCGAGCTGGCCCGGATCGTGCGGGACTCCGGCGAGGCCGGTCTGATCGACGAGCGGGCGCGCGAGCGGCTGAACGACGCGCTGGAGCTGGGCCGCAGGCCCGTGAACGACGTGGTGCTCCCGCTGGAACGGGTGGTCTACGCGCGCGTGGGCATCACCCCCGAGGAGCTGGAGCGGCTGTCGGCGGAGTCGGGCTTCTCCCGCTTCCCGGTGGTCGACGAGGGCCGCCGGATCGTGGGCTACCTCCATGTGAAGGACGCGCTGGACGCCTCGCCGCGCCACGAGCCGTTCCGGCTGCGCGACATGCGGTCCATCGCGAGCGTCACGGAGTCCACACCGCTGGACGACGTGCTCACCGCCATGCGGGGCAGCCGGACGCACCTGGCGGCCGTGCTCGGCGAGGACGGCCGGATGGCGGGGCTGGTGACGATGGAGGACGTGCTGCGGGAGCTGTTCGGGCAGAGCGTCTGACCGTCCCCGGGGGGGCAGGACCGACCGCCGTGAAGGGCAGGGGCCGACCGTCGCGAAGGGGAGGGAGGGGACCGACCGTCGGGTATGCGCCTCGGGATACCATTTCTGTCGCCATGCAGACGAACGCCTCTCCCCCGATGCCCCCGTACTCCAGCCTGATCGCCCTCGGCGACTCGTTCACCGAGGGCATGTCGGACCGGTTGCCCGACGGTTCGTACCGCGGCTGGGCCGACCTCCTGGCGGCACGGATGGCCGCCTCCACACCCGGCTTCCGGTACGCCAACCTGGCGGTGCGCGGCAAGCTCATCGGGCAGATCGTCGACGAGCAGGTCGATGTGGCGGCCGCCATGGGCGCCGACGTCATCACCCTCGTCGGCGGCCTCAACGACACCCTCCGCCCCAAGTGCGACATGGGCCGGGTCCGTGGGCTGCTGACCGAGGCCGTCGAGCGCCTCGCGCCCTCCTGCAAGCAGCTGGTGCTGATGCGCAGCCCCGGCCGGCACGGGCCGGTCCAGCAGCGGTTCCGCCCGCGTATGGAGGAGCTCTTCGCATGCGTCGACGAGCTGGCCGCGCTGCACGGCGCGGTGGTGGTCGACCTCTACGGAGCGCCCTCCCTCAGCGACCAGCGCATGTGGGACGTGGACCGGCTGCACCTGACCGCCGAGGGGCACCGCCGGGTCGCGGAGGCCGTCTGGCAGGCCCTCGGCCACGCGGCGGAGGACCCGGAGTGGCACACCCCGATGCCGCCGACGGCACCCCCCGGCTGGGTGCTGCGCCGGATCGAGGACGTGCGGTTCACCCGGACCCATCTGCTGCCGTGGATCGGGCGCCGGCTGACGGGACGTTCCTCGGGCGACGGACTGCTGGCGAAGCGGCCGGAGCTGCGGCCGTACGAGGAGCGGGACAGCTAGCGGGGACGGCGGCGGCTGTTGCGGGACGCCGCGGGTGGAGCCCGAGAGTGGCTCCACCCGCGGCGGACGGTGGCTGACTGTGCAGGCCCCCGGCGGAACCCGTCAGTCGTCGTACGAGAGACCGTGGCCCGCGGGGAACAGGACCCGCGTCGGGTCGTCCGCCCGCTGGATCGGCACCGGGAGCGTGCCGCGCGGGTCGACCCGGCCGGCGATCACCCGGGCCGCGGCGCTCAGCTCGACCTCGGTCCAGCAGTAGATCGCGAGGGACGCCCGTACGCCGCTGAGCTGGGCGATGTCGTACGGGTTGCGGACCGCGACGGTGACGACCGGGACACCCGTGGCGACCAGCCGGGAGACCAGGGTGCGCTGGGTGCTGGTGGCGCCGACGTTGTCGGTGAGGACCACTACGGCGTGCCGGCCGGTGGCGGCGGCCACCGCGGCGTCGATCGTGGCCGCGTCAGGGGCCCGGCCGGTCGCGATGGCGGTGGTGTCGTAGCCCAGGTCGTCCAGGGAGTCGGCGAACGTGGGCAGGGCGAAGCGGGTGCTGTCGGCGGGGTGGACCGGGTTGGCGCCGACGACGAGCAGCTTGCGCTGCCGGCGCCGGAGCGGAAGCGTGTCGCTCTTGTTGACCAGCAGGGTCGTGGTCCGCTCGGTGATACGGGCGGCGGTGGCCAGGTGCTTGCGGCTGCCGACGACCCGGTCCACCTCCCGGTGGGAGACGTAGGGACTGCCGTCGAGCAGGCCCACCTTGTCCTTGAGGCGCAGGATGCGCAGGACGGACTCCTCGATCCGGGCCTCGGTCAGCTCACCGGCGCGGACGGCGGCCACGACGGAGCGGTAGGCCAGGCCGATGTCCGGCGGGAACAGCAGCTGGTCGGCGCCGGCCTTGAGCGCGAGGACGGGCACCCGGTCGTCGCCGTACTTGGTCCGCACACCCTGCATGTTGAGGGCGTCGGTGACGATCACACCCTGGAAGCCGAGTTCGCCGCGGAGCACACCGGTCAGGATCGGGTGCGAGAGCGTGGCGGGGTCGTTGCTGGGGTCGAGCGCGGCGACCTGGAGGTGCGCGGTCATGATCGAGTCGACGCCGGCGGCGATCGCGGCCCGGAACGGCGGGGCGTCGATCCGCTCCCACTCGGGGCGGGTGTGGGTGATCACCGGGAGCTGGGTGTGGCTGTCCGCGCCGGTGTCGCCGTGGCCGGGGAAGTGCTTGGCGCAGGCGACGACGCCGGCCCGCTGGTAGCCCTGGACCTGGGCGGCCACGAACTTGCCGACCGCGGTGGCGTCGGCGCCGAAGGAACGCACGTTGATGACCGGGTTGGCCGGGTTGACGTTGACGTCGGCGACCGGGGCGAAGTTCTGGAGGATGCCGAGGGCGGCGAGTTCCGCGCCGGCGATCTGTCCGGCGGTGCGGGCGTCGGAGATGGAGCGGCCCGCGCCAAGGGCCATCGCGCCGGGCATCTGGGTGGCGGGGCTGCCGATGCGGGTGTTGGCGCCGTGCTCCTGGTCGATGGAGATCAGGGAGGGCACGGGCGTCGACAGGGCGAGGGAAGCGCGCTGGATCCCGTTGGTGAGATCGGCGATCTGGTGGGGTTCGCGGATGTTCCCGGTCCAGCCGCTGAAGAGGATGACCCCGCCGAGGTGGTACGCGGCGATGGCTTCGGCGCCGGTGCGGACGCCCAGTTCCCGGAGGTTGGCGTCCACGTGGGACTGGTCCGGGTTGTCGGCGGAGTGACCGTAGAAGTACGCCACGAAGAGCTGGCCGACCTTCGCCTCCAGGCTCATCCCGGCGATGAGCCGTCTGAGACGGGCGTCCCGGGCGGCTGGGCGCTCGGAGGCGGCTGCGGGGGCGGCGGTCGCCGCCAGGACCCCGGCACTCGCGACGGCGGTCGCTGAGGCGAGGAGGCTACGCCTGGACAGACTCCGGTCCTGCATACGGAGATGCTCCTTCCGGCCTTGCGTGTCAAGGGAGTTGGCGGAATTTTGAACTGCACCCGGACTGCCGGAAACGTAGCCGTGCACCATCCTGCCCACAAGAGGTCTAGACAAAAAGGTCTAGACAAAAATCCCTGGCCTGGGGTGTTTCGGTGATCGTTCCAGGGGGCGGGGAGCCGCGGTGCCCGTGGGCGGCGGGGGCACGGCGGGACGGTGGCCGGGGGCACGGCGGGGCGGTGGCCAGGGGCACGGCGGGACGGCCGCCTCGGGCGCCCTATAGAATCCGTCCACGTGACTTCCGCTCCCGCCAAGCCCCGCATCCCCAACGTCCTCGCCGGACGCTACGCCTCCGCCGAGCTCGCCACGCTCTGGTCGCCCGAGCAGAAGGTGAGGCTGGAGCGTCAGCTCTGGCTCGCCGTCCTGCGGGCCCAGAAGGACCTCGGCATCGACGTGCCGGACGGGGCGATCGCCGACTACGAGCGGGTGCTCGACACCGTCGACCTGGCCTCGATCGCCGAGCGCGAGAAGGTCACGCGGCACGACGTGAAGGCGCGGATCGAGGAGTTCAACGACCTCGCCGGGCACGAGCAGGTCCACAAGGGCATGACCTCCCGCGACCTGACGGAGAACGTCGAGCAGCTTCAGGTCCGGCTCTCCCTGGAGCTGATGCGCGACCGCACGGTGGCGGTCCTGGCGCGTCTCGGCAGGCTGGCCGGCGAGTACGGCGAGCTGGTCATGGCCGGCCGCTCGCACAACGTGGCGGCGCAGGCCACCACCCTCGGCAAGCGTTTCGCGACCGCCGCCGACGAACTGCTCGTGGCCCACGGCCGCCTGGAGGAGCTGCTCGGCCGCTATCCGCTGCGCGGCATCAAGGGACCGGTCGGCACCGCCCAGGACATGCTCGACCTGCTCGGCGGGGACGCGGGCAAGCTCGCCGACCTGGAGCAGCGGATCGCCGGGCACCTCGGCTTCTCGCAGGCCTTCACCTCGGTCGGCCAGGTCTACCCACGCTCGCTGGACTACGAGGTCGTCACCGCCCTGGTGCAGCTGGCGGCGGCGCCGTCCTCGCTGGCGAAGACAGTCCGGCTGATGGCCGGGCACGAGCTGGTCACCGAGGGCTTCAAGCCCGGCCAGGTCGGCTCGTCCGCGATGCCGCACAAGATGAACACCCGCTCCTGCGAGCGCGTCAACGGCCTGATGGTGATCCTGCGCGGCTACGCCTCGATGACCGGCGAGCTGGCGGGCGACCAGTGGAACGAGGGCGACGTGTCGTGCTCGGTGGTCCGCCGGGTCGCACTGCCGGACGCGTTCTTCGCGCTGGACGGGCTGCTGGAGACGTTCCTGACGGTGCTGGACGAGTTCGGCGCGTTCCCGGCGGTGGTGGCGCGTGAGCTGGACCGCTACCTGCCCTTCCTGGCCACCACGAAGGTGCTCATGGCGTCGGTGCGCGCGGGCGTCGGCCGCGAGGAGGCGCACGAGGCGATCAAGGAGAACGCCGTCGCGTCCGCCCTCGCCATGCGCGAGCAGGGCGCCGAGCGCAACGAGCTGCTGGACAAGCTCGCCGCCGACGCGCGTATCCCGCTCGACCGGGCCCAGCTGGACGCGCTGATGGCCGACAAGCTGTCCTTCACGGGCGCCGCCGCCGACCAGGTCGGTGCGGTCGTCGCCCGTATCGAGGAGATCGCGAAGCAGCACCCCGAGGCCGCGGGCTACACCCCCGGAGCGATCCTCTGACTCGCTTCACCCCCGCGGAGCTGGAGGCCGCCCGCGACCGTCTGGTGCCGGACGTGTCCGCGGCCGGCCTCGACGTCCTGTTCTGCGGCATCAACCCCGGCCTGATGACGGCGGCCACGGGCCACCACTTCGCCCGCCCGGGCAACCGCTTCTGGCCGGTGCTGCACCTGTCCGGCTTCACCCCGAGGCTCATGAAGCCGTCGGAACAGCGGGAGTTGCTGTCGTGGGGCCTCGGCATCACCAACGTCGTGGCCCGCGCGACGGCCCGCGCGGACGAGCTGACGGCGGACGAGTACCGCGAGGGCGGGCGGCTGCTGACGGAGAGGGTGACCGGGCTGCGCCCGCGCTGGCTGGCGGTCGTCGGTGTCACGGCGTACCGCGTGGCCTTCGACGACCGCAAGGCCCAAGTGGGGCCGCAGGAGCGGGTCATCGGCGACACACGGGGGTGGGTGCTGCCCAACCCGTCGGGCTTGAACGCGCATTGGACCGCGCAGTCGATGGCGGAGGAGTACGGGCGACTGCGGGAGCTTGTGCGGGCGTAGGGCCCGGTGAGGGGCGGGGCCGGTGAGGTCCGGCGATGGCCGGGGCCTGTGGAGCCTGGCCGGGACCGGGACCGGTGGGGCCGGGTAACGGGCGGAGCCAATGAGGCCGGGTGACGGTCGCGGCCGATGAGGCCGGGTGACAGGCGGAGCCGATGAGGCCCGGTGACGGCCGGGGCCGCGTGCCCGGTACGGGTCGGCTCAGGCGTCGCGGCGGTGCACACTCCACGCCCCCGCCCCCAGGGCCACCGCCGCCCAGAGGGCTGTCACGGTGAGGCCGGTCCAGGGGCCGAGGGCCCCGTCCCAGGTTTCGTGCAGGGCCACTTGGCCGGCCCGGTCCGGCAGGAAGTCCGTCGCGCCGCCGGCCGCGTCCCCGATCACGAAGGAGACGACGAGGACGAACGGGACGAGGATGCTCAGGGTGGCGACACCGCTGCGGAGCAGGGCGGCGAGGCCCGTCGCCAGGAGGGCCATCAGCATCAGGTAGATCCCGCAGCCGGCCACACCGCGCAGTTGCTCCGCCGCGGTCAGGCCGTCCGCGGCCTCCCCCAGGGCCGCGCGGCCCACCAGGAGCGACAGAGAGCCGGTGACCAGGCCCACCACCAGGGCCGGTACCGCGACGGCCGTCGCCTTGGCGGCGAACCAGCGTCCGCGCCGCGGCACCGCCGTCAGCGCCTGCCGCAGTCCCCCGCCCTGGAACTCGGACGACACCGCCATGGCCCCGAAGGCGATCGCGGCGATCTGGGCCGGGCCGACGCCCAGGAAGACCGTGAACAGCGGGTCGAAGTCCGGGTCCGCCGTGTCCGACGTCCCGGCGAGCCCGGCGAACCCCGCCGCCACGGCCACCAGCGCGACCAGGGACCCGTACAGGGACCGCAGGGTGCGGATCTTCAGCCACTCGGAGGCGAGTACGGGGGTGAACGACATGGTCAGGCCTCCTGCGGCTGGGTGGTGTACTCGGCCTCGGACGCGGTGAGGTCCAGGTAGGCCTCTTCCAACGTGCCCTCTTCCGAGGCGAGTTCGAGGATCGGAACCCCGGCCTGCGAGACCAGGCGGCCGATGTCGTCCACGCGCGCGTCCCGTACGGTCCAGGCGCCGTCCCCGGCCCGCTCGACGGCGAATCCGTGCCGGGCGAGGGTGTGCCTGAGGGCCGTGTCGTCGCCGGTGCGCACCCGGACACGCGGTTGCACGCGCGCGTCGATGAACTCGCGCATCGGCAGGTCAGCGAGAAGCCGGCCCCTGCCGAGGACGACGAGCTGGTCGGCGAAGGACGCCGTCTCGTTCATGAGATGGCTGGAGACCAGTACCGTCCGCCCCTCGTCGGCCAGTTGGCGCAGCAGCCCGCGAATCCAGATGATGCCCTGCGGGTCGAGCCCGTTGGACGGCTCGTCGAGCATGATCACGGGCGGGTCGCCGAGCAGGGCCGCGGCGATACCGAGGCGCTGCCGCATACCGAGGGAGTACGTCCGCACCCGGCGGCGCGCGGCCGTCGCGAGGCCGGTCTCCTCCAGGACCTCGTCCACCCTGCGCGTTGGTACGCGGTTGCTCGTGGCCAGGATCCGCAGATGGTCGCGGCCGGTGCGGGAACCGTGTGCCGCGTGGGCGTCGAGCAGGGCGCCGACCCGGCGCAGTGGCTCCCGCGCGGTGGCGTAGGCCTCGCCGCCGATCGTCGCGGTGCCGGAGGTCGGCCGGTCGAGGCCGAGCACCAGCCGCATGGTGGTGGACTTTCCGGCGCCGTTGGGGCCGAGGAAGCCGGTGACACGGCCGGGGCGGACGCCGAAGGTGAGGTGGTCCACCGCCCGTCTGGGGCCGAACTCCTTGGTGAGGTCGCGTACGTCGATCGTTGTCATGGCAGCAGCGTGGCCCGCGCGGTGGGGCGGGGGCCTCCCCCACCGGTGGAGATCGTCTCCCCCGCCCGGGGGAGGTCCGTTGTCGGAGGTGGCTGTCACGATGGGCGAATGGTCCGCTTGCTGCGCCCGTTGGTCCGGGGGACGACGTACACCCGCCTGCTGCATCTGCTGGTGCCGGTGCTGGTGCTGAGTGTGTGGATGTTCATCGACCCGTCCCGGCCCTGGGTGCCCGCGCTGCTGCTGATCCCGGCGGGGCTGATCCCCGCCGTGCGCCGGGGTGAGGGGCTCCAGGCGCGGTTCATGCTGATCCCGGACGAACCGGAGCCGGAGATCTCCACGCTCCGGGCCACGGCCTGGGGCGACCGGCTGCGGACCGTGGTGTGGCTGGAGGCGCGCCTGGCCATCGGCACGGCGGCCGTCTTCGCGACGGTCTGGCTGCCGGTCCTCACCGTGGACCTGGTGCGGGCCGCGCTGGGCCACTCCGTCGACGACAACCCGCTGCTCCCGATCGACGACCCCCACTGGGCCTACGCCCTTCTGGCGCCGCTGCCCCTGCTGTGCCTGGGTGTTGCGGTCGTCGGCCTCGGCGAGCTGATCACCCGCGTCGCGCGTCGGCTGCTCGGGCCCTCACCCGGCGAGCGGGTGGCCGCGCTGGAGGAGCGCACCGAGCAGTTGCTCGAACGCACCCGGATCGCGCGCGAGTTGCACGACTCGATCGGCCATGCCCTGACCGTGGCGGTGGTGCAGGCGGGCGCCGCGCGGGCGACGGGCGACCCGGTGTTCACCGACCGGGCCCTGGCCGCGATCGAGGAGACCGGCCGGACCGCGCTGGAGGATCTGGAGCGGGTGCTCGGCGTGTTGCGCGCGTCGGAGCGGCCGGGGAGCAGCCGGCCGACGCTGGTCGACGCGGACCGGCTCCTGGAGTCGGCCCGCTCCTCCGGCGCGAAGGTGGACGCCGAGGTGACCGGCCCCTTGGACACGGTCCCGGGCCCGGCCTCGCGGGAGGGCTACCGGATCCTCCAGGAGGCGCTGACCAACGTGCTGCGGCATGCGGGCGACGTCCCGGTGCGGGTCCGGATCGGGGTGGTGGGCGACACGCTGGACCTGGAGGTACGCAACCCGCTGACGGACGGGACACCCGGACCGGGCCGGGGCAGTGGGCTGCGCGGCATCCGCGAGCGCGCCGCGCTTCTGGGCGGCCGGGCGCACACCGGGCCGGACGCCGGAGAGTGGCAGGTCCGGGTGGAGCTGCCGCTGCGCTGATCTACGCTGGCCGGATGCCGGTCACCGTTCTCCTCGTCGACGACGAACCGCTCGTCCGCGCGGGCCTGCGGGCCGTGTTGGAGGCGCAGCCGGACATCGAGGTGGTCGGTGAGGCGGCCGACGGGGCGGCCGTGATCCCGCTGGTGCGGCAACTGCGGCCCGACGTGGTCGCCATGGACGTACGGATGCCGCTGATGGACGGGATCGAGGCCACACGCGCGGTGCTGCGGACGGTCGACGCACCGCCGAAGATCCTCGTGGTGACGACGTTCGAGAACGACGAGTACGTGTACGAGGCGCTGCGGGCCGGTGCCGACGGGTTTCTGCTGAAGCGGGCCCGCCCCGCGGAGATCGTGCACGCGGTGCGGCTGGTCGCGGCCGGCGAGTCGCTGCTGTTCCCCGCGTCGGTGCGGCAACTGGCCGCCGAGTACGGCGCCGGGGGCGGGAACCGGGCCGCGCGGGCGGTGTTGGACCGGGCCCGGCTCACCGAGCGCGAGTCCGACGTGCTGCGGCTGATGACACGCGGACTGTCGAACGCGGAGATCGCCGCCCAGCTGGTGGTGGGCACCGAGACCGTGAAGTCGCACGTCAGCGCGGTGCTCGCCAAACTGGGGGCGCGAGATCGGACACAGGCGGTGATCACGGCGTACGAGTCGGGGTTCGTGGCGCCGGGCTGAGTGGTGCAGTGGGGCGGAGTTCACGGTTCCGGGCACTCGCCGGGGCTGAGCCGCGCCGAGTACGATCCGCGCAACACGCGCACGAGCTGGGAGGACGGACGGTGGGGCGGCTGACCGGCGGGGATCCCTCGCTGCTGCGAAGGATCAACTCCGCGGTGGTGCTGCACGCGCTGCGTGCCATGGACTGCGCGACGCTCACCGAGATCACCCGGGTGACCGGACTGTCCCGGCCGACCGTCGAGGGTGTGGTCGAGGGGCTCATGGAGGCGGGGCTGGTCGTCGAAGCGGCGGCCGAGGAGGGCACCGCGCGGCGCCAGGGACGGCCAGCGCGACGGTTCCGGTTCCGGGCCGAGGCCGGGCATCTGCTGGGCCTGGAGATCAACGCCCACCGGGTGGCGGCGCTCCTGTCCGACCTGGACGGCCGGGTGATCGGCGCGCAGGCCAAGGAGGTCGCCGAGACGGCGACGGCCGACGAGCGCCTGGAGCGGCTGCGCGGCGCGGTGGCGGAGCTGCTGCGGCGGGCCGGAGTGCCTCGCGGGTCGCTGCGCGCGGTGGGTGTCGGCACGCCGGGGATCGTGGAGGCGGACGGCATCGTCCGGCTGGGCACGGCGCTGCCGAACTGGACGGGGCTGAACCTCGGCGAGCGGCTCGGCCGGTCCTTCAAGTGTCCGGTGCTTGTGGAGAACGACGCCAACGCGGCGGCCGTGGCCGAGCACTGGAAGGGCGGCGCCAGGGACGTCGACGACGTGGTGTTCGTCCTGGCGGGACTGAGTCCGGGGGCCGGTTCGCTGATCGGCGGGCGGCTGCACCGGGGTTTCGGCGGGGCGGCGGGCGAGATCGGCGCGCTGCATCTGCTGGGGCGCGAGGTGACGCCGGAGCGGCTGCTGTCCACGACGGACGAGCCGCTGCATCCGCTGGACGAGCAGGCGGTCACCGATGTCTTCGCGCGGGCCCGCGGCGGCGACGAGCGCGCCCGCGAGGCCACGAACCGTTTCACCAAGCGTCTGGTGCACGATGTCGCCGCCCTCGTGCTGGCCCTGGACCCGGAGCTGGTCGTGGTGGGCGGCTGGGCGTCCGGCCTGGACGACGTCCTGGAGCCGCTGCGCCAGGAGCTCGCGCGCTACTGTCTGCGGCCCCCGAAGGTCGCCCTGTCCATGCTGGGTGAGGCGGCGGTGGCGACGGGCGCGCTGCGGCTCGCGCTCGACCATGTCGAGGAGGAGCTCTTCGCGGTGGAGAGCA
The DNA here is from genome assembly GCF_044753385.1 of Streptomyces sp. NPDC088387. NCBI lineage: Bacteria > Bacillati > Actinomycetota > Actinomycetes > Kitasatosporales > Streptomycetaceae > Streptomyces > Streptomyces sp. NPDC088387. The sequence continues at coordinate 107,795 of NZ_JBIVNC010000016.1, forward strand.
CGGTCACGGCCGGCCGACGGGGACCGGAGCCGGCCAACCACTGAGGGGCTCCCGGGAGGCCCCAGAGCCTCGCGAACGGCATGTGACCGCGCCCCGGAAGCCCGGGGCGCGGTCACATGCCGTTCGTGTGTCTCGTCTGCGGTTCCGGCCCCTCAGGACGCCTTCCGCTCGGGTCCCTCGTGGATCTCCACACCGCCGGAGTCCCCGAACGTCAGCCGGCAGGTGTCCGCGCGGTACGTCGCGACGGAGACCGCGGCGGTACGGCCCGCGGCGAGGAAGCGGGTGGTGACGATGAGGACCGGCGCGCCGGGAAGCCGGTCCAGCTCCTTGGCGTCGTCCGCGTGGGCCGAGCCCAGCTCCACGGCGCCCTCGCTGCCCTCCAGGTCCAGGCGCTGCAACTCGCGCAGCACCGCACGCGCGCGTGCCGCCCCGGCGGGGGCGTCTATGGCGGTGAGCTCCGGGACCGAGGACTCCGGGATGTAGAGCAGCTCCGCGGCCACGGGCTGCCCATGGGTCATCCGGGTCCGGCGCACCCTGTGCACCGGCTCGTCGCGCCCGGCCTCCAGGGCCTCGGCGACGGCCGCGGGCGGCTCGGTCAGCGAGCAGTCGGCGGCCTGCCAGGCGTCGTCTCCGGCGCCCGGCCAGGCGTGCTGCTCGGTGCCGACGGCCACGCCCATGCGCGGCGGCGCGACGGTCGTACCGACACCGCGGCGGCGCTGGAGCCTGCCCTCCAGTTCAAGCTGTTCGAGTGCCTGCCGCAGTGTCGCGCGGGCGACGCCGAAGCGGGCCGCGAGGTCTCGCTCATTGGGCAGGATCTCGCCCACCGCGAACTCGGAGTCCAGTGCCTCGGTCAGCACGGTCCTTAGATGCCAGTACTTCGGTTCCGGCACCGATTCCAGCTGCGTGGTCCCCACCCTGTCCTCCGCAATCGCCGTGATCCGGCGGCTTTTTAGCGCCCTTGTTTATTAAAGGTTGTTTCACTAACAGTCGACCATAGGACGCCCCACACCCTTGGTCAATACCAATCCTCGATCCCCGGGGGCCCCGCGAGGGGTCCCGCAGCGGAGCGTTCATGACGCGTTCGCAAAGGCCCGCAATGGTGACGTAGCGGCAAAGCCTCCGACGTGGGGCGGACATACTGGGTACCTGCGGGCCGTATACGGCTCACACATCCGCGAGGAACCGCAGCTTGTCCGGGTTGCGCATGATGTAGACGGACTGGATGCGCCCGTCCGTGACGTCCACCTGGAAGACAGCGTCGGGCTTGCCACCCGAGAGGACGAGGATCGCGGGCCCCGCGTTGAGTTCCAGTACCCGGAAGGACACGTCCGCGATGCCCTTTCGGGCGGCTCCGGCGATGAACCGGCCCACGTGGTCGGCGCTCTCCATGACCCGCACCGGCGCCTTGGCCTTGCCGCCGCTGTCGCCCACCAGGCGGACGTCCGGGGCGAGCAGTTCCATCAGACCGTCCAGGTCGCCCTCCGCCGCGGCGGCGAGGAACCGCTCGGTCAGCTCCCGGCGCCGCACGGGGTCGACCTCGTAGCGCGGCCGTCTCTCGTCGACGTGCTTGCGGGCGCGGGCGGCGAGTTGGCGTACGGCGGGCTCGCCGCGGTCGAGCATCGTGGCGATCTCCGCGAACGGGAACCCGAAGGCCTCCCGGAGCACGAACACGGCCCGCTCCAGCGGCGAGAGCGACTCCAGGACGACCAGCACGGCCAGCGAGACGGAGTCGGCGAGCACCGCCCGTTCGGCCGTGTCGGGGACGGTGTCCCCGAAATCGGTGACGTACGGCTCCGGCAGCCACGGGCCGACGTAGGCCTCGTTGCGGGTGCGGATCTGGCGAAGCCGGTCGATGGCGAGCCGCGTGACCACCCGGACCAGGTAGGCGCGGGGCTCCCGGACGTCTCCCCGGTCCGCCGCCGACCAGCGGATCCAGGCGTCCTGCACCACGTCCTCCGCGTCGGCCACCCGCCCGAGCATGCGATATGCCACACCGATGAGAACGGGGCGGTGCTCCTGGAAGACGTCGGTCACGGTTTCGGTGCTCACCGGTCCATCCCATCCGACAGCCCGTGCCATGTCCAGGCGGTATCGGTGCGTTACGGACCACAACGTCCGTATGGACACGGTCGTCCGCCCCGGCGGGCAGCGCGCAACGCCCGGCACGACACGTTCGGCACGACGAGACGACACGTCCGGCACGACGAGACGGCTCATTCGGCACCCCGGGACGACACGGCCGACACCCCGGGACACGCGGCCGACACCCCGGGACCGCCCGTTCGGCACCCGGGACTACCCGTCGGTAGCAATTGCTGACAAGCTGTCCACCAAGCGTCCGCCGGCGACCCGTTGAGGAGCAGCCATGTCCGCCACCGTCTCCTTCGAAGTCCCCTCTCCGCACGGCCCGCGGACCGTGACCGTCTCCTACGCGCGCGTGGGCAGGGGCGAACCGCTCCTGCTGCTGCACGGGATCGGGCACCACCGGCAGGCCTGGGACCCGGTGGTGGACATCCTCGCGACCGAACGGGACGTCGTCGCCGTCGACATCCCCGGCTTCGGCGCGTCCCCCTCCCTGCCCGACGGGCTCGCCCACGACCTGCCGACGACGAGTCTGGTGCTGGCCGGGCTCTGCGAGGCGCTGGAACTCGACCGGCCGCACGTGGCGGGCAACTCGCTGGGCGGACTGCTCGCCCTGCAACTCGGCAGCGAGAAGCTCGTCCGGTCCGTCACCGCCCTGTCCCCCGCGGGGTTCTGGACCGAGGCGGAACGGCGTTACGCCTTCGCCGTGCTGCTCACCATGCGGCACACCGCCCGCCGGATGCCCCTGCCGATGGTGGAGCGGATGTCCCGCACGGCGGCGGGGCGCACCGCGCTGGCCGGCACGATCTACGCCCGTCCCGCGCGCCGCTCACCGGACGCCGTGGTCGCCGAGACGCTCGCCCTGGCGGGGGCCACGGGCTTCTCGGAGACCCTCAGGGCCGGTACGACCGTGCAGTTCACCGACGATGTCACCGGGGTGCCCGTCACCGTCGCCTGGGGCAGCCGGGACCGGCTGCTGCTGCGCCGCCAGGGCGTCCGCGCCAAGCGGATCATTCCGCACGCCCGGCTGGTCCGGCTGCCCGGCTGCGGGCACGTCCCGATGAACGACGACCCGGCGCTCGTCGCCCGCGTCCTCCTCGACGGCAGCCGCTGACCCACGCGCGCTGCCACGCCCCGCGGACGTCGCCGCCCGGCGCCGCCCTGCACGCAACGCCCCCGAACCCAGGGCGACTCCGGCACCGACCAGGGCGCTGCCCACGGCCTGCGCGAGTCCGTAGGAGCCCGTTCCGACGAGGGGCGCGGTGGCGGCCGCGGCGACCGGGATGAGGCCGGAGAACAGGGTGGCGCGTTCGGCGCCGATCCGCTGCATGCCCATGTACCAGCAGACGAACCCGATGACGGTGACCACCGCTGCCTGCCAGAGCAGCGCCGCCGTCTCGGTGGCGTCCGGGCGTGGCAGCCAGGCCGTGCCGTCCATCGCCAGTCCTACCGCCGCCGACTCCACGGCCGCGACACCGCACACGGTCACCGACAGCAGGCGGGGGCCCAGGGGCCGCAGCACGGGCACCGCGAGCATCGCGAAGCCGACCTCTCCGACGAGGGCGCACACCGAGAAGGCGATGCCCGTGGCGTCGGTGCGCCCCCAGCCCTGGACCGTGAAGGCGCCGAACGCCACGAGCAACGCGCCGCACAGGACGGCGCGTTGGGGTCGCCGGCCGGCGGCCAAGGGCACCAGTACGGCGACGACGACGGGCGCGCAGCCCACGAAGACACCGGGGACCGCCGGTTCCGCGGTGCGCTCCGCCGCGAGCACCGCCAGGTTGAAGCCGACCATGCCGACGGCCGCGAGCAGCGCCAGCCGCCCCCACTGACGCGGGACCAGCCGCCTGAGGCGGGCCGCCGCGCCCCTGCCCGCCAGCGGGATCAGCAGCGCACAGGCGAGGGCGTACCGCAGGAACTGCCCACCCGCGTACGGGTAGTCGCCCAGGACGCTGTTGGCGGTGAACGATCCTCCGACGAGGACACAGGCGAGCGCGGCCAGCAGGGCTCCGCGCGTGGTGGTGGCGTTCATGGAGGCGACGCTAGGAAGGAAGGCGGTCCGGATTAAGGTCCACTTCCATGAGGGCATCGGAGACCAATCCGGAGCGGGACACTCCCTGGGCCGACACCGCTCCCCCGGCCGAGACCGCTCCCTCGGCCGACACGGCTCCCTCGGCCACGGGTGCCGCGTCGGCCTCCGCCGCCTGGGAGTTGCTGCTGCCCGCCGCCGGAGCGCCCGCACGCGCGCGTGGCCGTTCCTTGCAGGCCGCGCTGCGCGAGGCCGTACGGTCGGGCCGGCTCGCCCCGGGGACGCGGCTGCCGTCGAGCCGGGATCTGGCGGCCGACCTCGGCGTGTCGCGGGGGCTGATCACCGAGGCGTACGAGCAGTTGACGGCCGAGGGCTATCTGCGCAGCGGGCGCGGGGCGGGCACCTGGGTCGGTGAGGCCGTACGGCAGGCGCGGCCGCGGGCGCGGGACCTCGCCCCGCGTACACCGGGCGCGCGGGCGGACTTCGTGCCCGGCACACCCGACCTCGCCCTGTTCCCGCGGGCCGCCTGGGCGGCGGCGCAGCGCGCCACGATGGCGGAGGTGCCGCACGGCGCGCTGGGCTACCCCGACCCGCGCGGTCTGCCCCGGCTGCGTACCGCGCTGGCCGCGCTGCTCGCGCGGCGCCGGGGTGTGGTCGCGGACCCGGAGCGGATCGTGGTGGTCTCCGGGGTCGCGCAGGCATCGGCGCTGCTCGGTCTGGTGCTGCACGCGCGCGGGACGAGGGCTGTCGGCGTCGAGGACCCGGGCAGCCCGCAGCACAACGCGCTCTACGCCTCGACCGGCGTCTCCACCGTGCCCGTCCCGCTGGACGGGGAGGGACTCGCGATCAAGCCGCTGCGGGCCTCGGGTGTGCGGGCCGTCGTGACGACGCCGTCCCACCAGTTCCCCACCGGTATCGCGTACTCCGCGCGGCGCCGTGCCGAACTGCTCGACTGGGCGCGGTCCGTGGACGGCCTGATCCTGGAGGACGACTACGACGGCGACTTCCGCTACGACCGCGCCCCGGTCGGCGCCCTCCAGGGACTGGATCCGGAGCGCGTCGCCTACACGGGCTCGGTCAGCAAGTCCCTCGCCCCCGGGCTCCGGCTCGGCTGGCTGCTGGTCCCGCGGTGGCTCGCCGAGGAGGCGGTGGAGCGCAAGCGGACCCTGGACCTGGGCCACCCGACGCTCGACCAGGAGCTGTTCGCCCGCTTTGTGGAGCGCGGCGACTACGACCGCCAGCTCCGCCGCTGCCAGCGCGCCTACCGGGAACGCCGTGACGCCCTGGTGGCCGCCCTGGCGGAGTACTTCCCCGGCGCGGAGGTCACCGGAATCGCCGCCGGACTCCACGTCATCGCCGCGCTGCCCGCCCGGTACGGCCCCGAGAGAGACTTCCTCGCACGCGTGCGGGCCGCCGGCATCGCCGTACGCCCCCTGGCGGAGTACACACACGCACGCGCGGCGACGGATCCGGACGCCGTACATCTGGTCCTCGGGTACGCGCATCTGTCTCCCGCGCGGATCAGGGCCGGAGTCCGGGCGATGGCCGGGGCGAGGGCGGCCTGACATGCTTCACGGGGGCGCCCCGGCGGTCAGTTGTTCACTTCTGGTTTGGCTGTGCGCTGCGGCGCCCCAGTAGGAGTGACAGCGCAACACTGGCCGGTTCCCGTCCTGGAGGCGCATTCATGTCACCCGCTTCGATCCCCGGCCGCCGCAGCGTGCTGCGCGGCTCGCTCGCCGCCTCGGCGGCCCTGACCCTGCCCGTCGGCCTCGGCGCGGCGCCCGCCCTCGCCCTGTCGGGGCGCCCGAAGGCGGCCTGGGGTGTGCAGGCCGGTGACGTGGCGACGGACTCCGGTCTGGTGTGGGTGCGTTCCGACCGGCCCGCGCGGATGATCGTCGAGACGTCCAGCACCGAGTCGTTCCGCAGGGCGCACCGCTGGTACGGCCCGACGCTCGGCCCCGGCACCGACTTCACCGGCACGACCGCGCTGCGCGGACTGCCGTCCGGCGAGCAGATCCACTACCGCGTGCTGCTCGCCGACCCGCACGACCCGCGCCGCACCGGCGAGCCGGTGACCGGCACCTTCCGTACGGCGTCGGTGAAGCGGCGTGACGGGGTGCGCTTCGTGTGGTCCGGCGACCTGGCCGGTCAGGGCTGGGGCATCAACCCGGAGCTCGGCGGCTACCGGATCTACGACGCGATGGCGAAGCTGGACCCGGACTTCTTCCTGTGCAGCGGCGACAACGTGTACGCCGACGGCCCGGTCACCGAGAGCGTGACCCTGCCCGACGGCCGGATCTGGCGGAACATCGTCACCGAGGAGAAGGCGAAGGTCGCCGAGACCCTCAACGAGTTCCGCGGCAACTTCCGCTACAACCTGCTGGACGAGAACCTGCGCGCCTTCAACGCCCGGGTCCCCTCGATCATCCAGTGGGACGACCACGAGGTCACCAACAACTGGTACCCGGGCGAGATCCTCGGCGACACCCGCTACACCGAGAAGCGCGTCGACGTGCTCGCCGGCCGCGCCCGCCAGGCGTTCTCCGAGTACTTCCCGATCTCCACGCTGCGCCGCCCCGACGGCCGCGTCTACCGCGTCCAGCACCACGGCCCGCTCCTCGACGTGTTCGTCCTGGACATGCGCACCTACCGCAACGCCAACTCGACCGACGACCAGAGCAGCGACCCGCGGGGCATCCTCGGCGCGGAGCAGCTGCGCTGGCTGAAGCGTGAGCTGTCCCGCTCGCGCGCGGTGTGGAAGGTGATCGCCTCCGACATGCCGATCGGCCTCGTCGTGCCCGACACCGGCGACGGCAAGCCGAACATCGAGGCGGTCGCGCAGGGCGACCCGGGCGCCCCGCTGGGCCGGGAGCTCCAGATCGCCGAACTGCTGCGGTACATCAAGCACCGGCGGATCACCGGCACGGTCTGGCTGACAGCCGACGTGCACTACACGTCGGCGCAGCACTACCAGCCGTCGCGGGCCGCGTTCACCGACTTCGAGCCGTTCTGGGAGTTCGTCTCCGGCCCGCTGAACGCGGGTGCCTTCCCGGCGAACGCGCTCGACAACACCTTCGGGCCCGAGCGGGTGTTCCTGAAGGCGCCGACGGTCGCCAACGTCTCGCCCGCCGAGGGCTACCAGTTCTTCGGCGAGGTCGACATCGACGGCGGCACCGCCGAGCTGACCGTCCGGCTGCGTGAGCAGGACGGCACCGTGCTGTTCACCCGGACGCTCACCCCGGGGCGCGTCGGCCAGTAAGACGCGCGTGGCCGGACGACCCGCGCCCACCAGCGGTGTTGTCCGGCCGCGCGTCCTCCGTGACCCGCCCGAGGGGAAACCGAGAAAAAGGGCATAAGCAGCTTTTACCGATCAGACACAGGACGTTCGTGATCACGCAACACCCTTCCTTCACAGTGGCTGCATGAATCGGAACCTGTCTGAACCGACCCGGTCGAAACACGGACGTCCTGTGCACCACTGGCGGCGTGACGTCGTCGAACTCGCGGCCCTGTTCACGGCGGTCGCGGTCGCGGACGCCGTGGCCAACTTGATCGGGCACGGCCCCGACGGACCGGCGCTCCTGGTGATCTCCGCGGTGGTGCTGCTCGCCACGGCCGCGTTCCACACATGGTGGTCACGCCGCCACGGTCACGCACCCCCGACGTCCGATACCGATGCCCGGCCGCGCTCCGCGGAGCGGCGGGCCGGGCCGTCCGACCCCTCGACCGGACAGGTGGCGGAGGGACACGCCGCCGGGGCGGAGAGCACGCTGTGGCGGATGCGGACGACGGTCCAGGACGCACCGGGCGCCCTGGCCGCGCTGTGCACGGCACTGGCCGGACACCGCGTCGACATCCTCAGCCTCCAGACGCATCCGCTGGGCGAGCAGACCGTGGACGAGTTCCTGCTCCGCAGCCCGGCGGAGCTGGGCGCGGCGGAGCTCACCCGCACGGTCGCGCTGGCCGGGGGCACTCACACCTGGATCGAGCGGGCTGACGCGCACGACCTCGTGGACGCCCCGACCCGGGTCCTCTCCCTCGCCACCCGAACCGCTCTGGACGCGGCGGAACTTCCGCTGGCCCTGCGGCAGTTGTTGGGACGGTGCACCATCCGCTCGCTGCCCGCGCAGCCCGCCGCCTCCGGCCGGGTGCCGGACGGCGTACCCGTGGAGGGCGCGCTGGAGGACACCGTGATGCGACTGCGAGCACCAGAAGGCGGAGTGATCACCGTGGAGCGGCCCTATCTGCCGTTCACACCGACGGAGTTCGCGCGGGCGCGCGCCCTGGTCGAGCTGGATTCCCGGCTCGGCCCCCGCGTCCCGCGCAGCATGGACGTACTGACGCTGCCCGAGGGCAACGACATCACCGTACGGCGGGCCGACCCCGACGATCTCGTCGCGGCGCGGGAGATGCACGAGCGCTGCTCGGCCCGCACGCTCGGCATGCGCTACCACGGTCCCGTCGGGGACGCCGACCGTTACCTCAACCACCTGCTGAGCCCGCGCTTCGGCCGCACGCTCGCGGTGCAGACCGACGCCGGGCGCGTCGTCGGCCTCGGCCACCTGCTGTGGGACGGCGACGAGACCGAGGTCGCCCTGCTGGTCGAGGACGCGTGGCAGCGGCGCGGCATCGGCAGCGAACTGCTGGGCCGGCTGGTCGCGATGGCGGTCGAGGCGGGCTGCGAGAGCGTGTACGCGGTGACGCGGGCGTCGAACACCGGCATGGTCGCCGCGATGCGCGGCCTGGGCCTCCCCCTCGACTACCAGATCGAGGAGGGCACCCTGGTCATCACGGCCCGGCTCGACGCCACCCCGGTTACGACCCGGCTGCCGTACGACGGTCCGCGCGAGCGGTTCGTCCGGGACTGAGGCACCACCCCTGGCCCCTGAGCCGCTGCCCGGCGTCAGACGCCGCGCAGCGCTCAGGGGCGCGGGGAACTGCGCGACAAGCCCCACCGGCCCGCGGCCGAACGACCACCACTCAGGGGCGCGGGGAACTGCGCGACAAGCCCCACCGGCCCGCGGCCGAACGACCACCACTCAGGGGAGCGGGGAACTGCGCAAACACCCCTCCGCCGGGCCGGCCCGGCCGCTCCCCCGCTCCGGCCGTGCCCCCGCGTCCAGTGCGCGGTCCAGGTCGGCCCACAGGTCGTCGACGTCCTCCAGTCCGACCGACAGACGCAGCAGCCGGTCACCGACGCCGGCGTTCCTGCGGTCGTCGGCGTCGACGACACGGTGGCTGATGGAGGCGGGGTGCTGGATGAGGGTGTCGACGCTGCCGAGGCTCACCGCCGGGGTGACGAGTTCCACGGCGCCGATCACGGCGTGCGGGTCGCCGTGCACCTCGAAGGCGATCATGGCGCCGCCGATGCGCGGGTAGCGCACGCGCGCGACGCGCGGGTCCGCGGCGAGCCGGGCGGCGAGTTCGGCGGCGTTCGCGGAGGCGGCCCGGACCCGCACCGGCAGGGTCGCCAGGCCCCGCAGCAGCAGATAGCCGGCCAGTGGATGCAGGACGCCACCGGTGGCGAACCGTATCTGCCGCAGCGCCCCGGCGAGTTCCTCGTCGCACGCGACGACACCCGCCATGACGTCTCCGTGGCCGCCGAGGTACTTGGTCGCGGAGTGCAGAACCAGGCGCGCGCCGTGCTCGGCCGGGCGTTGCAGGACCGGCGTGGCGAACGTGTTGTCGGCGAGCAGCGGGACCGAGCCGCAGGCGTGCGCGACGGCTCGCAGATCGAGTTCGGCGAGGGTCGGGTTGGCCGGTGTCTCGACCATCACCAGGCCGGTGTCCGGGCGCAGCGCGTCGGCGATGCCGGCCGGGTCGGTCCAGGTGACCTCGGAGCCGAGCAGTCCGGCGGTGAGCAGATGGTCGCTGCATCCGTACAGCGGCCGGACGGCGACGACATGGCGCAGACCGCGCGAGGCCCGTACGAGGAGGACCGCGGTCAGGGCCGCCATGCCGCTGGCGAAGGCGACCGCGGAGTCGGTGCCCTCCAGCCGGGCCAGGGCGGTCTCGAAGCGGGCGACGGTCGGATTGCCGAGCCGGCCGTAGACGGGCGGGCCGGCCGGTTCGGCGCCGGTGGCGGCGAAGGCGTCGATCCGGGCGGCCTCACCGCGGCTGTCGTACGACGGGTAGGTGGTGGACAGGTCGATCGGTGCGGCGTGCAGTCCCTGCCGGGCCAGGTCGTCGCGGCCGGCGTGCACGGCTTCGGTGGCCAGCGCTCTCGGTGCGGGGTACGTGTCCATGGACGCCAGGGTGAACGCGGACCGGGGTACGGCCGCCGATGTCCGTGCTACGTTCGGCCGATGCCCGAATCCGTCGTACTGGACCCGGTGGACCTCGAACTGCTGCGACTGCTTCAGAACGACGCCCGGACGACGTACCGCGATCTCGCCGCGCGGATCGGGGTGGCGCCGTCGACCTGTCTGGACCGGGTGACCCGGCTGCGGCGGGCGGGCGTGATCCTCGGGCACCGGCTCCGGCTGGATCCGGCCAAACTCGGCCGTGGCCTCCAGGCGTTGCTGTCCGTGCAGGTCAGGCCGCACAGCCGGGAACTGGTCGGGCCGTTCGTGGAGCGGATCCGGGCGCTGCCCGAGTCGTTGACCGTCTTCCATCTCACCGGCCCCGACGACTATCTGGTGCATGTCGCCGTCGCGGACATGACGGATCTCCAGCGGCTGGTGCTCGACGAGTTCACCTCCCGCCGGGAGGTGGCACGGGTCGAGACCCGGTTGATCTTCCAGCAGTGGGACTGCGGGCCGCTGCTGCCGTCTGCGCCCTCGGCCGAATCGGGGTGACGTGCGGCGGGCACTCGTATGAGGATGGACCGCATGTCAGAGACCAAGAGCCCGCAGCTGCCCCGACAGATCGCCGACGCCTACGTCGACGAGCTCATCGCCCTCGACCCGGTCACCGGTACCTATCTGGGTGTGAAGGAGAGTTCGAGCCGGCTGCCCGATCTCTCGCCCGCGGGCCAGGAGGCGGTCGCCGCGCTCGCGCGGGCCACCCTCGCCGAGCTCGACGCGGCCGAGCGGCTGCCCGGCGCGGACAGTGACATCGAGCGCCGGTGCGCGCGCCTGCTGCGCGAGCGGCTGACCGCCGAACTCGCGGTGCACGACGCCGACGAGGGGCTGCGCTGGGTCGGCAACCTGGGCACACCGCTGCACCTCGTGCGCGAGGTGTTCACGGTGACGCCGACCGAGACCGACGAGGACTGGGCCGCGATCACCGAGCGGCTGCGCGCGGTGCCGGCCTCGCTGGGCGGATACCGCGAGGCCCTCCAGCTCGGCCTGCACCGCAAGCTGTACGCCGCCCCGCGCCCCACGGCGACCCTGGTGGAACAGCTCACCGAGTGGTCCGACGTGGACGGCACCGGGCGCGGCTGGTTCGAGGACTTCGCCGCGGCCGGACCCGAGTCCCTGCGCGCCGGGCTGGACGAGGCGGCCCGGCGGGCCACCGCGGCCGTGGTGGAGCTGCGGGACTGGATGCGCGACGTGTACGCGCCGACGATCGAGGGCGCGTCCAACACCGTGGGCCGCGAGCGCTACGCCCGCTGGGCGCGCTACTACAACGGCACCGACCTCGACCTGGACGAGGCGTACGCGTACGGCTGGTCCGAGTACCACCGGCTGCTCGCCGAGATGCGCCAGGAGGCGGAGAAGATCCTGCCGGGCGCCGCGACGCCCTGGGTGGCGCTCGCGCACCTCGACGAGCACGGCCGGCACATCGAGGGGGTCGACGAGGTCCGCGACTGGCTCCAGGGCCTGATGGACCAGGCGATCGAGGCGCTCGACGGCACCCACTTCGAACTCGCCGAGCGGGTACGGAAGGTGGAGTCGTGCATCGCCCCGCCCGGCAGCGCGGCCGCGCCCTACTACACGGCCCCGTCGGAGGACTTCTCCCGCCCCGGCCAGACCTGGCTGCCGACGATGGGCCAGACCCGCTTCCCGGTCTACGACCTCGTCTCGACCTGGTACCACGAGGGTGTCCCCGGTCATCACCTCCAGCTCGCCCAGTGGGCGCACGTCGCCGGAGACCTCTCCCGCTACCAGGCCACCATCGGCGGGGTGAGCGCCAACGCCGAGGGCTGGGCGCTGTACGCGGAGCGGCTGATGGACGAGCTGGGCTTCCTCACCGACGCCGAGGAGCGGCTCGGCTACCTGGACGCGCAGATGATGCGGGCCACCCGGGTCATCGTCGACATCGGTATGCACCTGGAGCTGGAGATCCCGGCCGACTCGCCGTTCCACCCCGGGGAGCGCTGGACGCCCGAGCTGGCGCAGGAGTTCTTCGGCGGGCACAGCAGCCGTCCGGCGGACTTCGTGGAGAGCGAGCTGACCCGGTATCTGACGATCCCGGGCCAGGCCATCGGCTACAAGCTGGGCGAGCGCGCCTGGCTGCTGGGCCGGGAGAAGGCCCGCGAGCGGCACGGCGACGCCTTTGACCTGAAGGCGTGGCACATGGCGGCGCTGTCGCAGGGTTCGCTGGGCCTCGACGACCTGGTGGACGAGCTGTCGAAGCTCTGAGGACCGCGGTCCCGTTCCGCTCGCCCGAGGGTCTGGGCGCCTCGGCGTCTCAGCGCCGGAATCCGCCCTCGGAGTCGATGACCTGGCCGGTGATCCAGCCCGCCTCGTCCGTGGCCAGCCACGCGATGAGGCGGGCGGGGTCGTCCGGCATGCCCCAGCGCCCGGCGGGGAACATCGCGGCGATCGCGTCGTAGGCGTCGCCGGTGAGGTAGTCGGTGTCCACGGGGCCGGGGTTGACCGTGTTCACCGTGATCCCGCGCTCGGCGAGCGTCGTCGACAGGGACCGGGTGATCGAGGCGAGCGCGCCCTTCTGAAGGGCGTAGGCGATCTCGCCGGGCATACCGCCCGCGATGTCCTGACCGGAGGTCATCATCGTCACGCGGCCCCCGCGAGGACGTTCCGGCTGCCGGGCGAAGGCCTGGACCAGCAGCAGGACGGAGCGGGTGTCCACGGCCCAGTGCGCGTCCAGCATCGCCGCGTCAATGGTGTCGAGCGTGCCGTCGGATCCGCTGAGGGCGTGGTTGGCGACGAGGATGTCGAGGTGTCCGCCGAGCGCCTCGGTGGCGGTGGCGACCAGGGCCGCGGGCGCCTCCGGATCGGTCAGGTCGCCGGGGCCTTCCAGGACCGTGGCCCGCGCATCGCCCAGCGCCTCGCGCACGGAGGCGGCCACCTCCTCGGGCCGGTCGGCGCCCCAGGGCAGGGCGGCGTCGTGCGGGACGTGGTGGTGCAGGTACACACTCGCGCCGTACGCCGCCAGCCGGCGGGCCACGGCGTGTCCGATGCCGCCGCGCCGGCTGGCTCCGGTGACGAGGGCGGTACGGCCGCGCAGGGGCAGCGGGTCGCGGCGCAGGGCCTCGGGGGCGGGGTGCGGAAGTCGGGGCATGGAAGACCATGATGGGGAGCGGCTCCGGCGGCCGCACCTGCTTTTGATACCGCTGCCCGCGGACGCCACTCCCCACGGCTTCCCCGGGTCGAACCGGCGTTCAGCAGCCGCAGTCCCCGTCGACGGGTGCCGTGAGCGGATCGGCCGTCCGGCGCTCGCCGCCCTGCCAGGTCTCGTACGCGAAGCCCTCCCGGACCCAGTACTCGAAGCCGCCGAGCATCTCCTTGACCCGGTAGCCGAGTTCGGCGAGGGCGAGGGCCGCGCGGGTGGCGCCGTTGCAGCCGGGGCCCCAGCAGTACGTCACCACGGGTACGGATCTGTCCAGAAGCCGCTCGGCCTGCTCGGCCATGAGCGCGGTCGGCAGGTGCAGCGCGCCCGGGACGTGGCCCTGGTCCCAGGCCGCGGTGGAACGCGAGTCCAGGACGACGAAGCCCGGATCGTCACCGGTGGCGAGTGCGGCGGCGACATCGGAGACGTCCGCGTGGAAGGCGAGGCTCGCCCGGAAGTGGGCGGCGGCGTCGGCGGGGGCGGCCGGAGGGACGCGCAGGACGGGGTTGGTGGCGGCGACGGCGCTCGATGTCATGGTCTGGCCTTCCGGTCGGGTGGTTTCGGCCAGAAATCTACGATTCCTGATCGCGCGCCGGAAGGTTCGATCCCCGGCGTTGCCCTTGTCCGGCCGTGGTTTCCCCTGCTACTGATCGCCCATGACCGTGTTTTCCCCGGACGCCACCGACTGGCGCATCCTCGATGTCCTCCAGCGCGACGGGCGGGCCAGCTTCGCCGAGCTCGCGCGGGCCGTCTCCATGTCGCCGAGCGCGGTCACCGAGCGGGTGCGGCGCCTTGAGGAGGCGGGTGTCATCCAGGGGTACGCGGCCGTGGTGGACCCGGACCGGATCGGGCTGTCGATCCTGGCGTTTGTGCGGCTGCGCTATCCGCACGGCAACTACAAGCCCTTCCACGACCTGGTCGCCGCGACCCCGGAGATCCTGGAGGCCCACCATGTGACGGGCGACGACTGCTTTGTCATCAAGGTCGCCGCCCGGTCGATGCGCCACCTGAAGGAGGTGTCGGGCCGGATCGGCGCGCTCGGCTCGGTGACCACGAGTGTCGTGTACTCGTCTCCTCTGCCACGCCGGCCGCTCGGTCAGTGAGGGGCCGGCCCGGATCAGCCGACTCCGCGCGCGTGCAGCGTCGAGCCCGATCTGCCCTTGACCACCTCCAGTTGGGCGTGCACCCGCCGCTTGAGGTCGGCGACATGACTGACGATGCCCACGCTGCGGTCGCGTTCGCGCAGTGAGTCCAGGACGTCCAGGACCTCGTCGAGGGTCTGCTCGTCGAGGCTGCCGAAGCCCTCGTCGATGAAGAGCGTGTCGAGGCGGACACCGCCGGCCTCGTCGGTGACGACGTCGGCGAGACCGAGGGCGAGCGCGAGGGACGCGAAGAACGTCTCGCCGCCGGACAGCGTGGCGGTGTCCCGCTCGCGTCCGGTCCAGGCGTCCACGACGTGCAGGCCGAGGCCGCTGCGTCCGCGTCCGGCCCGGTCGTCGGAGTGGACCAGCGTGTACCGCCCGGAGGACATCCGGCGCAGGCGGGCGGTGGCGGCGGCGGCGACCTGTTCGAGGCGGGCCGCGAGGACGTAGGACTCCAGGCGCATCCTCCGCTCGTTGTCGGCGGCCGTGCCGGCGGTGAGTCCGGCCATCCGGGCCACCCGGTCGTACTCCTCGCGCAGCGGGGCCAGTCGGCGGATCCCGTCGGCCGCCCGCGCGGAGAGCCGGTCGAGTTCGGCGCAGCGGCGGGCGGCGGCGTCACCCGTGGAGGCGGCGGCGCGGACCCGTCGCGCGGCGTCGGTGGCGGCCCGTTCGGCGCCGGCCAGGTCGGCCGGGGCCTGCCGGGCGGCGGCCGCGGTGTCCTCCTCGGCGAGCATCGCGCGTACGGCGCCCTCCTCCGTCTGCCAGGCGTCCAGCCTGCGTTGCAGATCACGGTGGGCGGCGTCGTCGAGCAGGGCGTCCGCCGCGGCCCGCGGGGTGTCGAAACCGGCGCGGAACGCGGCGTCGGCCAGGCGAGCGTCGGCGTCCTTGAGCCGCTGGGCGCTGTCCTCGGCGGCCCGCACCGCGTCGGCCGCGTCGGTGAGCAGCGCGACCTGGCGCTCCAGCTGTGTCGCCCGCGCCGCCACAGTCACGGCTGCCCCGCGCGCCTGCGTCAACTCCTCGTCCAGCGTCTGCCGCTCCTGCTCCATGGCCTCACGGCGGGCGGCCCGGGAGGCGGCGCCGACCGCGGCCCGCTGCCGCTCGGAGACACGCCGCTCGTGCTCCTGCTCGGCCTGCCGCAGCTCCTCGTGCGCGGCGTGCAGGTCGGAGGCCTCGCGGCGGGCCTGCGCGAAGAGCCGCTCCAACTCCGCGGTCTCCTCGGCGAGCCGGTCGGTCGGGGTGTCCCCGGCCTCCGCCGACGCGGCGGCCAGCGCCTCCCGTACGAGTCCCAGGCGGCGCTCGTCGTCGGCGCGCCGCTCGTCCGCGCGCTGGTGGGCGGCGAGGGCGTCCTCCTCGGCCTCACGGCCGACGTGCCCGGCGACCTTCCGCGCGGGTGCGGGGTGTTCGGTGGCGCCGCAGACCGCGCAGGGCTCGCCGTCGGCGAGGTTCGCGGCCAGTTCGGCCGCGATGCCGTTGAGACGCTGTTCCTTGAGGTCGAGCCAGTGGGCGCGGGCCGCCACCGCGCGCTCGGCGGACTGGAGCGCCTGTTGCTGCGCGGCTTCCGTGTCGGCGCCGAACTGATCGCGCTGCCGGGCCGCCGCGAGCCGCCGCCGGGCCGGATCGCGCTGCACGCCGAGCTGTTCGGCCCGGGTCGCGGCCTCCTGGGCTCTGTCGATCCGGGAGTGCAGTGCGGCCCGGGCGGTGTCCCAGCCGGCCAGCCAGCTCTCCGCCTCGGCCAGCAGGTCGTCGTCGGCGCGCTCCTGGCGGTCCAGGTCCGCGCGTTCGGCGACGAGTTCGGCGAGCCGGTGCTCGGCCCGGCGGGCGGATTCCAGGCCGCCCAGTTCCTCGGCGGCGCGGCGGGCCGCGGTGGCCAGTCCCGCGGGTCCGGCGCCGGAGAACGTCTCGGGCAGGGGGTCGCGCGCGCGGGTCTCGGCGCCCGCCGCGCGGTGGTGCTCGGCCTCGGCGCCGTCCCGCAGCTCCAGTGCGGGCGCGACGACCTCCGCCTTGCGGGCCCGCTCCATCCGCGCCTGGGCCTCCTGATGGGCCTCGGCCCGCTCCTGGAGTGCCCTGGCCCGGTCCTGCGCGTCGGCGAACCGCCTTTGCAGCCGGGCCACTTCGCGTACGTCCTCCAGGGCACGATCCGCGGCGGCCTGGGCGGACTCGGCGGCGGTCAGCCCGGTGCGCGCGACGGTGAGCTGCTCGCGGGCGGTGCTGCGGGCGACGGCGGCGGCCCCGAGGACGGCCTCCGCGAGACCGGGCTCGCCCGGTGTCAGCTCGGGCAGGTCCATCGCGCCGCCGGCCGCCTGCTGCATACGGTGGGCGTCGGCGAGCAGCGCCGCGTCGCCCTCGCGCACCTTCGCCTCGGTCGTCTTGCGCCGCTCGGCGAGGCGCTTCTCGACCTCGCCGAAGCGGTGGGTGTCGAAGAGCCGGCCGAGGAGCTTGCCGCGGGCCTCGGCGTCCGCGCGCAGGAACCTGGCGAAGTCGCCCTGCGGCAACAGGACGACCTGGCAGAACTGCTCGCGGCTCATGCCGAGCAGCTGGGTGATCTCCTCGCCGATCTCCTGGTGGGAGCGGCTGAGGTCCTTCCAGGCGCCGGCCGCCGACTCGTACTCGCGCAGCCAACTCTGGGCCTTGTCGACCGTCGTGCCGGTGCCGCCGCGCCGCTTGGGGCGCTCCCACGGGGGCTGGCGGGTGATCTCCAACCGGCGTCCGGCGACGGTCAGTTCGAGGGTCACCGAGGTGCGGGTGCCGGGGGCGGCGTGGTCGCTGCGCAGCGCCAGGCCCTGGCTGCTCTGCCGGGCACCCGGCACCGAGCCGTACAGCGCGTAGCACACGGCGTCCAGGACGGAGGTCTTGCCGGCGCCGGTCGGGCCGTGCAGCAGGAACAGGCCCGCCGCCGACAGCTCGTCGAAGCCGACGCTCTGGGTGGCGCCGAACGGGCCGAACGCCGTGAGGTCCATCCGGTGCAGCCTCATCGCGCCACCTCCCGGACCGTCTGGTCGGCGCGGACGGCGTCGAACGCGTCGCGCAGCACCGACCGTTCGTCCGCGTCGGGGGCGGCGCCGCGGACATGGGTCACGAAGTCCTCCGCGATCTGCTGGTCGCTGCGGTCGGCCAGGCGCCCGGCATAGGTGACGTCGGGGTCGTCGGGTGCGCGGTCCGGGTCGAAGACGAGACCGAGTGTGTGCGGGAAGCGCTCGGTGAGCCGGGCCATCGGGTCGGACGGGCGGACCGGATCCGTGAGGGTGGCCTCCACCCAGGCCTCCTCGTGCCGTGCGAGGGCCTCGTCGGCGAGCAACTCCTCCAGCGTGCCGCGCAGCCGGGCCAGCGGGCGCGGCACCGGGCACTCCAGTCGCTCGGCGGTGACGGAGCCGTCGGCGGCGAGGTCGACGAGCCACATGCTCTTGCGGTGGTTCGCCTCCGAGAACGAGTACGGCAGCGGCGAACCGGAGTAGCGCACGCGCTCGGTGAGGGTCTGGCAGCCGTGCAGATGACCCAGCGCCACATAGTCCACACCGGCGAAGACACCGGCCGGGACGGCCGCCACGCCGCCGACGGTGATGTCCCGCTCGCTGTCGCTGGCCTCGCCGCCGGTGACGAAGGCGTGCGCGAGGACGACCGACCGGGTGCCCTCCGCGCGGGTGGCCAGGTCGGCCCGGACGCGCTCCATGGCGGCGGCGAGCACGGCCTCGTGGCCCGGCTTCTCCACGCCGAACTCGTCCTTGACCAGCGCGGGTTCGAGATACGGCAGCCCGTAGAAGGCCACGTCGCCCTCGTCGTCGCGCAGCACCACCGGGGTTCCGCACTCCGTCGGATCGGTGCGCAGATGGATGCCGGCCCGCCCGATCAGGCGCGCGCCCACGCCGAGCCGGCGTGCCGAGTCGTGGTTCCCGGAGATCATCACCGTCGGCACACCGGCGTCCGCGAGGCGGTGCAGGGCGTCGTCGAACAGCTCGACCGCGGCGAGCGGCGGCACCGCGCGGTCGTACACGTCTCCCGACACCACCACCGCGTCCACGTCCCGCTCACGCGCGGTCGTGACGAGGTGGCCGATGAACTCGGCCTGGGCATCGAGCATGTTCACCCGGTGGAACGACCGCCCGAGATGCCAGTCGGAAGTGTGCAGCAGCCTCATGATCCCCGAGACTAACGGCCGGGTCTGACATCACACCGGTTACTCCCGTATCGCCCCGTCATGTGCGCCCGAATCGTCCGTCGTGCCCCGTGACGTCAGGCGTCGCCGTATGCTTCTCCGCCAAGTTCGAACCGTGCCGAACCTGCGGTGCTGTCGGCGAGCCAGGCGCGGAACGCCTCCACATCGGCGTCCGGCAGGCCCACCTCGATGGTGACCTCCTCGCCGTAGCGCACGTCCCGCACCTCGCGGCCGGTGGCCAGGAGGTCGTTGTGGAGCTTGCCGGCGCGCTGGTGGTCGACGGTGACCGTGGCGAGGCGGAAGCGGCGGCGGGTGAGGGTGCCGAGGGTGTCGAGGGCCTCGCCGACGGCGCCGCCGTAGGCGCGGATGAGGCCGCCGGCGCCGAGTTTGACCCCGCCGTAGTAGCGGGTGACGACCGCGACGACGTAGCGCATGTCGCGGCGCAGCAGCATCTGGAGCATGGGGACGCCGGCGGTGCCGCCGGGTTCGCCGTCGTCGCTCGCCTTCTGGATGGCGGCGTCCGCGCCGATGACGTACGCCCAGCAGTTGTGGGTGGCGTCGGTGTGCTCCTTGCGGACGGCCGCGAGGAAGTCCTGGGCCTCCTGCTCGGTGGCGGCCGGGGCGAGAGCACACAGAAACCGCGACCGGTTGACCTCGGTCTCATGCACCCCGGCCTGCGCCACCGTCCGGTACTCGTCCTGCATCACCCCAGCGTATGCGGTGCCCGCGCGGAGGCATCGCGCAGCCCGGCGCGACGGGATGCCACCGCACCCACCCGTGCCGCCCCAGGCAACACACATGCCCACGGCCACGCAGGCCGCGCGAAGAGGCTTCCAGGAGCGCGGGGAACTACGCGACAAGCCCCCACCGACCCGCGGCCGAACACCCCCCCAGGGGCGCGGGGAACTGCGCGACAAACCCCCACCGGCCCGCAGCCGAACAACTACCCCTCAGGGGCGCGGGGAACTGCGCGACAAGCCCCCACCGGCCCGCAGCCGTACGACTACTTCTTGCCCCTCGGCACCGTCACCGACGTGAGCAGCGCCACGCCCGGCCGCAAGGCCTCCCACGTACGCCCGTACCAAGTGAGCACCGCGATCGCCGAGGTCGGGAACTTCACCCGCACCCGCTCCACCGCGTCGCCGAGCCCGTCCCCCGCAAGGTCGAGGACAAGCTCCTCCAGCCCGGGGTTGTGCCCGACCACAAGCAACGTCTCCACCTCGGCGGAGGTCTCACGGACCACAGCCAGCAGCTCCGGCACATCCGCCGCGTACACCCGCGAGTCATGCCGCACCGGCGGCGGCGTACCCCACTGCCCCGACGCCAGCTCCCACGTCTGACGCGCCCGCACGGCCGTCGAGACGAGCGCCAGGTCGGGCAGCTGATCGGCCTCAGCCAGCGCACGCCCCGCCGCGGGCGCGTCCCGTCGCCCCCGTGGCGCCAGCGGCCGCTGATGGTCGGCGATCCCCGGCGGCCACGCCGACTTGGCATGCCGCAGGACGACCAGCCGGCGCAGCGGACCCACGCCCGCGCGGGCCTTCACGCCGTTGCTCCGACATCCCGGACGAGTTCGAGGCCGAGCAGCCGGTCCGTGTACGCGAACGTCTCGAAGCGCGCGCCCTCGGGGAGGTCGGGGTCGGCCTCGACACGCCGCAGCACGCGCAGGACGCCGGGTACGTCGAGGTCGTCCTCCCAGGCGGACCGCAGCCGGGTCCGTACCTCCTCGGGGATCGGCCGGGACGGCTGCCGGGCCCAGCCGGCGACGGCGCCCCGCCAGCGCGCGAGCGTGTCGTGCGCCTCCTCCAGCGTGGCCGCGTCGAGCCGCACCGGAACGTTTCGCCGCGTGGAGAGCAGGGCGAGGCGCAACACGGAAGGGTCGGTTCCGGCCGGCGGTCCGGCCGGGCTCACGGGGGCGACGGCGAGCAGCGCACCACCGGGTGCCGGAGCTTCGTCCGCCGCCGCGACATGAAGCACCTGAGCCTCACCGAGCCCGAGCCCGGGTGCCTGCCCGGACCCCGCCCCCGGCGCCAACTCCGCCCCCAACCCCGACTCTCCCGCCTCCTCGAACGGCCGGATCCCGAGGGCGGCGGCCCCCGCGCGGAGCTCGGCGGGCTGTCGCTCGGCCCTGAGGAGCGCCCACACCGGTGTCCCGCCGAGTTCCAGCGCGCGGACGAGAAGGTCGGCGACGAGCAGCACACGCAGGGACGAGCTGTCGTAGCCGGAGACACGGGTCTCCACGCGGGTGAGCCCCCGGCGAACGGGGGCGGCGTCGGCGGGGTCGCCCGTACGGGCGTCGATGATGCGCAGCACGGGCTGAGCGTAGGCCGGAAAGCGTCACCGCGCAGACACGGCGTGGGCGATCCGGACACGGTCCGGCCCTGGTCGGGGGAATCCTCGCAGGCCGCCGGGCGTTCCCCTCACACAGCGACAGCACACCGCTTCGTGAGACGACCAGGAGGCCGGCCGTGTACGGCGACGCAGCGACCATCCGCAAGATCCTCACCGAGACCGGCGACACCTGGGCCGTGGTGGGCCTGTCCACGAACCAGCGGCGCGCGGCGTACGGCGTCGCCGACGTACTGCAACGGTTCGGCAAGCGCATCGTGCCGGTCCATCCGAAGGCGGAGACCGTGCTGGGCGAGCAGGGCTACGCGTCGCTCGCCGACATCCCCTTCGACGTGGACGTCGTCGACGTGTTCGTGAACAGCGACCTCGCGGGCGGGGTCGCGGACGAGGCCGTCGCGAAGGGCGCCAAGGCGGTCTGGTTCCAGCTCGACGTCATCGACGAGGCCGCGTACGAGCGCACCCGCGCGGCGGGCGTCGACATGGTGATGGACCGCTGCCCGGCGATAGAGATCCCGCGCCTCGGCTGAACGCGCGACGGTGACCGGACCACGGTGAACACATCACGGCAGCCCGCTCCCCCGCCCCTCCGCGCGGTCGTCATAATGCTCGGGTGAACTCCCCCACCCCCCACCGCGAACCCTTCTTCGCCCAGACCGTCTTCGCCGCCCCACCCGGTGAATCGCCCACCACGGACAGCGAGTTGGCACCGGCGGAACCCGGCCCGCCGCCACACCCCGCCCCCGTGGTGATCGTCGGGGCCGGGCCCGCCGGGCTCACCGTCGGCAACATCCTGCGGGCCGCGTCGGTGGACTGTGTGGTGCTGGAGACGGAGACCAGGGAGTTCATCGAGCGACGACCCCGCGCGGGCGTCATCGAGGAGTGGGCCGTACGCGGACTGCGACAGCGTGGCCTGGCGGGGAACCTGCTGGAGCGGGCCGTGTCGCACACGACGTGCGAGTTCCGCTTCGACGGGCAGCGCTTCCGCTTCCCGTACACCGAGCTGACGGGCGCTCACCACTTCGTCTATCCGCAGCCGTTGCTGGTCACCGATCTGGTGCGGGAGTACGCCGACGTCCGCGGCGGCGACATACGCTTCGGCGTCCGTGACGTCCGGCTGCACGACCTGGACTCGGACCGCCCCTCGGTGTCGTACGTCTGCCCCGAGACGGGTCAACGGCGGCTGGTCGAATGCGACTTCGTCGCCGGCTGCGACGGCGCGCGCGGGGTGACCCGGGCGTCGATGCCGGCGGAGCACGCCCGGCTCTCCCGCCACGACTACGGCATCGGCTGGCTGGCCCTGCTGGCGGAGGCACCGCCGTCCTCCGACTGTGTGCTGTTCGGCTGCCACCCGCGCGGTTTCGCGGGCCACATGGCGCGCAGCCCCGAGGTCACCCGCTACTACCTCCAGTGCACACCCGGCGAGGATCCCGAGAACTGGACGCACGACCGGGTCTGGACGGAGCTCCGGGAACGCCTCGGCGCGGCGGGCGCCCCGCCCCTCACCGAGGGCCGGTTGATCGAGAAGCGCGTCCTGGACATGCACGACTACGTCGTCGAGCCCATGGTGTACGGGCGGCTGTTCCTGGCCGGTGACGCGGCCCACCTCGTCGCGCCGATCGCCGCCAAGGGCATGAACCTGGCCCTGCACGACGCGTTCCTGCTCGGCGACGGTCTGGTCGCGCAGCTGACGAAGGGCGACGGCACGACCCTCGCCGGCTACTCGGAGGCGTGTCTGCGACGAGTGTGGGACTACCAGGAGTTCTCGCAGTGGCTGTCGGAGCTGTACCACGGGACGGCCGCGGGCGATCCGTTCCGCGCGGGCACGACCCTGGCCCGGCTGCGCCGCCTGTTCACCTCACCCGCGGCGGCCGCCGCCTTCGCCGAGCAGTACCTGGGGACGGCCGCCCAGTACTGAGCGGCGGTCAGTCGTGCAGCGGGCGGTCCGTGAGCCGGTGGTCCGCCACGTTCAGCGACTCGTCGACAAGTCGCCTCAAGTGCCCGTCCCGCAGGGTGTAGACGACCCGGCGCCCCTCCTTGCGTGTGGTCACGAGCCCGGCGAGCCGCAGTCGCGCCAGATGCTGGCTGACCGCCGGCCGCGCCGCCCCGCACGTCTCCGTGAGGGTCGTGACATCGGCCTCGCCCGACATCAGCGCGTGCAGCAGCGTGAGCCGCGTGCGGTCGCCGAGCAGCGCCAGCACCTCGGCCGCGAGCGCGAACTGCTCCTCGCCCGGACTGCGCGGATGCGCATCGTGCGCATCGTGCGCACCTGACAGGTGCATGCGTGCGTTCATACGCACATAATGGCCCCGTGGACGGGGTACGTCCATCCACCTGGGCGCATCGGAAGGGGAGCCACGTGAGCGACGACCACGGACATGACACCGCGCACCCCCGCGCACACCCGCACCACAACACACACGACCACGACCACGACCGCGACCACTCCCACTCCCACCCGCACCCGCACCCGCACCCGCACCCGCACTCCGACGCGCCCCACAACCACCCGCACCGGCACCCGAAGAAGCGCTCCCTCCGGCATCTCCTCACCCCGCACTCCCACGAGAGCGCCGACAAGGTGGACCGTGCCCTGGAGTCCTCCGCGCGGGGCATGCGGGCGCTGTGGGTGTCGTTCGCGGTGCTCGGCGCAACCGCGCTGGCGCAGACCGTTGTCGTCGTCGTGTCCGGTTCGGTGGCTCTGCTCGGCGACACGGTGCACAACGCGGCCGACGCGCTGACCGCCGTACCGCTCGGTATCGCCTTTGTGCTGGGCCGGCGCGCGGCGACCCGGCGTTTCACCTACGGCTACGGGCGGGCCGAGGATCTGGCCGGGATCGTGATCGTGCTGACCATCTCCGCTTCGGCGGCCTTCGCCGGGTGGACGGCCGTCGAGCGGCTGCTGGACCCGCAGCCGGTCGCTTACGTGCCGGCGGTCGCGGTGGCCGCGCTGGTCGGCTTCGCGGGCAACGAGTGGGTGGCCCGGTACCGGATCCGGGTGGGCCGGTCGATCGGTTCGGCCGCGCTGGTCGCCGACGGACTGCACGCACGGACGGACGGATTCACTTCACTGGCCGTGCTGTTGGGCGCGGGCGGCTCGGCGCTGGGGTGGCAGCTCGCCGACCCGGTCGTGGGGCTGGCGATCACCGCGGCGATCGTGCTGGTGCTGCGGGACGCGGCGCGGGAGGTGTTCCGCCGGGTGCTGGACGCCGTGGACCCGGAGCTGGTGGACCGGGCCGAACGGGCGGTCGAGGAGGTGCCCGGTGTGCTCGGGGTCGGTGAGCTGCGGCTGCGCTGGATCGGGCACCGGCTCCGTGCGGAGGTGGCGGTCGTGGTCGACGGCGGGGCGACGCTACGTCAGGCCCACACCGTCGCGGTGGCCGCCGAACACGCCCTGCTGCACGCCGTACCGCGGCTGACCGCGGCGCTGGTGCACGCCGACCCGGCACCGGTGGCGGGCGAGGCGGACCCGCATCTGGCGCTGGCCCACCACGCGGCAGCCGGCTGAGCGGCGGGCCTCAGGCGACGCCGAGCCCCTCCAGCACCACGGCGCCGGGCAGTTCGGCGAAGGCCTTGCCCGGCACGAGGAGCTTGCCGCGCCGCCGGCCGCTGCCGACGAGGACGTACGGCAGGTCCACGACGGCGGAGTCCACGAGGACCGGCCAGCTCGCGGGCAGACCGATCGGGGTGATGCCGCCGTACTCCATGCCGGTCTCGCCGGTCGCGGTGTCCATCGAGGCGAACGAGGCCTTGCGGGCGCCCAGTTGACGGCGTACGACCCCGTTGACGTCGACCCGGGTGGCGGAGAGGGCGACGCAGGCGACGAGGGTGCTCTCGCCGCCCCGCTTGCCGGCCACGACCACGCAGTTCGCCGACTGTTCGAGCAGCTCCTGGCCGTAGTGCTGGACGAAGACGGCGGTGTCGGCCCACTCCGGGTCGGTGTCGACGTAGATGATCTGCTCGGCGGGGACGCTGCCGTTCCAGTTCCGCACGGCCTCGGCGACGGGGGCGGCCAGTTGGTCGAGTCGCTCGGGGGCGGGGTCTGCGTGGTCGAAGTGACCGATGGGTGCGCGCATGGCCGCACGGTAACAGGGGTCCGGCGGGGCTCCGCGGGGTGTCTCAGTGCACGGGCGGGACGGAGACGGCCATGACCATCTTCATCGGCTCGGCGCCCTCGTTGCCGTATGTGTGCGGGGTGTTGGCCTCGAAGGAGGCGCTCGCGCCGGCCGGGATCCGGTACTCCACCCCGTCGACGGTGAGGGTCAGTTCGCCGGCCGTGACATGCAGCAGCTCGACGGTGCCGGTGGGGTGCGGGTCGGAGGCGCTGGACTCCCCCGGCATCAGCCGCCACTCCCACATCTCCAGCGGTCCGGGGGCCTCGGTGCCGGCGAGGAGCAGGTTGTAGCTGCCTGCGTCGGTGTGCCAGAGGCGGACGGCCTGGTCGGCGGGGACGATCCGCACCTTCGGGCCCTGCTCGTAGTCGAGCAGGGTGGTGATGCTGATGCCGAGCGCGTCGCCGATCTTGACGACGGTGCCGAGGCTGGGGTTGGTGCGGGCCTGCTCGATCTGGATGAGCATGCCCCGGCTGACGCCGGACCGGGCGGCGAGCACGTCGAGCGTGAAGCCGCGCACCGCGCGCCAGTGCTTCACGTTGCGCGCCAGGGACTGGGTCAGCAGGTCGAGGTCCGACACGTTCCGTCCAACATCTAGGCCAATATTTTGGATGACATAGTTCAGTGCACTGAACTACGGTGGGGTGCACCCGATCGTTCACCGAACTGTACTGCGAGGCGACCCGTGACAGCACTCTTCGCCCTGGCCACCAGCGTGCTGTGGGGTCTGGCCGACTTCGGCGGCGGACTGCTGAGCCGGCGCACACCCGCGCTGACCGTCGTGGTGGTCTCCCAGTCGATCGCGGTGACGGTGCTGGGTGTGGTCGTCGTCGCGACCGGCGCGTGGAGCGAGTTCGGTCCGCAGCTGTGGTTCGCCGTGGCCGCCGGTCTGGTCGGCCCGGTGGCGATGCTGGCCTTCTACAAGGCGCTCGCCCTCGGCCCGATGGGGGTGGTCTCGCCGCTGGGCTCCCTCGGTGTGGCGGTCCCGGTGGGTGTGGGTCTGGTGCTGGGCGAGCGTCCGGGACTGGTGCAGTTCGCCGGGATCCTTGTGGCCGTCGTGGGTGTGGTGCTGGCGGGCGGGCCGCAGCTCCGGGGCGCGCCGGTGCAGCGGCAGGCGGTGCTGCTGACGCTGCTGGCGGCGTTCGGCTTCGGCGCGGTGATGGCTCTGATCGCCGAGGCGTCGGCGACGGTCACCGGCCTGTTCCTCGCCCTGTTCGTGCAGCGCGTCACGAACGTCGTCGCGGGCGGCACCGCGCTGTGCGTCTCCGTCCGGCGCGGCTCGCCCGCCCTGCCGCCGGAGGGTTTCCCCTGGACCTCGCTGCCCGCGCTCGCCTTCGTGGGACTGGCCGACGTCGCGGCGAACGGCACGTACTCGATCGCCGCCCAGCACGGCCCGGTCACCGTGGCCGCGGTCCTCGCCTCGCTCTACCCCGTGGTGACCGCCCTCGCGGCACGCGGCTTCCTCAGTGAACGGCTGCGCGCGGTCCAGGCGGCCGGGGCGGGGCTCGCGCTGGTCGGCACGGTACTGCTGGCCGGCGGCTGAGCCGACCGGGTCGCTCCAGGGCCGGCGGACTCACACCCCGGCCGCCCCGTCACTCCGCGGCCAGACGGGCCACCGTCTCCTCGTCCGGTTCCGCGAGGCGCGCCGCGCTCTCCTCGTCGAGGCCCGAGAGCGCCACCAGTTGCTCGGAGGTCACGCCGTCCGGTATCGGTACCGGTGCCGGTGTCCGCAGCGGCGGCTGCCATCCCTCGTCGGGGGTCCAGCGCCGTACGACCCGGGCGGGCGCCCCCGCCACCACCGCGTGGTCCGGGACCGTGCCGCGGACGACCGCGCCCGCCGCGACCACGACGTTGCGCCCGATGCGGGCGCCGGGCAGGACGACCGCGCCGGTGCCGATCCAGCAGCCGGGGCCGATCTCCACCGGCTCCATCCGCGGCCACTGCTTGCCGATGGGCTGGTGCGGGTCGTCGTAGGAGTGGTTCGTGGAGGTGACGTAGACGTACGGGCCGAAGTAGCAGTCGCTGCCGATGGTCACGGTGGTGTCCGCGATGACATGGCTGCCGCGGCCGAGGACCACACCGTCGCCGATCCGCAGGATCGGCTCGGGGCCGAGGTCGAGGTCGGGCATCAGACCGGCCGTCAGGGTGACCTGCTCGCCGACGATGCAGTGGGAGCCGATGTGGATCCACGGCTCCCCGAAGACCGTGCCCAGCGGGAAGGCGAGCCGGGTGGACTCGCCGATCGCGCCGAAGCGGAAGCGGCCGGGGTTCTGTGCCGTGACCGATCCCGTGCGCTGCACCCACGCCCAGCCCGCGTGGACAGCGCCCTGCGCCACTCGGCGACCCCAGGACGAGAACGTGTTCTTGCGCTTCGGCACGCGTTCACGTTACTCAGCGGACGGTGGACGCACTCGGCCGGTGCGCTGTGATCTTCGCCCCACAGGTGCCGTAGCGTGCGTCCACGACGGAGACCACAAGGGCGAAGGAGAGCGGGCGATGACGGACAGGGCGCTGGTCGTGGCGATCGGTGGCAGGAAGCCGGAGATCGACGAGAGCGCGTTCGTGGCGCCGACGTCGTCGGTGATCGGGGACGTCACGATCGGGGCGGGGGCCAGCGTCTGGTACGGCGCGGTGGTCCGCGGTGACGTCGAGCGGATCACCGTGGGGGTGGAGAGCAACATCCAGGACAACTGCACCCTGCACGCCGACCCGGGGTTCCCGGTGACCATCGGGGCGCGGGTCTCCGTGGGGCACAACGCCGTGGTGCACGGGGCCACCGTCGAGGACGACTGCCTGGTGGGGATGGGGGCGACCGTGCTCAACGGGGCGGTCGTCGGGGCCGGGTCGCTGGTCGCCGCGCAGGCACTGGTGCCGCAGGGCATGGTCGTGCCGCCCGGATCGCTGGTGGCGGGGGTGCCGGCGAAGGTGCGGCGGGAGCTGTCCGCGGAGGAGCGGGAGGGGCTGACCCTCAACGGAACGCTGTACGCGGCGCTGGCTCAGGAGCATCGGGGCGTGCACAAGGGCTGAAGCCGCCCGCGGGGCGGCGGACTCGGCGTCAGTCCGTCGTCGCCGGTACCGGGTCCTCGTGCGTCGTCGCCGACGTCTGCTTCGCCTTGCGCTTCAGGACGAGCATCGAGGTCAGGCCGATCAGGACAGCAAGGACCAGGCCTAGCCACGAGAAGCGCTTCAGCCAGGCCTCGGCGACGATGCCGACGTAGTAGATGACCGCCGTGGTGCCGCCCGCCCAGACGATCCCGCCGAGGACGTTGGCGATCAGGAACTTCCAGTACGGCATGTGCAGGACGCCCGCGAGCGGGCCCGCGAAGATCCGCAGCAGGGCGACGAACCGGCCGAAGAAGACGGCCCACATGCCCCACTTGTGGAAGGAGCGCTCGGCGGTGGCGATGTGCGCCTCGCTGAAGTGCCGTGGGAACTTCCCGCCCAGCCACGCCAGCAGGGGGCGTCCGCCCTTGCGGCCGATGGCGTAGCCGATCGAGTCGCCGATGATCGCGCCCGCGCTCGCGCTGGCACCGAGGATCAGCGGGTCGATGTCACCGTGCTGGGAGGCGAGCAGCGCCGAGGAGACCAGGATGATCTCGCCGGGCAGCGGGATGCCCAGGCTCTCCACTCCGATGACCAGGCCGACCAGCAGATAGATCGCCAGCGGGGGCACCGTCTCGAGCCATTCCTGGACGTGCAACGCCGCTTCCCTTCGTGTGGTGCGCCTTATGTGGTGCGTTCTTGGTGCGTTCGTGGTGCGTTCCGGCGCGCGTCCGTTGTGCGGACGCGCGCCGGGCAGCCTACCCGGTCACCGTGACCCGGCCGCGCCGTCCCAGAGGTCCCACTGGTGATCACGGGACACGGTGGTGCTCACGGCGTTTCCGCCCGCGGAGACGGTCCGCGGTGAGTCCAGACCGAAGTGCCTGAAGAGCTACTGCGACTCGTTCACACGGGTCGCGCCGAGGTCGAAGCCGGTGTTCAGCGCGCGCAGCGAGGCGAACGGCGATCCCGTGCGGTCGGCGAACTCGTACGCGGCCGGAATCGGTACGGACGACGGGGTCGCCGTCCGCCGCCGCCCGCGCCGGCACGGGGCGAGCAGCGCCGCCGCGAGGGCGGTCACGGCAAGTACCGCGCGTCCGATCACTGGTCCACCTCCACACTCGTACGGACTCTCAGATCCCGTGAGGACGCTCCGACCCACACCGCGCGGCGGCCGGTCCCGAGCACCCAGTCCCGGCGCCGCGGGTCCCAGGACGACAGCGTGCGCGCGGCGACCGACACGGTGATCCGCCGCCGCTCGCCCGGCCGGAGCGTGAGCCGCCGGTATCCGGCCAGCACCCTGACCGGCTGTTCGAGGCGCACGTCCGGCGACGGGCCGGCGTACACCTGCGGCACGGCGACTCCGGTGCGGCGGCCGGTGTTGCGGACGGTGAAGGTGACGGCGAGGCCGTCCCGGGTGCGGCGCGCGGCGAGATCGCCGTAGGAGAAGGAGGTGTACGACAGGCCGTGTCCGAAGGGGAACAGCGGGCGCACGTCCTCGGCGTCGTACCAGCGGTGGCCGGCGAACACGCCCTCCGAGTACTCCTCGACGCCGTCCGTGCCCGGGTAGCGGCGCGGGTTCCCGGCGTGGGGGTGGTGGTCGTCGTCGACCGGGAAGGTCTGGGTCAGCCGGCCGCCGGGGTCGCAGTCGCCGAACAGCACGGCGGTGGTCGCGGCGGCGCCCTCCTGGCCGGGGTAGTACATCTGGAGGACGGCCCCGGTGCGCTCCAGCCACGGCATCGAGGTCGCGGAGGAGGTGTTCAGGACCACGGTGGTCCGCGGGTTCACCGCCGTCACCGCCTCGATCAGCCGGGCCTGGTTGCCGGGGAGGGCGATCGTCGTACGGTCCTGGCCCTCGGTGGCGTCCTCGTGGGCGAAGAGCACCACCTGACCGGCCGCGCGCGCGACGCGTACCGCCTCGGCCACGTCGTCGGCGCGGGTCGCACTGGTGATCCGCCGCAGCCGGAAGGTGAGCCCCGCCGCGCCGCCCTCGGCGGTGACGCGCAACCGGTGGGCGCCCCGGGCGAGTTGCCGCGTCCCGCGGCGGACGGTCAGACCGTCGGGCGCCGACGTGACCAGTCCGCCCATGAAGTACTCGCCGAAGTCCGGGGTGATCGGGAAGAGTTCGACACCGTCGAGCAGCACCTTGGGGCGGCGCACGGGATCGCCGGAGAAGTGCAGGACGAAGGTCCACTCGTCGGGCTCGGCGACGGTGAGCGTGCCGTCGTACGTCCAGGTCTCCCCGGCGGCCACACCCTGGTGCTCGGTGTCGAAGGCGGGGGTGAGGACCGAGGCGGGGACGGCCTTGCCGAAGAGGTCCTCGCCCAGGGCGTACGTCACCCGTGCGCCCTGTCCCGCACGGGACCTGAGGGCGTCGAGCGGGCTGTCGGCCCGGTCGGGCACCACGTGCGCGCTGCCGCCGCCACTCGCGAACGGCAGGGTTCCGGACGGTCCGATCACCGCGATGTCGTCCCGGCCGAGGGGCAGTGTGCCGTGTGCGTTGCGCAGGAGCGTGGCCCCCGCCTTGGCGACCTCCAGGGCCACGGCCGCCCCCGCCTCCGGGTCCCGCGCGGGGCGCGGCGGAGCACTCTCGTCGAGGAGACCGAACCGGTCCATGACGGTGAGGACACGGCGTACGGCAGTGTCGACATGTCGCTCGGGCAGGCTGCCGTCACGGACCGCCGTCCCGAGGGCCGTACCGAAGTGCTTGCCGTCCGGCATCTCCATGTCGAGCCCCGCGGTGATCGCCTTCACGGTGCTGTGCGCGGCGGACCAGTCCGTCATCACCCAGCCCTCGAACCCCCAGAGGTCACGCAGCACCTCGGTGAGCAGGGTGCTGTTCTCGCAGGCGAAGGTGCCGTTGACCTTGTTGTACGCGCCCATGACCGCGCCGGTGCCGGCGGCGACCGCGGCCTCGAAGCCGCGCAGCTCGACCTCGTGCATGGTCCGCGCGTCGACGCGTACGTCGACGGAGGTGCGGTCCTTCTCCTGGTTGTTCAGCGCGAAGTGCTTGACGGTGGCGACGAGTCCCTCACCCTGGATGCCCTCGATCTCGGCGGCGACCAGGTCGGAGCTGAGCAGCGGGTCCTCGCCGAACGTCTCGAAGTTGCGGCCGGCGTACGGCGTACGGATGAGGTTGACCATCGGGGACAGCAGCACGTCCTGGCCGAGCGCGCGGCCCTCGCGGCCGATGACCTGCCCGTAGCGGCGGGCCAGTTCGGGGTCGAAGGCCGAGGCGAGGAGGACGGGTGCGGGCAGGGCGGTGGCGTGCTTCGTGACGCGGACGCCGGCCGGGCCGTCGGCCAGGCGCAGGGGCGGGATGCCGAGGCGTTCCACTCCGGGGACGAAGCCCGCCTGGCCGAGGGGGGCGGGGTCGGTGGCGCCGTGCAGCAGGGAGATCTTCTCGTCGAGGGTGAGGAGGGAGAGGAGCCGGTCCACGCGGGGGCGGGCTGTGGTGGGGCGGCCGGTGCTGGGGCGAACGGTGCTGGGGCGGCCGGCCGACGGGGTCGCCTGCGCGGCCGAGGTGCTGCCGGTGGCCGCCGCGGCGACGGCGACGGCACCGCCCAGCAGGCGCAGGGCGGATCTCCTGGCGAGGGCTCTTCTGGTGGCGGGCTCGGTCATGGCCGTCACTCCTTCGGTGTGCGGGGTACGAAGAGGTGAACCGCGGGCGCGTCCGGCACCCGGGTCCGCGTTCGTCCTGTGAACACACTGTGCGACAGCGACGACTTGACTCCCCGTTAGT
The DNA here is from genome assembly GCF_044753385.1 of Streptomyces sp. NPDC088387. NCBI lineage: Bacteria > Bacillati > Actinomycetota > Actinomycetes > Kitasatosporales > Streptomycetaceae > Streptomyces > Streptomyces sp. NPDC088387. The sequence goes on from NZ_JBIVNC010000016.1 coordinate 139,890, forward strand.
AACCACCGGCGCGGCGGGAAAACCACGACCGTTGGTGACTCGTGTCCATGCGGCCGACAGAAATGGGCTCCTGGCGACAGGAAACGAAGGCGGGGCCGCCCTGGGAGGGCGGCCCCGGTGATGTCCGTCGGCCGGTCGGGATCGACCGGCCGGGATCGACCGGCCGGGATCAATCGGCCGGGATCAATCGGCCGGGATCGATCCGCCAGAAGAATCAGGCGCGGTTGGGTGCCTGCCCGAGGGCGTTGGTCACCGCGCCCAGCGTCTTCGTCGCCGCGGCGAGGGTGTTCGTCGCCCCGGACAGGCTGTCCGTCGCCTTGCCCAGGGTGTCCGTCACCGTGTCGACGACCGTCGTGACGACGGTGTCGACGGGAGACGACCGGGTGCCGGACCCGGACCCGGACCCGGATCCTGACCCGGAGCCGCCGCCCGAACCGGCCCCGGACCCACCGTCGGTGCCGGTCTCGACCCCGACCTGTGCGATCCGCGTGTCGAACTCCTCGCCCTGCCCGCCCGGATCGCCCTGGTCCCCGGGGTCGGCCGGAAGCCCGGAGTCCCCCTCCGGATCCCCCGCCCCGGGCCCCGATGTCGGCCCGTCGCCCGACTCGCCGGACTCACCCGGCCCGCCCGAGCCCTCCGGCTCCCCACTCCCCCGCGTGCCGGGAGCCGTGTCCCGGGCCGCGTCCCCGGTGCCCGGCTCCAGCACCCACCGCTGTCCGACGGAACCGTTCTGCCCGGCGACGACCACCTCGCCCCCGGAACCGGGCGCCACGACAAGGCGCTTGCTCCCGCGGACCAGCAGCTCACCACGGACCGTCAGATCGAACCGCACCTGCCCGGCGTGCACCCGGCAGTCCGCCAGCGTCACACTCCGGCGGTCGGTGTCGGCGCCGAGGCAGAGCACCTGGCCGAGGGCGCTGCGCAGCAGCCCGTCCTGCTCGTACGACCACTGTTGGCTTCCGGCGGTCGAGCACGCCGTCAGTACGGCGGTCGCACCGGCCTTGGCGGTACCGCCGACGACGTCGAGGCACAGGTTCCGGGCGGCGTTGCGCAGCCTGCCGTTCGCGACCTCGCCGGGGCGCTGCACGGAGGCGGCGGACGGCGCGCCGGAGGAGGGGGGTTCGGAGTCGGCGCTCGGCGAGACCGACCGGCCGTTCGCCGCCCAGGTGCTGTTCGGGTCCTGTGGGACACCGTTGTCATCCGACCAGCCCTTGTTGGCGAGGACCGTCGCGAGCAGCGCGAGGGAGACCACACCGGCGCCGACGAGGACGGCCTTGGTGCGGCGCTTGGGCACGGCGTAGGTGCCCGCCTGGGCAGGGCGGTGCCGTCCGGTCCGTACGCGCGCGGGGCCGACGTCCGGCGAGTCGGTCCGCCCCGGCCGTGACTCCAGGTAGCGCCGGGCGCCCCAGCCGAGCACCGTCTCGGCGATCAGCACGTCCAGCGGGCCGTCGAAATGACTGAGTTGCTCGGCCGCGTGCCGGCAGTACCGGCACTGCATGAGATGACGCTGCACATCGGGCAGGAGAGCGCCGCCGCGCCGCATCGGGACATCGAGGAGACGGTTGTAGAACCGGCATTCCTGTGTCGGCGCGAGTTCTCGGTGGGCACGTGCGCAGCCCCGGCGGAATTGCTCGCGGGCTTCTTCGAGCGCGGCCTCCGCCGTTTCCGTCCGGATTCCCAACTGACCGGCCGGTATGGAAATCGTTTCCGATTCGACCTCGGTGTGCCAGAGGAGGCATTGGGAGGCACTCGGAAGAGCCTTGAATGCGCGTTCCGCGATGATCCGCCTTTGGGGCGTGTCGGCGCGTGCGGCGCGAAGTCCGCGTCCGCCGGTCGTTTTGCGCAGCTCCGGCAGTACCGCGCAGATGTCCTCCTGTGCGGCCCACGACTTCACCGATTCCCTTACGGCGACCAGTAGTTGAGGGCGGAGCGCACCGGCGGTGCCACGGCGGGCGAGGACGTCCTGGAACGCGGCGGTGGCCGCCATCGACGGCGAACTTCCGGTGGAGGCCAGACAGATGACCGCGTAGTCGTGGACGGCCGGCCAGTGGCGGGCCAGGAGGATGGCGAGGGAACGTGCGCCGGAATCGGTGGCGCCGAGTCCGGCGAGGAGATCGCGGTCGGACTCCCCCGGGACGGCTCCGGGGAGTGGCGGATACGGCGGACGTGGGGGGTAAGCGGACGGCACGGGACCCATTCCTTCCGGGCCGGTGGACGCCCATCCTAAAATGTGCGTCCACCGGAAAGCAGATCCTGATTGGTTCGTACTAATGGCCTGACCTGTGCTTTCCCGCGGGAGGCACACCTTCGCACAGTTGAACCAGAGGAAACAAGGAGTTCGAGTGACCAAAGTTCAACAACGAGAAAACGATGGATGGTTACCACCGGTATCCGCACCCGCTTTCGAAATTTGACCCCGCGGCGCTCCGCAACTCGCGTGTGGCAAAGGCCGGATGGCGGACGAAATCTCCAACTTCGCGAACTCGCCCACAGCCCGCTCCCATCCGGCTCTCGGTCCACTCTCATCCGGACCCGCCACCATGGCGCGCATGATCGTCCCCCACACTCCGGACACCCGCGCGGTCCGCAAGGCGGTCGTCCCCGCCGCCGGACTCGGCACCAGGTTTCTGCCCGCCACGAAGGCCACACCGAAGGAGATGCTGCCCGTCGTCGACAAACCCGCGATCCAGTACGTCGTGGAGGAGGCCGCCGCCGCCGGACTCGACGACATCCTGATGGTCACCGGACGCCACAAGCGTGCCATCGAGGACCATTTCGACAACGCCTTCGAGCTGGAACAGGCCCTCGCCGCGAAGGGCGACACCGTACGGCTGGACGCGGTCCGCGACCCCGCCCGCCTCGCGCACATCCACCACATCCGCCAGGGCGACCCGCTCGGCCTGGGCCACGCCGTGCTGTGTGCCCGCGCCCACGTGGGCGACCAGCCGTTCGCCGTCCTGCTCGGCGACGACCTGATCGACGCCCGCGACAGCCTGCTCAGCCGGATGCTCGACGTCCGGGACCGGCACCGCGGCAGCGTGATCGCCCTGATGGAGGTGCCCGCCGAACAGGTCCACCTCTACGGCTGCGCCGCGGTGGAGCCGACCGGCGAGGACGGCGTGGTGCGGGTCACCGGGCTGGTGGAGAAGCCGGCCCGCGAGGACGCGCCGAGCCGGCTCGCGGTCATCGGCCGCTATGTCCTCGACCCGGCGGTCTTCCCGGTCCTGGAACGGACACCGCCCGGCCGCGGCGGCGAGATCCAGCTCACCGACGCCCTCCAGGAGCTGGCGGCCGGCGGCACCGTGCACGGTGTGGTCTTCGACGGGCGGCGCTACGACACCGGCGACAAGGGCGAGTACCTGCGCACGGTGGTCCGGCTGGCCTGCGAACGGGCGGACCTGGGCCCGGACTTCACGGCCTGGCTGACGCGGTTCGTGGCGGAACTGGACGGAGCCGGCGACCGGGAGGAGCGGGCGGCCTGATCCGGCCGCGGCACACCCAGGCGGCGGCACACCCCGGCGCGGCAGAAAAGACGAGGGCCCCGGTCACTGTGACCGGGGCCCTCACGCAAAGGCGACTCGACTACGGGCGATTGGGCCGCAGCGTCCAGATGACCGACATCTCCGTGGTGACCGTGCCGTCCTCCCGCTGGATCGAGACGGCGACCGGGAACTCGGGGCGCTTGCCCTCGTCGAGTTCGGCGACGACGTCGGCGATCGGCCGGCCGAGGGTCGCCGTGGCCGTCAGCGGCCCGAGGGCGATCTTCTTGAAGTCGATCTCGGCATGGACGGGCAGCGGTACGGCGCGCGAGAGCTGGTCGCCGAACGCGGCCAGCACGATGGCGCCACTGGCGGACTCGCCGAGTGTGAACATCGCGCCCGCGTGCGGCCCTCCGACGTGGTTGCGGTACTCGTCCTGGTCCGGGAGGGCGAGCACCGCCTTCTCCGGGGTGGTCTCCAGGTACGCGAGGTTCAGCGTGCGAACCATCGGCACAGTGGCGGCGAGCATCTCGCCGATCGACATCTGATCTGCGCTCATGCCCAGATGTTACCCACGAGTAGCGACTGCTGGCCAGAGCCGGCCGGAGCTGACCGCCACAGCGAGACCGGCGCGCCGTATTGTTGCCGCCCATGCAGGGAGAGCAGCCGCCCGCGGGCGGACCGGATCCACGGCACCAGCAGCCGAACCCCTACCTCCAGCCCGGGTACCAGCAACCCGGGCCGTACGGCGCCGGGCAGCAGCCGCAGGGTGACTGGAACTCCCCGGGCGCTCCGCCCGGCGGCGGCCCGGGACGCCGTACCCAGGCGATCGCGATCACCGCGTCCGCCGTGGTGGTGGTCGCCGCCGCGGTGACCGGGGCGGTGCTGCTCGGCGGGGACTCCGACGACGGGGCGGCGCCGGGACCGACCGCGTCCTCGGCCTCGCCCAGCACGTCCGGCAACCCGCGGACGGACACCGGGGTACAGCCGACCGTCGCCGGCTGGGAGGCGGTGGTCAACCCGGATCTGGGCGTCGCGTTCGACGTACCGCCGGAGTGGGCGCCGAAGTCGCCGGACTGGGTCTCGTACGTGGCCGAGGCGGACGACCCGGACGAGAAGCCGCTGGTCGCCATGAAGGCGCCGGCGGTGCTCCAGGAGAAGTGGTGCTCGACCGACGAGGACCGCGACGGCACCCTCGACCACACCGAGCTGGCGTCCGTGGGCACGCGGGGGAACAACGGCGCCAGAAGCACCGAGGAGATCGCGCGGGCCGACTCCGCGGCCTGGGTCTACGGCCTGTACACCCAGCCCGACCACAAGAAGGTCGGCACCGAGGCGGTGCGCTCGTTCACCACCGCGTCCGGCATCAAGGGCACGGTCACCACGTCTCGTTCGTCCGGCGCGCCGAAGCGGGACAAGTGCGACACCGACGGCAAGGCCACCACGTTCGCCTTCAAGAACGCCGCGGGCGACTTCGTGTCGTGGTCGTTCGTCGGGGCGACCGGGGTCCGCGCGGAGGTGCCGGAGGCCACGGTGTCCGGCATCCTCGACACGGTCCGGATCGTCGAACCCGCCTCCTGACCCCGCCCGGCGCCGGTTCGGTACGTCCCTGACAAAGGGCGGTGACCGAATCGTGTCCGGGACGGCACTAGGGTTACCGCTCATGTGGCCAGGACAGCAGCCGCCCGGGGGCGAGCAGAACCCGCAGCAGAACAACCCGTACCAGCAGCCGGGGTACCAGCAGCCGAATCCGTATCAGCAGCCTGGTTACCAGCAATCCGGCCCCTATCCGCAGCAGCCGCCGCAGCAACCGCAGCAGCAGTGGGGTGCGCCCACGCCGATGGGCGGCCCGCAGCCGCCGGCCGGTGGCGGTGGCGGGAACCGGACCAAGCTGGTCGCCATCGTCGCGGCGACGGCCGTGGTGGTCGCCGCCGGTGTCACCGGTTTCCTGGTGCTCGGCGGCGACAAGGACGACACCGCGGACAGCAGCACGGACCAGAAGCCGAGCAAGTCGGCCCCGGCGGACCCGTCGGAGTCCTCGACCGGCGCCGAGGACAACCCGCGCGGCACGGAGACCGAGAAGCCGTCCATCGACGGCTGGAAGGTCGTCGTCAACGCGAAGTGGGGCATCGCCTTCGACGTGCCGGCCGACTGGGAGGTGCAGTCGCCGACGCTGACCATCGGCTTCGAGGAGGCCGACTCCGACGACCCCAAGCCGCTCATCACCATGTCGGGCACGGCCCTGTACAAGTCGAAGTGGTGCACGAGCGACGACAACAAGGACGGCACGGTCGACGAGACCGAGCTGGGCGCGGTTGGCACCAAGGGCGCGGACGGCGCGAAGAACACCGAAGAGGTCGCCGTCAACAACGTGCCGTGGTGGGTCTTCGGCGGCTACACCCAGCCCGACAAGAAGAGCGTCACGAACGACGAGAAGGCCGAGGACTACACCACGGCCTCGGGCATCAAGGGCTCCATCGCCTGGGCCCAGTCGAACAACACACCCCAGAAGGGCAAGTGCGCCAGCGACGGCAAGGCGCTCACCTTCGGCTTCAAGAACTCCACCGACGACTTCGTGTCCTGGAGCTTCTACGGCGCCAAGGGCGTCAAGGGTGAGGTTCCGAAGGAAACCATCATGAAGATCCTCAACACGGTACGGCTGCACGGGGACCCGACGGGCGGCTGACCCGCGAACGGCCTGCAATGGGTTTGGCAAGGCGGGTGCGCGGCGGCGATAGTCGGGCTGTGAAGTCCGCCGCCCGTCACCTGCCCTTTCCCCGCCGCTCGCGCCGTCCCGCGTGGGCGGGCCGCAACTACACCCTGCTCACGAGCGCGGCGGTCGTCACCAGCCTGGGCAGCAACGGCGCCCTGATCGCCGCCGCCTTCGCCGTCCTGGAGACCGGCGGGGACAGCGGCGACGTCGGTCTGGTGGCCGCTGCGCGCACCCTGCCGCTGGTGCTGTTCCTGCTGGTCGGCGGCGCGGTCGCGGACCGGCTGCCGCGGCACCGGGTGATGGTCGCGGCCAACTCCCTGAACTGTGTCTCGCAGGGTGCGTTCGCGGTGCTTGTGCTCGCCGGGCACGCGCAGCTGTGGCAGATGATGCTGCTGTCCGCCCTCGGCGGCACGGGCCAGGCGTTCTTCAGCCCCGCCGCCGAGGGCATGCTGCTGTCGAGCGTGACCGCGGAGCAGGCGAGCCGGGCGTTCGCGATGTTCCGGATGGCGATGCAGGGCGCGGGTCTCGGCGGGGCCGCGCTCGGGGGTGCGATGGTCGCCGTGATCGGGCCGGGCTGGGTGCTGGCGGCGGACGCGGTGGCGTTCGCGGTCGCCGGCACGTTCCGCTGGTTCCTCGACGTCAGCCATGTCCCGCCGCGCGAGGCGGGCGGCGGGCTGCTGGCCGATCTGCGCGAGGGCTGGCACGAGTTCGCCGGACGGCCCTGGCTGTGGAGCATCGTCGTCCAGTTCTCGATCGCGAACGCGGTCGTCGCGGCCGCCCAGGGGGTCTACGGTCCACTGGTCGCCCGGGACCATCTGGGCGGGGCGGCGCCCTGGGGTATGGCGCTGGCCTTCTTCGGCGGGGGCACGGTCGCGGGCGCGCTGCTGATGAGTCGCTGGAAACCGCGCCGCCTGCTGCTCGCCGGCACTCTGGGTGTCTTCCCCCTGGCCCTGCCGTCGGCCGCGCTGGCCGTCCCGGCGTCCATCGGCCTGCTGTGTGCGGTGATGTTCGTGACCGGCGTGACGCTGGAGGTCTTCGGTGTCTCCTGGATGACCGCCCTGCACCAGGAGATCCCGGAGCACAAGCTCTCGCGCGTCGCGGCCTACGACTGGTTCGGCTCCGTCGCGATGGTTCCGCTGGCGACGGCGCTGGCGGGCCCGGCGGAGTCGGCGTTCGGCCGCCCGGCCGCGCTGTGGGGCTGTGCCGTGCTGGTCGTCGTCGTCACGGGCCTGGTGCTGTGCGTGCCGGAGGTGCGCAATCTGCGGCGGTGGACGAAGCCGGTGACGGGAGGCACCGGCACGAAGTCCTCCGGACCGGAGGCGGCGAGGCTCTCAGCCGATCCCGAACGCCCCGTCGGGGGGCACGGGTGACGGTACGGCGTCCGCGTCGGTGACCGGGCGGGCCCCGCCCATCAAGTCCCGTAGCGCGGGCCCGTGTTCGACGCGCGCGGGAAAGACGTCGCCGGCCGTGCGCCGGGCCAGGGCCGCCGTGTCGAGGGGCCGGTGGGCGGCCACGAGCACGGTGTTGCCGAAGCGGCGCCCGCGCAGTACGGCCGGCTCGGCGATCAGCACGAGTTCCTCGAACTCCGTTGCCAGCGTGGCGAGTTGGGACCGCAGAAACGTGAACGGCGTGGCGTCGGCGAGGTTGGCCAGATAGACGCCGGTGTGGTTGAGGACTCGCGCGGCCTCACGGACGTACTCCACGGACGTCAGGTGCGCCGGGACCCGGGAGCCGCCGAAGACGTCGGCGACGAGGACCCCGGCCGAGTCGGTGGGGGCGGATTCCAGCCAGGTGCGGGCGTCCGCCGCGTGCAGCGTGACGCCGGCCGTGCCGGGGAGCGGCAGGTGGTCGGCCACCAGGTCCAGCAGCCCCCGGTCCGCCTCCACCACGTGCTGGCGCGACCCCGGCCGGGTCGCCGCCACATAGCGGGGCAGGGTCAGCGCCCCGCCCCCGAGGTGCACGGCGTCCACGGGCCGCCCCGGCTCGCCAACGAGGTCGAGGACATGCCCGAGCCGGCGCGTGTACTCGAACTCAAGATGTGTCGGGTCGTCGAGGTCGACGTACGACTGCGGTGCCTCGTCGACGGTGAGCAGCCACGCCCGTTCACGGTCGATGTCGGGCATCAGCCGGACGGTGCCCTGGTCGGTGGTCCTGATCACGGGAATGGCGTCGGTCACGCGTCCATTGTGCGGGGCGCGTCCTGCGGGGAACGGGCGGGCGCGGGGCGCGGGCGACCGCGCGGCCGGTCTCTGCCGGCCGCGCGGCCCCCGTATCCGGACGCCCCCTCAGTCCAGGGCGGTCACCGTTCCCGCCCCGACGGTCCGCCCGCCCTCGCGGATGGCGAAGCCGAGGCCCGGCTCCAGCGGCACGTCCCGGCCCAGTTCCACGGTCATGGTGACCGTGTCCCCGGGGCGTGCGACGGCGGCCTCACCGAGGTCCACGTCACCGACCACGTCCGCGGTACGGATGTAGAACTGCGGCCGGTACCCCGTCGCCACCGGTGTCGTACGTCCGCCCTCGCGCGCGGAGAGCACGTACACCTGCGCCGTGAACCGCCGGCTCGGCACCACGCTCCCCGGCGCGGCCACGACATGCCCGCGTCGGACCGCGTCCCGTGGGACACCACGCAGCAGCAGCGCCACGTTGTCGCCGGCCTGCGCCTCCTCCATCGGCTTGCCGAAGGTCTCCAGACCGGTGACGACGGACTCCACGTCCGCGCCGAGCACCTCGACACGGTCGCCGAGGCGGATCGTGCCGCGCTCCACGGCACCGGTGACGACTGTGCCGCGACCGGTGATGGTCAGCACGTTCTCCACCGGCAGCAGGAACGGCGCGTCCAGGTACCGCTCCGGCATGGGCACATACGTGTCCACCGCGTCGAGCAGCGCGTCGATCGACGTCGTCCAGCGCGGGTCGCCCTCCAGCGCCTTCAGCCCGGAGACCCGTACGACGGGCACCGCGTCGCCCGGGTAGCCGTTCCGCGTGAGCAGGTCGCGGACCTCAAGCTCGACCAGGTCGGTCAGCTCCTCGTCGCCCGCGTCGGCCTTGTTCAGGGCGACGACGATGTGGTCGACGCCCACCTGCCGGGCGAGCAGCACGTGTTCGGCGGTCTGCGGCATGATCCCGTCGAGCGCGGAGACGACCAGGATCGCTCCGTCCAGCTGGGCGGCGCCGGTGACCATGTTCTTGACGTAGTCGGCGTGGCCCGGCATGTCCACGTGCGCGTAGTGCCGGGTGTCGGTCTCGTACTCGACGTGCGCGATGTTGATGGTGATGCCGCGCGCGGCCTCCTCCGGCGCCCGGTCGATACGGTCGAACGGGACGAACGTGCCGGAGCCGCGCTCGGCGAGGACCTTGGTGATGGCGGCGGTCAGGGTGGTCTTGCCGTGGTCGACGTGACCCATCGTGCCGATGTTCAGATGCGGTTTGGTGCGGACGTACGCCGTCTTGGGCATGGCTGAGCCTCGAAGTCTCTCCGTGCAGGAAAGTGACGGTCCCGGCGGCGCTCGGGCGCGCGGCGGGACGGGGACCCCGGGGCGTTCTCCGACCCTCCCCCTGCGGGGTCCGCCGGACAATCCGGAGAGGGTCAGCTTCGGGCGCCGTCGGCTGCGGCCGTGAGGATCGCTGCGGCAGCCTTCGGGGCATCCGCGACTGCGGATGCTGCGAGGAGGAAGGCATACCGGAACATGTCGTCGATCATCGCCGACGACCGGGTCCGCGTCGAATGGTTTTCCGCGGACCGGGGTTGAGGGGCGCGGGTCCGCTACCGGCCGCCGATGTTCTTCAGCGCCTCGCGCACCGAGAGCGGCGCGAACCGCCGTTCCTCGCGCGCGAGGAAGGCCCGCACGGCGTCCGGGTCGGTCTTGGCGTACTCGCGCAGGGACCAGCCGATCGCCTTGCGGACAAAGAAGTCCGGGTGCCCCGACTGGCGCAGGCAATAGGCGAAGAGCCGGTCGGTGTCGGTGTGTTCCTTGTGACGCAGCTGGTGCAGCAGGGCCGTACGGGCCACCCAGAGGTCGTCGTCGGCGATCCATTCGTCCATCGCGGCCTTGAGCGCGGGGTCGGCGGCGACCAGCGCGCCGACGACATGCGCGGCAAGCAGGTCGACGGTGTCCCACCAGGAGACCGTGGTGACGAGCTGCCGGGCCACCGGGAGGAAACCGGAGGAGCAGCGGTCCACATGGCGGCGGAGGTAGTCGACGGCGAAGTAGTGATACTCACGTTCCGGGAGCCGCCAGCAGGACAGGGCGAGGGTCGTGCAATCGGTCTCGTCGGGGTGTGGCGCACTGGCGAGGACGGTCCGGGACAGGGCTCGGCGCACGGGTGTCGGCAGACCGAGAAAAGGGGCGATGTCCTTCATGTATGCGCCCATGGCGGTCGCCCGTCCGGGGTCCGCCGCGCCGGCGTAGGCGACCGTGAGTCGCTCCAACAGGGTTTGCGCAAGTGCACTGCGGGGAAGATCCGCTGTTTGCCTTCCTGTGACACCCATGAGACGAACCATACGGCGATCACACATACACGTCAGTTAGTGTCGCCGACATGCTCGATGCCACCACCCGCTCTGGGGGCACCGCCATGGCCTCTCCCCGGGCCTCGTCCACCGAACTCGCGAACACCGTCCCGTCGGACGTGTCGATCGCGGTTCCCGTGGGCGCCACGGCCACCGTCCCGACGGACGCCGCGCCGGCTGTCGCCGCCGCCCTCCCCGTCGGGGCAGTGCCGCTCCGCACCGGCTTCGCCGCCCGCACGGCGAGACTCCTGCTCTCACCCTGGGCCCGGTTCTCGCTGCTGATCGCGCTGCTCGTCGGGGCGGCCGCGACCGTCCTGCTCTTCGAGCCGCAGCGACTGCTCCAGAACGGCTGGCCGCCACAGCTGGGCGGACTGGTCGCGGCGCTGGTGTTCGCGGCGGTGTACGGCCTGATCACCGTGGCCTTTGTGCCCCGGCCGCTGCTCAACCTGGCGGCGGGCGCCTTGTTCGGCTCGGAGCTCGGGACCGGGACGGCGATCGCCGGCTCGGTGATCGGCGCCGGTCTGGCCTTCGGTCTCGGCCGGGTGCTCGGCCAGGAGGCGCTGCGGCCGCTGCTGCGGGGCAAGCTGCTGACCACGGTCGACGGGCAGTTCAGCAAGCACGGCTTCCGCTCGATGCTGGCGGTGCGGCTGTTCCCGGGTGTGCCGTTCTGGGCGGCCAACTACTGCGCGGCCGTCTCCCGGATGGGCTGGCTGCCGTTCCTGCTCGCGACCGCGCTCGGCTCGATCCCGAACACGGCCGCGTACGTCGTCGCCGGCGCCCGTGCCTCCACTCCGACGTCGCCGGTGTTCCTGATCGCGATGGCCTGTATCGCCGTACCGGGGGTGGCGGGCGCGGTGGTCGCGTGGCGCAAGCGGCACCATCTGCGCTGACGCGCAGGCCCGTTGGGGTCACGCGCACGCCTGTTGGGGTCACGCCCACGCCCGTTGGGGTCAGACGGACTCCAGGATCATCGCGTTGGCCAGCCCTCCCGCCTCGCACATCGTCTGGAGGGCGTAGCGGGCGCCGCGCTGCCGCATCGCGTGCACCAGCGTGGTGGTGAGCCGGGTGCCGCTGGCGCCCAGCGGATGCCCGAGCGCGATGGCGCCGCCGTTGACATTGACCTTGGCGAGGTCGGCGCCCGTCTCCTGCTGCCAGGTCAGCACCACGCTCGCGAAGGCCTCGTTGACCTCGAACAGGTCGATGTCGTCGAGGGTGAGTCCGGCCCCGCGCAGCACCTTCTCGGTGGCCGGGACGACGCCGGTGAGCATCAGCAGCGGGTCGGAGCCGGTGACGGCGAAGCTGTGCAGCCGGGCGAGCGGGGTGAGCCCCAGCCGGGCCGCCGTCTCGCTCGACGTGATCAGTACGGCGGAGGCACCGTCGTTGATCGGGCTGGCGTTGCCGGCCGTGATGTTCCACTCGATCTGCGGGAACCGCTCGGCGAAGGCCGGGTCGTGGTACGCGGGCCGGAGCCCGGCGAGGATCTCGGTGGTGCTGCCGGGCCGTACGCACTCGTCGCGCGTGACACCGTCCAGGGCGGCCACCTCGGCGTCGAAGCGGCCGGCGTCCCAGGCCGCGGCGGCCTTGTGGTGCGAGCCGACGGCGAAGGTGTCCATCTGCTCGCGGCCGATCGACCACTTCGCGGCGATCAGCTCGGCGCTGATGCCCTGCGGCACCAGCCCCTCCGGGTAGCGGGCGGCGACGCCGGGCCCGAAGGGGTCCTTTCCGGGCGGGACGTTGGACCACATCGGCACCCGGCTCATCGACTCCACTCCGCAGGCGACGACGAGGTCGTAGGCGCCGGAGAGGACACCCTGGGCGGCGAAGTGGACGGCCTGCTGCGAGGAGCCGCACTGGCGGTCCACCGTGGTCGCCGGGACGGTGTCGGGGAAGCCGGCCGAGAGGACCGCGTAGCGGGTGGTGTTCATCGCCTGCTCGCCGACCTGGTCGACCGTGCCGCCGATGACGTCGTCGATGAGCGCGGGGTCGACGCCGGAGCGCTCGACGAGCGTGCGCAGGGTGTGGGCGAGGAGTTCGACGGGATGGACGTGCGCCAGGGAGCCGTTGGGCCTGCCCCTGCCGATGGGAGTGCGTACGGCTTCGACGACGACTGCGTCTCGCATGGTGCGGGCCTCCGTGCCATTACCGGTGAGTAGGAAATCCAAACTCACCATAGCTCGAAGGGTTGGAAAATCAAACCCTCATTACACTGGGCCCATGGCCGCCCGAAAAGACCCACGCCCCTGCTCGATCGCCGACACCCTGTCGCTGGTCGGCGAGAAGTACTCGCTGCTCGTCCTGCGGGAGGTGTGCCTCGGCAACGGCCGCTTCGACCAGCTGGTGCGCAACATCGGCGCCCCGCGCGACATCCTCGCCACCCGGCTGCGCCGCCTGGTCGACGCCGGGATCCTCAGCAAGCGGGTCTACAGCGAGCGCCCCCAGCGCTTCGAGTACCGGCCGACCCCGGCGGGTCTCGAACTGGAGCCCGTACTGATGACCCTCATGGCCTGGGGCGACCGCCATCTGCACACCGACGACGACCGTCCGATGGTGATCGAGCACAACTGCGGCCATGAGCTGGTCCCGCAGGTCACCTGCCGGGCCTGCGGCGCCCAGGTCGAGCACGCCGGACTCCGGGCCCACCCCCAGTCCCCCGGCTGGACCGTGACGGGACCCACGGCGGCGTAACGGCCCCACGAAGCCCCTGTGTCGGACGTGTGCGCACGGGACGCTACGCTGCCCTGCAACACACCTGATCACCCGCACGGGCGTCGTCGGTGTGTCCGTCGCCCGTTCCACGATCGGCACTTGGACTCCCTACTTCCATGTCTTGGTTCGAATCACTCATCCTCGGACTCGTCCAGGGGCTGACCGAGTTCCTCCCCGTGTCCTCCAGCGCGCATCTGCGGCTCACGGCCGCCTTCTCCGGCTGGGAGGACCCGGGCGCCGCCTTCACGGCGATCACCCAGATCGGAACGGAGGCCGCCGTACTGATCTACTTCCGCAAGGACATCGGACGGATCGTCTCCGCCTGGTTCCGGTCGCTCTACAGCAAGGAGTGGCGCCGGGACCACGACGCCCAGATGGGCTGGCTGGTGATCGTCGGCTCGATCCCGATCGGCGTGCTGGGCGTCACGCTCAAGGACCAGATCGAGGGCCCGTTCCGCGATCTGCGGATCACGGCGACGATGCTGATCGTGATCGGCATCGTGATCGGCATCGCCGACCGGATGGCCGCGCGGGACGAGACGGGCGGCCGGCACCGCGCCCCGAAGCAGCGCAAGGGCCTCCAGGACCTGAACGCCAAGGACGGCCTGATCTTCGGCCTCTGCCAGGCCTGCGCCCTCGTCCCCGGCGTCTCGCGCTCGGGCGCCACCATCACGGGCGGCCTGTTCATGGGCTACAACCGTGAGGCCGCGGCCCGCTACTCCTTCCTCCTCGCCGTCCCGGCGGTACTCGCCTCGGGCCTGTTCGAGGTGAACGACGCGATGGACGGCGGCCATGTGACATGGGGCCCCACGATCTTCGCGACGGTGATCGCGTTCGCCACGGGATACGCGGTCATCGCATGGTTCATGAAGTACATCAGCACCAAGTCGTTCATGCCGTTCGTCTGGTACCGCATCGCGCTCGGCATCGTCATCATCGTGCTGGTCGGCTTCGGTGTACTCAGCCCGCACGCGGCGGAGTCGGCAGGCTGATCTCCGCCATATGACTTCTGGTTGTGTAGCCAACCGGTAGCGCAGTGTCAGTGCTTGCCCCTAGGCTTGCCCGCATGTCCCCAGATTCCGTGTCCTCTGGTTCCGTGCGGTCTGCCGTAGAGGTGAACGAGCAGATCCGGGCGCTGTGGCTGCGCGCCGGCGGCAGACTCTCCGCCCAGGAGCGCGAGGAGTACGAGCTGTTGGTGGTCGAGTGGGCCGCCGCGGTACGGGGTGACGTCGTCAAGGCGGCCTGAGGGGCCGCCGGTCCACCCGCCTTCCCCCGGGCGGGCGCAGCGCCTTCAGCGCCCGCCGGACACCCGCAGCACGGCCCCGGTCGTGTACGAGGACTCCGGCGACATCAGCCAGGCGACGGCCGCGGCGATCTCCTCGGCCGCACCAGCCCTGCGCAGCGGGATGGTCGAGGCGGCCCGACGGGCTCGGTCGGGGTCGCCCATCGCCGCGTGCATCTCGGTGTCGATCATCCCGGGCGCCACGGCGTTGACCCGCACCCCGTCGGGCCCGAGCTCCTTGGCCAGGCCGAGCGTGAGGGCGTCCACGGCCGCCTTGGTCGCGGCGTAGTGCACGTAGTCGCCGGGACTGCCGAGCGTCGCGGCGGCCGAGGAGACGTTCACGATGGCGCCGCCGCCCCGGGCGGTCATCAGCCGGGCGGCCCGCCGCGAACACAGCAGCGTACCCAGCACGTTGACGTCGACGACCCGCCGCAGATCGTCCGGATCCGTGTCCGCGAGCCGCCCGAGGGGTCCGGTCACCCCGGCGTTGTTCACCAGCCCCGTCACCGCCCCCACACGCTGCTCCGCCAGATCGAAGAGCCGCTCGACATCGGCCTCGACGGAGGTGTCGGCCCGCACGGTGAGCGCCGCCCGCCCCGCGGCCCGCACCCCGTCGGCCACGGCCTCGGCGGCCCGCTCGTCACGTACGTACCCCACCACGACGTCGTGCCCGTCGGCGGCCAGCCGGAGACAGGTGGCGGCGCCGATGCCACGGCTGCCACCGGTGACGACGGTGACCGACTGCGTCATGAACCCTCCCGAGGACGACGATCAAGGGTACGCCGCAGGTGCGGACCCTGTTTGCCCTTGCCGACCGGATATGCGCGGCGCCGATTGCTGGATAAAGTCGGGTGGTTACACCTGGTTGTGGGGACAACCGGAGCGCCTTGGGGAGGGCCGGCACCACATGAGTCGTCGATCAACCGGCTTTGTCGGCGTCTGGGCAGAAGTGCAGCGGCAGCAGCAACGCCAGCTGGAGGCCGAAGCCAGACGACAGCGACAGCAGACGCAGCAGGCACGGGCATACCAGCGCCGCGCCGCCCAGAGCCACCGCGAGTACCGCCAGGCGGAGGCGTTACGCCGTACCGAGGAACTCGACGCGCGGGTCGCCGCGTTGCAGGGGCTGCTCGCCTCCGGCTGCCGCGCTCCCGCCTTCCGGGCCGCCGCGCTGCTGCGTGTCGAGGACGTCCAGCCGTTCGCCCCGGGGGTGTTGGCGCAGCCCGTGACGATGCCGGACTGGAGCCAGTACGAGACGCAGGGCGGGTGGACGGCGAGCCGGCGGGCCCAGGCGCAGGCCGAGGCGCGGGCGAGGTTCGAGCGGGACTGGCAGGCCGCGCAGGTCGCGGAGACCCGGCGGCAGGACCAGCTGGCGGCCTATCAGCGGGAGTACCGGCAGTGGGCCGACACCCAGCTCGCCGAGGTGCGCCGGCACAACGCCGGTGTCTCCGCGGTCACCGACGGCGTCCGGCGCCGCGATCCCGAGTCCGTGGTCGAGTACTTCTCCGCCGCGCTCTACGCCTCCACCGCCTGGCCCGAGGGCTTCCCCCGCCAGGTGGTCGCCGCCTACGACCCCGTCGCCCAGCAGCTCGTGCTGGACTGGGAGTTGCCGGGCCTCGACGTCGTACCCGAGGTCAAGTCCGTGCGGTATCTGACGGGGACGGACCAGGACAAGGAGACGATGCGGCCCGTCAGCCAGCGCCGGGCGCTGTACCGCGAGGTGCTCGCCCAGTGCGTACTGCTGGTGCTCCATGAGCTCTTCGCCGCCGACGAGTCCGGCGCGCTGGAGTCCGTGACCGTGAACGGGTTCGTGGACGCTCACGACCCCACGACCGGCCGGCCCGGGCACATCCCGCTCGCCACCGTCATGACGTCCCGCTCCACGTTCCGCGATCTGCGTCTCGCACAGGTGGACCCGGGCAGCTGTCTCGCCGACGCGCTGCGCGGCCAGCTCTCCGCCCGGCCAGACCAGCTCACCCCCGTACGGCCCAGCCGGCGCCCGCAGGACGTGGGCAACCGGGTCGTCGCGCACGGCAGCGACGAGGAACCCGATCTCTACGCGATGGACCCGGTCGTCTTCGAGAACCTCGTCGCCGATCTCTTCCGCGCCATGGGTATGCAGGCGGTCACCACCCAGCGCTCCAACGACGGCGGTGTGGACGTCGACGCGCTCGATCCGACGCCGATCCGCGGCGGGAAGATCGTCGTGCAGGTGAAGCGCTACCGCAACACCGTGCCGCCGACCGCCGTGCGCGACCTGTACGGGACCGTGCAGGACGCCGGCGCCAACAAGGGCGTCATCGTGACGACCTCCCGGTTCGGCCCCGGCTCGCACACCTTCGCCAACGGCAAGCCGATCGAACTCGTCTCGGGCAGCGAACTCGTCGACCTCCTGCACCGGCACGGCCTGCGCGGACGCCTCGGCGACAACACCCCGCAGGCCCCGGCGCGGCCGACACCGGCCGCCCCACCGGACAACCGGCTCCCCGACGACTACAACGTCCTCGGTATGTCGTGGGCCGGAAGCGTCGCCCTGGACGTGTGCGCCCTCGTGTGCCGCGGCAACCGCGTCCTCAGCGACGAGCACTTCGTGTTCTTCAACAACCCGCAGACGGCGGACGGTTCGGTGCGCGCCCTGCCACCGACCGCGCCCGACAAGGCCGCCATCTGTGTCGCCTTCGACGCCCTGCCCGCCGAGGCCGACCGGCTGGTCCTGGTCGCCGCCGTCGATCCCGAGGTCAACCCGGACGCCGACCTCTCCGGGTTCACGGACGCCTGCATCCGGCTGCGCGATCCCGGCCTCGCCGAACTGGGCCGGCTGGAGGTCTCCGACGGCCGCCGGAACGAGACGGCGCTCGTCCTCGGCTCCTTCCGGCACCGGGCGAACGGCGACTGGGACTTCGTCCTCGGCGGCAAGGGCTACCCGGGCGGCCTGGAGGCCCTCGTCCAGGACTTCGGCATCGAGGTGGAGTGACGGACCGGGGACACGGCGGGACCGGTAGATCCACTTTTCGGCGGGGTCCCGGGCGTCCGACCACCGGGATTCCGCCAAACGCCCCACCCCGGACCGCCGAATAACCCGGCAAAGCCCTTGGCTGCGCACCCCGCGTACCCAACACTGATCCTGTGACGCAACGTGTAGAGCTGGCGACCGTGATGGACAGGCTGGCCGTGGACGGGGTGATCACCGACTACGCGGTGGCGGTGGACGACGGCGACTGGGACGCGTACCGGGAACTCTTCACCGGCGACGGACGGGCCGACTACCGGTCCGCCGGAGGGATCGAGGGCGACGCCCGCAAGGTGGCCGACTGGCTCGCGGAGAACCTCCGGGTGTTCGCCATGCGCCAGCATCTGATCGTCAACCGCCGGGTGCGGTTCGACGTGCTGGAGCGGGACACCGGGGACACCGCCCGGGTCCAGGCCGACTACGTCAACCCGATGTCCACCGCGGACGGCAACGGCGGCCCCGTCGTGCCCGACTTCGTGTGCGGCGGACGGTACGACTTCGGGCTGCTGCGCACCGACACCGGCTGGCGGCTGAGCGAGGTCGTGGTCCGGGAGAAGTGGCGCCGGCTGCCCGGCGCAGCGGGGGCTCCGTGACCGGGTGGGCCCACGCCCACTGTCCGGAGATCGTCAACGGCGCCACACTGTAGGTAGCTACAGGAAGGCGTCGTATGAAGTCGTGGGGTCAGTGGCTCGCCTCCCCGTGGCGCCGCTCCGCCGTCACGGCGGTGGCCGGCGCCCTGCCGATGCTCACGTTCCCGGCGCCGTCGCTGTGGTGGTTCGCGCCGGTGGCGCTGGTCCCGTGGATCCTGCTGGCGCGCTCGGCCCCCACGGGCCGGCGGGCGATGTACGACGGCTGGTCGGGCGGCTTCGGCTTCATGCTGGGTGTGCACCACTGGCTGCTGCCGAACCTGCATGTCTTCACCTTCGTCATCGCGGCGCTGCTCGGCGCCCTGTGGGCACCCTGGGGCCGGCTGGTACGCCGGTTCCTCGGCGGGACGCCCTCCCCGGGCCGCGTCGGTGCCGCCCTGCTCGTGCTGCCCTCGGCCTGGCTGATGGTGGAGCTGGTCCGTTCGTGGCAGGCGCTGGGCGGGCCCTGGGGCATGCTCGGTGCCAGTCAGTGGCAGGTCGATCCGGCGCTGCGGCTCGCCTCGGTCGGCGGGGTGTGGCTGGTGAGCTTCCTGCTGGTGGCCGTCAACGTCGCCGTCGCCGCCCTGGTCGCGGTGCGCGCGAGCCGGGTGCCGGCCCTGGCCGGTCTGGTCGCGACGGCGGCCGCCACCTCGGCGGCCTGGGTCTGGTCACCACGCCCGGACGTGCAGGAGCGGGTCGCGATCGCCGTGGTGCAGCCCGGCGTCGTGGACGGGATGAGCAGCGGCGACCGGCGCTTCGACCGCGAGGAGCAGCTGACCCGCGAGCTGGCCGGGCGGAACGTGGACCTGGTCGTGTGGGGCGAGTCCAGTGTCGGCTTCGACCTGGGCGAGCGGCCCGATCTGGCACGGCGGATCGCGGCGCTGTCCCGGGTGACCGGCGCGGAGATACTCGTCAACGTCGACGCCCGCCGCTCGGACCGGGCCGGTATCTACAAGAGCTCCGTGCTGGTCGGCCCCGACGGCCTCACCGGCGACCGCTACGACAAGATGCGCCTGGTGCCGTTCGGCGAGTACGTCCCGGCCCGCTCGATGCTCGGCTGGGCGACCTCCGTCGGCGAGGCCGCGGGCGAGGACCGCAGGCGCGGCACCGAGCAGGTGGTCATGGACGTGGACGGGCTGCGGGTCGGACCGATGGTGTGCTTCGAGTCCGCGTTCCCCGACATGAGCCGCGCGCTCGCCGACGACGGGGCGGACGTACTGGTGGCCCAGTCGGCGACCTCGACGTTCCAGCACAGCTGGGCGCCCGAGCAGCACGCCTCGCTGGCCGCGCTGCGCGCCGCGGAGACCGGCCGCCCGATGGTCCACGCCACGCTGACCGGCGTCTCCGCGGTCTACGGCCCGGACGGCGAGCGGGTCGGTTCGTGGCTGGGCACGGACGCGAGCGCGACACAGGTCTACGAGGTGCCACTGGCGGACGGCGTCACCCCGTACGTCCGCTACGGCGAGTGGCCGGTGTACGTGGCTCTGCTGGTCCTCGCGGCCCTCGGTGTGACGGAGGGCGTGCGGGCGATCAGGCTGCGCCGGCGGGCTCCTGAATCGCCCGTACCACCCGCTCACACAGGTCGTGAGTGGCCAGCGCGTCACGGGCACTGAGCGGCTTCCCGGTCCGTACGGCGTCCAGGAACGCCAGCACCACCTGCTCGATGCCGCGCTGCCGGGCCACCGGCACCCAGTCGCCGCGCCGCCGCACGGTGGGCTGCCCCTTGTGGTCTGTCACCTCGGCGAGATTGGTGACCTGCCGCTTGGTGTCCTGCCCGGACACCTCCAGGATCTCCTCGGTGCTGCCGCTGAGCCGGTTCATCACACCGAGCGCGGTGAAGCCCGCCCCGGCGAGCTGAAGCACCACGTGGTGCAGCAGTCCGTCCTCGACGCGCGCCCGCACGGTGATGTCGTCGACCGGGCCGGGTGCGAGGAAGCGCAGGGTGTCCACTACGTGGATGAAGTCGTCGAGGACCATCGTGCGCGGATCCTCCGGCAGCCCGACGCGGTTCTTCTGCATCAGGATCAGCTCGCGCGGATGGTCGGCGCACTGCGCGTACGCGGGCGCGTACCGCCGGTTGAAGCCCACCGCGAGGCTGACCCCGCGCTCCTCGGCGAGCGTCACCAGCCGCTCGGAGTCGGCGAGTTCGTAGGCGAGCGGCTTGTCGACGTACGTCGGCACCCCCGCCTCCAGGAGCCGGGTGACGATCTCGGGGTGCACGGCGGTCGGCGCGTGCACGAAGACCGCGTCGAGGTCCTGCGCCAGCAGTTCGTCGAGCGAGGTGTGCCGTTGGCTGCCGGGCAGGTGCAGGGTGTCGGCGACCCGGTGCAGTGTGGCGGGCGTACGGGTCTGGAGATGCAGCTCGATCCCGGGCTGGACGCCGAGCACCGGCAGATACGCCTTCTGCGCGATGTCACCGAGTCCGATGCAGCCGACCTTCACGGGGTCTCCTCGTCCTTGCCTGCCTTGGTCTGTTCGGAGCATACGGCTTCCCCCGCCGGCGACGGCCGGCGAGTGGGACGTCCGCGCCCGCGTCCGCCCAGGTCAGACCCGAAACGGCTGGCGCTGCCCCGACCCGCCGGACCAGGATGCCCTCATGACCACCGAGCGCAGCGAACCCGCCCCGACCGCCGACGAACGCACCATGCTGGAGGGCTGGCTCGACTACCACCGGGCCACCCTGGCGCAGAAGTGCGAGGGGCTGACGGACGAACAGCTCAGGACGGCGTCCGTGCCGCCCTCCGAACTGTCCCTGATGGGGCTGGTACGGCACCTGGCCGAGTGCGAACGGGGCTGGTTCCGCAAGGTGCTGGCCGCCGACGACCCCGGGCCGATCTACTACACCGACGAGGACGAGGACGGCGACTTCCACCCCACCGCCGCCGACACCTGGCAGGAGACCCGCGCCACCTGGCAGGCCGAGATCGCCGTCGCCCGCCACAACGCCGCCGCGTTCGGTCTCGACGACCTCTCCAAGGGCCGCAGCCGCTTCACCGGCGACCACTTCAACCTGCGCTGGATCTACACCCACATGATCGAGGAGTACGCCCGTCACAACGGTCACGCCGATCTGATCCGCGAGCGCATCGACGGCTCCACCGGCGACTGACCGTCAGCCGTCCGCACCGCCGGGCCGCCGCCGGGGGCCGGAGATCACCCGTGCGGGTCATCCTGCGCTTGTCCGCTGTTGTGAAGGCGCCCGGAACCAGCAGAGTTGCGCGGGTGCATCGAACGACGACGACCGCCGCGCTCCTGGTCACCGTGGCCGTCTCCGCCCTCGCGGGCTGTACGACGGTCCCGCGGCCGGCCGCGCCCTCCGCTCCCCCGACGACACCCACGCAGGTGCCGGCTCCTCGGCCCGACGGCCGGGCGGAACCGCAGATCGTGCAGGCGCCGGCCCGCGAGGCGCTGGAGATGATCGGCCCGTCACAGCACCCGGAACGGAAGCCGGCCGCGACCCGCCGCCCGGCGCCGAGTCCGTCGGCCGACGCGAAGGCGGCCGGGACGCCGGGCCCGCGGTCCGCGCCGCGCCGCCGCGCCGAACGGCCGGAGCGCCCGGCGTCCCGGCCGCCCCGGCAGTCCGCCCAGGTCCCCGACCTCACCGGCCCGGTGGGCGGAGCTGTCCCGCCGAACACGGACGTCTGCGACCTCGGCAGGAAGTACGGCGGCTGGCGCCAGGACAGCCAGGAGGCACGGATCTGCGAGCAGACGTACGGGCGTTGAGGCGGGGCGGCATCACGGGGGTGCCTGGGTGCCCCTTCAGCGGCCCTCGCTCTCGCCCCTGCCCGTGCCGCTGCCCCTGCTCGTGCCTCTGCCTCTGCCTCTGTCTCTGTCTCTGTCTCTCAGAATCCCTGCCGCGGCGGCCCCCACGACGGCCCCGGCGCCCCTCCCCCGTCTCCGTTCAGTCCGTCCAGCCCCTCCAGGCCGTCCAGCCGGGACTCCAGGCGGCCGATCGCCGCTCGGATCCCGTTGCCGTAGCCGTCGTCGGCCAGGGCCGTGGAGGCCTGGCGGGCACGGGACAGATGGGTGCGGGCGGCGTCGGAGCGGTCGAGCTTCACATAGTCCGCCGCCAGGTTCAGATGCAGGGAGGGATACAGCGCCCGTACCGCCGGGGCGTCCTCGTGTTCCGCGAGCCGCTCGTCCGTGAGCTCTCCGGCCGCGGTCAACGCCCGCAGATCCCAGGCCAGTTCGTCCGTGGGGTCGTCCTGGGTGTCGGCCATGTAGTGCGCGAGGGTGCAGCGGTGCAGGGGGTCACCGTCCTCGCCGATCTCGTCCCACAACCGCAGGAAGCGGTCGCGGGCCTCCTCGCGGTCCCCCGCGTGATGCAGCATGACGACCTGCCCGATCCGTGTCATCACGGCATCCGGCACCGCCTGGTCCTGTCGCTCCGTCACCACGGCCTCCGCGCGTTCGCCGACTGATCGTCTCGACGCTAGCCGCCCCCGCCGACAATCCGGCAGAGGCGGCTCCGTAGGGTCCCCCCGGGCACGGGGCCCGGCCCCGGGTCAGGCGAGGTTCGGGACGGTCCAGTCGATCGGGGTGTGGCCCTGTCCGGCAACGGCCTCGTTGATCTGTGTGAACGGGCGCGAGCCGAAGAACTTCTTCGCGGACAGCGGCGAGGGGTGGGCGCCCTTGACGACCACGTGCCGGCTCTCGTCGATCAACGGGAGCTTCTTCTGCGCGTAGTTGCCCCACAGCACGAAGACCGCCGGGTCGGGCCGGTCGGCGACCGCGCGGATCACGGCGTCGGTGAACTTCTCCCAGCCCTGCCCCTTGTGCGAGTTCGCCTCGCCGGAGCGGACCGTGAGGACCGCGTTGAGCAGCAGGACGCCCTGGCGGGCCCACGGCATCAGATAGCCGTTGTCCGGGATCGGGGTGCCCAGCTCCGCGTTCATCTCCTTGTAGATGTTGCGCAGGGAGGGCGGGATCTTCACTCCCGGGCGCACCGAGAAGCACAGGCCGTGCCCCTGACCCTCGCCGTGGTACGGGTCCTGACCGAGGATCAGGACCTTCACGTCGTCGTAGGGCGTGGCGTCGAGCGCGGCGAAGACCTCCTCGCGCGGAGGGTAGACAGGCCCGTTCGCCCGCTCCTCCTCCACGAACTCCGTCAGCTCCTTGAAGTAGGGCTGCTGGAGTTCGTCACCCAGGACCCCGCGCCAGGACTCGGGCAGCATCGCGATGTCGGTCACGTCAACTTCCTTACGGTGTGCGGTCGCTTGCAGGTCTCAGAACCTACAGGCGACCACTGACAATCGCGTCGCGCTCCGGCTACCAGCTGGTCTTGCGGGACAGCAGCCACACCATCATGATCGTCGACGGGTCGAGGGCCTGCTCGCCGCCGGAGACCTCCTGGCTGGCGGCGATGAACTGCTTGCCCTGCCACAACGGCAGCAGCCGGGCGTCGTCGACGAGGATCTGCTGCGCCTCCTCGAAGTCCTTCTCGACCTGGGCGCGGTCGCTCTCGCGGCGCGAGCGGGGCAGCAGCACACCGGTGATCTTGGGGGCCGGGTAGGGCGTGCCGAGGGCGTTCTGGTCGCCGACGAAGGGCGCGATGAAGTTCTCGGCGTCCGGGAAGTCGGGGAACCAGCCACGGCCGAAGACCGGGTACTCGCCCTTCTGGTAGCCCTCGACATAGGTCTTCCAGGGCCGGCTCTTCAGGGTGATCTCGAACAGTCCGGAGGCCTCCAGCTGGCGCTTGAGCTCCTTGAAGAGGACGGCGGTCTCGGAGCCGTAGCGGTCGCTGGTGTACCAGAAGGTGAGCGCGACGGGTGTGGTGATGCCGTCGGCGGCGAGGATGTCGCGGGCCTTCTCGGCGTCCGGGTCGCCGTAGTCGTCGAAGAATCCCGTGGTGTGGCCGGTGAGGCCCTTCGGGACCATGGAGTAGAGGGGCTCCACGGTGTCCTTGTAGATGTTGTGGGAGATGGCCGCGCGGTCGACGACCTGGGCGACGGCCCGGCGTACGGAGGCCTTGCCCGCCATCGGGTCCTTGGGGTTGAAGACCAGGTAGCTGATGTCGGTGCCGGCGCCCTCGACGAGCTGGAGTCCGGAGTCGGGGTCCTGGCCCTGGAGGGCGACGATGTCGTCGGCGGCGAGACCTCGGTAGGTGACGTCGATGCTCTTGGACTTGAGGGCCTGGACCATCGCGCCGGAGTCCTGGAAGTAGCGGATGGTCACCGCGTCGTTTCTTCGCTCGGCGTAGCCCTTGTAGTTGTCGTTGCTGACCAGTTCGGCGCTGGCGTTCTCCTCGTAGGACGCCAGGGCGTAGGGCCCGGAGCCGGTCACCTCGGTGCCCTCGCGCAGGGCGCCGGCCGGGTAGTCCTCGGGGTCGACGATGGACATCGCCGGGGTGGCGAGGACGAACGGGAAGGTGGCGTCGGACGTCTTGAGGTGGAAGACGACCTCGCGGTCGCCCTTGGTCTGCACCCGGTCGAGGCTGCCGAGCAGTCCCGCGGGGCCACCGGCCGTGTTGATCCTGCGGATCCGGTCGATGGAGTGCTTCACGGCGTCCGCGTCGAGCGCGTGACCGTCGGAGAACGTCAGGTCCGCGCGCAGCTTGCAGCTGTAGGCGGTGTTGGTGGCGTCCGTGAACTTGCAGCTCTCGGCGGCGTCGGGCTGCGGTGTGGTCGCGCCGTTGGGGTAGCTCAGGAGGGTCTGGTAGATGTTGCGGAACAGCTCCCAGGAGCCGTCCCAGGAGGCGGCCGGGTCCAGCGTGCTGGGGGCGCTCGTGGTCCCCACGACGATCGGCTCCCCGCTCTCGGCGCTGCTGTCGGACAACACGCTGCATCCGGTCGCCAGGGATATGGACGCGAGCGCCGCGACTGGCCGCAGGCATCGGTTCCGGTTGAACACGCGAACGCTCCTCGATCTGCCGTGCCAAGGGTCGGCAGAATCTACCGCAGCACAAAGCGCTCAGAGTGGTGCTTTCGCGAGCTGATTGATCAACCGGTGAATGACGACGTTGTCATTGCCGAATTTCTTTCCCGGACGGCGACAGGGGCGCCGATTCCGTCAATCACCGGGCCGGAAACCGGGACCGGTGGGGCGGAAGTCGGCGCCCGGTGCGTCAGCTCACTCCCGCGTTGAGGAAGATTCCGCCATCCACGACGAGCGTCTGTCCGGTGACCCAGTCCGACTGGTCGGACGTGAGGAACGCGGCGGCGCCGCCGATGTCGGAGGGCACCCCGAGCCGGCCCAGCGGGTAGGCCGCGGCGGCCTCCGCCTCACGGCCCTCGTACAGCGCCTGCGCGAACTTGGTCTTCACCACGGCCGGGGCGATGGCGTTGACCCGTACCCGGGGCGCGAACTCGTGGGCGAGCTGCACGGTCAGGTTGATCAGCGCGGCCTTGCTGACGCCGTACGCGCCGATGAACGGGGAGGGCGCGAGGCCGGCGACGGAGGAGATGTTGACGATGGCGCCGCCGTTGTCCTTCTGCCAGGCGTGCCAGGTGCGCTGGGCGAAGCCGAGCGCCGAGACGACGTTGGTCTCGAAGACCTTGCGGGCGACGTTCAGGTCGAGGTCGGCGATGGGCCCGAACACCGGGTTGGTCCCGGCGTTGTTGACCAGGAAGTCGACCCGGCCGAAGGCCTCCATGACGCGTTCGACGGCGACGGCCTGGTGGGCCTCGTCGTGGGCCTTGCCCGCGACGCCGATCACCCGGTCGGCGCCGAGCCTCTCGACGGCCTCCTTGAGGGCGTCCTCGTTGCGGCCGGTGATGCAGACCCGGTCGCCGCGGGCGACCAGCGCCTCGGCGACGCCGTATCCGATGCCGCGGCTGGCGCCCGTGACGAGCGCGACCTTGCCGGTGAGTTCAGTCATGTCAGTGATCCCTAGTCGAGCGGTCCGCCGGCCACGTACAGCACCTGGCCGGAGACGAAGCCGGCGGCGTCGCCGGTGAAGAAGGCGATGGCGTTGGCGATGTCGTCCGGCTCGCCGACGCGCTGCACGGGGATCATCGAGGCGGCCGCGGTCTTGAAGTCCTCGAAGCCCATGCCGACCCGCTCGGCGGTCTGGGCGGTCATGTCGGTGGCGATGAAGCCGGGCGCGACGGCGTTGGCGGTGACGCCGAACTTGCCGAGCTCCTTGGCGAGGGTCTTGGTGAGGCCCTGCATACCGGCCTTGGCGGCCGAGTAGTTGACCTGGCCGCGGTTGCCGAGGGCGGAGGACGAGGAGAGGTTGACGATCCGGCCGAAGCCGGCGTCGACCATGTGCTTCTGGCAGGCCCGGGTCATCAGGAAGGCGCCGCGCAGGTGCACGTTCATGACGGTGTCCCAGTCGGCGACGCTCATCTTGAACAGCAGGTTGTCGCGGAGCACACCGGCGTTGTTGACGAGGATGGTGGGCGCGCCCAGCTCCGCGGCGATCCGCGCGACGGCCGCTTCGACCTGTGCCTCGTCGGAGACGTCGCAGCCGACCGCGAGCGCCCTGCCGCCGGCCGCGGTGATCTTCTCCACGGTGTCCTTGCAGGCGGCCTCGTCGAGGTCGAGCACGGCGACGGCCCGGCCCTCGGCGGCCAGCCGTACGGCGGTGGCGGCGCCGATTCCGCGCGCGCCTCCGGTCACGACTGCTACCCGCTGCTCAGTGGTGGACATGGCTGCTTCTCCTCGCCCTCGGGGATGCGGCTCCCGCGGCCCGCCCTCGATGAGCGACCGCTTAGTACCTTCGGCCTGACGTGACGCTAGAAGCCCTGGCACCCGGTGTCAACGGGCACACGGACGGATGTGATCCATCACTTCACCAGCAGGTCCAGCAGGCGCCGGGTCTCGGCCACCGGATCGGCGGTCAGTCCGGTGTGCACCGGGCCCGGCTGGACCACGGTGGAACGGGGTGCGACCAGCCAGCGGAACCGGCGCCCGGCGTCGTCGTGGGCCGCCTGTCCGGCCGCGTCGCCGCCGGTGCACACGCCTTCCACGGCCCGCAGGGCCGCCCGGACGCCGGCCACGTCCGCCCGGGGGTCGAGCGCGAGCAGCTTCGTCTCGTCGAGATGGGTGAGCGCGCCGACGTAGGCCTGGGCGCGGCAGTACAGCAGCACTCCGGCGTTGACGCACTCGCCGCGCTCCACGCGCGGGACGACGCGCAGCAGGACGTACTCGTAGACGTCCCGGTCGCCGCCCTGGCCGGCGCGGGTGATGTGGCGCTCGGTGATCCGGCCCGCCACGTTGATGTACCGGTCGCTCACGGGGATCCCTCCAGGCCGGTGACGCGGTCGTGGACGACGGCGGCGCGTGCGAGCAGCGGGCGGGCGTAGGCCCTGCGCAGGTCGTCCGGGGTGTCGAAGCCGGGTTCGCCGGCGAGCCAGGCGTCGGGGATCTCGGCGGTGACCTCGGCGAGGAGGTCCTCGGTGACGAGTGGCGCGAGGTCGGCCGCGGCGGCCGTGACGTCCGGCGCGAAGGTGCGCAGGGCGTGGTCGGAGGCGTCGTAGGGGCGGGCGGCGGAGGTGTCGGCGCCGGGCCAGTTGTGATGCCAGATCATGGTGGCGCCGTGGTCGATGAGCCACAGGTCGCCGTGCCACATCAGGAGGTTGGGGTTGCGCCAGGAGCGGTCGACGTTGTTGACCAGGGCGTCGAACCAGACGATCCGTCCGGCCTCCTCGGCGCTCACCGGGAAGGCGAGCGGGTCGAAGCCGAGCGCGCCGGACAGGAAGTCCATGCCGAGGTTGGTGCCGGCGCTCGATCTGAGCAGGTCCTGCACCTCCTGGTCGGGTTCGGCGAGCCCCAGCACGGGGTCCAGCTCGACGGTGACGAGGCGGGGCACACGGAAGCCGAGCCGGCGCGCGAGTCCGCCGCAGACGACCTCGGCGACCAGCGTCTTGCGGCCCTGCCCGGCGCCGGTGAACTTCAGGACGTACGTCCCGAGGTCGTCCGCCTCGACGAGCCCCGGCATGGAGCCGCCCTCACGCAGGGGCGTGATGAAGCGGGTCGCGATGACGTCCTTGAGCATCGCCCCAGGTTACTGGGGTGTTCACGGCCCGCGCGGACCGCCCTCTGGGCCTCGCGTCTCGATCGGGTCAAGATCCGCGCGGCGGCTGAACTCCCGCTCGCGGGCGGCCGTACCCCTGGACGGATCGCAAAACCCCCGCAGATCACACAAGAGCAGACAACGTCCCTGGAAGGAACGTCAGCATGGCCAGCAAATCGCTCCACCCCGTCGCAGGGCCCGCCCGCCGCACCGTCATGGCCGCGGCCGGCGCCGCCGGGCTCTCCGTGGCGCTGACCGCGTGCGGTTCGGAGGACGACTCCTCCTCCGACGCCGCGCCGGCCTCCGGCACCGTGCTCGGCAAGATCTCCGACATCCCCGAGGGCGGCGGCAAGATCTTCGCCGACCAGAGTGTGGTGGTCACCCAGCCGACGGCCGGCGAGTTCAAGGCGTTCTCCTCCAAGTGCACCCACCAGGGCTGTGCGGTGAAGGACATCGCGAACGGCGTCATCACCTGCCCGTGTCACAACAGCGAGTTCTCGGCGACCGACGGCAGTGTGAAGCAGGGCCCGGCGACCAAGCCGCTGCCCGTCGCGCAGATCACCGTGGAGGGTGACGAGATCAAGCTGGCCTGAACCACGGGCTAGCGACGGCGTTTGACGCAGCCCAGGACCTCGTCCGTGGTCGCGACCGTGGCGACCAACGCGAGGGTGTGGCGGATCATCGCGGGGGTGTAGTCGGCGGGCACTCCCGCGATGGCGTCGGACGGCACCACGACCGTGTAGCCGCGGTTGACCGCGTCGAACACGGCGTTGGGGATCGCCACGTTGGCGGAGACGCCGGTGACGATCAGGGTGCGGCAGCCGAGGTTGCGCAGCAGCGCGTCGACGTCGGTGCCCTGGAGGGGCGACAGCCCGTGCAGCCGCCGTACGACGATGTCCTCCTCGATGACCTCGACGGGTGGGGCGACGCGGACCGCCGCGGTGCCGGAGAGCTGGAGCACCGGGAGCCGTTCGGCGGCGCGGAAGATCGGGGCGTTGCGGTTGGCGGCGCGCGCGTCCGGGCGGCGTTCGGCGACCGCGTGGACGACCTGCATGCCGGTCTCGTGGGCCGCCGCGACCAGTCGGGCGACGTTGGCGAGGGCGCCGGATCCGCGGGCCTGCTGGGCGAGTTCGGGCAGGGCGCTGTCCGGTCCGACGACGCCCTGCTGGCATTCGACGGTGAGCAGTACGGAGGTGACGGGGTCGATGAGTTCCCTGAGCCGGTCCTGCGACGCCATGACTCCCCCTTGCGGCCGCGTGATGTGCGGGCCTCGGTCGGGTGCGCTTGTGCCGGGTGCCTGAGCGGGCGAGAGTAACGGCCATTGCGTGGGGACGGAAGACGGTCCAAGCTGTCGACAGCGGATTTCTGACAGATCGTCAGGTTCCGTGGTGTGACCTCGCCGTCGCCCGCCTGCCGAAGGGGACCACATGGCCGACACCGCCCAACGCCGGGGCCGGAAGATCATGATGACCGCCGAGGAGCTGGACGGGTTCCTCGCCGACGAGCGGACCTGCCGGGTCGCGACGGTGTCGGCCGACGGCACCCCTCATCTCAGCCCCCTGTGGTTCGTCTGGGACGGCGCCTCGCTGTGGCTGTACTCGATCACCCGGAGCAAGCGCTGGGCCGAACTGCGCCGGGACCCGCGCGTCGCCGTGGTGGTGGACACCGGGCACGAGTACGACGAACTGCGCGGGGTCGAGCTGACGGGCACCGTGGAGTTCGTCGGCGAGGCTCCGCGCACGGGTGAGCCGGTGCGCGAACTGACCGGCGTGGAGCGGCTGTTCGCGGCCAAGTACTTCGGGATCGACGAACTGCCGCACGACGGACGGCATGCGTGGATGCGGCTGACGCCGGACGTGGTCCGGTCGTGGGACTTCCGGAAACTGGCGGGCTTGTAGGGCGGGTTCAGGGGTTGCGGGGCGCGTTCACGGGTTGCAGGGCGTGTTCAGGGGTTGCAGGGCGTGTTCAGGGGTTGCAGGGCGTGTTCAGGAACCCTCTTGTCTCGCCGGCGTGGTGTCGGCGCCGATCTTCTCGCCCGCCGTGCGCAGCGCCCGTACCGCCGCCCGGATCGACGGCCGCCGGTCGGCGTCGGCGCGCCAGACGACGTAGACGTGCCGCCGCACCCGCTGTCGGAGCGGGACCGTGACGACGCCGGGCGGCATCGGATGGCGGCCGAGCAGCGGCGCGATACAGACGCCGAGTCCGGCGGAGACCAGGCCGAGCTGGGTGTGGGTCTCGGCGGCGCGGTGGCCGACGATCGGCTCGACGCCCCGGGAGCGCAGGGTGAACATCAGCCACTCGTGGCAGAACTCGCCCTCGCCCCAGGTGATCCACTCGTCGCCGGCGAACTCCCCGAGGTCCACCTCGTCCCGGTCGGCGAGCGGATGGTCGGCCGGCAGCGCCACATCCGCCGGGTCGTCCAGGATCGGCGCCTTGACCAGACCGTCGGGCAGCGGCATCGGCTTGTTGTACCAGTCGAGCACCACGGCCATGTCCACGTCGCCGCGCACGACCCCGCGGATGCCGAACTCCGGTTCCAGCTCGCACGAGCGCAGCCGCAGCCCCGGGTGTTCGGCACGCAGGGCGGACAGGGCGTAGGGGAAGAGTCCGCGCGCCGCCGTCGGGAACGCGGACAGCCGCAGCTCCCCCACCACTGCTCCGCGCTGGGCCTCCAGGTCGGACTGGGCGAGCTGGACCTGGGACAGGATCCGCGCGGCGTGGTCGGCGAGCAGGCGTCCGGCGTCGGTGAGCCGCACTCCCCTGCCGTGCTTGGCGAGCAGCTGCTGTCCGACCTCGCGCTCCAGCTTGGCCAGCTGCTGCGAGACGGCCGACGTCGTGATGTGCAGCCCCTCGGCGGCCCCGCTCACCGAGCCGTGCCGGGCGAGCGCGTCGAGGGTGCGCAGACGGTCCAGGTTCAGCATGTCCCCAGACTATGCTCATGTAAGCGTTGCTTAGCAATACACCCCACAAGATTTCGATTGTGCTACGAGGTTCCCTCGGCCATCGTGGACACCATGAGCGCCGCTCCCCGCACCGAACCCCCCGCCCTTCCGACCCCGCCCCCCTTCCCGCCCTCCTCCCCGTCCTCCTCCCCGGCCCCGGTCCCTCGCCGGCGCCTGGACTGGCGACTGCGCTTCGCCGGACTCTCCCTGATCTGGGGCTTCAGCTTTCTGCTGATCAAGGTGGGCACGGACGGCTACGCCCCGTTCCAGGTCACCCTGGGCCGGCTGGTGTTCGGTACGGCGGTGCTCGCGGCGGCGATGGCCGTCAAGCGGGCGCGGCTGCCCCGCGGGGCCCGGACCTGGGGGCATCTGACGGTCGCCGCGCTGCTGCTCAACGCGCTGCCGTTCTCGCTGTTCGCCTACGCCGAGCTGACCATCCCGTCCACGCTCGCGGGCATCTGCAACGCCACGTCACCGCTGTGGGGCATGGCCCTGTCGCTGGTGGCCCTCTCGGAGGACCGCCCGACCCGGGTGCGGGTCGCCGGTCTCGGCATCGGCTTCCTCGGCGTCCTCACGGTCCTCGGCGCCTGGCAGGGCTTCGCCGGACTGGACGCCACCGGCACGGCCATGGCCCTGCTGGCCTCGCTGAGCTACCCGATCGGCTGGATCTACGTCCGCCGGACGCTGGCCGGTTCCACCGACTCGCATCTCTCCCTGACCGGGGCGCAGTTGCTGCTCGCGACGGGCCAACTCGCGATCGTCACCCCGCTGTTCACCTCCGCGCCGAGTCACTTCCCGGTGCTCCCGCTCCTGGCGATCGCCGCGCTGGGCGCCCTCGGCACGGGGCTCGCGGTCCTCATCCAGTACGGCCTGGTCGCCGAGGTCGGCCCCACCACCGCCCAGATGGTCACGTACTTCATCCCGGTCATCGCCACGGCGGCGGGCGTCGCCCTGCTCGGCGAGTCCCTGGCCTGGTCGACCCCGGTGGGCGCGCTGATCGTCCTGACGGGGGCGGCGCTGACGCAGGTGCGGCCCCGGGGGAAGAGGGAGACGGTGGCGGGCGGGTCAACTCCGGTGGAGAAGGCTCGCATTCGCACGTGAGTGGGTGTTCGGGGTGTCGAGTCACCCCGGCGCGTGAGTCGCCCGTGCACATGAGCCACCTCGGCACGTGAGTCACCCGTTTACATGAGCCGCCCGGCACGTGAGCCGCCCGTGTACACGAGCCACCCGGCACGTGAGCCACCCGTGTACATGAGCCGCCCCGGCACGTGGGCCACCCAGGTCACACATACCGCCGTACCGGTGCCGGACCCAGTGCCGAGGCGATCGCGTCCGCCAGGGGCGCGATCTCGTCCTCGGACAGGGTCGCGACGGAGATACGGATGCCCGGCGGTGCGCTGATACGGAAGCGGGCGCCCGGGGCGACGGCCCAGCCGGCGTGCAGCAGTCGGGCGACGGCTCCGGTCTCGTCGGGGACGGGGAGCCAGATGTTCAGGCCACTCCGGCCGTGTGCCGTGATGCCGCGCTCGGCGAGGGCGCCGATGACGGAGTCGCGCCGCTTCCGATAGGCCGCCGCCACCGTCGGGGTGTCCACCGCGCCGGTGCGCCACAGCCGGGCCACCGCCCGCTGCGTGGCACGGCTGACCCAGCCGGGACCCAGCCGCTGGCGTCCACGTACCCGGTCGAGGGTGACCGGGTCACCGGTGAGCAGCGCGAGCCGCAGGTCGGGGCCGTAGGCCTTGGCGACCGAGCGGAGGAAGGCCCAGGAGTGGGTGGCACCGGCCAGCGGATGCAGGGGCACGTCGACGATCCGGTGGCCGTGGTCGTCCTCGATGAGCAGCGTCTCGGGGTACTCACCGAGCACGGCCCGCAGGGCACGCGCGCGGTCGGCGCTCACCGCGGCGCCGGTGGGATTCTGGGCGCGGTCCGTGACGATCAGGGCGCGGGCACCGGCGGCGAGTGCGCGGCGTACGTCGTCGGGGAGCGGCCCGTCGTCGTCGACGCCGACCGGTGCCGTACGCAGTCCGAGGGCGGGCATCAGGTCGAGCAGGCTGCCCCAGCCCGGGTCCTCGACGGCGACCGTGTCGCCCGGCCGGAGGTGGGCCGCCAGCACCCGCTCCACGGCGTCCAGGGAGCCGGAGGTGACGGCCAGCGGCCCGTCCGGCACCCCGTCGGCGGCGAGTTCGGCGCGCGCCCGGCGGGCCAGGTCGGGCTCCACGGGGTCGGCGCCGTAGAGCACGGGTTCCCGGTCGGCCCGTAGCCCCGCCTCGGCGAAGGCTTCCGCCAGGGACGGCAGCAGCGCCGGGTCCGGGTTGCCCGCGGCCAGGTTCCGCACCCCCGCCGGGACGTCCTCCCGGATCTGCTCGCGCCCCGTGGTGGCCGGCTTCGGACGGACCCGGCTGCCGCGCCGGCCGGCGGTCTCGATGACCCCGCGCTCGCGCAGCGTGCGGTACGCGGCCGCGACGGTGTTCGGATTCACCTCCAGCCGCTGGGCCAACTCCCGCATCGGCGGCAGCAGTTGCCCCGGCTCCAGCCGGCCGGCGGCCACCGCTCTCTCCACGCTCGCGGAAATCTCCGCTGCGCGACGCCCTACGATCGGATACTCTTCTAGCACAAACCAGAGTATGCACTAGTACAATGGAGATCGCAATGCAGGGGACCTCGACCACCACCCCGGCCACCACCACCGACGCCCCGTCCCGGCCCGCGACCACCTACGCCCGGACCGACCGCACGGTCCCCACCCGCTCCGCCGACCGCGCGTCGTACGACACGGAGCTGGTGCACTCGATACTCGACGAGGGGTACGTCTGCCATCTCGGCTTCGTCCGCGACGGCGCCCCGGTCGTGCTGCCCACGCTCTACGCCCGGGTCGGTGAGCGGCTCTACCTGCACGGGTCGACGGGCTCGCGCCCGCTGCGGATGACCGGCAAGGCCGACCCCGGCCTCCCGGTGTGTGTGACGGTCACCCACGTCGACGGACTGGTGCTGGCCCGCTCGGCGTTCCACCACTCGATCAACTACCGCTCGGTGGTGGTGCACGGCGTCGCCCACGACGTGACCGACCCCGACGAGAAGTGCGCCGCGCTGGACTCCCTCGTCGACCACGTGGTGCCGGGCCGCGCCGCCGACTCCCGGCCCGCCAACCGCAAGGAGCTGGCGGCCACCGCGGTGATCCGGCTCGATCTGGAGGAGGTCTCCGCCAAGGTCCGCACCGGCGGTGTGAACGACGAGCCGGAGGATCTCGCCCTCCCCCACTGGGCCGGTGTGGTCCCGCTGCGCAAGGGTTACGAGGCGCCCCTCCCGGAGGCCGACCTCGCCCCCGGCACGGACCTCCCGGACTACCTGGCGGTGCGGTGATGCTGATCCACCCCTGGGACAGCGTGTCGGACGACACGGAGTGGCAGTACTGGCTGGCGGACCACGACTTCGGGCAGCTCGCCGTCAGCGGCCCGCCGGGCGAGGCGCCCCAGGTCCAGCCCCTGCACTTCGTCTACGACGCCGAGCGCGGCGAGGTCCTCACCCATCTCGCCCGCCCGAACCCGATGTGGCCCGCCCTGGAGGCGGCCCCGGAGGTGCTGCTCAGCGTGGTCGACGACTACGCGTTCGTCCCCGGCCCCTGGCAGGCCGCCCCGGACGAGCCTGCCGAGCACGGCGCCCCGACCAGCTTCTACGCGGCCGTTCAGCTGCGCTGCCGGGCCCATGTCGTGGACGACCCCGCGCTCAAGGCGGACCTCCTCGACCGGCAGGTGGGTCACTTCCAGCCGGAGGGCGGTTCCGCCCGGGTGGCGGTGGGTGAGGTGCCGTACGGGCGGATGCTGTCGGGGCTGCGCGGGATTCGGCTTGAGGTTCTCGACGTACGGGCCAAGTTCAAGTACGCCAACCATCGCGCCCCGGAGGTCCGGGCACGGATCGCCGACGAGCTCACGGCGCGGGACGCCCCGGGCGACCGGGCGGCGCGGGAGCATTTGCTCCGGCGGAACCCGGTGTAGGCCTTCCGGACGGGGACATCGGCTGCCGCGCCGTCGTGGCTGGTCGCGCCGTTCCCCGCGCCCCTTTGTCGGGCCTTCGGCCACGACAGACGGGAGCACCCGGGGGTTACGTCCGGCGGGCCGACAGTTCGCGCTCGGGGGTGCCCACGGCGACCGGCTCGCCGGATCCCTTCGACGGGGTCGACGACTGCGCGATGAAGGCGCCGGCCAGGACGATCGCGCCGCCGACGAGCTGGGGTGCCGAGAGGTGTTCGCCGAGCAGGACCCAGGCCAGCACGGTGGCGATGACCGCTTCGAGACAGGCCACTACTCCGGCGACCTGTGGCGAGAGCCGGCGTACGGACAGCACTCCGGTGACGTACGCGACCACCGTGGCGACCAGCACGATCCAGGCCAGCAGGGCCACGGCCGGCACGGCGGTGCCGTCCATGCTCGCGGTGTCCGCCAGGACGCCCCAGTCCATGCCCCACGGCCGGGCCACGACGGTCAGCACCAACGCGCCGATCAGCAGACCGTAGGCGATGACACCGAGCGGGTCGGGGGCGTCGTCGCCGGAGTCGCTGCCCTGGTCGGACAGGACGAAGTAGCCGACCTGGCAGCAGGCGGCGCCGAGGGCGAGCAGCAGTCCGACGGCGTCGAAGCCCAGTCCCGCCCACACCTCCACCACACAGGCGAGGCCGCCGACCGCGAGGACCACACCGACGGCCGCGGCCCGGGTCACCGGCCTGCGCTGCACGAACCGCACCCAGCCGAGCACAAGCGCGGGTGCCAGGTACTCCACGAGCAGGGCGACACCGACCGGGATCCGGGAGATCGCGGCGAAGTAGCAGGCCTGGACACCGGCCACAGCGAGCAGTCCGAACCCGGCGAGCAGCGCGGGCCGGGTGCGCAGCAGGGCGCGGTGGCGTACGGCGAGCGGCAGCATCACGAGGGCGGCGCCGGCGACCCGCAGCCACACCACGTGCAGGGGGTCGAGGCCCGCCTCGATCAGCGGCTTGGCCGCGACGCCGGAACCGCCGAAGGCCAGCGCGGAACCGAGCGCGAGCCCGAGTCCCACACCCCTGCCGCGGCTGCCGTTACTGCTCTCAGTCGTACGCACCGGCACATGATGACAGGGGATGACATGAGCGTCACCCCCAATGGCACCTGTCTCAACGGATGGAACGCGGGCGCACCCCCGGGCGGGGGGCTCAGTGGCGCCGGGCCGGCTCCAGCCGGGAGAGGAGTTCGGCGGCGTCGATCCCGGCACGGCCCACCACCTCGACGGCGCGGGATCCGGGGTCGGCGACGATCGCCGCGAGCAGGTCGACACCGCGGGGCCGGACGTCTCCGCGACGGGCGGCGCGGGTGACGGCGTACTCCAGGGCCGCCGCGGCGAGCGGCGAGTAGCCCTCGGCCACGGTCACGTGCACGACGGACAGGGCGCCGGAGTCCTCGACGGAGCCCTGCCAGCGCAGGCCGTAGCCGATGCTGCGCTGCACGAGATAGCCGAGGAGCCGGGCGACCCGCGGCCCGCCGTCGAAGGCGGCGCGCACCTCGGGGTCGGTCTCCAGCAGGGAGTGCAGCAGATGAGCCGTGTCGACCTGCCGGTCGCCGTCGCGCACCGATCTCCTCCGGGCACCCGCCAGCACCGCCGCCAGCTCGTCGCCGAGCAGGGCTTCGTGGTCCGCGCGGGAGGCGGTAACCGGACCGGAGTCGGGCTGCCGGGGGATTCGGTGGTGCACATCCCTTACCCCATCAGCCTCATCGGTGGGCGTCATCCCCGGAGGGAAGCATCTTGGCGTCCCACGGAGAGCGGACATCAACGGCGCCAATCTCCTCCTTACGGATGAGATCAGGCCGTGACCTACGCGGGGCGCGCACCGGCCGACCGTACCCGCGGCTTCCATTCCCCAGAAACTGACGGTTCATCAGTATTGAATGTTCCGGGGCCTGCCGCTACGTTCCGCGAGACCCAGCCCGACACAAAGAGGTGGTCGCATGGCCGAAGTCAGCGCGGAGGCACGTATCGGGGCACCGGCCGAGAAGGTCTGGGCGCAGCTCACGGACTGGTCCGCGTACGGGGAGTGGAACGCGACCCACACGAGCTTTCCCAAGGGCGGCCCCGACACCCTGGAGACCGGCGCGACCTTCCAGGAGAACATGAAGCTGATGGGCTTCCCGGCGGAGGTCGAGTGGCGGGTGGAGGAGCTGGAGCCCGCGCGCGTGCTGGCCATCCGCGGCAAGGGCCCGATGTCCGTGATCGTCACCACCCGGTACACCCTGACGCCCGAAGGGGACGCCACGAGCCTGCGCATCGACGGCGAGTTCACGGGCGCGGCGGTGTCGCTGATGGCGGGCAAGCTGAAGGACTCGGCGACGGCGGCGCTGAACGAGTCCCTGCGCAAGCTGGACGGCCTGGTGACCTGACCCGCCTCCGCCCGGCACACACCGAGGCGCCCCGCGGAGAACTCCACGGGGCGCCCGTCTCACGGTCCAGGGACGCTCAGTCCTCGTCGGCGAGGATGCGGTACAGCTTCTTGCGCGTGTCGTTGATGACGGCGAGCGCCTTCTCGCGCTGCTCCTTGCTGCCGGTCTTCCAGACCTGGCCGAAGGCCTCCATCAGACCGAGGCCGGCCTGGCGGATCTCGCCGAGCGCCTCCCAGTCGACCCCACGGGAGGCCTCCTCCCAGGGGGCGTCCGGACCCTCCTCGGCGGCCTCGCGGCCCGCGTCGGTGAGCGCGAAGAGCTTCTTGCCGCCCTCGGACTCGCTGACGATGAGTCCCTCGTCCTCCAGCAGCTGGAGGGTCGGGTAGACCGAACCGGGGCTGGGCTTCCACGCCCCGCCGCTGCGCTCGGCGATCTCCTGGATCATCTCGTAGCCGTGCATCGGCCGGTCTTTCAACAGGGCCAGGATCGACGCGCGTACGTCACCACGCCGCGCCCTCCCCCGGTGCCCGCCGCGTCCGCGACCGCCCCAGGGCCCGGGACCGAATCCCGGCCCGAATCCCTGACCACCAGGCCCGAAGGGCCCGAAGGCGGCACGCCGCCCCTCGAAGCCACCCTTGCCGTGCCGGTGCCCGTGCTCATATCCGTGGCTGTGCATTGCCATCACTTCCGTTCCTTAGTGCGCCCAAGGCGCTCGTTGAGTAGTTCGCGTCTCATCGTTGATCAGTCGCGATGCGTCAACGATATATCGGAACCCTTCTTACGGCAACCCCCGATTCCAGGCGCCGCGAGAAGCCTCCACTCAGGGCTTTGCATGACCATGCGATGTCATGCATACTCTTCCTATGTCCAAGGTCCTCACCTCCCTCCCCTCCGGCGAGCGCGTCGGCATCGCCTTCTCCGGCGGACTCGACACCTCCGTCGCGGTCGCGTGGATGCGCGACAAGGGCGCCGTCCCCTGCACCTACACCGCCGACATCGGCCAGTACGACGAGCCCGACATCGCCTCCGTGCCGGACCGCGCGAAGACCTACGGCGCCGAGGTCGCGCGTCTGGTCGACTGCCGTGCCGCGCTGGTCGAGGAAGGGCTGGCCGCGCTCACCTGCGGCGCGTTCCACATCCGCTCGGGCGGGCGGGCGTACTTCAACACCACGCCGCTGGGCCGTGCCGTCACCGGCACGCTGCTGGTGCGGGCGATGCTCGAGGACAACGTCCAGATCTGGGGCGACGGGTCGACCTTCAAGGGCAACGACATCGAGCGCTTCTACCGGTACGGCCTGCTCGCCAACCCCAAGCTGCGGATCTACAAGCCGTGGCTGGACGCGGACTTCGTGACCGAGCTCGGCGGCCGCAAGGAAATGTCCGAGTGGCTCGTCGCCCACCAGCTGCCCTACCGGGACAGCACGGAGAAGGCGTACTCCACCGACGCCAACATCTGGGGCGCCACCCACGAGGCCAAGACCCTGGAGCACCTCAACACCGGTGTCGAGACCGTCGAGCCCATCATGGGCGTCCGGTTCTGGGACCCGTCGGTCGAGATCGCCCCCGAGGACGTGACGATCGGCTTCGACCAGGGCCGCCCCGTGACGGTCAACGGCAAGGAGTTCGCCTCCCCCGTCGACCTCGTCATGGAGGCCAACGCCGTCGGCGGCCGGCACGGCCTGGGCATGTCGGACCAGATCGAGAACCGGATCATCGAGGCCAAGAGCCGCGGCATCTACGAGGCCCCGGGCATGGCCCTGCTGCACGCCGCCTACGAGCGTCTCGTCAACGCCGTCCACAACGAGGACACGGTCGCCCAGTACCACAACGAGGGCCGGCGCCTCGGCCGGCTGATGTACGAGGGCCGCTGGCTGGACCCGCAGGCGCTGATGATCCGTGAGTCGCTCCAGCGCTGGGTCGGCGCGGCGATCACCGGCGAGGTGACCCTGCGGCTGCGGCGCGGCGAGGACTACTCGATCCTCGACACCGCGGGCCCCGCGTTCAGTTACCACCCGGACAAGCTCTCCATGGAGCGCACCGAGGACTCCGCGTTCGGTCCCTCGGACCGGATCGGCCAGCTCACCATGCGCAACCTCGACATCGCCGACTCCCGCGCCAAGCTGGAGCAGTACGCCGGGCTCGGGCTGATCGGCAACGCCAACCCGGCGATCGGCGCCGCGCAGGCCGCCGCGACCGGGCTGATCGGTGCCATGCCGGAGGGCGGCGCCGAGGCCATCGCCTCCCGCGGCGAGGTCTCCGGCGACGACGAGCTGCTGGACCGCGCCGCCATGGAGTTCGGCACGGACTGAGCCACCGCAAGGGTGGGACGCAGGACGGACGACATACCCGGACCGGCCCGGCGCGCTGAGCGCCGGGCCGGTCCGTCGTCGTGTCCGGCCGCCGTGCCGTCAGCAGCTCGGTCCAGAGCTCCGCGATCGGCCTTGGCCGCGCCCTTCCCGCAGCCCCTACCGTGCTCGCCATGCGTATTCGAATCGTGGACGCCTTCACCGACCGCCCCTTCGCCGGGAATCCGGCCGGGGTCCTGCTCCTCGACGCGTTCCCGGAGGACGCCCGGCTCCAGGACGTCGCCAGGGAGGTCAACCATGCCGAGACGGCCTTCGCGCACCCGCTCCCCGCGGGCGGCGAAGCGGACTGGGCGCTGCGCTGGTTCACCCCGGTCGCCGAGGTGTCGATGTGCGGCCACGCCACGCTCGCCACGGCCCACGTCCTGCACACCACCGGCGCACACCGGGGCCCGGTGCGCTTCGCCACCCGCAGCGGCGTCCTCGCGGCGGTACCGCACGAGGACGGCTCGATCGTCCTGGACTTCCCGACGGCACCGCTCACCCCGGTGCCGCTGCCCGAGGGCGTCACCGAGGCCCTGGGCGCCGAGCCGCTCACGGCCTTCGACACCGGCCCGGACATCGGTGACCTGCTTGTCGAACTCGCCGACGAGCGGGCGGTCCACGCCCTCGCCCCGGACCACCGGGCCCTCGGCGCCCACTCGGCCCGCGGCATCATCGCGACCGCCCGCGCCGAACACCCCGGCAGCGGTTACGACTACGTCTCGCGCTGCTTCTTCCCGAACATCGGCATCGACGAGGACCCCGTCACCGGCAGCGCCCACACGGCCCTCGCGCCGTACTGGGCGCAGCGGCTGGGCCGCCCCGACCTCACCGGGCTCCAGGCGTCCCACCGGCCGGGCCGGGTCCGTACCGAGGTCCGCGGCGCACGCACCCTGCTCGGCGGCCGCGCGGTGACGGTCATCGACGGGGAGCTGGCGGCGGCCTGGTGACGGTCACCCTGGCGGCGGCCTGGTGACGGTCGCCGCCGCACAGCCGCGGCACAGCTGCCGCACGGCCGCGGCACAGCCGTCGCACGGCTCGCGTCACGCCGTCGGCAGCCACCCCACCTTCCCCGCCAGCAGCGCGTATCCGACGAACGCCCCGATGTCGAGGAGGGAGTGGGCCACGACGAGCGGGCCCACGCGGCCCCAGCGCCGGTACAGGTAGACGAAGACGAGGCCCATCGCCATGTTGCCGACGAAGCCGCCGATGCCCTGGTAGAGGTGGTACGAGCCGCGCAGCACGGAACTGGCCGCCATCGAGGCGTTCGCGGACCAGCCCAGCTGGTCGAGCCGGCGCAGCAGATAGCCGACGACGATGACCTCTTCGAGGACCGAGTTCTGGATGGCCGAGAGGATCAGGACGGGGTACTTCCACCAGACGTCGGGCAGGTCCTCCGGCACCACGGTGAGGTTGAAGCCGAGGCCCCGGGCGGCGAGGTAGAAGGCGATGCCGGTGCTGCCGATCACCGCGGCGATCACGGCACCGCGTCCGAGGTCGGGCCAGGGGCGGCTGCGGTCGAAGCCGAGGCTGCGCAGGCTGCCGCCCTCGCGCAGCAGAAGGTGCGCGACCAGCGCGACCGGTACGAGCGCGGTGCTGATCCCGAACAGCTGCCAGGCCAGGTCCAGCCAGGGGCGGCCGGGCGCGGCCGAGGAGTTGAGGGTGGCCGCCTGGTCCTTCAGACCGCCGGGCCTGGTGACCGAGCCGATGAAGCTGATGAGCGCGGATACCCCGCTGGCGCCCAGCGACAGGGCGAGGACCAGCAGTGTCTCGTTGCGCAGGGTCCCCCGCGAGAGCCGCTCCTCCGGCTGAGCCCCGGCCGCCGGACTGTCCTCCGCCTGCACACGTTCCTCCCGTGGTCGTGTCATGGGAGATCACAGCTTGCCCCATGAACCTGAGGAACGGCTGCCCCGGGTCACCCCGGGGCCCCGGCGGCGCCCTGAGTGTCGGCCCGCCGGTGTCAGCCCGTCGGCGCCGGCTCCGGCAGCCCGACCGGCCAGGTGTGCACCGGCTCGCCGATCCGGTTGAGCTCGCAGTAGCGGCGGGTGGTGGCGGCGAAGGCGGCGTCCCGTGGCATCCCGGCCTCCAGCCCCCGGTGGAAGGTCGCGACCTGCCAGGACGCCCCGTTGACCCGGCGCCGGCAGCGCTCCTCGATGACACCGAGGTAGAAGTCCCGGTCGGCCGCCTCGATGCCCCACGCGTCGAGACCGGCGGCGGCGAGCGGCAGGAGTTCGTCGCGTACGAGGCTCACCGCGTCGACCTCGACCGTCCCGCCGTACCGTCCGCGCCGGGGCCAGCGGAAGCGGGCCTCGATGCCGTGGCGGCAGGCGGCGTCGAAGTTGGCGGCGGCCGCCTCGAAGGGCAGCCGGGTCCAGATCGGCCGGGACTCCTCGGCGAGGGCGCGCACCAGACCGTAGTAGAAGGCGGCGTTGGCGAGGACGTCGGTGACGGTGGGTCCGGCGGGCAGCACGCGGTTCTCGACGCGCAGATGCGGGACGCCGTCGGCGATGCCGTAGACGGGGCGGTTCCAGCGGTAGACGGTCCCGTTGTGCAGGACGAGTTCGGAGAGTTTGGGGATGCCGCCCGCGTCGAGCACCTCCAGCGGCTCCTCGTCGTCGCAGATCGGCAGGATCGCGGGGAAGTAGCGCGCGTTCTCCTCGAAGAGGTCGTACGCGGAGGAGATCCAGCGTTCGCCGAACCAGGTGCGCGGCCGTACGCCCTGGGCCCGCAGCTCCGCCGGGCGGGTGTCCGTGGACTGGAGGAAGAGCGGCGGCCGGGACTCGCGCCACAGCTCACGGCCGAACAGGAACGGCGAGTTGGCGCCGACGGCGATCTGCGGCCCGCAGGCGACCTGCGCCGCGTTCCACACGTCGGCGAACCGGGCCGGTGTGACCTGGAGATGCAGCTGTACGGAGGTGCAGGCGGCCTCCGGCGCGATCGACCGGGAGGTGCACACCAGGTGCTCCACCCCCTCGATGTCGAGGGTGAAGTCCTCGCCGCGGGCGGCGACGATCTGGTCGTTGAGCAGGGTGTAGCGGTCCACCTCGGAGAGGTTGGAGGAGACCAGGTCGTCCCGGTCCAGGGTCGGCAGAATACCGATCATCACGATTCCGGCATCGACCTCCCGGGATTTACGGTCCGCGTACGCCAGTGACGTGCGGACCTCCTCGGCAAGCCGGTCGAAAACTTGCCCCGCCAAGCGGTGGGGGGCGATGTTGACTTCCAGGTTGAACATGGCGAGTTCTGTTTGGAAATCCCGGCTCGCGATCCGTTCCAGGACTTGCGCGTTCAACATTCTCGGCTGCCCGTCGGCACCGACGAGATTCAATTCGATCTCCAGCCCCATCAGGTTCTTGGGGCGGTCGAACCGCTTCTCCGCCAGAAGTCGCTCCAGGCCCGTGAGGCACCTCCGGAGCTTGTCCCGGTAGCTGTGCCGATCGGACAGACCGATCCCGCCTGCCACGACCTTCTCCCCCATGTAAGCGTCCTTCCTCGCATGGGCGGACCGAACCCACGGCCGCCGGCCTCCGGGTCAGGGTGGATGATGCCCAGCCCGGGCGATCCATAACGCCGCGCCGCGAACCCCGCTCCCGCTACTCTGGTCATCTCGGCCGTGGTGACCGGCGGCACATTCCGCGGGCAACCGGCATATGCGGTTTCAACAACCTCAGGAACTCGTGAAAAACACCGATGGGAATTGGCCCACCACACGACGAACACATCCCGAGGTCATCGCCGCCGCACCGCCGGGAAAACGGGATGTACAGCCCGTATCCGCGACCGAAACGGCCCTTGTCCCTGTGCCCGGAAACGGCTAGCCGAAACACCGCCGGAACAGTGGTCGTATAAACTCCGCGAGCAAGGCAGAAGGCTGGCGCCAGCGGTCCCCGGGATCCCGCGGTCGACTCGACGTGTACGGGTTCCCACCCACGTCCCCCGTGCCGGACCCCGACCCCCGCCTCTCTGGCCTCGTGAGCAGACAGCGCCGTCCGCCCCCGCCCTCGCGCCACCATGCCTGTCGAATGAGAGGCGACCCACCATGCCGCTGCATGTCCCGCCGGCTCCCGCACCAGCCCTTCGTACCGTCCTGACGGCCCTCGGTTCTCCGACCGCGGTCCGCGAGGCCCGAACCCCCTCCCTGCGCACCGCCGAGGGACCCGTGACCGCCGAACTACCGCTGCCCGTCCATGTCCTGGACCGGGTCACGGCACCCGGCGAGTCCACCACCCGCCTGGCCGGCTGGCGGTTCCTGATCCACAGCGCCGGTCGTGCCGTGGCCGCGGCCGACACCATGCTGACCGCCGACGGCTGGGCGTTCTCCCGCTTCTTCGAGGGCCCCTACGTCGCCGCCACCGAGCGCGCCCTGCGGCAGGCCGAGTCCCTCCCGGGGGCGTACCAGCCGCGACTGCTCTCCGTACCCAGCCTCTACATGCTGACGCTCTGGCTGCACGGCGACCGCGGCGCCGACGCGGCGGCCGGCCACCCCGCCGCCACCGACCTGCTGGTGCCGCTCGCGCCCGCGCCACCCGGCATCGCGGCCCACCGTCCGCACCGGGTCGCCGAGTTGCTCCCGGTGCTGACCCACCGGGCCACTCGAATTCCCTTGCTGGGCTCGCCCGCCTGATCCCTTTTCGGCGTCCCGGCACGCCTCTGCCCCCTTTCGGCACACCGGAGACCCGTTTCACGTGCGCGCCGCACCATTCCGTACCCCGCCACCGAAATACGGTGGCGGGGTACGGCGCTTTTCACAGCCACCACTCGTGCCCGCACGAG
The DNA here is from genome assembly GCF_044753385.1 of Streptomyces sp. NPDC088387. Lineage (NCBI taxonomy): Bacteria > Bacillati > Actinomycetota > Actinomycetes > Kitasatosporales > Streptomycetaceae > Streptomyces > Streptomyces sp. NPDC088387. The sequence continues at coordinate 184,629 of NZ_JBIVNC010000016.1, forward strand.
CGCATTCACAGCAACCTGCACGCTCGTACGAGCGAATTAATGCTCGTACGAGCCTTTCCCGGTGCCCGACCGGGCGGACTAGCCCCATCCGGCCAGCACGAACCACCCAAAAGGGCAGTGAAGTTGAACTGAACCGTCCGGCCGGGTGATGCGTCCTCAACCTGTGAGAAGCGGTGCTGCTAAATCCCTGCGGATTGACGCCCGTGGGGCAACACTGGGTTCGGACCGACTAATCACAACGGGGGGCGGCCATGAACGACGCTTCAAGCCGCGGTACAGACAACTCAGCCACCACTCACCTCACGACAGAGCGAAAGATCCCCACAATGTGCCAGCACAAGCCACCGTGCCCGTCAGCCGACTCCGCCGACCGGGAATCCGCCCGCCTCATGGCGCACCACCCGGAACAGGGCTGGAGCCTGCTGTGCAACGGCATCCTGCTGTTCGAGGACACCGGTGAGCTCCTGCCCGACGGCCGGATCATCGCGCCGCACCGCCCCCTGGTGGTGTCGGCGGCCTGAGCCGGACCGGGCGGACCCGACCACCGCCCGGAGACATGAGGGGCCGGAACGCGTACGCGCTTCGGCCCCGACGCGCTTTCCGGGACAGTAACTGTGTGTAGTCGCGCGGTGGTGTGTGGTCAGCGCGGCGGGCGGGGCGCCGGACGACCGCTAGAGGTGCGCCAAGAAGCGGCTCGCGGACTGTTCGAGGGACCCTGGGCGGGAGTGAGATGGGACGTGCCCGCGAAAGGGCCGTCGGCGGGCGCGGGGCCCGCCGCCGTGAGGGACGAACGGTGGCGCGATGTCCGGTCCGAGCCTCTCAGCCGGCCAGCGGGTCGTGGTGGGGGTGAGCGGTTCCCTGGGGAGTCTCACCGCTCTGTGCCGTGCGGCGGACGAGGCCCGGCGCCGCGACGCCGAACTCTGGCCGGTCCTGGCCTGGGAACCGCCCGGCGGTGAGCTGGGCACCCGCCGCTCCCCCGCGCCCTGCGTCCTGCTCGACGAGTGGCGGCGGCTGGCCGCGGACCGTCTGCTGACCGCGCTGCACGACGCCTTCGGTGACCGGGGACCCGGCGTCCCGATGAACGCGCTCGTGGCCCGCGGCCTCCCCGGCACGGCCCTCGTACGGACGGCCGACCGCGAGAACGACGTCCTGGTCGTGGGCGCGGGCCGGCGCAGCCACTGGCACCGGGCGTTCTCCCGCTCGGTCGGCCGCTACTGCCTGACCCACGCCACCTGCCCGGTCCTCGCGATCCCGCCGTCACCGCTGGAGGCACAACTCGCCGCGGTGCGCCGCCGCAACGCATGGGGGCTACGACTGGACGCCGGCCGCCTGAGCAGTGGCGCCGGCGGGGACTGAAGCCCCGGCAGTCTCCCGGCCCGGCGCCGACCTCTCGACGTATGCTCGCCCGATGACCGATCAGAAGATCACACAGGGGAGCCACGAAGGCCTGTTGGCGGGCCGGGTGGCGATGATCACGGGTGCGTCGAGCGGTATCGGCGAGGCCGCCGCACGGCTGTTCGCGCAAGAGGGCGCCGCCGTCGTCCTGATGGCGCGCCGCAAGGACCGGCTGCACACCCTCGCCGAGGAGATCACCGGCGCGGGCGGCCGGGCACTGGCCGTGCCGGGCGACGTCACACGCTCCGACGACGTGCGCCAGGTCGTCGAGGCGGCCGTGGAGCACTTCGGCAGCCTCGACTGCGCCTTCAACAACGCCGGTTACGCCACCGTGGAGGCGTCGCTCCACGAGACCGACGACGAGGTCTACGACCACACCATGGACGTCAACGTCCGGGGCGTCTGGAACTGCATGAAGCACCAGCTGCCCGTCATGCTGGCGTCGGGCAGGGGCGGTTCCATCGTCAACACCAGCAGTACGGCGGGCCGTTACGCGACGGGCGCGTCCGTGCCCTACGTCGCCGCCAAGCATGCCGTCCTCGGCATCACCCGAGCCTCGGCGGCCGAGTACGGGGACAAGGGCATCCGCGTGAACGCGCTGGTGGTCGGCACGACCCGCAGCGAGATGATCGACGGTGCCGTACGGCAGTTCCCGCATCTGGAGCAGGCGTTCATCGCCCCGCAGATCCAGAAGCGGATGGCGGAGCCGCGGGAGATCGCGGAGGCGGCGGCCTGGCTGTGCAGCCCCCGCGCGTCCTTCGTCACCGGTGTGGCGATGCCGGTCGACGGAGGAATCTCGGCCCAGGCAAAGGCCGGCTGACCCATATCCCCCGTAGCCGTGGGCACGGCGGCACCCTGACACGCCGGGCTGCGTCGCGCGAGCGCCCCGCAGCCCGGCGTTCACGTCATCGACCGGCCCCCGCTATCCGCAGCCGGATCGTCCGCGCCTCCGGCCGCAGCGCGAACTCCGGCCACACGTCCGGCCCGCAGGCCCGGGACCCCAGCCCGTGCTGCGCCGCGTCGACGATCAGATGACTGGTCGTCGAGCCGGGCAGCTCGAACGGGTGCCGGGCCCCGGCGATCTCCTGAGGCGTGTGGCGACCGAGCGTGAACCCGGGCCGCCGCCCCTGCGTGTCGGGCAGCGCGGTGATCCGCAGCACCCGCTCCGCGCCACTGGTCAGCGTCACGTGGCGCAGCCCGGAGCGGTGCCCGGTCTCCTGGGGGCGCGCGTAGTCGACCGCGAGGTCGCCGACGGCCGCCGCGAACTGGCCGGTGCGTGCCGCGTGGAGACTGTCCGGGTAGGACTCGAACGGGCCCAGGCCGAACCACTCGGCGCCGTCGACCGGCGCCGTGCCGTCGGGCAGGGCGAAGTGGACGCCGATCCTGGGCCAGACGGTCCGCCAGCCGCTCGACGGCTCGATCTCCACCCGCAGTTCGAGTTCGCCGTCCTCGACCGTCCACAAGGTCTCGACCGTGACGGACAGGGCGGAGTGCGCGGCGGAGACCTTGTCGACGGTACGCAGCGCGTCCGCCGCCTGCTCGACCGTGACCCGCCGTGCCGTGAGCCGGTCGAGGCCCTGGCGCCGCCACAGGTCGGCGGCGGAGACCCCGGCGACGCTGTCGTCGCTGCCCTCGGTGTTGTCCCCCGGCCCCTCGTCGTTGTCGGTCGGGGCGCGGAACAGCTCCAGGCGCGGTCCGGTCACCGCGCGCCCGGCGAGCCGGGTCAGCGACCCGCCCGTGAACTCGGCGATGCCGAGGGCCAGCGTGCCGTCGGCGGGCCGCCAGTCGGTGCGCGGACGGACCCGTGGGACCGGGCGCGGATCCGAGTGGTCGTGCTGGACGGTCGCGACGACATGCCCCTCGGCCGCCCAGGCGGTGCCTTCGGCGAGTACGGCGTCGACCGTGAGCCAGGTCTCGGCGTCCGGGGCCACCGTGACCCGGGGCAGCGTCACCCAGCCCGACTCGCCGGCCGAGACGACGGGGACGTCCAGTTCGCCCGAGTCCACGGCCACCCCGTTGTGCTCGACCCGCCAATGGAACCGCAGGTCCGAGGTGTCGGCCGAGTGCCTCAGGTTGGTGATCGCGGCCTTCTCGCCGTCGAACTCGAAGCGGACCGGCTGTGCGACCGCCTTGTACTCGTGGAGGCTGGGCGTGGGCACGTCGTCGCTGAGCAGCATGCCGTCCATGACGAAGTTGCCGTCGTGCACGACCTCGCCGAAGTCGCCGCCGTAGGCGTGGTACGGCGTTCCGTCGGGGGCCGTGGTCAGGATGCCGTGGTCACGCCACTCCCAGACGAAGCCGCCGTGCAGCCGCGGGTACCGGTGCACGAGTTCCTCGTACTGGTCGAACGCGCCCGGTCCGTTGCCCATGGCGTGGGCGTACTCGCAGAGCAGGAACGGCTTGCCGCGCTGGCGGGCGCTCTGCGCGGGTGTGCAGTCCAGCAGGGTGGTCGTCGGGTCGTCGGTGCCGATCCGCTCGGTCTCCGGGATCGTCGGGTACATACGGGAGTAGACGTCGGTGTACTCGCCCGTGTGGTCGCCCTCGTAGTGCACGGGGCGTTCGGCGTCGCGGGCGTGGACCCATGCCGACATCGCGGCGAGGTTGGCGCCGGTGCCCGCCTCGTTGCCGAGCGACCAGATGACGATGCTGGGGTGGTTCTTGTCCCGCTCGACCGTGCGCTGGATGCGGTCGAGGTAGGCGGGGCGCCACGCCGGGTCGTCGCTGGGGTTGCCGACCCAGTCCACCTGGTCGAAGCCGTGGGTCTCCAGGTCGCATTCCAGGATCACCCAGAAGCCGAGTTCGTCGGCGAGGTCGAGGAGCCGTGGGTGCGGGGGGTAGTGGCTGGTGCGGATCGCGTTGACGTTGAACCGCTTCATCCGGGCGAGGTCCTCGCGGGCGTGGCGCTCGTCGAAGACCCGGCCGCGCTCGGGGTGTGCCTCGTGGCGGTTCACACCGTGGAAGACGACTCGGCGGCCGTTGACGAGGAACTGGTCGCCGCGGATCTCGACCGTGCGGAAGCCGACCCGCAGGGTGACGGTCTCCGTGGCGGAGGACACCGTGGCCTCGTACAGGCGCGGTCGTTCGGCGGACCAGGGTTCGGCGCCGGTCACGTCGAACGGGGTGACCTCGGCGGCCGTGGTCCAGACCCGCTCGACGCCGAGTTCGGGGATCCGCAGGGTGACGGGGAAGGCCGTGGCGTCGGCGGTGACCTCGGGGTCGACGCTGCCCTGTCCGGCGGTGTATCCGGTCCTGAGCCAGACGTCCTCGATGCCGCCTGCGGGGCGGGCGAGCAGGGTGACGTCACGGAAGATCCCGGGGAGCCACCACTGGTCCTGGTCCTCGACATAGCTGGCCGCGGACCACTGGTGGACCCGGACCGCGACGACGTTGTCACCGGGACGCACGGCGTCCGTCACGTCGAACTCGTGGGCGAGCCGGCTGCCGGCGGCGGTGCCGATCTCCGTGCCGTTGACCCACACCTTGAAGAGCGACTCGACGCCGTCGAACCGCAGCACGATCCGCTCGGCCTCGGGCCGGCCGTCGGGCAGGGCGAAGTGCCGGCGGTAGTCGCCGGTGGGGTTCTCGTCCGGGACGTGCGGCGGGTCGATCGGGAACGGGTACTGGATGTTGGTGTAGATGGGCCGGCCGTAGGCGCCGTCGCCTTCCAGCACCCAGTGCGAGGGGACCGGGATGGTGTCCCAGCCGTCGTCGGTGAAGTCCTCGGCCGCGAAGTCCGCCGCCACCGACGCCGTGGGGGACAGCCGGAACCGCCAGGGGCCGTTGAGGGAGAGGGAACCGGCGTCGGAGTGCAGCCACGAGCGCGCCGGGCGCACTGCGCCGCGCGCCGGTGCCGGGTCCGAAACATGTGCGGAGAGCTCGGAGAGCAAGAGGTCACGTCTTTCTTCGTGGGGGCTCAGTGGACGTCGCCCGTGCCGTGCCGGGGGTGGGGGTCGGTCACGGCCGGTCCGTACGGTCCGTGGGGCGCCGCCTGAGCACGACCGTGCGGATCTCCCAGGGGGCGAGGTCGAGTGCGAGACCGTCCTCGGCCGGTGCGGTGGACAGGGGGCGGCCGAGCAGGTCGACGGTGGTGGCCTCGGTGAAGGCGCCCGTCAGCCGGGCGGTCGTTGCGGTGTCGCTCATCGCGACCAGCCGAACCTCGACGCCGCCGACGCCGTCGACGCCCTCGACACCGTCGCCCGCCTCGGCGGGGACTCGGCGGACGCTGGAGACGAAGACGTCCTTGCCGTCGACCCGCACACCGCTCTCGTCGGCCGGCAGGGCGCCCGCGGCGGGCGCGGTACCGCGCGTGACGAGTACGTCGTTGCGGAACTCCTCGGCGAGGGCGACCGCGTCGGCGTCCTGCCAGCCGGTCGCCGACGGCAGGACGGCGAGCCGGTTCTCGATGCGCATACCGAGGTCCTGCGCGCCCGGGGCGGGGATCTCGCTCGCCGCGGGCTCGTCGCGCAGGGGGTGGATGTTGACGCTGATCGAGCCGATCGCGCGCAGCAGGGTGAGGGCCAGCGCCGAGCCGTCGTCGACGAGTTCGTACTCGCTGGAGTGGTCGAGGAGCACGGTGGCCGGCCCGGCCGTCACGAAGGTGCTCGCCGGGAAGGTGGGAAGCGGGTACTCGCCCCAGCCGCCCTCCGCCGTCAGTCCGCGCTCGGTGACGGCGAACTGGCCGGCGGACGCGGACGTGGTCACGGGCCGGGGCAGCGGCACGTGGAAGCGCAGCCGGTGGTCGGCGGACCGGTTCAGGAAGGACGTGGAGATCCGTACGAAGGGCTCGCCCGTGCGCAGTTCGACCAGCGTCTCCACCGGGGTCGGGACGGTGGTGTCGCCGCGTACGTCACGGTCGGCGGCGAGCGCCTCGGGCCACTCGTAGACACGGGTGACGCGCAGCCGGGAGCGCAGTGGGCCCTTCTCCAGGAGTTCGACGGTGACCAGGGTCGGCTCGGAGACGAGTACGTCACCGGCGGGCGGCGCGTAGTTGTAGCTGTCGCCCCGGTCACCGCCGTCGACGAGCCGGCCCACGCCCGGCAGGACGGTGCCGTCCGCGCCGGTCACGGTCAGGGTGCCGTCGTCGGCGACCACGACCTCGACCAGGCCGTTCGACAGGGCGTCCGCCGACGGCATCACGGTGGCCGTGGCCGGTGCGAGCTCCGGCGCGGGAACGGCGGTCTCGCCGGCGGCCGACACCCGGACGCTGGTCAGGCCGGAGGCGGGCACCCTTACGGGTACGAGCGCGGTGGCGCGTGCCTCGGCCAGTGTCCGTACCTGCCACTCCCCCGGGTGCGCGGCCGCCGCGGCGGCGACCTCGCGACGCAGGATCAGCAGGTCGAACGGTCCTTCGGCGGGCACCTCGGCGAGGTGGAAAACCAGGGAGCCCGGCGTGAGTTCGTAGCGGTCGATCAGCAGCCCGAACAGCTCACGGCGGTGGATGCGGCGCAGTACCCGTTCGAGCTGCGAGGCGTCCATCCGCTCGTCGCTGAGGACGGTCGGGTCCTCGGAGATCAGCTGGACGGGGTGGATCGAGCCGTCGGCGGCAGTGGCGACGAGCGCGGTCCCCGTCTGCGGGGCGACGACATCCACCTCGACCAGAGCCGTGCGCGCGAAGGGCAGCGGGTTGGCCACCAGGTAGGCGTCGCTCGGCACCCGGGCGGCGGGCTCGGCGAGCGCCGCGTCCCGTACGGCGCGGGCCGTCTGCGCGGCCTCGGCGAGGCGCGCCGCGACCTGGTCGCAGGTCTCGTCGGTGCCGGAGCCGACCACGGAGTCGTGCGCGGTCGACTCGATGATCTTGTGCCAGGCGAGGGCGAGGAAGTTCGAGTCGTCGCGCCCCGACCAGAGCGCGTTGACCCGCTCGGCGTGGTCGACGGTCCGCTCGGCGAGGGCCATCCGCTGCTTGAGCCCGAGCCGTACGGACAGCACACCCGGCAGGATGTTGCCCCGCACATGGCTGCGCAGCTCACCGGTGACGACGGAGGTCACCTCGTCGCGCACGTGTCCCCGGATGTACTCGTCGAGTGTCGCGACGGTGATGGGCAGTTCGGCGCCGGACGCCTTGCGGAGCCAGGCGGCGAGCTGCGGGTCGGGCGCGTTGTGGTCGGTGCCCGCCATGGCGAGTACGGGATCGCCGCCCCACCGCTCGGCGGTCATCTGCGCGTAGTCGCCCAGGGCGCGGCCGATCTGGTCGGGCACCAGCAGGACGTCCAGACCGTTGTCGTAGCCGTCGAAGAGGAACTCCGTACGGACTTCGGAGCCGTCGGGGGCGCGCCAGTTGAAGGCGTGTCCCTCGACCGAGCCGGGCACCCCGCGCCACAGTGCGGCGTGCTCGATCCCGGCGCGGGCCAGGATCTGCGGCATCTGCGCGACGTGGCCGAACATGTCCGGCAGATAGCCGACGGGCATGGCGCCGCCGAGCCGTTCCGCCGCCGCCCACCCCATCCGGAGGTTGCGCACGATGGTCTCGCCGGAGCACAGGAACTCGTCGAGCAGGATCAGCCACGGGCCGATCGCGAGCCGGCCCTCGCGGACCAGGGCCACGACCCGTTCGGTGTTCTCCGGACGCATCTCCAGGTAGTCCTCGACCGCGGCCATCTGGCCGTCGACGGTGAACCGGAAGTCGGGGTTCGCCTCCGCCGTCTCCAGGACGGTGTCGAGAGCGGTCACGAGCCGGTGCCGGAAGACCTGGAACGGCTCGTACCACTCCCGGTCCCAGTGGAAGTGGGGGACGAATACTGCGGAGTTGGGCATGGCGGGGCGGACCTTCTGTACGGGGTGGGGGGCGGAGGCGGTCACTTGAGGGAGCCGGCGGCGAGCCCGGTGCGCCAGAACCGCTGGAGAACGATGAACAGGATGATCACGGGCACGATCGACACCAGCGAGCCCATGATCACGGACTCCTGGAGGAGCGGGGTGCGGGCGGTCTGCCCGTTCCAGGTGAACAGGCCCAGCGTGATCGGGAAGAGCTCTTCCTTCTGGAGCATCACCATCGGGAGGAAGAAGTTGTTCCAGATGCCGACGAACTGGAACAGGAAGATGGTCACCAGCGCCGGGGACATCAGCCTGATCGACACCGAGAAGAACGTGCGGAACTCGCCGGCGCCGTCGAGGCGCGCGGACTCGATGAGTTCCTGCGGTACGGCGGCGTTCGCGAAGATCCGCGCGAGATAGACACCGAACGGGCTGACGATGCTCGGCAGGAAGACCGCGAAGTAGGTGTTGACGAGCCCGACTTCGGAGAACAGCAGGAACAGCGGCAGAGCGAGCGCGGTGCTGGGGACCAGCACACCGCCGAGGATCACCGAGAACAGGAACTCCCGGCCGCGGAAGCGGAACTTGGCGAGCGCGTAGCCGCACAGCGCCGAGATCAGGGTGCCCACGGCCGCGCCCAGCACCGCGTAGACGACGGTGTTGAGGATCCAGCGGGCGAAGATGCCGTCGTTGAAGGTGAACAGGGTGTGCAGGTTGTCGAAGAGCTGGAAGTTGGAGAACTTCAGGCCGCTGGTGGAGGCGAGATCGCCCTGCGGTTTGGTCGCCGCGACGATCAGGAAGTACAGCGGCAGCAGGAAGTAGATCGCGAGTACGAGCATCAGGGCCATGACGGCCGTACGACTCACACGGCTTTCCTGCGAAGGGGGTCGATTGCTCACAGTCCCGCCCTCTTGGAGGTCAGTCGCATGAACCCGAAGCTCAAGACGAACGTGATGACGGCGATGACCACCGAAATGGCCGCGGCCTGCTGGTAGTTGTTCCCGACGGCCACGGTGTACGCGAGCATGTTCGGGGTGAACGTGCTGGAGATGTTCGAGGAGATCTGGCGCAGCACGGCGGGCTCGGAGTAGAGCTGGAGGGTGCCGATGATCGAGAACACCGTCGTCATGACGATCGACGGGGCGATGATCGGGACCTTGATGCGCCAGGCGATGGCCCAGTTGCTGGCCCCGTCGATCCGCGCGGCCTCGTAGAGCTCCTGTGGGATGGACTGCAACGCCGAGAACATGATCAGCATGTTGTAGCCGGTCCACAGCCAGGTCGACACGTTCGCCGCCGACCACAGCACGGCACCCGGGCCGAGGAAGTCCGGCTTCAGTCCGATGCCGTTCAACAGGTCGACGACCGGGCTGAGTTGGGGCGAGTAGAGATACGACCACATGATCGCGGCGATGACGCCGGGCACCGCGTACGGCATAAACGCGGCGGTGCGGAAGAACCCCTTGAGCTTCAGCAGATGGGTGTCGAGGAGCAGGGCCATGATCAGCGCGGTGAACAGCATGACGGGCACCTGCACGATGCCGAACATGCCGATGCGGCCGATGCTGGCCCAGAACTCGTCGTTCTGGAACACCTCGACGTACTGCTCGAAGCCGCCGAACGTCGTGTACGAGGTGCCGTACTGTCCGCCGGAGCGGCGGACCACGCGGAAGCTCTGCCAGAGCGCGTAGCCGACGGGCACCAGGTAGAAGAGGACGAACGGCAGGAAGAACGGCGTCAGGAACGCGACGATGGTGCCGGCCCGGGGGCCGCTGCCGTCCAGACGTGGACGGCGGCGGCCCCGGGGCGGTGGTGACACCGCGTCGGTGGGGCGGGTGGCGATGTCGGTCATCTTCCGGTCACTTGCCCGCCGTGGCCGGGATCGCCAGGTCTTCCATCGACTTCAGCGCGGAGGCCTGGGCGGCGGCGAGGGCGCCGGTCAGCTTGCCGTCACCGGCCACCGCCTTGGCCATCGCGTCCTGGAGTGCCAGGTTCACCGTCTTCTGGGTGGGGCCCCAGCTGAAGTCGGTGTCGACCTTCTTGGACGACTCGGCGAAGACGTCGAAGATCTTCTCGTTGTTGTAGTACGGCACACCCTTGGTCAGCGCCGGAAGCTTCAGGCCCTCGGTGGACGCCGGGTACAGACCGCCCACCTCGTTCGCCAGGGCGAGCGCCTCGGGGTCGGTGTTCAGCCACGTGTTGAACTCGGCGGCCTCGTAGAGGTGCTTGCCGCCCTTCATGAACGCGACGGTCGAGCCGCCCCAGTCACCGGAGTTGCCGCCCGCGCCCCAGGTCGGCATCGGCACGATCGACCACTTGCCGGCCTGGTCGGGCAGGTTGTCCCGGATACCCGTGTATCCCCAGGCGGCACCGATCTGGGTGGCCATCTGGTCGTTCTGGTAGGCGGCGAACATCTGCGTCGACCCGTTGGCGAGGTCGGTCCGTACGAGCTTGTCGTCGATCAGCTTCTGCCAGTAGTCGGCGACCTGCTTGCTCTTGTCCGAGTCGACGGTGACGTGCCACTTGTCGTCGGAGTAGCTGTACATGTTCGCGTTGTTCTGCCAGAGGAGCCCGTTGAACCACTCGGCGTTGTTCGGGTCGAAGAACGTCATGGTGAGCTTCGGGTCCGCCTTGTGCAGCTGCTCGGCGGCGGTGGTGTACTCGTCCCAGGTCGTCGGGATCGGTACGTCGTACTTCTTGAAGATGTCGGTGCGTACGTACATGGCCATCGGGCCCGTGTCCTGCGGCAGGGCGTACACCCCTTCACCGCCGAAGCTGGCCTGCGACCAGGTCCACGGGACGAACTTCGACTCGGTGCCGGCGGCCGTCTTGCACGCCGAGGCGTCCACGAAGGCGTCCTGGGAGCGCAGGGTGGGCAGCTGGTCGTAGCCGACCTGGGCGAGGTCCGGAGCGCTGCCGGCCTTCAGGGCGTTGCCGATCGCGCCGTACTGGTCGTTGGAGATGTTCTTCGACTCGACCTGGATGTTCGGGTGGTCCTTGTTCCAGAGGTCGACGACCTTGTCCATGCCGTTGACCGTGTTCCAGTACTGGAGGGTGACCTTGCCCTTGCTGGGCTCGCAGGAGGCACCGGACGCGTTGTCGGACGACGAGTCGGACGACGAACACCCGGCGAGGACGACCACGCCGGCGGCCGCGGCTGCGATGACGAGGCGAGTACGTGTGACTGTGCTGCTCATATCTTCCGTTCCAGATAACGACTAGCAGCGGTGCTAGGCGGGTCGACGTTGACACCTGGAGGCGGATGCCTTCTGGTTGGAATATGTCACCGTGAGCGCTAACGTGAGCGTTACCGTGAGCGCTCACGGGAGCGGTAACAGGAGACCTGTCGTGAAGTGATTGGGAGTGTGCGCTTCGGTCGGGTCGAGTGTCAAGGCTCTCGGAGAAGGGGCGCGTGATCCCTCGCTCGACCGGCGGCCGCACACGCGGTCGCACCACAACAACGGCCCGGGGCATACTCGGTGTCCCTTTCCGGCGCGCTCGCGCCGACAACACGCAGAGGTGAAGGATGTCGTCGTCCGCGACCGGCCCCCGCAAGGTGACCATCGACGATGTGGCCCGGACCGTCGGCGTGTCCCGGCAGACCGTGTCGCGGGCGCTCAACGACAAGGGCGAGATCGGTGCCGCCACCAAGCAGCGTGTCCTGGACGCCGCCCACTCCCTGGGATACCGGCCGAGCCGGTTCGCCCGGGGCCTGGTCCGGCAGGACACGATCACCGTCGGGCTGATGATCCCCGATCTGCTCAACCCGTTCTTCACCGAGGTCGCCGCCGCCTCCCTGGACGCGGCACGGGCCCGCGGCTGGCACGTCGTCGTGTACGACACCGGTGACCGGGTGGAGGAGGAGCGGGGCACCCTGGAGATGGTCGCCTCCCAGGTGGACGCGGTCGTCGGGTACATGAGCCTGGCCGAGGACGACATCGACCGGCTGACCCGGGGCATGCCGGTGGTGCTGATAGACCGGGACCACCGTTCCGAACGGTTCAGCGCGATCCGGATCGACGGCGAGCAGGGCGTCGGCTCCGCGATCCGGCATCTGGTCGACGCGGGGCACCGGCGGATCGGCATGCTCGATCACGCGGGCCGGTCCGCGCCGAGCAGCCGCCACGACTGGTTCGCGTCCGGGATGGAGGCCTGCGGTCTGGCCGCCGACGCGGTGTGCCGCGCCGACCAGAGCGTGGAGGGCGGGGAGAGCGCGCTGAAGGACCTGCTCGCCCGGCATCCCGACGTCACCGCCGTCTTCACCTTCAACGACATCATCGCGATAGGCGCCCTGCGCGCCGCCCGCCGCCTCGGACGCCAGGTCCCTAAGGACCTCGCCGTGATCGGCTTCGACGGCCTCCAGCTGGGCTCCCTGGTCGAACCCCCGCTGACCACGGTCGCCCTGGACACCCGCGAGCTGGGCGCGCTGGCCGTCGAACAGGCGGCGCGCCTGCTCACCAGCAGCGGCGGCCTCAGCCGCGACGAACTGGTGGTGCACGGCAGGCTGATGCTGCGGGAGTCCACGTAGTCGGAGACCGACTACGACATCACCGCGCTCCACGCCTCCGGCTCCCCCGGAGCCCGTCCCGGAGCGGTCCGCAGGCTGAGGACCATCGTCAGGCCGCCGCCGGGCGTGTCCTCGGCGGTGAGCGTGCCGGCCATGGCCTCGGCGAAACCGCGGGCGACCGCGAGGCCGAGCCCGACACCCGCGCCGCGCGGGGCGTCCCCGTGGCGCTGGAAGGGCTCGAAGATACGTTCCTTGGCGTCGTCGGGGACACCGGGGCCGCGGTCCACGACCCGGACCTCGACCCGTTCGCCGAGGGCGCTGGCCGACACGGAGACCGGGGTGTCGGTGCTGTACTTCACCGCGTTCTCGACCACGTTGGCGACCACCCGCTCCAGCAGCCCCTTGTCGACGGCGACCATCGGCAGGGTCTCCGGGACGTCCAGCACCACACTCCCCCGCGGCACCCCGCCGAGCGCCATGGGGACCACCTCGTCGAGGTCGATCTCCCGGATGATCGGCGTGACGGTGCCGGTCTGGAGGCGGGACATGTCGAGCAGGTTCCCGACCAGGTGGTCGAGCCGGTCCGCGCCCTCCTCGATGGCCTCCAGGAGTTCCGCCCGGTCCTCCTCGGACCACTCGACGTCGTCGGACCGCAGGGAGGTGACGGAGGCCTTGATGCCGGCGAGCGGGGTGCGCAGGTCGTGGCTGACGGCGGCCAGCAGTGCCGTACGGATCCGGTTGCCCTCGGCGAGTGTGCGGGCCCGGTCGGCCTCCTCGCGCAGCCGGCGCCGGTCCAGGACCACCGCGGACTGCGCGGCGAAGGCGGCGAGCACCCGGCGGTCCTCGGCGGGCAGCACCCGCCCGGTCAGCGCGAGCGCCATGTGGTCGCCGATCGGCACGTCCACGTCGGCACTGTCGGGGGACACACAGGGCCGCGGGCCCACGCTGCCCGCGCACGTCCACGGCATCACGTCGCTCTCACGTTCCAGCAGCGCCACCGACTCCATGCCGAAGGTCTCCCGGACCCGTTCCAGGAGGGCCTCCAGACTGGTCTCGCCGCGCAGCACGTCACCGGCGAGGAAGGAGAGGATCTCCGACTCCGCACGCAGCCGGGCCGCCTGGTGGGTGCGCCGGGCCGCGAGGTCCACGACGGAGGCAACCGAGACGGCGACGCCCACGAAGATCGCGATGGCGACGATGTTCTTGGGGTCGGCGATGGTCAGGGTGTGCACGGGCGGGGTGAAGAACCAGTTGAGCAGCAGTGAGCCCACCACGGCGGAGGCCAGCGCGGGCAGCAGCCCGCCGAGCAGGGCCGCCGCCACCGTCAGGGTGAGGTAGAGCAGCATGTCGTTGGCGAGCCCGACGTCCGGGGCGAGCCCGGCCAGCAGTGCGGTGAGCAGCACCGGGCCGAGGACACCGACGAGCCAGCCCCGGACGATCCGGACCCGGCCGAGCCGCGACCCCCGGGCCACGGGCAGCCCGCGCCCCTTGCCTGCCTCGTCGTGGGTGATGAGGTGGACGTCGAGGTCGGGTCCCGACTCGCGGGCGACGGTGGCGCCGACGCCGGGTCCGAAGACGTACTGCCAGGTTCTGCGGCGGGACACACCGAGGACGATCTGGGTGGCGTTGACACCTCGCGCGAAGTCCAGCAGGGACTCGGGCACGTTGTCGCCGATGACGTGGTGGAAGGTGCCGCCGAGGTCCTCGACGAGGGTCCGCTGGACGGCGAGTTCCTCCGGGGAGGCGCCGGTCAGTCCGTCGCTTCGGGAGATGTACGCGGCCATGACCTCGCCGCCCGCGCCCTTCTCGGCGAGGCGCGCCGCCCGGCGGATCAGGGTCCGGCCCTCGGGCCCGCCGGTCAGGCCCACGACGATCCGCTCGCGCGAGCCCCAGATCCGCGAGACGCGGTGCTCGCTGCGGTACTCGGTGAGGTACTCGTCGACGCGGTCGGCGACCCACAACAGCGCCAACTCCCGCAGGGCGGTGAGGTTGCCGGGTCTGAAGTAGTTGGACAGGGCCGCGTCGACCTTGTCCGACTGGTAGATGTTGCCGTGCGCCATCCGGCGCCGCAGCGCCTCCGGTGACATGTCGACCAGCTCGATCTGGTCCGCGCGCCGCACCACCTCATCCGGCACGGTCTCCTGCTGCCGTACACCGGTGATCGACTCCACGACGTCGCCGAGGGACTCCAGGTGCTGGATGTTGACCGTCGATATGACGTCGATGCCGGCGGCGAGAAGTTCCTCCACGTCCTGCCAGCGCTTGGTGTTGCGCGAGCCCGGGATGTTGGTGTGCGGCAGCTCGTCGACGAGGGCGACCCTGGGTCTGCGGGCAAGGACCGCGTCGACGTCCATCTCGGTGAAGTCGGCGTCCCGGTAACGGAGTTCCCTGCGCGGCACCTGTTCCAGACCGTGCAGCATCACCTCGGTGCGCGTCCGGCTGTGGTGCTCCACGAACGCCACCACACAGTCGGTGCCGCGTTCGACGCGCCGGTGGGCCTCGGACAGCATCGCGTACGTCTTGCCGACGCCCGGTGCGGCACCGAGATAGATCCGCAGCTTGCCGCGTGCCATGTTCGTCCTTCGAAGCGGTGACCCGTGCCGGGCCCGGTGATGAGGTGGCGGGGTGGGTGGAATGCACAACGGTCTGGTGGTGGAGCGGCACGGTTGCGGGAGCCGGCGTCACCGGGGTGTGGTCCGGGCCGCCGGCTCCCACCGGAGCGGGGTGACACGGTCAGCTCTTCGCCACGAGGTCCTTCAGGGCGACGTTGAGTTCGAGGACGTTGACCCGCGGCTCGCCGATGAAGCCGAGGGTGCGGCCGTCGGTGTGCTCGTCGACGAGCTTCCGCACCTCGGCGACCGGCACGTCGTTGCGCTCGGCGACCCGCTGGACCTGGAGGTCGGCGTAGTCGGGCGAGATGTCGGGGTCCAGGCCGGAACCGGAGGAGGTCACCGCGTCGGCGGGCACCTGGGACGGCGTGACCGGGTGACCGGGGACGGAGTTGTCCTTGATCACGGCGGCCTTGGCGTCCTTCACCCACTGGATCAGCTCTTCGTTGTCCCCGGAGCGGTTGGTGGCGCCGGAGAGGATGAGCTTGTACCCGGTGTTGACGCTGTTGGTGCCGAGCCCGTTCTGCGGGCGCCCCTGGAACCACTTCAGGTCCGCCGCCGGTGTGTCCTGGCCCTCCTTGAGCGGCAGGTTGTAGTTCTGCCCGATCAGGGAGGAGCCGACGACCCTGCCGTCCGAGGAGATCTCCGAGCCGTTCGCCTTGTTGTGGAACAGTCCCTGGGCGACGCCGGTCAGCACCAGCGGGTAGATCACGCCCGTCACCAGGGTCAGCACAAGGAGGGCCCGCAGGCCCGCCCCGAGCAACCGGGCGGTGTTCGATACGGAGTTGTTCATGGCGATCAGCCGATTCCCGGGATGAGTGAGATGAGCAGGTCGATGATCTTGATGCCGACGAAGGGCGCGATCAGCCCGCCGAGGCCGTAGATCCCGAGATTGCGCCGGAGCAGCCGGTCGGCGCTGACCGGCCGGTACTGCACACCCCGCAGGGAGAGCGGCACCAGCGCGATGATGATCAGCGCGTTGAAGACGACGGCCGACAGGATCGCGGAGTCCGGCGAGGACAGGCCCATGACGTTGAGCTTGTCCAGGCCCGGGTAGACCGCCGCGAACAGCGCCGGGATGATCGCGAAGTACTTCGCGACGTCGTTGGCGATGGAGAACGTGGTCAACGCGCCCCGGGTGATCAGCAGTTGCTTGCCGATCTCGACGATCTCGATGAGCTTGGTGGGGTTGGAGTCCAGGTCCACCATGTTCCCGGCCTCCTTGGCCGCCGAGGTACCGGTGTTCATGGCCACGCCCACGTCGGCCTGTGCCAGCGCCGGAGCGTCGTTGGTGCCGTCACCGGTCATCGCGACCAGCTTGCCGCCGGCCTGCTCCCGCTTGATGAGCGCCATCTTGTCCTCGGGCGTGGCCTCCGCGAGGAAGTCGTCCACGCCCGCCTCGTCGGCGATCGCCCGGGCGGTCAGCGGGTTGTCACCCGTGATCATGACGGTCTTGATGCCCATGCGGCGCAGTTCCTCGAACCGCTCCCGCATCCCGTCCTTGACGACGTCCTTGAGGTGGATGACACCGAGGACACGCGCGCCCCGGCCGTCCTTGACGGCGACCAGCAGCGGGGTGCCGCCGGCTTCGGAGATGCGGTTGGCGGTGGTGTCCGCGTCGTCCGCGATCGTGCCGCCCTCCTCGCGGACCCAGGCGATCACCGAACCGGCCGCGCCCTTGCGGATCCTGCGCCCGTCGACGTCCACACCCGACATGCGGGTCTGGGCGGTGAAGGCGATCCACTCGGCGCCCGCCAGCTCCCCCTGGTGCCGCTCGCGCAGCCCGTACCGCTCCTTGGCGAGCACAACGATGGACCGGCCCTCGGGCGTCTCGTCGGCCAGCGAGGAGAGCTGGGCGGCGTCGGCGACCTCGGCCTCGGTGGTCCCGGTCACCGGCACGAACTCGGCGGCCTGACGGTTGCCGAGCGTGATCGTGCCAGTCTTGTCGAGCAGCAGGGTGGAGACGTCACCGGCGGCCTCGACCGCACGGCCCGACATCGCGAGCACGTTGCGCTGCACCAGCCGGTCCATGCCGGCGATACCGATCGCGGAGAGCAGGGCGCCGATCGTGGTCGGGATCAGACAGACCAGCAGGGCGACCAGTACGACCAGGGACAGGTCCGTGCCCGCGTAGTCCGCCAGCGGCGGCAGCGTGGCGCAGGCCAGCAGGAAGACGATCGTCAGCGACGCCAGCAGGATGTTGAGCGCGATCTCGTTCGGCGTCTTCTGCCGGGCCGCGCCCTCGACGAGGGCGATCATCCGGTCGATGAAGGTCTCGCCGGGCTTCGTCGTGATCTTGATGACGATCCGGTCGGACAGCACCTTCGTACCGCCGGTGACGGCCGAGCGGTCGCCGCCGGACTCGCGGATGACGGGGGCCGACTCGCCGGTGATCGCCGACTCGTCGACCGAGGCGACGCCCTCGACGACGTCGCCGTCGCCGGGGATGATGTCGCCGGCCTCGCAGACGACCAGGTCGCCGATCCTGAGGTCGGTGCCGGGCACCTGCTCCTCGCGCGCGCCCACGAGCCGCCGCGCGACCGTGTCCGTCTTCGCCTTGCGCAGGGTGTCGGCCTGCGCCTTGCCCCGGCCCTCGGCGACGGCCTCCGCCAGGTTGGCGAAGACCACCGTGAGCCACAGCCAGGCGCTGATCGCCCAGCCGAACCAGTCGCCCGGGTCCCTGAAGGAGAAGACGGTCGTCAGGATCGACCCGATCCACACCACGAACATCACGGGCGACTTGACCATCACCCGCGGGTCGAGCTTGCGGAAGGCGTCCGGCAGCGACCTGACCAGCTGCTTCGGATCGAAGAGACCCGCGCCGACACGGCCCTCGGGGGACTTGTGCCCGGTGGGTACATCGCTGTGCGGCGCCCGGGTCGGAGTGGCTGTGGACATCGAGTCCTCTTGCTTCTGGATACGGGTGGTCATCACGCCAGCCCCTCGGCCAGCGGACCCAGCGCCAGCGCCGGGAAGTACGTGAGACCGGTGACGATGATGATCGTGCCGACGAGCAGGCCCGCGTAGAGCGGCTTGTCGGTGCGCAGGGTGCCCGCGGTCTCCGGGACCGGCTTCTGCTGGGCGAGCGAGCCGGCCAGGGCCAGCACGAACACCATCGGCAGGAACCGGCCGAGCAGCATCGCGATGCCGAGTGTGCTGTTGAACCACTGCGTGTCCGCGTTCAGACCGGCGAAGGCCGAGCCGTTGTTGTTGGCGGCGGACGTGTAGGCGTACAGGATCTCGGAGAAGCCGTGCGCCCCGCTGTTGGTCATCGAGTCGCCCGGCGTGGGCAGGGCCATCGCGCACGCGGTCAGGATCAGGACCAGCGCCGGCGTGATGAGGATGTAGCAGGCCGCGAGCTTGATCTCACGGGTGCCGATCTTCTTGCCCAGGTACTCGGGCGTACGGCCGACCATCAGCCCGGCGATGAACACGGCGATGATCGCCATGATCAGCATGCCGTAGAGGCCGGAACCGACACCACCGGGCGCGATCTCGCCCAGCATCATGCCGAGCATGGTGATCCCGCCGCCGAGTCCGGTGAAGGACGAGTGGAAGGAGTCGACCGCGCCGGTCGAGGTGAGGGTGGTCGACACGGCGAAGATCGACGAGCCGCCGACGCCGAACCGGACCTCCTTGCCCTCGTAGGCGCCGCGGGCCAGCTCGAAGGCGGGGCCGTGGTGGGTGAACTCGGTCCACATCATCAGGGCGACGAAGCCGACCCAGATGGTCGCCATGGTCGCGAGGATCGCGTAGCCCTGCTTGACCGAGCCGACCATCACACCGAAGGTGCGGGTGATCGAGAACGGGATGACCAGGATCAGGAAGATCTCGAACAGGTTCGAGAACGGCGTCGGGTTCTCGAAGGGGTGGGCGCTGTTGGCGTTGAAGTAGCCGCCGCCGTTGGTGCCCAGCTCCTTGATGGCCTCCTGCGAGGCCACGGCCCCGCCGTTCCACTGCTGCTGTCCGCCGAAGAACTGGCCGACCTCGTGGATGCCGGAGAAGTTCTGGATGACACCGCACGCCACGAGCACCACGGCCGCCACCGCGGCCAGCGGCACCAGGATCCGGATCGTGCCGCGGACCAGGTCGGCCCAGAAGTTGCCGAGCTCACCGGTGCGGGAGCGGGCGAACCCGCGGACCAGGGCGACGGCGACGGCCATGCCGACGGCCGCCGAGACGAAGTTCTGCACCGCGAGGCCGCCGGTCTGCACGACGTGGCCCATGGCCTGCTCGCCGTAGTACGACTGCCAGTTGGTGTTGGTCACGAAGGACACGGCGGTGTTGAACGCCTGGTCCGGGTCGATCGAGGCGAAGTCCAGCGAGCCGGGCAGGATGCCCTGGATCCGCTGGAGCAGATAGAGGAAGAGGATGCCGACGACCGAGAAGGCGAGCACGCCGCGCAGATACGCGGGCCAGCGCATCTCGGTGTCGGGGTCGGCTCCGATGCCCTTGTAGATCCACTTCTCCACACGCCAGTGCCTGTCGGAGGAGTAGACCCTGGCCATGTAGGTGCCGAGGGGGACATGAACGACGGCCAGCGCGCCGATGAGCGCGAGCAGCTGGAGAACGCCGGCAAGTACGGGACCCATGTCTGCGCTCAGAACCTCTCCGGGAAGATCAGGGCGAGGACGAGATAGCCCAGCAGGGCGACGGCCACGACCAGGCCGACAACGTTTTCGAGGGTCACAGCTTCGTCACCCCCTTGGCGACGAGAGCCACCAGCGCGAAGAGCGCGATCGTGATGACTACGAAGGCCACATCGGCCATCGTGAGCTCCTGGAATGGTTCGAATGGGACGGGGACGATTAGAGGAAACCGTTTCTCTGGCTGGATCCGGCTCCTGTTGACGGGTCCCTTACGGCGGCACACACGGCTTTGACGCGACTCTTACGGGGCCTGTCGCGCCCCGCATCTCCGCGGCGCCGTCCGGCTCAAGGCGAGGATCAGGACAGCCGGAACCGCAGCCGGCAGATCACCGCGTCCGTCTCCCGCCGCACGGCGTGCGCGACGACGGCCCCGCGCTGGTTCTGGAGCAGCCGCTGCCAGAGGCGGTCCGGCTCGGTCTCCGCGATGAGCACCGTGACCCGGGTGGCGGGTTCGGTGGCGGCCACCTCACGGACGTAGGCGGCGATGGGGCGGCCCAGTGTGCGGCGCTCGCAGGTGAGCCGGATCAGCGGGACGCCGGGGTCCCACTGCGCCCAGGCCCGCTCCAGCGTGTGCAGCGCGGCCCGGTCCTCCGGGTCGGGGTAGCTGACGGTGACCGCCCTGACCTCGTCGCCGAGGGAGGCGGCGGCGGTGAGGGCCTCGGAGGTGAGCCGGGACAGCGAGGACACCGGCACGACCACCACCGAGCGGTCGCGGTGCGGGGCCTCGGGGATGAGCCCCAGACCGAGCCGCCCGCCGATGCGCGTGTAGGCGCGGTGGACCGTCTCGAAGGCCACCACCAGCAGCGGCAGGGCGATCACTATCAGCCAGGCGCCCTCCTCGAACTTCGTCGCGGTGACGACGACGGCGGCGGCGCCGGTGAGGACCCCTCCGAAGCCGTTGAGCAGCGCCTTGCCGCGCCAACCCGGTCCGCGCCCGGTGTGCCAGTGCCGGACCATGCCCACCTGGGCGACGGTGAAGCCGACGAAGACGCCGATCGCGAAGAGCGGCACGAGGGTGTTGGTGTCGCCGCCGGAGAAGACGAGGAGCGCAGCCGAGACCAGGGCGAGGGTGAGCACCCCGTGCCGGTGCACCTGGCGGTCGGCCTTCAGCGCGAAGACGTGCGGCAGGTAGTTGTCGCGGGCCAGCAGCTTGAGCAGCACGGGCAGCCCGCCGAAGGACGTGTTGGCCGACAGGGCGAGCAGGACCGTCGTCGCGAACTGGATGACGTAGAACGCCCAGTTGTGGCCGAGGGAGGCGTCCGTGAGCTGGGCGAGGACGGTGACACCCTCGACCGGCTGGAGATGGAACCTGGAGATCAGTACGGACAGGCCGATCAGCATCAGACCGAGGACGGCGCCGAGGGCGACCTCCGCGTGCTGGGCGCGCCGGGCGCGCGGCACCCGGAAGGAGGGGACGGCGTTGGCTATCGCCTCGACGCCGGTAAGCGCGGAACACCCCGAGGCGAAAGCTTTCAGCAGAAGCAGGGCGCCCACGGTGGTGGCATTGTCCGACAGTACGGAGGCATGGCCCGCGGCGGCCTCGGTACTGACCGGCGCGGAGCGGAACAGACCCACCCCGATGAGCACGAGGATCGAGCCCACGAAGATCACGGTCGGCACGATGAACGCCTTCGCCGACTCCACGATGCCGCGCAGGTTCACCCCGGTGATCAGCACCAGGACGGCCAGGCACAGCCACAGCCGGTCCGCGTACAGCGCCGGGAACGCGGAGGTGAGCGCGGCCACGCCCGCCGTGACGGCGACGGCCACGTTGAGCACGTAGTCCAGGACGAGGGAACCCGCCGCGACCAGGCTGGTGCGCGCGCCCAGGTGCCGCTTGGCGACCGCGTACGAGCCGCCGCCGTCCGGGAAGGCCGCGATCACCTGCCGGTACGAGGCGACGAGCACCGCCAGCAGGCCCGCGATGGCCAGCGTCACCGGCAGCGTGAAGCCCAGCCCGTGCGCGCCCGCGGCGGCCAGCACGAGCACGATCGCCTCCGGGCCGTACGCCACCGACGCCATCGCGTCCAGGGACAGCGCGGCCAGGCCGGTGACGGCGGTGAGGCGGTGGCGCTCACCGGAGTCCGGGGGCTCTCCGTCTGCCGGGACGGCGTCCCGTTCGGCCGTGGTTACGGACATGGATGACTGCTCCTTCGTATCCTTCGTACGGGCTTCTCGGCCGCGCGCCGCAAGGGCCCCGCGGTGCAGTCAGGTTCTGTCCCGAACGCCCGGCCACCGCCCGCTCCTTGCGCTTTCTTCGCGCCGAACCCGCCGACCTTGACGCGGCCCTGACGGGTGGGCGGTCACGGTGACCCGTTTCAAGGGCGTCAAGAACGCCGGACGACCCGTCAGAGTCCCGTCAACGCGCATTTCCCGGCCGCGGGCGCTGTCTACCGTCGGCCGCATGGCCCACCGCGACGAAGCGCGCCCGGACGTCTCCGGTACTCCTCTGCGGCCGCCCGCCCCTGAGGTGTCCGATCGCCGGTGGAGGTCCGAGCTGCACACCTCGGTCCGCTGCGCGGCCGGCCTGCTGGCCCTGCTCCTCGTGGTCGACGCCGGCGCCGGCACCCTCACCGCGTGGCGCGGCCTCCTCTGGCTCGCCCTCGCCGCGCTGCTCTACGTCGTCCTGGTTCCGGCCCGGGTCACCGCGGGCGCGGGCCGGCTGGAGACCCGCCGGCTGGGCCGGACCCGGCGGGTACGGACGGACATGCTGGTGTCGGTCCGCTGCCTGGACGGCGTCGCCCAACGGCTCCTCCTGAGGGACGCCTTCGGCAACCGCGTCGAGATCGACCCCCGGGTCCTCGTGGCCAACCCCGACCTCTGGCACCGCCTCGCCGAGGACGCCCGCCACTCCGCGGCCTCCGGCTCCCTGCTGTGCGGGACGACGGCACTGCGGCGAGTCGGCCAACGCATCGACAACGAGACGGCCCGGACGGTCTTCAGGGTGTCGGGCCTCGACTAGGGCCGGCTCCTCGGATCAGGTGGGCGGGGCTGGGCGGTCGCGTCCTGTACACCGCACCCGACGGGTCCGGGGCCGCGCCGCCGCGCTTAATCCGGCGCCGCCGCGCCAACACAACCAACCGCGCCCCTCAAACCGCACCCCCCGCCACCCCCGCGGAGCGCCCCGCCGGGGTGTGGGTCTCCGCGAGCGGCAAGGACACCACCATCGTCAGCCCGCCCCCCGGCGTGTCCTCGGGAGCGAGGGTGCCGCTCATCGCCTCGGTGAGGCCGCGGGCCAGGGCGAGACCCAGCCCAAGGCCCCGGGTGTTGTCGTTGTCGCCGAGCCGCTGGAAGGGCTCGAAGAGGCGTTCGCGTCCGGACTGCGGCAGTCCGGGGCCGCGGTCCACGACCCGCACCTCGACACGCCCCGCCAGGACACTCGCGGTGACCAGGACCCTGGAGTCGGACGGGTTGTGCCGGGCGGCGTTGGCGACCAGGTTGGCGAGCACACGTTCCAGCAGCGGCGGATCGGCGAGCACCGCGGGAACCCCCTCCAGGTCCCCCGTCTCGACGTCGGGCGTGTCGACCAGGGCCGCGGGCAGCACCTCTTCGAGGGCGGTGGCCCGGAGGTTGAGCTTGAGGACGCCCGCCTCCAGGCGGCTGAGGTCGAGCAGGTTCTCCACCAGCCGGTTCAGCCGGGCCATGGACTCGTCGGCGGTGGCGAGGAGTTCGTCGCGGTCCTCCTCGGAGAACGCGACGTCCCGGCTGCGCAGGGAGGTGACCGCGGCCCAGCCGGCCGCGAGCGGGGTGCGCAGGTCGTGCCCGACGGCCCGCAGCAGCGCCGTACGCATCCGGTCGGCGGCCTTCACCGGCTCGACCTCCGCCGCCGCCTCGGCGAGCCGCGCCCGCTCCACGGCCGAGCCGACATGCGCGGCGAAGGCGGCGAGGACCCGCCGCTCGGACGAGGACAGGGTGCGGCCGCTCAGCGCCAGCCAGGCGCCCGGACCCGCCGGGACGACCGTGACGCCGTCGCCGTCGGGTGGCTGGTCCACCAGTTCCGCGGACGACATCCCGAAGGTCTCCCGGGTCCGTTCAAGGAGCGCCGGTATGGTCTGCCCGCCGCGCACGATGCTGCCCGCGAGCGAGGACATGGTCTCCGCCTCGGCGGTGGCCCTGGCGGACCGGCGCGACAGCCGCAGCGAGCGGTCCACGACGCCGGCGACGACCGCCGCCACCACGGCGAACACCACATGGGCCAGCCACGCGTTGGGATCGTCCAGGGTGAAGTGCCCGATCGGCGGGATGAACCAGTAGTTCAGCAACAGGGACGCCGTGATCGACGCGATCACCGCCGAGACGACTCCGCCTATGCAGGCCACACCCACCACGGTCAGTAGGTACAGCAGCGCGTCGCTGGTCAGGTTCACCTGGTCGCGCACCTGCGCGAGGCCGGCCGTCAGCAGCACCGGCAGGACCAGTCCGGCGACCGGCCCCGCGATCAGCCGGGCCGTCGACAGAGTGCGGCGCCGCGACGGCAGCAGGGTGCCGCGTCCGGCGCGCTCGTGGGTGACCCGGTGGACGTCGATGTCGCCGGAGAGCGCGACGACCGTCTCGCCGGTGCCGAGCCCGGTCAGGAACCGCTCAAGACGCCCGCGCCGGCTGGAGCCGAGGACGAGCTGGGTGGCGTTCTCCGCGCGGGCGAACTCCACCAGCGCGGTGGCCACGTCGTCGCCGACGACCGAGTGGTAGCTGCCGCCGAGATCCTCGACCAGCCGTCGCTGCCGGGCCAGTGACGCGTGCGACACCCCGGCGGCAAGGCTGTCGCTGCGGGCGACATGGACCGCGAGCAGGTCACCGCCCGCCGACCGGTCGGCGATCCGCGCAGCCCGCCGGACGAGGGTGTCCCCCTCAGGGCCGCCGGTCAGCGCGACCACCACCCGTTCCCGCGTCTCCCACACCCCGCCGATCGCGTGCTCGGCCCGGTACAGCTGGAGCGCCTCGTCGACCCGGTCGGCCACCCACAGCAGTGCGAGCTGCCTGAGCGCGGTCAGATTGCCGGGCCGGAAGTAGTTGGCGAGGGCCGCGTCGATCTTCTCCGGCGCGTGGATGTTCCCGTGCGCCATACGCCGGCGCAGCCCCTCGGGCGCCATGTCGACCAGCTCGATCTGGTGGGCCCGGCGCACGACCTCGTCGGGCACCGTCTCGTGCGGCGGCACACCGGTGATCTTCTCCACCACGTCCTTGAGGGACTCCAGGTGCTCGACGTCGACGGCCGTGACGACGTCGATGCCGGCCGCCAGCAGCCGCTCCACGTCCTGCCACCGTTTGGGATTGCGTCCCTCACCGGGGACGTTGGTGTGCGCCAGTTCGTCGACCAGAGCGACCTCGGGCCGCCGTTCCAGTACGGCGTCCACGTCCATCTCGGGATGGACCCCGCCGCGGTACTCGCACCGCGCCCGCGCCAGCACCTCCAGGCCGTCCAGCATCCGCTCGGTGTGCGGGCGTCCGTGGCACTCCGCGTATCCCACCACCACGTCCGCCCCGCGGGCGGCGCGCCGCCGCCCCTCGTCGAGCATCCGGTAGGTCTTGCCGACGCCGGGGGCGGCCCCGAGGTAGACCTTCAGTCGTCCGGGCCGTACGTCACTCATCGCAGCCGAGGCGCTCCGCTCACTGGCTCAACTCTCTTCGGTGTCCCCCGCGGAGGCGAGGCACTTCCCTCACCGAAGCCCGTTCCCGGCCGCCCGGCACGCCCGTTAGCGCTTCCTTGGCGCCGCCCACGGGGACCTTGACATCGCCTTGACGCCTGCCACGGCACCCCGGCACGAAAGGAGGCGATGACGCTGGGTGTCCGGCCCCCGTCCACACGCGCCACGTCCCCCATACGGCCCAACGACGGGAAAGCGGGTGCTGACGTTCACTTCTTGACGCGCTGCCCCCGTCGACGGGCCGGTCTTAACGGAAGTTTGACGCCCAGGCACCCCACATCCGTAGGCCCCGGCGTCACTCTCCGCTTACGCTGAAGCGGCCGTCCGCGAGTGATGGCCGACCGGCCCGCGCGTCCCTGGCCGGGTGCCGTCCGCAAGCCAACGGCCGGACCCCGCCACACCGCAAGGGCCGGACCCCGCCCGCACCTCCACGGCCGGACCCCCGCCCGCACATCAGGAGCACACCGATGGCCGCCACCCCGCACCCACCTCCCGGGCGCCTGCGTACGTGGATGCTGGAAGGCCTCTCGGACATGGGCAAGGGGCATACCGCCCAGCACCCGAAGGCCGAGCCGGAGCCCAGCGAGGGCCAGCCCTGGTACCGCGTGATGTGCCTGACCGGCGTCGACTACTTCTCCACCCTCGGCTACCAGCCGGGCATCGCGGCGCTCGCGGCGGGCCTGCTGTCCCCGGTGGCGACGATCGTCCTGGTCGTCGTCACACTCGCGGGCGCCCTGCCCGTCTACCGCCGCGTCGCCGAGGAGAGCCCGCACGGACAGGGCTCGATCGCGATGCTGGAACGGCTGCTGTCGTTCTGGAAGGGCAAGCTGTTCGTCCTGACCCTGCTGGGCTTCGCCGCGACGGACTTCCTGATCACCATCACGCTGTCCGCGGCCGACGCCTCGACCCACCTCGTCGAGAACCCGCATCTCAACAGCGCCCTGCACGACAAGCAGCTGCTGATCACCCTGATCCTCGTCGCGCTGCTCGGCGCGGTGTTCCTGAAGGGCTTCCTGGAGGCGATCGGCGTCGCCTTCGCGCTCGTCGGCCTGTATCTCGCCCTCAACGTGGTCGTGGTGATCTCGGGCCTGTGGCACGTCGCCACCGAGGGCCATGTGATCACCGACTGGACCGGCGCGCTCACCGCCGAACACGGCAACGTCTTCGTGATGATCGGGGTCGCCCTGATCGTCTTCCCGAAACTCGCCCTCGGCCTCTCCGGCTTCGAGACCGGCGTCGCGGTGATGCCCCACGTCAAGGGTGACCCCGGCGACACCGAGGAGCGGC
Source organism: Streptomyces sp. NPDC088387 (assembly GCF_044753385.1). Classification (NCBI taxonomy): domain Bacteria; kingdom Bacillati; phylum Actinomycetota; class Actinomycetes; order Kitasatosporales; family Streptomycetaceae; genus Streptomyces; species Streptomyces sp. NPDC088387. The sequence goes on from NZ_JBIVNC010000016.1 coordinate 211,471, forward strand.
CCGCGGGCCGGATCAGGGACACCAAGAAGCTGCTCACCACGGCCGCCCTGATCATGAGCGGCTTCCTGATCACCACCAGCTTCATCACCACCCTGCTGATCCCGGAGCGGGAGTTCGAGGAGGGCGGCCAGGCCAACGGACGCGCCCTCGCCTTCCTGGCGCACGAATACCTCGGCAGCGCCTTCGGCACGGTCTACGACGTCTCCACCATCGCCATCCTCTGGTTCGCCGGCGCCTCCGCGATGGCGGGCCTGCTCAACCTGATGCCGCGCTATCTGCCCCGCTACGGCATGGCCCCGCACTGGGCGCGCGCGGTGCGCCCGATGGTCATCGTCTTCACCCTGATCGCGTTCCTGGTGACCTGGATCTTCGACGCCGACGTGGACGCCCAGGGCGGCGCCTACGCCACCGGTGTCCTGGTGCTGATCAGCTCGGCCGCGATCGCTGTCACCATCGCCGCCCGCAAGGCCGGCCAGCGCAACTGGTTCATCGGCTTCGCGGTGATCTCGGCGGTCTTCCTCTACACGACCGTCGTCAACGTCATCGAGCGCCCCGACGGTGTGAAGATCGGCGCCTGTTTCATCGCCGGCATCATCCTGCTCTCCCTGCTGTCCCGGCTGGCCCGCGCCTTCGAGCTGCGCGTGACCAGCCTGACGCTCGACCCGATGGCGGAGCGCTTCGTCCGGGACATCGCCAGCCGCAGGATCCGGTTCATCGCCAACGAGCCCGACAACCGGGACGCCGCCGAGTACCGCGAGAAGATCGAGCAGATCCGGCAGGACAACGACGTGCCGGGGTCGGAGGACTTCGTCTTCGTCGAGGTGACGGTCACCGACCCGTCCGAGTTCGAGGCCGGCCTGACGGTCCGGGGCGAGGTGCTGCACAAGCGCTACCGCGTACTGACCCTGGAGTCGTCCTCCGTACCGAACGCGCTGGCCGCCCTGCTGCTGCACGTCCGCGACACGACGAACTGCATACCGCACATCTACTTCGAGTGGACCGAGGGAAACCCGTTCGCCAACTTCCTGCGCTTCTTCCTCTTCGGCCAGGGCGAGGTAGCCCCGGTCACCCGGGAGGTACTGCGCGAGGCGGAACCGGACCGCGACCGCCGCCCCCGCGTCCACACCGGCTGACCCACCCCCGTACAGCCCGAGGGCCCCGCGTCCCAGGACGCGGAGCCCACATGACCACCGTGGAAACCGCTCAGTCCTCGTACGCGTCCAGCGGCGGGCAGGAGCACACCAGGTTGCGGTCGCCGAAGGCCTGGTCGATACGGCGGACCGGCGGCCAGTACTTGTCGGCGGCGGAGACGTCGCCGGGGAACACGGCCTCCTCGCGCGTGTACGCGTGCTCCCACGCACCGCCCAGCGCGGCGGCGGTGTGCGGCGCGTTGTGCAGCGGGTTGTCGTCGGCCGGCCACTCGCCCGCGCCGACCTTCTCGATCTCCGCACGGATCGCGATCATCGCCTCGCAGAACCGGTCGAGTTCGATCAGGTCCTCGGACTCGGTGGGCTCGATCATCAGCGTGCCCGCGACCGGGAAGGACATCGTCGGCGCGTGGAAGCCGTAGTCGATGAGCCGCTTGGCGACGTCGTCGACGGTGACGCCGGTCGCCTTGGTGAGCGGCCGCAGATCGATGATGCACTCGTGCGCGACCAGTCCGCCGGGGCCGGTGTAGAGCACCGGGTAGTGCGGTTCGAGCCGCTTGGCGATGTAGTTGGCGGACAGCACGGCCACCTGCGTGGCCCGCTTGAGCCCCTCGCCGCCCATCAGCCGGACGTACGCCCACGAGATCGGCAGAATGCCCGCCGAACCCCACGGGGCGGCCGAGATGGGGCCGACACCGGTCTCGGGACCGGCAGCGGGCTGGAGCGGGTGGTTGGGCAGGTAGGGCGCGAGGTGCGACCGTACGCCCACCGGACCGACGCCCGGACCGCCGCCGCCGTGCGGGATGCAGAACGTCTTGTGCAGGTTGAGGTGCGAGACGTCACCGCCGAAGTGGCCCGGCTTGGCGAGCCCCACCAGGGCGTTGAGGTTGGCTCCGTCGACGTAGACCTGACCGCCGGCCTCGTGTACCTGCGCGCAGATGTCGGCGACGTGCTCCTCGAACACACCGTGTGTCGACGGATACGTGATCATCAGCACGGACAGCTGGTCCCGGTGCTGCTCGATCTTCGCCCGCAGATCCTCGACGTCGATCTCGCCGTCGTCGGAGGTCTTCACGACGACGACCTTCATACCGGCCATCACGGCGCTCGCGGCGTTGGTGCCGTGCGCGGACGACGGAATCAGACACACGGTCCGCTGCTCGTCACCGTTGGCCCGGTGGTAGCCGCGTACGGCCAGCAGCCCGGCCAGCTCGCCCTGCGAACCGGCGTTCGGCTGGAGCGAGACGTTGTCGTAGCCGGTGACCTCGGCGAGACGTTCCTCCAGCTCACGGATGAGCGTGAGGTAGCCCTCCGCCTGCTCGGCGGGCGCGAAGGGGTGCAGCTGCCCGAACTCCGGCCAGGTGACCGGCTCCATCTCGGTCGTCGCGTTGAGCTTCATCGTGCAGGAGCCGAGCGGGATCATGCCGCGGTCCAGCGCGTAGTCCCGGTCGGCGAGCCTGCGCAGGTAACGCAGCATCGCGGTCTCGGAGCGGTGCTGGTGGAAGACCGGGTGGGTGAGGTACTCGTCGTCGCGCAGCAGCCCGGCCGGCACGGCGTCCCCGGTGTCCGCGTCGAGCGCCTCGATGTCGGCGTCGGCATTGACACCGAACGCGGCCCATACGGCGGCCAGTTGGGCCCGGTTTGTGGTCTCGTCGCAGGCGAGCGAGAGGTGGTCGGCGTCGACGAGCCGGAGGTTGACCCCGTTCTCGCGGGCGGCGGCGACGATCTCACCGGCCCGTCCGGGCACCCGCGCGGTGACGGTGTCGAAGTAGGAGCCGTGCACGATCTCGACTCCGCCCGCGGCCAGCCCGGCGGCGAGGATCGTGGCGTAGCGGTGGGTGCGGCGGGCGATGCCGCGCAGCCCGTCGGGGCCGTGGTAGACGGCGTACATACCGGCCATCACGGCGAGCAGCACCTGCGCGGTGCAGATGTTGCTGGTCGCCTTCTCGCGGCGGATGTGCTGCTCACGCGTCTGAAGCGCGAGCCGGTAGGCACGGTTCCCGTCGGCGTCGACGGAGACGCCCACGAGCCGGCCCGGCAGGCTGCGCGCGAACTTCTCGTGCACCGCCATGTATCCGGCGTGCGGCCCGCCGAAGCCCATCGGCACACCGAACCGCTGGGTCGTACCGATCGCGATGTCGGCCCCCAGCTCGCCGGGCGACCTCAGCAGCGTCAGCGCCAGCAGATCGGCGGCGACGGTGACCAGCGCGCCCAGCTCGTGCGCCTGGTCCACAACGGGCTTGATGTCGCGTACGGCTCCGGAGGCGCCCGGGTACTGGATCAGCACGCCGTTGATCTCACGTCCGGCGACCTCGGCGGGGATGCCGTCGCCCAGGTCGGCGACGACGACCTCGACACCGGTCGGCTCGGCACGGGTCCGGATCACGGCCACGGTCTGCGGCAGCGCGTCCGCGTCGACCAGGTAGAGGCCCTTCTTGTTCTTGCCCATCCGCCGCGACAGCGCCATGGCCTCGGCGGCCGCCGTGCCCTCGTCGAGCAGCGAGGCGCCGGAGGTCGGCAGGCCGGTCAGGTCGGCGACCATGGTCTGGAAGTTCAGCAGCGCCTCCAGGCGCCCCTGCGAGATCTCCGGCTGGTAGGGCGTGTACGCCGTGTACCAGGCCGGGTTCTCCATGACGTTCCGCAGGATCACGGGCGGGGTGAAGGTCCCGTAGTACCCGAGCCCGATCATCGAGCCGAGGACGTGGTTCCGGTCGGCCAGCGACCGCAGCTCGGCCAGCACCTCGGCCTCGGTGCGCGCACCCGGCAGGTCGAGCGCGTCGGCGTTCTTGATCACATCCGGGACCGCCGTGGCCGTCAGCTCGTCGAGGGAGCCGTAGCCGACCTGCGCGAGCATCTTGGCCCGCGCCTCCTGGTCGGGCCCGATGTGGCGCTGCTCGAAGGGGATGCCCGCTTCGAGCTCGGTGAGCGGAATGCGATGGGCGGTCATTGCGGAGGCCTCCTGGTCTGACGCGACCTGCGAGGGGCACCACGGCGCGGTGTCCCGAGGCCTCCCCCTCTGTCATCTCGACCTGAGAGCTTCACCGGACCGGGGTCCGGCTTTCACCGTCGGTGAGAGTGGGTGCCGCGGGCACCCGCTCTGCTTTCCAGAGTGACCTCGTCCGTGCGGTACGTGGGCCTGAGAGATTCCGGGGAGGATTTGCTCCTTCGGCGCCTCCGGTGGTCTCCGGAGGACTCTCCCGCACGGGGTCAGCAGCCGTTTGCCAGGGTACCAGCGCCTCTCGGCCAAGGGCCTTCGAGTGGCCACCTTCCCCAATGTGCTCTTTCGTAGTGCTTACGGATGAGTTGCGACCACGTGGAGGGACCGTGCAGACCGAAATCGATCCGCGCAACCTGATCGGCCGCAAGGCGTTCGACCGCAACGGCACCAAGATCGGCACGATCGACGAGGTCTACCTCGACGACGCGACCGGTGTGCCGGAGTGGGCCGCGATACGGACCGGCCTGTTCAGCAGAGACGCCTTTGTGCCCCTGGAGCCCAGCGAGTTGATCGAGGGCACCCTGCACGTCCCCTTCGACCGCTCCCTGATCAAGGACGCTCCCGACTTCGGCGTCGGCCGCCATCTCTCCCCCGAGCAGGAACTCCAGCTCTACCACCACTACGGCCTCGACGTCGCCGCCCCGCCCCCGCTGCCGGACCACGACTTCGGCCGCCTGGCGGGCCAGGACGACAACTGAGCGCGGAACTCAGCCCGCCGGAGTCCGGTGCCCGGCCCCGTCGCCCAGGGTCTCCTCGTCACCGGGTCTTCGCTCCACCAACGGCAGTGGTTCCACCGGCTCCAGATCCGGGTCGTCGGTCCGGAACGTCCGCACCCGCCCCGGCAGCTCCGACTGCGGTGTCTCGAACCGGACGGTGACCCGGCCGACCCCGCTGCCCTGCACCCACCCGTGCCCGTGCTCGGTGTGCCGCACATCGATCCCCGCCGCCCAGCGCCGCTCCACGGGCTGCTCGGGCTCCGGATGCTCCCCCTCGTCGCCCGGCTCCTCCTCGGCGGCGATCGCCACCTCGCCCGCCGCCTGCGCGAAGAGGTCCTCCTGAGTGAAGTCGGCCAGTCCGCTCACCCCCACCCCGAGCAGCCGCACCCCGCCCGTGGTGTCCACGGAGTCCAGCAGCCGGGCGGCGGCCTCCCGCACCACCCCGGGATCGTCCGTGGGCCCCCGCAGCGTCTCGGACCGGGTCAGCGTCGAGAAGTCGTACCGCCGCACCTTCAAAACGATCGTGCGACCCGACAGCCCGGCCCCGCGCAGCCGCCGCACACACCGGTCGGCCAGCCGCTGCACCTCCAGCTCCACCCGGATCCGGTCGTGGATGTCCACGTCGTAGGTGTCCTCGACGGACACCGACTTCGTCTCCCGCTCGGCGACCACGGGCCGGTCGTCGTGGGCGAGCGCCATCGCGTACAGCGCGTGCCCGTGGGCCTTGCCCAGCAGCCTTACCAGCTCGTCCTCGCCGGCCTCCGCGATCTCGTCGACCGTGATGATCCCGGCCCGTCGCAGATGGTCGCCCGTCGCCGGGCCCACGCCGGGCAGGGTGCGCACCGGCATCGGGCCGAGCAGCGCCCGCTCGGTGCCGGGCTCGATCTGCACCAGACCGTCGGGCTTGGCCTGCTCGGAGGCGATCTTCGCGAGCATCTTCGACGCGGCGAGCCCCACCGAACCGGTGAGCCCCGTCACCGCCCGTATGTCCGCCCGCAGTCTGATGCCCGCCAGCCGGGCCGAGTCGGCGTCCCAGGCCGCTCCCCCGGCCTCCAGGTCCACAAACGCCTCGTCCAGGCTCAACGGCTCCACCAGCGGCGACAGCGCCCGCAGCAACGCCATCACCTGCTCGCTGATCGAGCGGTACAGACCGAAGCGCGGGACCAGATACGCGGCATTCGGTGCCAGCCGGCGGGCCTGCGCCATCGGCATCGCCGAGTGCACCCCGAACACCCGGGCCTCGTAGGAGCACGTCGACACCACTCCGCGCGGGCCCAGTCCGCCCACGATCACGGGCTTCCCGCGCAGGCTCGGCTTGGACGCCTGCTCCACCGAGGCGAAGAAGGCATCCATGTCGAGGTGCAGGATCGTGGGCGTGGTTCGCACATCTCCGATGCTGCCCTACGCCACTGACAATGCCCCCGCCGCCACGAGGCGGGGCTCAGACCGCCCGGTTGCGCCGCCGCGCCAGCTCGTCCGCCGGATTGTGCCCGACGAGCGTCTCCCCGGTGTCGACCCGCTCGCCGTGCAGCTGGGACAGGGCGTTCTCCACATCCCGCCACACCACGCCGACGGCGATCCCGAAGACCCCCTGCCCGCCCTGGAGCAGCGCGTGCACCTCGTCCGGCGAGGTGCACTCGTAGACCGTGGCGCCGTCGCTCATCAGCGTCATGCGCTCCAGATCACGGAAACCCTGCTCGCGCAGGTGCAGGACCGTGGTGCGGATGTTCTGGAGCGACACGCCGGCGTCCAGGAAACGCTTGACGATCTTCAGGACGACGACGTCCCGGAAGCTGTACAGCCGCTGCGTCCCCGACCCGTGAGCGGGCCGCACGCTCGGCTCGACCAGCCCGGTGCGCGCCCAGTAGTCCAGTTGCCGGTAGGTGATACCGGCGGCCGCGCAGGCCGTGGGGCCGCGATAGCCGATCTCCTCGGACGTCATGGACGTCGCCCCTCCACTGCTGGGCACGGCCGCCGGTCGCTGCGGAGCGTGATCGGTCGTGCTGCCATGAAGCGGGTACGGACCGCTCTCCCCGAGACTGCGCCCGGGGGCACCCCCAGCCGTACCGTCGCCGCTGCTTCTCACGCCGACCTCCGTCCTTGACCTGCCTTCTCGACGGTAGGCAGTCACCGAGGGTGCGTCAACGATCGCCACACTCGGCACGCCGAGTGATAATCACCCTGAGAGTGGTTTCCCGTGCCCCACCGCGGGGAAAGGCTAGCCGAATGCGCTGGCGGGGCGTCGCAGGACGCTCTCACTCGCCGCTGGCAATTGCCGGGGCGTGAAGCAGCACGGGCCCGGCGCACACATCGTGTCCGCCGGGCCGTTCGCGCCTCACTGGCTGCTGGTACCGAAGTCCTCGGGCGAGATCTGGTCGAGGAACTCGCGGAACTTCTCCACCTCGTCCTCCTGCTCGTCCGGGATCGCGATGCCCGCGTCGTCGAGCACACCGTCACTGCCGTAGATCGGCGTTCCGGTGCGCAGGGCCAGCGCTATGGCATCCGACGGGCGGGCGCTCACCTCGACCCCGCTGGCGAACACCAGCTCGGCGTAGAAGACGCCCTCACGCAGATCCGTGATGCGCACTTCGGTGAGCTCCTGGCCGACGGCCTCCAGCACGTCCTTGAACAGGTCGTGGGTCAGCGGTCGTGCGGGTGCCATGCCCTGCTGGGCGAAGGCGATCGCCGTCGCCTCCCCCGGTCCGATCCAGATGGGGAGGTAGCGGTCGCCTCCCACTTCGCGCAGGAGCACGATCGGTTGGTTGGAGGGCATTTCGACCCGGACACCTACGACATCGAGCTCGTTCACACAGCAACCCTAGGCCGTGCCCGGGATGTTTGGGTAGTCGGGACGGGTACGGGTCCCGATCCGGCCACGCCCAGGCAGAACGCGTGGCCCCTCAGGGCAGCCGGACTCCGAGGGCGGACTGCACCAGCGCCGCGTGCAGCTTCACGGCGAGGCCCGCGAGTTCCTTCGTACGTGCCTCGGCGTGCGCCCTGGTCTGCGGATTGCGGTGGCGTCTGAGCGGGGCCACCACCTGGTCCACGAGCCCGGCCTCACGGTCGGCGGCGGCCTTCACCGCCCGTAGATGGCGTGGCTCGATGCCGAACCGGCCCAGCTCGATCACCAGCTCGGCCACGGTGGCCGCCTCCGCGTCGTACACACCCTCGTCGACCGGGGCGATCAGCCCGTACGACTCCCACTCGGCGAGCTGCTGTTCATCGATCCCGGCGGCGGCCAGCAGCTCCGCCCTGCCGATCCGCACCGCCGTGGGCGCGTCGGACGGCTCCGCGTCGCCTTCGCCGTCACGCGGACGGCCCAGCACCGGCAGCCGTGTGTCCTCGCCCCGCTCGATCGCCGCGAGATGCTCACGGATCACCTTGAGCGGCAGATAGTGGTCCCGCTGCATCCGCAGCACATGACCGAGCCGCTCGACATCGCCGGCGCTGAACTTGCGATACCCCGAAGGAGTCCGCTGGGGCTCGATCAGCCCCTCGGACTCCAGGAAACGGATCTTGGAGATGGTGACCTCGGGGAATTCCTCGCGCAGCACGTTCAGCACCGTGCCGATGCTCATCAGGCCACGGTCCGTGGCGGCGGTGCCGTGGCCGGTACCGCCGCTCGGTGAATGCAGCATGGACCTTCCCTGGGTCCTCCGGACAGGTCCGGTGACGTCAGATGCCCTGCCGGCTCGCATAGAAGACCAGCCGGTACTTACCGATCTGCACCTCGTCGCCGTTGGACAGAGCGACCTGGTCGATCCGCTCCCGGTTGACGTACGTGCCGTTCAGACTGCCCACGTCGGCCACCGTGAACGAACCGTCGGGGCCACGCCGGAACTCCACGTGGCGGCGCGAGACCGTCACGTCGTCCAGGAAGATGTCGCTCTGCGGGTGACGGCCGGCCGTGGTCAGGTCGCTGTCCAGCAGGAAGCGGCTGCCGGAGTTCGGCCCACGGCGCACCACCAGGAGCGCGGAGCCCAGCGGCAGCGCGTCGACGGCTGCCTGCGCCTCCGGCGAGAGGGTGGGCATCTGGGTCTGACCGGTGACCTCGGCGTCGTAGGCCTCGAGACCGCTGATCGAGATCGTGGACGTCGTCTCCGACGGCCGCTCGGGCACGGCTCCGGGGCGCAGCGGGGCGCCACAGTTGGAACAGAAGCGGCTGTTCTCCGCGTTGCGGTTACCGCACCTCGTACAGACCAGGGCCGACATGGACGGATCCTCCTGCCGCGGCTGCCCCGCCGGGGCATTGGACGCGTACGGGCCGGCGGAAAACTCTCCACCCGTACTTGAGGGTGACGGTTGCCCGAAACCTATGCCGCCTGCCTGGGCAGGGTCAACCGACGGCGCGCCCTGACCACCCACCTGGTCCCGGTACAGGGGCCGCTGGCCTTCCGCGTCGGGCTGCGCGCGATGACGTGCCGTCGCGTTCTCGCCGCCCTCTCGCGCGCTCTTGCCGAACAACTTCGCAAACAACTTCACGGGCGATTCCCCTTGACCGAAACAGACCCGCCCGTGGGGCAGGACGAACCCTGATTGCACACTCTGGCTGACCCGGACACCCTCACAACGTCCGTATCCACCCGACAGTTTCCACCACGCACCACCCATTCGGTGCGCCGACCCCCCGCAACCTCATGCCCTCGTCGGACGTCCCCCATGCACCCTCGGTTCACTGCGACGACGACCGAGCGTAGTCAGGCTGCTTCGCGGGCCGCAAGGCATCCACAATGATCTTGTCCGACCGCTCGACGGTCACGGTGGCCTGCTCCTTCTCAAGCGTCTGCACCACGCCTCCTGGGATGTTGAGCGCCGGTTCGAGGTCCTGCGGCTTGCCGATGACCTTGAAACGATACGGCGCGTTGATCTTGTTCCCGTCGACGCCGACTCCGTTGCCCGAATCCGTCAGATAGGTGCCCGCGACCACCCGCACGCCGTTCACCTGGATCGCCTCGGCGCCCGCCGCGCGCAGTTCCTGGATCGCGTCGAGCAGCATGTCCGCCTCGACCGTTCCCTTCGAGTCGTCGATCGTCATCGTGATGCCGGGCCCCTGGGCCGCCACCGTGCCCGCCAGGATGCCGAGTTGCCGCTCCTTCTCGACCGTCTGCTTGCGGGCCTCCGCCGCCTGGTTCGAGCTGTTGCGCAACTCGTCCCGCTGCTTCTCCAGGCCCTGCTTCTCGTCCTCAAGACGCTCAGTACGGTCGTCCAGTTCATCGAGGATGCGTACGAGATCCTCCTGCCGCGCGCCACGCAGGGCGCTGTCGCCGTCACTGTGCGACGCGACCTGCACGGCGAGGCCGAAACCGAGCCCGAACAGCAGCAGGGCGACGATGAGTTGGGCACGGGTCACGCGCGGCGGCCACAGGCCCTGCGCCAGCCGCTGCCGGCCGGTCAGCGACCGTTCGGCGGGCTCGGCCCGGCCGGCCGCGGTCTCCGGCCCGGCGCCGCCCGGCGCGGCCACGGCCGGCTCCGGTGCCGCGGGCACCTCTTCGGGCAGCTCTTTGCGCAGCGGGTTCTCTGGGGTCTCGTCCTGGTTGCTCATCGGCCTCACGCCCGGAAAACGTGCCGGCGGATCGCGGCCGCGTTGGAGAAGATGCGGATACCGAGCACGACCACCACACCGGTGGACAGCTGGGCGCCGACGCCCAACTTGTCGCCCAGGAACACGATCAGCGCGGCGACGACCACGTTGGACAGGAACGACACGACGAAGACCTTGTCGTCGAAGATGCCGTCGAGCATGGCCCGCAGACCACCGAAGACGGCGTCGAGCGCCGCGACCACGGCGATCGGCAGGTAAGGCTCGACGACCGCCGGAACCTCGGGCCGGACCAACAGTCCGGCCACGACTCCCACGACGAGGCCCAGTACGGCGATCACGATGTGCCCTTCTCGTTTTGCGGTTGTGCTGTCTCAGTTGTCGGCTGTGCTGTGCGCACGATCACACTCGGGGCGGCCGGCAGGAGGAGGTCGTCCTCCACGGAGATCGCGGTACGGATGCCGTAGTTCTCTTGAAGGGCATGCAGATATAGCCCGTCCGCGCTGTTCTGGAACCTGGTGCTCAGGGTCTTGCCGTTCCCCACCGCCAGCACCGTGTACGGCGGCACCAGCGGCTTGTTGTCGACCAGTATCGCGTCGCCCGCGGCCCTGATCGCGGACAGGGCGGTCAGCCGCTGCCCGTTGATGGTGATGGCCTCGGCGCCCGACTCCCAGAGGCCGTTGACCACACGCTGCATGTCCCGGTCGCGCACTCGGCCGGTGTCGGAGAACCCGGACACTCCGCGCGGATCCGCCTCACCGTCGGTGCCGGCTTCCTTCGCGTCGTTCACGACCAGCTTCACACCGGGGCCGCGCACCTCGACGGCGCCGGCGAGGATGCCCACCAGGTCCGACCGGTCGCCGCCGCCGCTCTCCCTGAGCGCTTCCCGCTGCCGCGCGTCCACGTCATCGCGCAGCTCGTCGACACTGTTCTCCAGGTCGTCCGCCGCGTCGGTCTCCTGGTCGATCCGGTCGATCAGTTCCTCGCGCTCCTTGGCCACGACGGGGGCCGCCACACGCGCCTGCGCGGCGCCCACGGTCACGACCAGGGCCGCCAGCACCAGCCCGGCGGCGAGCCCCAGCTTCGCGCGGAGCGTCTTCGGCAGGCCCCCTTCACCGGCGGCCTTCTTCCGGTCCGCCGCCTCCGCGTAGCCGTCGTCGAGGCTGTGGTCCATCACATTGGTGAGCAGCGACATGGACGCGTCCGGACGCGCCACGCGCGCGGGAGTGCTCCGAACGGGGGGCTGCTGCGGCATGCCGCACATCGTCGCACGTCGCGGCCACTACCTCCGAATGGCCCCACCGGCGTGCCGGACAGGCCCCCTTGGGGGCACTTGTCCGGCACGCACGCGTACCGCGCGTTCTACCTTCCGGCGCTGTCCACGACGGCCGACCACTCGTCGAGCAGGGCCTGCGCGGAGGCGTCGTCGGGCCCCTCGGCCCACAGGTGGGTGACAGCCTCGGCCGGGTCCGGCAGCACCATCACCCAGCGCCCGTCCGTCTCCACCACCCGCACACCGTCGGTGGTGTCCACGAAGCGCTCTCCGGCCGCCTCGACGACCCGGCGCATGACCAGGCCCTTGACCGCCCACGGGGTCGCCAGATCCCGCTTGAGGACGTGGGCACGCGGAATCCGCGCGTCGATCTGGCTCAGCGTGAGCTGGGTCCGCGCGACCAGTCCGATCAGCCGTACGAAGGCCGCCGTGGCGTCGAAGACGCTGCTGAACTCCGGGATGATGAAACCACCCCGGCCGTCGCCGCCGAAGATCGTCGACTCGTCCCGCCCGACCCGGGTCAGATCGTCGGGAGACGTGGTCGTCCACTCCACTTGCGTCCCGTGGTACGCGGCCACCTGCTCCGCGATACGGGTCGTCGTCACCGGCAGCGCCACACGCCCGCTCCGCCGCTCGGCGGCCACCAGGTCGAGCATCACCAGCAGCGCACGGTCGTCCTCGACGATGCGCCCCTTCTCGTCGACCAGCGACAGCCGCTCGCCCACGGGGTCGAACCGCACACCGAACGCCGCCCGCGCGGAGGCCGCGATCTCGCCCAGCCGCACCAGACCCGACCTGCGCGCGTCCGCGGACTCCGTCGGCCGGGACTCGTCCAGACCGGGGTTGATCGTCAGCGCGTCCACCCCGAGCTTGCCCAGCAGGCTCGGCAGCACCAGCCCGGCACTGCCGTTCGACGCGTCGACGACGACCTTCAGTCCGGACTCGGTGATCCCGGTGGTGTCGACATTGCGCAGCAGCGAACCCGTGTACGAGTCAAAGACGCTCGCGGGGAAGTGCAGGTCCCCGATCTCACCGGGGAACGCACGCCTGTACTCCTGCCGCGCGAACACCCGGTCCAGCTTGCGCTGACTCCCCTGCGAGAGATCGGCGCCCTGTCCGTCGAAGAACATGATGTCCACGGAGTCCGGCACCCCGGGCGTGGTCCGGATCATGATGCCGCCGGCGCTCCCGCGGGCCGTCTGCTGCCGCGCCACGGGCAGCGGTACGTTCTCCAGGTCACGTACGTCGATGGCGCTGGCCTGGAGCGCGGAGATGACCGCCCGCTTCAGCGCTCGCGCACCACGTGAGTGGTCGCGAGCCGTGGTGACGGTCGACCCCTTCTTGAGGGTCGTCGCATAGGCACCGGCGAGCCGCACGGCGAGTTCGGGAGTGATCTCCACGTTCAGGATCCCGGAGACACCACGGGCGCCGAAGAGATGCGCCTGGCCTCTCGACTCCCAGATCACCGACGTGTTGACGAAGGCGCCGGCCTCGATGGTCTTGAACGGATAGACCCGCACATTGCCCTGGACGATCGATTCTTCACCGATCAGGCACTCGTCTCCGATGACGGCGCCGTCCTCGATCCGGGCGGCCCGCATGATGTCCGTGTTCTTGCCGACGACACAGCCCCGCAGATTGCTGTGCTGCCCCACGTACACGTTGTCGTGCACCACGGCCTTGTGCAGAAATGCCCCGGTCTTCACCACGACGTTCGAGCCGACCACCGTGTGCTCGCGAATCTCCGCACCGGCCTCGACCTTCGCGTAGTCGCCGATATAGAGCGGCCCGCGCAGAACGGCGTCGGGGTGCACCTCCGCGCCCTCGGCCACCCACACTCCGGGTGAGATCTCGAACCCGTCGAGCTCGACGTCGACCTTGCCCTCCAGGACATCGGCCTGCGCCTTCACATAGCTCTCGTGTGTGCCGACATCCTCCCAGTAGCCTTCGGCGATGAATCCGAAGATGGGCTTGCCTTCCTTCATCAACTGCGGGAAGACATCACCGGACCAGTCGACGGGCACATCGGCCTCGACATAGTCGAAGACCTCGGGCTCCATGACATAGATGCCCGTGTTCACCGTGTCGGAGAAGACCTGCCCCCACGTCGGCTTTTCCAGGAACCGCTCGACGCGGCCCTCCTCGTCGACGATGGTGATACCGAATTCCAGCGGATTGGGCACACGCGTCAGACAGACCGTGACGAGCGCACCCTTCTCCTTGTGGAAATTGATCAGCTCGGTCAGATCGAAGTCGGTGAGTGCGTCACCCGAGATGACGAGGAAGGTGTCGTCCTTCAGCGCCTCTTCGGCGTTCTTGACACTTCCGGCGGTACCGAGTGGCTTCTCCTCATTGGCATACGTGAGCTCCATACCGAGCTCTTCACCGTCACCGAAGTAGTTCTTGACGAGCGATGCCAGGAACTGGACGGTTACTACTGTCTCGCTGAGCCCATGCCTTTTGAGCAGCCTCAGCACATGCTCCATGATCGGCCGGTTCGCGACCGGCAGGAGCGGCTTGGGCATGCTTGAGGTCATGGGACGAAGGCGTGTGCCTTCGCCACCGGCCATCACGACGGCCTTCATGTCGGAAGCGTCCTCCTTGAAGAGACGACGGTCTAGCCGACTTCACCCGTCCGAGTTGGTCCCGCGTATTTTCCTAGCGGGCCATCGCGCCGCAGTGGCCGCACCTATCGGCGAGCTCAATCGGCCTTGGTGTCCGCACGAACCAGGCGGCGGACCTGAACCACGTAGAGCACTCCTGCCCACCAATAGAGGGTTGTACCCCATCCTGCGAACGCCCATCCGAAAATAGCACCGAGTGACGAGATCCATCCACTTCCGTCACTGAGCAGGAGCAGGGGGAACGCGTACATCAAGTTGAAGGTAGCCGCCTTGCCCAGGAAGTTCACCTGGGGAGGTGGATAGCCGTGCCGGCGGAGGATGCCCACCATCACCAGGAGGACCAGCTCCCGCGCCAGCAGTACGGCGGTCAACCAGATTGGCAGAATCTCACGCCAGGTCAGACCGACGAGCGTCGACAGAATGTAGAGCCGGTCCGCGGCCGGGTCGAGAAGCCGGCCCAGGTTGCTGATCTGGTTCCACCGACGGGCCAGCTTGCCGTCCAGGTAGTCGCTGATCCCGCTCAGGAGCAGCACCAACAGCGCCCAGCCGTCACTCTTCGGACCGCCGAACTCGGGCCTGAGGATCAGCCACAGGAAGAGCGGCACGCCAAGGAGACGCGCCATGCTGAGGATGTTGGGGATGGTGAGGACCCGATCCGTCTGGACGCGAGTCTCCTGGACCTCCACCCGGGGGCCTCCTGTGGGAAAAGAATCAACGATGCTCCCCGACCCTACCTCAACGCAAAAAAGCGCTGGCTCTTGGGCATGTGCCCAAGAGCCAGCGCTCTAAAGATAGTTCGGCGGCGTCCTACTCTCCCACAGGGTCCCCCCTGCAGTACCATCGGCGCTGTAAGGCTTAGCTTCCGGGTTCGGAATGTAACCGGGCGTTT
>NZ_JBIVNC010000017.1:0-210389 GCF_044753385.1 Streptomyces sp. NPDC088387
CCGCGAGCCGCGAGCCGCGAGCCGCGAGCCGCGAGCCGCGAGCCGCGAGCCGCGAGCCGCGAGCCGCGAGCCGCGAGCCGCGAGCCGCGAGCCGCTGACCGGCTGGGGGAGCTGGTTTGTTAGAGGCGGGCGCCTTGTTCGGTAGCCGGCCGCTTCGCGTGCCCATAGGGCACGACGCCCACCGATGGAGCACCTTCCACGGCGAACGAACCCTCGTCGTGGCCGCCCGCACGGTCACTTCGACCGTACGCGTACTCGAATCGCTCCCAGCTCTGCTGCGCGGCGACCACCGCGTCACCGTCGTATTTGCGTACGACCCCACCTCAGCCTTCGCCTCCGGTGTCCTCAGCCTCCTGCACGACGCAGGAGGCCGTGTCATGCCCTGGGAACAGCTGGCAGAAGCAGCCCCGGATCTCATCCTGTCCGCCAGCGAGAACATCGACGTACCGGAGGGCGACTGCCCCGTTCTCGTCCTACCGCACGGCGTGGGATTTCAGAAGCTCGTCCCGGACTCGCGCGGGCCGCACGAGCGGCTCTCCGGCGTCGTCCCGGATTCGCTGCTCGAATCCGGCCGGGCCTGGATGGCCGTCTCCCATCCATCGCAGGAAGAGCAGTTGCTCGCCACCCACCCGAAAGCTGCGGGACACACTCTCCTGGTGGGCGATCCGTGTCTCGACGAGCTGCTGAGCAGTGGGCCGATGAGACCGGCCTACCGGGAGGCACTGGGTGTCCGGGAGGACCAGAAGCTGGTCATGGTGAGTTCGACCTGGGGGCCGACCTCCCTCCTGGGAACACAACCAGACCTTCCCGCCCGTCTCCTCGCCCAGTTCTCCTATGACGAGTACAAGGTCGGCGCGATCGTCCACCCCAACGTCTGGTCGGCGCACGGCTCTTGGCAGCTGCGCACATTGCAGGCAGCCGCGTTGGACGCGGGGCTGCTGCTGATGCCCGCCGTGCATGCCTGGCGCCCGGCCCTTGTCGCAGCCGACGTCCTGGTCGGCGACCACGGATCGGTCAGCCTGTACGGCGCGTCCCTGGGTACGCCAGTACTGCTCGCCGCGTTCGGCGCCGACGCGGTACCGGGCACAGCCGTCCACGCCATGGCGGACCTGGCGCCCCGGCTCAACCCACGCGGAGACCTGCACGAGCAGATCGAGGCCGCAGTACGCGAGCACACACCCGAGCGCTACGCGCCGGTCGTCGCACGGGCCTTCGCCGAACCTGGAGGCGCCCTGGCACGCCTCCGTACCGCCCTCTACCGCCTGCTCCGGCTCCCCGAGCCCGCAACAGAGCCGCCGCAGCCACTCGCCGTACCCCTGCCGTCTGTGCCGCCCACCGCCCAGGTCACCTCCTGGCGGGTGACCACCGAAGTCGGCGAGGACGGCGGCGGGCCGACCGTCGCCGTACGACGCTTCCCGGCAGTCGTCGCCGGATACGGTGGTGAGGCTCCCGACGGCCCCACAGTCTTCTCCCATCTCGCCTGTACGGACGACGAACGCGACGGGCGGGTAGCCGCGAGCGCCTCGGTGATCGTCCGGTGCCGGACTGACCGGACAACCGCCGGCGCGCTGCGCTGGGTCCAGGACACGCTCGCGCGGCTTCCGGGAAGCCTCCTGGCTGTGTCGGACGTACAAGGACAAGCCTGCCTGTCCGGACTCCGGGACGGTCGGATCGTGGAGGCGACCGCCACGGGGGGAGCTCGGGATCCCGGGGTGTTGGCATCGGTCGTCTACGCCGCCCTTCGCGCGGGCCTCCCGATGGACGGCTCCAGCGTCACGGTACAGACGGGCGATCTGCGGGAGGAGGACGTCGTCCTGCGCCTGCGCCCGGGAGGCTCCCAGTGAGCCCCATAGCGCTCAGTGGTCGGCTTCCGGGCCATCCGAGCCATCCCACTCCTGCCGCCATCGCCGCAGTTCCCCCGCCGCCGGATTACCGTCACGCTCATAGATCTCCAACGCCTCGGTGAGATAGTCCCGTACCACGTCCGTGTCGGCGCCGGTCCGCTGCGCGATACCGGCGAGCCCCACCAGTGCTTCGGCCGCGTAGTGCATCGCGTTCCGTTCCCGCAGGATCCCGACCGCTTCCTTCAGGTCACGATCCGCTGCCCCTGTGTCGCCCAGGCGATCGCGTACGAGGCCGATCGCGGCCAGCGCCCGTGCCGCCATCCGCACATCCGGTTCCTCGTCGGCCAGCAGGTCGTCGTGGGCCCTGCGTAGTACGGCCAGCGCCTCGGTGTGCTCCCCTCCGACGGACAGCGCGCTGCCGAGGAAGACGGCGGCGATGGCCGCTCCCCGTGCTTCCCCGGCCTCTACGTTGAGGGCGAGGGAACGCCGGTACGCCGCCACCGCGTTACCAGGATCGTGCCGGTCCAGATAACGTCCCTGGAACTCCATGACGGAGGCGCGCAGTACGAGATCATCGACCGTTTCAGCAAGCAGGAGGGCCTGCTCCAGTTGAGTGCGCGCCTCGTCGTGCCGGTCCAGGTCCATCAGCGGGCGGGACAGCAGGCTGCGCAGCCGGGCCTCGGCCGCCCAGGCCTCGGTAACCTCGCCAGCCGCCTGGTCCACCTCGGTCGCCGCGGCGGCTGCGGCCTCAGCGCCCAGTGCCAGTGACTCCCGCCAGCTGTCGAGGTAACGGTGGTGGAGGAACAGGGCCGTGAATGCCTCGGCGAGCTGCCAGACCAGGGTGTGCCACCCGTACCGGGAAGCGGTGCGCAGGATACCCAGGATGGCGGCGCGCTCAGTGTTCAGCCACACGAGCGGCGCCGGACCGTCGGGAGCGGCGAAGGGGTCGTTGGCATCGCGGAGCAGTGCGGACAGGTCGGCGATCCGCTTCCTCTTCTTCTTGATCGCCCGATCTGCGAAGGCAGTGAGAACGAGGTAGTGCGTTCCCACCCGCCAGATCAGTTCCGCTTCCACGGTCGCGGGTTCTTCTCTGTCCGCACACTCCCGGGCATGCAGCCGGATGAGGTCGTGCATGACGTAACGGCCGTCCGTCTCCCGCTGTACGAGACTCGCGCCCGCGAGTATCCGGAGCAGCCGCTTGGCCACCCGCGTGTCGACGTCGGCGGTAGCAGCAGCCACCCCGGCGTCGAAACGGCTGGTGGGCAGACAGCCGAGGAGACGGTAGAGCCGGGCCGCGTCAGGTGGCAGGAGCCGGTACGAAGGTCCCAGGGCGGCGGACACGGAGAGCTCCTCGGCAGGCAGGGACAAGCCGGCCAGCCGGTCCGTCTCGTCGGACAGTTCCTCCACCAGCTCGGCCGCGGTCAGACCTTCCTCGGTCTTGAGTCGAGCCGCCACGATCCGCAGGGCGACGGGAAGACCGCCGCACAGCCTCACGAGTCGTTCGGCGGCTGTCTGGTCGGCGTCCACGGCTCTCGGGCAGAGGTCCGCCAGCAGGGCCAGGCCGCCGTGATCGTCGAGCGGCTTGAGCCCGACCGGTGTCGCGTCGTCCCGAGCCACCAGCTCGCCCAGCGTCCTGTGAGACGTGACAAGCACCCCGCTGCCGGGCCCCTTCGGGATGAGCGTGCGTACGTGTGCGGGTTCGGTCACGTCGTCGAGTACGAGCAGGATACGCAGGTCGGCGGAGCAGGACCGCAACAGGTTGGCGCGCGCCTCGACCGTCCGCGGCATGTCGCCCTCTCCGACGCCCAAGCCGCTCAGGCACATGGCCAGAGCCTCGCTGACATCCGTGACGCCCGTACCGACTGAGGGCGTTGAAGCCGACCCGTCGCGCAGCCCGGCGAACGGTACATACAACTGACCGTCCGGATAGAGGTCCTGAACCGTCTCCGCGAAGCGGAGGACCGTCGCGGTCTTACCAACTCCGGAGACCCCCGACACCACCACGAGGTCAACATGGTCGGAGCCGGTCCGAGCCGCGGGGAACGCTTGGCGCAGCTCGTTGATCTGCTCGTCCCTGTTGACGAATCTGTACGTCCGAGCGGGCAGTTGGTTCGGCCGCGGTCTCGTCCCCGCCGATACCGGCGCCGGAACGGTGAAGGTGATGTCACCGTGAAGATGCGCGCCCTGAAAGGAGGGGCCGTGGTGCATGCCCCCGCTGACCGAGCTGATGTACGTGACCGATGCATGCGGCGCCAGGTCGGTGATCAGCTGCGCCAGTTCCCCCGCAGCCTCCGGGTCATCCTGCAGGACGCCGAGGAGCCGTTCCCGCAGCCGCTCCTCGACGCGCCCGGCAGCCCGCGCATCTCCCTCAACCCGGGCATTCGCCAACTCCTCGCCCGCGGCCTGCAGTTCGCTTTGTGTGTTCTCGTCCCCACCGCGACGCCGGAACCACCCGGCGAGCCTCAGCTTGGCCTGCTCCCACGACTCCGTCACCATCAGCCCCGTCAGAGCTGCCACCGCCGTCGTCGCGAGCGCCGTCAACTCGGCTTCCACTGAGCCCCCTTCGTACCCCGGTGCCCCTACGGGGCGGTCGGATCCAACCGTAGGGAGATCTTGGCCGCTTGCCCAGTCACACGCCGCCGCGCGCCTGGGCCGCACCCACCATGGTCGCATGCAAGCCTTCGCACACCACTTGCCTGGGCGCATCCCGTCTCAGCAGCCTGCTGCTCTCCGCCTCGGAGCCGTCAGCCGGCTGACCACTGCGCAATTCCATCTCGCTGTGGCGCGTCAAGGCGCTTGAGGACATCGGCTGCCCAATGGGACACGCAGGCCTACTGAAGCTGCACCAACGTTTCAGCCTTGGCAACGACGACTGAAGACCGTTGGGCGACCGCCTGGCCGTGCGGAGGGCGCGCAGGAGATGCTGAAGCCGTGTCCCGAGAGCCTTTCCCCGATGCCGTGCCGTCCAGCGCCGACGGCCTACGTGGGCGACACGCCGGCCGCTCCCCCGGCACGCGCTGTGCGATTTGCCCCGCTCCCCCGCCGAGGGTGGTAAAGACTCCCGTAGGAGTCAGGTCAACCCGCGTGCGAGATGGAGGCCGTGGCGGTGTGCATGCGTGAGTGTTCCAGGCGGGCGTTTTCCAGCAGGCGCAGCCAGGAGGCGACCGTTGGCCGCCGCCGCAGCAGAGCACGGCGTTCCCGCTCGGTCATCCCTCCCCATATGCCGAATTCAATGCGCTGGTCCAGGGCGTAAGCGAGGCATTCAGTCCGGACACTGCAACCGTCGCACAGCCTTTTGGCACGGTTTTGCTCAGCGCCCTCGACGAACAGGGAGTCGGGGTCGGCCGTCCTGCACAGTCCCTGCTCACTCCAGTCCGTATACACCATCCGGTGATCCGTCCTCTCCCCTTGCCCGCCCTGCGAGTTTCCCGCTGCTCCAGGCAACGGGCATATGACGTTACGTCGTTGAGAGGATGGCTCCTGCACGCAACGGAGGATGTCACACCTTCGAGTGGCTGACGCTTGCCTACGGCACCTTGAGGCGGTATCGGGCGCCGTTATCTCGCGCGGATGCGTCCCCGCGGAATGACGGGGCCGCAGAACCTCTGACAGCCGTACGTGATTGAGCCACGCGGGCGTGCCCCTTCAACCCAGTAGATGGACACCGGTACACACCTCGACGACCACGTTCCGGCCTGTACGCACCCGGACAAGATCAATCTGGAGCCCGACGGGGTCGCGCCGCCTACGAAGGCACCACAGGACCGAGAGGCGGGACGAGCGCGTCCTCGGGGTTGGCGGGCATTCTGACGTGCTCGCGTCTCGTACCGGCGGGGCCGGTCATGAAGCATCGGTCCACCGAAACGTGCCGCGGTGGACGACAAAGCCCCCGAATTCCAGGCAGTGGAATCCGGGGGCTCGGAGTCGGGAGGGCGAGTCAGCTCTCAGTGGGGCCGTAGGCGCGAGAGTCCGAGCGGCTGCGCCGTACCAGGAGGAGAGAGCCTCCTCCCGCTGCAATCAGCACGGCCGCGCCGCCGATGAGCCACGGTGTGGCATCGACTCCGGTGTGGGCGAGGGAGCCCGTCGGCGCCTTCGGCGTGGAGTTTCCGACCGGGACGGCCACGGACGAGGCGTCGGCATCCGGCGTGGGGTTAGTCGCGGTCGAGGGTGTCGCCCCTCCGGTACCGCTGCTCGGCTTGCCGAAGCTGGACGGGGAGGGGGCGGGCTTGTGCGTCGGCTTGTCTGAGGGGTCGGGCTTCGGTCCGGTAGCCCTCTTGGCGTTGGTGACGGTCACGGTGACCGGGGCGCCAGGGCCTGCGGTGAACGTCATCGTCGGCTTGTAAAGGTCGTAACCGGCGGGGGCCTTGATCTCCTTGACCCAGAACTTCGTGCTGCGACTCGGCATGGGCAAGTCACCGGAGGCCGTGCCCTTGGCTCCCGTGGTCAGGGTGAGCAGCGTGGAGGTGTCAGTGCCGATGTTCACTGTCGCGCCGGACAGGAGCTTGCCGGTCTTGTTGTCCTTGGCCTGCAGGAAGACCTTGGCGGCCTTGAACGGGTCGGTGATCGTCAGCCGGGTGGTCGCGCCCGGGGTGACGACGACGTCCTGGTCGGCGACGACCTCGTGCAGCGAGCTGCCGGACCCCGTCTGCTTGAGCCGGTAGATACCTGGCGCGAGGTCGGGGAAGGTCGCCTTCCCCTGCGCGTCGCTGTATCCCCGTCCGGCCTCCTGGCCTGCAGAGTTGACCAGCAGGAACGCAGCGCCGGGCAGGGCGTCTCCGGCCGTGTCCTTCGCAGTGATCTCGACTCCGCCCACGTCCCCGGCCGGAGTCTCGGCGGGAGCGGCGGGGGCCGAGGGGGTCGGTTCAGAAGGCTCGGCGTTGGCGGCCGGCGCCCAGGTCATGGCGCCGGCCGCCGCAATGGCGACGGCAGCAGCGGATCGGACGAGAAGTGCGAGCACGAGGAAGGAAGCTCCTTGGGACGGAGAACAGGGAAGGTCGTCGGATGTGGCCGGACGCTGGGCGGAAGGTGGCAGAGCTACGGATGTGGTGGCGCTCGGTTGATTACCTGTCGGCGCGGCGACGTAGTCCTGCGAGAAGGGTGCGGGGTGAGACGGACACGGTTCAGCGGGTGCGAGCGCCGCCGCGCGTGGTCGGCGGGGCGGGAACTGCGTGGGCGCTCCGGCTCGCGGCGCGGCTGGGCACGGAGGCCTTCCATGCCCCTGGGAACCAGACGCCGGTGTACCTCTCGATCGCGTCGCGCAGACCCGTGAAGTCAGCCCCCTCCCACGAGGGTTTACCCGGCCTGGCGATCGTGATGTTGAAGGTGTCGGGCATGTTGCGGCCGTGCAGCTCCCCCTGTCGGCGGCGAAACGTGCCGTGGTCGGCGAAGCTGAGGGCCACGGCGTCAATCGTGCCCCGTTCGGCGTGCGTCACGGTCAGGCGCAGGCCGCCGTACGCGTTCCTGTACTGCGTGCCGGTGAAGTCAATCCGCAGCCGTAGGGGTGAGCCCGCGATAGGCGTGGCGTAATACGTGGTGCCCACCGTGGTGCCGCTGGGGGCGGGGAGATGGAGTGCGGCGAAGAACTCGGGGGCCTGCAGGGACAATGAGGCTCTCCGGTCGGATCTGGAACGTGCTACCGGCGCGGGCCGGGCGGGGCCGGTCGGCTGGTGGTGCTCCAGCGCGGGACGCTGGACGCTGGAAGCGCAGCAAGGCGGCGGGATGCGAAGGCTCGCTGCACATCGAGTGGCGTAGGCGTCGGCGGTCCGGGCGGAAGGATGGGGGTGAGCTGGGCCATGCCGTTGATGTAGCTGAGTGTGTCGTCGCGCCACCGGGGCAGC
This sequence comes from Streptomyces sp. NPDC088387, assembly GCF_044753385.1. Classification (NCBI taxonomy): domain Bacteria; kingdom Bacillati; phylum Actinomycetota; class Actinomycetes; order Kitasatosporales; family Streptomycetaceae; genus Streptomyces; species Streptomyces sp. NPDC088387. Next base: position 7,682 of record NZ_JBIVNC010000017.1, read on the forward strand.
GGGGCGGGGTCGGCGACGCACTGGGTGACGGCTGCGAGCAGGACTATGGGGGTGTGGGTGCTGGCTGTGGCGTACCAGCCGGGCCGGTCGATGGAATTGCCCGCCCACAGCTGCCAGCGGGCGTTCCGTGTCGCGAGTTCGGCTTCCGGGTCGAGGTCACCGGTGGTGAACTCCAGGCCGGCGAGAGTGTCCGGGGCATGGGCTGCGAAGGCGCCCCAGCGCGGGTGCTCGATCTTCCAGCCCTGTTTGAGCAAGGGCACGAAGGCCAGGAAGGGATCGTGCTCGTCGCTCCCGAAGTCCGGCCGGGTGAGATACGCGTCCGGCCCCTGCTGGTACGCCATGGCGAGGACGGAGGTGAACGCCTGGACGAATTCAGTCGGAACGCGGTCGTTGAAACAGACACCCCAGGTCGGTGGTCCGAAGGGATCGCGGTAGGCGTTGATGCGCCAGAGCCCGTCGTCCTCGCCCTCAGGGAGATAGCCCAGGCAGACCTTGTGATTGGGGGCGTTGAGGTAGGCGTTGCCGAGGTCGTCGTGGTGGAGGCCCCAGCCGATGTCGAGGAGCGGGGCAAGGGCTGGGTCGCCGACCCCGGTGGTAGAGGCGAGGTAGCGCGGGGAGACAAAGACGTCTCCGTCAATCGTGTGGAGGTCGTCGTGAGCGTTCACAGCTTCCCTGAGTCGTGGAGACGGGTGGTCAGGCAGCGAGCGAGAACGCTTCTTGGACGGCATCGCTGGAGCCGGTGTAGTGCAGCGTCCGCAGGCCCAGGCGCGCGGCAGCCTGGCAATTTTCGGCGCGGTCGTCCACGAACAGAACGCGTCGTGGATCGCGAACTCCGGTGGCTCGTAGGGCGTGTTGGTAGGCGGCCGGGTCGGGCTTGCACACCTGAAGGCGGGCGGAGTACAGCGCCTGGGCCATCAGGCGGCGCCAGCCGCGGGTGTCGAGCACGGTGCTGAGGTGCGCCGGTGCATTGGACAGCAGCGTCATGCGCAGTCCGGTGCTCTGAGCGCGGCGCAGCACGGCCAGGACGCGATCGTCGGTCTCGGTCCACATGGCGGTGTCTGCGACAAGGAGTTCGTGCAGTAGCCGGGGGCTGGGGTGGGTGCCGAGGACGCGTGCCCAGTACGCCAGGTCGCTGAGCTGACCGGCGTCATAGACGTTTCGGGCCTTCCAGAAGGCTCGTTGGAAGCCTGCGAGATCGTCTTCGGGCCAGGAAGCGGTGTGGGCCAGCCGCAGCCAGTGGGCGCGGGTGGGTTGTAGTCCGATGACGCCGTTGTAGTCGAGGATGACGGCGTCGAGGCTGGTGGGGCGAGTCAAGGGGTGGTGTTCTCCAGGGCGCGGCGGGCGAGGATGGCGAGAGCGGCTGCGAGGAGGGCGGGCAGCAGCAGGGCCGTGGGCAGGGTGGTGATGCTGGCGAGGGCGCCGATGAGGGCGGGGCCGGCGAGAAGGCCGAGGTATCCGGTGACGGACACCGTGGCGACGGCCTTCGGGCCGCGGTTTCCGGCGGCGGTGATGAGGGCGGGGACGGTGCCGGACAGGCCGAGCCCGAATACGGCCCAGCCGGCCAGGGCCGCGGGCACGCTGTCGGCCAGGACGCCGGTGGCCAGTCCAACTGCGGCGAGGGCCGCGCCGACGCGGACGATGACAGGGGCACCGAAGTGGGACGTGAGCCGGTCGCCGGTCAGCCGGCCGACGGCCATACCAGTGCTGTAGAGGGCGAAGGAACTCGCGGCTACGGCGGTACCGGCGTTGAGGGCGTGCACGTGCACGGCGGCCCAGTCGGCTGCGGCTCCCTCCCCCAGGAGGCTGGCAGCCGCCAGTGTGCCCAGCAGCCATATTCGCCGCGGCATGCGCTGCTGACTGGCTTGCTGACTGCCGGAGCTCTCGGGGTCGGCACCGGTCAGCGTGAGGGTGCGGCGTGCGTTCACGACAACGCTCCCCGCCAAGGCAGCGCCGACCGCCAGGAACAGAGCACTGTGGGCGGTGCCCGCGGTGGCGGCTGCCAGAACGGCGCCGCCCAGGGCGCCGATCGAGTACGCGGCATGCAGGGAGGACATGATGGGCTTGCCGTAGGCGAATTGGCAGCGGACTGCGCCGGTGTTGACGGCGACGTCCAGGACGCCGTGCGCGGCGCCGAAGACCAGCGCCGCTGCGAGCAGCGACGCCAGGGTTCGGCATTGGCCCAGGATGGCGAGGGCTGCCGCTAGTGCGACAGCACCCCCGATCAGCAGCGCAGGGAGGCGGTCGGGCCGGGCGAGCCGGCCTCCGGCCTGGAGGCCGGCGACCATGCCGAGAGCAGCGGCGAGCAGGACGAGGGAGAGGCTGCCCGTCGTGAGGTGGGCGGCGTGCTGAACGGCCGGCATCCGGGCGCCCCAGACAGCCATCACCACGCCGAGGCCGAGGAAGTAACCGGTCAGCAGGGTGCGGCTGCGCCGGAGGGAAGCGTCGGTGTGGTTCATACCTGGCACCCAGCGGGGGCAGGTTCGTCGACCGGGCGGGGCTCGACGTGGAACTGAATACGGCGGGCGGTTTGCTCGGCGCGGGCCTGTGCGAGGTCCGCAGTGGGCGCGGTGGTGATCAGGTAACCGATGCGCGCGGTCCACATGTTGCCGCCGTCGGCCGGGAGAAGTAGGTGGTCACCGACCTGGTGCTGGAAGTGGGCACGCTCCAGCCAGCTCGGGTTGGCGCCGTCAAGGCGCAGGCGAAGCAGGGTGCCGGAGGTGTCAGGGTAGAGCAGCTTGATCGCGGCAGCCGAGGACCGGGTGGCGGTGACGTCGGGGGCCTGGCCGCAGGCGATGTCGGCGGCAGCCCGCGGCAGGTCGATGCCCGTGGCGAGGTGGACGAGATGGCCGATCATGTCGCCGGCGATGCGGCCGTTGACCTCGACAAGCCGCGGACGGCCACCGACGAGGCGCATTTCGACGTGAGAGGCGCCGTCGGTGATCCCCAGAGAACGGATGGCGGCCCTTGCCACGGGGGCCACCACGCCCAGCAGAGGGTCGGCGGCGTCCACGCAGTGGACCAGTTCCTCGAAAAAGGGCGGAGCGCTGACTGTCTTGCGGGTAACTGCCACCACGGTGGTCTCACCGCGGTAGGTGATGCATTCGACCGACACCTCGGGCCCGTCGAGATACTCCTCCACGAGCACGCTGGTGGGTTCCCGGCCGAGCCCGGAAGCCTGGTCGGCGAACGCGAAGGCGGCGGTGAGCTGTTCGGGGGTGTCGGCGCGGATCACTCCGATGCTGGCCGCGCCCGCGGCGGGTTTCAGGACGAGTGGGTAGCCGATTCTCTGGGCTGCCGCCTCTGCCTCGGCGAGGGTGCGCACGCTTGCCGAGGCGGCCGACGGCACGCCGTGCCGTGCGAACAGCGCACGGGAGGTTGCCTTGTTACGGCACGCCTGCATGGCCTCGGGCATGGTGGTGGGCAGGCCGAGCTGGCGTGCGAGGCGGGCCACGGGGACGAGGTACCACTCGGTCCAGGTGAACACCCCTGCCAGTTCGTAGCGTTCGGCCAGGGTCCGGCCGGCCGCGGACAGCGCCGCCTGATCGGTTGGATCGGACACGACCATGCAGTCCCGCAGGTACGGAACCTCCCATGTGGGCTCTCCGCCGGTGATCAGGACAACGTCATAGGCTGCGGCCACGGACTGAAGGCAGTACCCGCGGTACGCCTCTGCCTCCATGTCGGCCGCGGCAACGACCAGGACGGCGGGACGATCAGGCAAGGACAAGCTCCTTGGGGTCGGAGGGTGGAACTGCGGAGGGCATCAGGCGGCGAAGTGCAGCGCGTACCTGGCAGCCGGCGGAGGTGACGCCGGCGATGCGGCCCGGCAAGCGGCCTTGTCGGGCTGGAATCCCGGAAGCGATGAGAGGAGGAGGGGATTCTCAGGCGGCGCCGCGGCGGCGCAGTTCGAACACGCCATCCCAATAGGCGTGTTCGGCGATCAGGCGTTGGGCGTAGAGGGCGGTCAAGTTGTTGTTCAGCCCGGCGACTCCGTCGGGCAGTTGGCGGCGCAGCTCTTCGAAGAGGTCCTTGAGGCTGACCCGCGTGGCACCGGCGGCCAAACGGCGGGCGGCCATGCATTCCAGCGCGCAGTAGACGTCCGGGTTCTGCGCGTCGAAGGCATGAAACTGTTCGCTGATGGTGCGAGCGCCCACGCGCTTCGGCCGGAGCACAGTGGTGGGCACGGTGTTCTCTGCAGGCTGGGGCCTAACTGGGTCAGCTGCGCAGGGCGGGATCACTGCGCAGGCGGGCAAAGGCGCAGAACAGGCCGAGTGCCTGCAGGGCTGCGCAAGCGGTGATGACGTGCCCCATCGCGTCGGGCGGGGTGAGCGCGGTCAGTACGCCGGCGACCGGGAAGGGCAGCAGCAGGATGAGAATGGACACCGAAAGGGTGCTTCCGAACGTCTCCGGGGGGATCAGGCGGGAGCGCACGGTGCGCAGGACCACCGCCATGCCGCCGTCTGCGGCCATGAGGACGGCGACCAGGACCAGGTAGGAGCGGTAGTCGGGGGCCTGGGCGGCCGCGAGACAGGCCAGCGACGCGATGGCTGCGCAAGCGGCGCCGACCGGCCACAGTCCCAGGCGGTCCAGTGCGAACCGGCAGAGCGTGACGCTGAGGAGCGTCGCACCGGCGGCGGCGGACCAGACCAGGCCGACGGCAGCGGTGGACTGCCCGAAGCGCTCGACGACGATCACCGGACCGGCCGCCTGGAACAGTCCGGTGGCGAGGTTGGATAGGGTCAGCCCGGCCACGAGCCAGCCGAGCGCGGGCAGCGAGCGGATGGTGCGCCACCCGGTGAGGAGACCGGCGCCGGGTGTCCCCTTTGGAGCGAGGGCCGGGGTTACGGGCGAGGGGGGTGTGCGCAGAGCGAGGAGCGCTGCCAGCAGCGAAAGCACGGTGATTACTGCCAGCATCGGCGGCGCCCCGGCGAGCAGGAGCAGTCCGGCGAGCGCTGGGCCGGCCAGCGTGGCGGTCTGGTCGATGCCGAGCAGCACGGCTTGGACGCGGTGAGCGTGTACGCCTGCCTTGCGGCCTGCGGCGGCGCCCGCTGTCTCGGCCGCGATGTAGCTGAACTCGGTGAGCACTCCGGTCGTAGCGGCGAGAACCATCACGGTCACGATCGCCACGGCGTCGGACGAGTGGAGATGGAGAAGGACCGCGCCCGTCGCGAGAACCACGGCGCGTCCCAGGGAGGCAAGGTGGAAGACCACGGCTGCCCCACGCCGGTCGACGACTGATCCGGCCCACCCGAACGCCGCCAGGCGCGGGATCCATTCCAGGGCGAACGCGGCGCCTGTCAGGGCGGCGGAGTGCGTGGTGGCCAAGACCAGCAGCGGGATGCCGTACGTGGACATCGCGAACGCCAGGGCGTCCGCCGTACGCGGCAGGTAGATGCTGCGCATCAGTCCGGCGGTGTGGCGCGCGTGCCGGGGGGTGACCGCTACGCTCACGCGGCAGGCTCGGATTCAGGAAGGGCGGTGACCTGCGGGTTCGCAGCCATCCACTGGAGCAGGAGGGCATAGGGACGGGACAGGCCCTCCTCGGCTTCCACGCCGGGCACGCACGCGGCGGACAACCGCGCGCAGCTTTCGGCGCTCTCTGTCGCGAGCGAGAGCGTCAGCAGGTCGAGGACGTACCGGACGCGGTTGCTGAACTCGCAGACCGGTGACGGGGAGGCGTGTCGTCTCGACCATCGCGCAACTTCGTCGTACAGGTCGGCCAACTCCGACCCAGCGTCCGTGAGTTCCAGGCCAGTGCCAGGCGCGGTCCGGACGAGACCGCGGGCGCGTGCTGTTTCGGTCGCGTGCCGCAGCTGATGCGTGGAGAGGTCGGGGAGGGTGGCGGCCGAGCGTCGCGGCGGTATCGCCCCGTTGTCGTCGATCTCGGTGACGAGGCGGATCAAGGAGCGCGACGCCAGCAGCTGGACTGTGCTGCGTACTTCGGTTGTAGTGAACAAGGTGGTCACCGGCGTCGGCCTCCCGCTGGGAAGGCCGCCTGCGGGCGGGCGGGCATGGCATCGGAGAAGAGATCGCGGTTCTGCCAGGCCGGATTGGATTGGCCTGTCCGGATGGAGCGGATCACCGCGGACGCCCGCCGGGACTGGCTGCTGACCCACGGCTTCGACGCGGGCTTCGCCGACGGGTGCCCCCAGACCGGGTGGTGGGCCCCCTCTGTGAGAGGCTGCCCGGCAGCCCACGCGGACAGGGCACCGAGAACGGGTCCCAGGCCGTGGCCCGCCGCGGAGAGCCGGTAAGGCCGGCCGGTTCCGTCGGTGTCTATCAGGCCGTCGGCCACGAGCTGCCGCAGCGGCGGGTACACGTTGGTCCAGTCGCTGTGGGGCATCACGATCCGGGCCAGCGCCCGGCCGCTGACCTCCTCGCGGGACTTCAGCACCCACAGGATGGCGGCGGCGTGCCGCCGGGTGAGCAGGGTGAGGCTGTCCTCGACCTGCTCGATCGCGGGCAACGGGCCGTCCGACGCCTCCAGATGCTCCTCGGCCCAGGTGACGAGCATCGGCAGAACCGGCAGCAGAGAGGCGCCACGTTCAGTGTGGCCGTAAGTCACGTGGCGTGCGGTGTGTGCGGTGCGCTCCACGAGCCCGGCGTCGCACAGTGAAGTGAGTTTGGGGTGGAGCTGGCCGCTCTGTAGCCATGACACCTTGGCCGCCAACTCGCTGTAGCGCAGCGGTGGGCCGGACAGTGCCAGCAGGATCCTCACGTTCCAGCGCGGGGTGATCATGGCGAGGACTTCGGTGACCCGAGCGATGTCGATCTTGGTATCAGGTGGCAGAGCCGTATTGGCCAAGGGAGGAACTCCTGGTGGGCGAGGGAATATCACCTGCGGGTCAGCGGCTGTGCGCGGGCCCCCCACACCGGAAGGGGCGGAGCCGACAGCGGCGGTGACGGTGTTGGCGGGGACGGCACTGCGGCCGGGACACGGGCGAGGCTTTGCAGGACGGCGGCAACCGACCTGGCCTGGACTTCGCTGACGGCGACGGCTTCGGCAAGCCTCCGTACACCGTCGAAAAGGTGGGAGACCTCGTGCCGGCCGAGCTGCCGCTCGGGTTGGACAAGCCGGGCGAGGTGGTCGCGGTGGATGTCGATGCTCCGCTCGGCGAGGGCCAGGGCGTCGTGCATGCCGAGCAGGGCGGAGAGCATGCCGGGCGGCTGGCCCTCGGCGTAGGCGGTGAGTTCATCGAGCGGCGAGCCGTACAGGTCCTCGATCCGTCCGGCGATTTCGGTGGACGTGAGGTGGGGCAAACTGGGCTTTCAGGGTCGGCGCGTCGGGGTCGCCGCCCCGGCACGGTGGGGTGCCGGGGCGGCGGACGGGGGCAGGGTGGCGGTGACCCTGGGCAGCGCTGTGTGGATGGGCCGGGTCCTCTGGCTGGGTGGGGGCATGGCGCGCAGTAGCTGGCTGAGCGCGGCTCGGTAGCCGTCGCGGGCGTCGAGCGCCGCCTCCAGCCACATCGCGTCGAAGCGGAGCTGGTCCGCCGACAGTTCGCCCATGTCGCGCACCGGGTCCGTGCGCGCGTGTACGCGATCACGAACGCGGGCGACCTGCTCCTCGGTCAGCGCCAGGAAGGAGTGCAGTTCCAAGGCACGGGAGAGTGCAGGTGAGGCATCGGGATCGGTTGCCGCCTCGTACAACGCAGGGACCGAGTTCCCGAAGACAATCTGCAGATCGCCGTCCATGGTGCTGGGCTTGAACCGGCTCATCGGACCGACCTGCCCGCTCTTGGTCCTGGCGCAGGTGTGCCGGCAAACCGGTAAGGAGCGCTAGTCTGCACAGCCGGTCCTGGCATGGGAAGCAGGCGGCCCGGTCCTTCCGCGGCGGCGCCCCTCTTTCCCGGGGCATCCGGGTCGAGCAGCCATCGCACGACCAGGGCCCGGCCATCGCGTGCGGTGACAGCCGCGTTCACGCGCTCGGCAAGTTCCAGCCTTGGGTCGTCAACCTCGCTGGGCTGGTTTTCCAGGGCGGCGAGCAGTGCGTCCTCAGTGCGGTCGAGCACTGCCTGGGCCTCGACGAGAAGGCCGTACCACTTGACGACCTCGGCGGCTTCAGGATCCGCCGTCGGAACTTCGGCGACCGCGGCCTCCAAGGCGTCGATGCACATGGCGAAGCGGGCTTCGATGCGGTCGGTGAGCACGCCCAGGACATTCTCGACGGCGTGGGGTATGCCATCGGACAAGGAGAACTCCTGTTCTGGAAAGGCCGATGCCTGGGGAACGGAAGGGCGGGCCCTAGCCTCTGGCTCAGCCGTTTGCGGGCGTCTGACGGACGGCCGTCAGTTCAGGCACATCCGCACGTCGCGGTAGACGTACGTGCCGGAGACCCAGCCCTTGACGCCGGTGGTCTTGTCCTTGATGTAGAGCCAGTTGCCACTCTTCTTGGACACACTGAACTTGTGGTTCTTGTAGAGCACACCGAGGGCGGTGGACTTGGAGCTGGCCTTGGACCGGATGATCACGGCCTTGGTGTGCACCTCGTAGGGCAGCGGCGGCTTGGACGAGCAACTGCTCGCGGGAGCCGCCGTTACGGCGGTGGGGGCCGCGCTGGCGGTCGTGGCAGACAGCATCGGCAGCGCGAGCGCGCCGAGTATCGCAGCGGACACGGCTATTCGGGTGGAGCGCATGCGGAAGAAACCTCCGTGAAGGCATGGAGAATGTGTGGTGTGGGCGCCGCGGGGTTGTCCCGGCGGCTGTACAAGAGTCCGGAGAATCGCCGGTTTGGCTAACCGGCGATCGTCGGCTATGTTGCGGCGGCCGATCGGCGGCCTAGGTGCTCATCGCGAACGTCCGGGCGAGCGAGGAACGATGGCTGACGGCACGCCCAACTGGCGGCCGGACGCGGCTACCGGACGGACCGGTGGGAGAGGGCCTGCCTCGCCGGTGAGGCGGTCGTTGCACCACTGCAGGGCGGCGTCCTTCGTGTCGAAACCGCCCTCGCGCAGAGTGTGAGTCCATGTGTCCGTGTCGACTTCCTCGACCACGACGCGGAACGGGCTGGGGGTTCCCTCGTCCAGGGCTCGCAGTGCAACGACGGTGACCATGTCGTCCGGGTCGTCGCAGGTGTACGAGTAACCCATGGCGTAGTGATCGCCGTCGCCGGCAAGACGTCGCTCCAGCGCGCGGGTCGCCTCGTCCGCCGGCGGTGGACCCAACTCGGGGTTGAGGCCGATGTCGTTGTACGGGCAGCCGCGGTGGATGAGCCAGGACTGCGCCATCGCCGGCAATGGCAGCCGATCTTGCTCGAAGTCGAACGTCTCGTTCTCGCGGTCCCGCTTCAGGTGCACGGCGACATAGACAGGCATGCCCGGGTGCCCGTAGGTGGCAGTGCGGTCGAACAGAACGTAGTAGCTGTGCGCGCCGGTGGATGTGTGGTGTTCGGCGAGGGGGACGAGCATGTCCTCGTGGATGGCGACCTGGCGGTAGAAGTCGAGGTACCTCCCCTCATCGGCGTCGAAGTCGTCCAGTTCGAAGTCGACTTGAGGGATGGCCTGCCGAGCCGGCGGCGGTTCGGTGCGGGACAACAAGGGCCTTTCGATGGAGTTCAGCGCCGCTTCGCCGGGGTGGATGGCGACGTGCCCGGGTGGGCCGGGATCGGGGATGCCCAGCTCGTGGTGGTCCTGCGGGCGGCGAAGAGCGCGGCACGTCCGGCGTCGGTGAGGGCGACCGGCTGGCCGGCGTGTACGGGGTGGCTGGTGTCCCGCACGACCAGGTCGGCGGCCTCCAGCCGCTGGAGCGTGGCGTGAGGGATACGGGTGCCGGAGGCAGCGGTCACGGACATCCGTCCGGTCAGCAGGTGTTCGTAGAGCTTGGCGCCGCCGGCGATGGCGAGCAGCGCGGCATGGTCGTCCGTCGAGAGCTGCTGAAGGCCTTGCCCCGAGACTGGCGCAGCGGCTTCGATCGGCTGCAGTGCGGCGAGCACCTCCCGGGCAGCGGCATCGCGAGCGCCCGCAGCCTCCTCCAGCTGACCCACGGTGCGGTCGATGCGAGTGAACAGGGCGTCGTCGACGTCGAACTCGCCGCTGGACAGACGATTGAGAAGGCGGAGGGAGAAGGTGACGCGGGTCTGGGTTTCAGCCAGCTCGCGGTGCCGGTCGACCAGGCGAGTGTGGGGCTCGTCCAGGACGCCGCGGTCGCGGTAGGACCACAGGGTGTCGATGTTGTGGCCGGTGACAGCTTCGAGGCGGTGGTCGAGCGGGGACAGCGCACGCCGGGTTGGTGACGGTGCCGGTTCAGGGGGCATAGGCAACATTCCGTGTGTTCAGCGGATGTGATGGGGCACGGGGTTGTCCGCGGGACGGGGCAGACCCGGTAGTGCGGAGGACGGCGGAGCGGGCCGGGGCGCGGGTGTGTGGGTGGTCAGTTGCGGGGAACGGGCGCGGGCGGCGTGGGTGCGGGCGCTCAGCGGCCGGCGAGTCATCCCCAGGCGGCGGCCGACCTCGTCGTAGACGTCGTTACCGGCGCGCGGCCGGACCGCGACGACGTGGATCTCCCTGTGATGTGCGGACCCCGCGGGTGCCGGACGGACGCCGTAGACGACGCGCCAGTCCTTTCGGGAGTCCACGAAGAGCTTTCGATAGCCCTCCAGGTCGCCGTCGAGGCGCAGTCCGAAGCGCTGTGCGTTCACGACGTCCTGCAGATAGGCGAGGGTGAGGTCGCGGACATCGGTGGGTGCTTGGAGGAGGTCGGTCAGGGCGCGGGGGTCGAAGCTCAGTCCGAAGGCGGCCTGTCCCTGTTCCGCAGTCATGACGTCAGTTCGTCCGGCTCGGCGTCCGCTGCTTCGGTCGTGGACCCGGTTTCTGCCCGTACGGATGGCGGAGGGCCGGGCAGCAGACGGTGCGCGGGCCGGTCGGGAGAGGTCATACAGGCTGACAGCGGACCACCCGGGGCGCGGATCGCCGCGATGGCGTGGGCAAGGAAGTCCCGGTGCCAGAGAAACAGGCCGCTCAGGCCGGCTTCGCGGTCCTTGTGCTGCTGGTAGGCCAGCCACAGAGCATGGAGCCAGGCCACGACATCGTCGTGCTCCTGCCATTGCAGGCACCAGGGCGCCGCGGTGGTGACCTCCGCTCCGTAGACCGGGAGAAGAAAGTCGTCGACCCAGTCCGACAGGGCGTCGAGTTCGTCTTCCCTTGCTTCCCCGTCGAGTTCCAGGATCGGACGGGGCTCAGGCGGGGCGTCATTGGGCGGTCCGCCGAGCCCTGGCATTCCGTACGCGGCGAACGGCGATCCGCCTGGTTCCGGAGTGGACGCGAGATGGTCGAGTTGCTGAGCCTGTTGCGCCGACTGTTGCATGAGCCGTCGGACGCTCGCTTCGATTCCCTCAAGCTGCGGATCGGGAATGCGCACCGGCTCCAACTCCCCGTCGCCGGACGGATTTATGGCTGCGGGCATGAGAAAGTTGAGCCTCCTACGAGACGCAGAATGAGAGACGGGGAAGTGACGACGCGAAGAGCGGTCGGTGAGTTAACTGTCCCCCTGTCCGGCCTGGCAACTAGGCCGCCGGTCGACTCGGCAGGGAGCGCGCTCGTTACTCAGACAGCGAGAACCACGTCGTCTTGGGTGAGGGTCTCGTGCATCGTTTCGGTGAGCCGTTCGGCTGCGATCGACGCGTAGTGCTCGGTCTTCTCTACGCCGACGAAGTCGCGACCTTCCAGCAGAGCGGCCACGCCCGTGGAGCCGGAGCCTGCGCAGAAGTCGAGGACTGCGCCCCCCTCGGGGCTGATCTTGACCAGCTCGCGCATCACCTCGACGGGCTTTTGTGTGATGTGCTGGCGCTTCGGGCCCGAGGGTTGCGATGCGGAATACAAGCCGGGCAGATAGACCGGGTTTCGAGAGCCGTCAATCGCTCCCTTCGATGCCCAGACGATGAATTCACAGTTCTGGGTGAACCGGCCCTTCTGGGGCCTGGCCTGCGGCTTGTGCCAGGCCAGCACCCCGCGCCACAGCCACCCGGCGGCCTGGATCGCGTCCGTTGTGGTCGGGAGCTGACGCCAGTCGGTGAAGAGCAGTGCTGCTCCGCCGGTCTTCGTCAGGCGGTGCGCTTCGGTCATGATCTGTGTCAACCAGAACCCGTACGACCTCTGGTCCATGTTCTCGCCGGTGAAGTCGGCGAGGTCGTTGTTGGACCCGGCGGAGGTGTACTTCTGCTTCGCGGACCGGGTTGTGCGCTCCTTCGCAGTCCTCCCTCCACTGTTGTACGGCGGGTCGGTGATGACGGAGTCGACGCAGTCGTCCGGAAGGCCGGCGAGGACGCTGAGGGCGTCGCCCTGGTGCAGGGAGAACGGCAATGAGAAACCCCTATTCGGGTGCGGAATCGCGGAATGAAAGTGCTGCCTCGCGCAGGAGTCCTCGCGGGCCGGGAGCGGGCATTCAGAAGCCCGTGGCCGCAAACCGAGGAGGGCGAGAGGGGAGTCCAAAAACTGTAGAGGCGAATCCGCCGACGGCCAAGAAATCCCTTGCCGAGGTGCCGGATTCCGATACCTCACGCCGATTTTTTGGTCAACCGCCGATCCGTGCCTACTGTTTCTGAACCGCTCGGCGCACGCCGTCGGCCACTTCGGCCGCACTGACGAAGATTCCCATGGCCCAGCACACCTGGCTCACGGCCCGGCCACGCGGAGCGAGCGGCAACTCGCCCACACCGGCCCGTCCCGATCGCCCACCCCGGCCGCCGCGCCCTTCCGAGGCACGTCGCGCACGCGGTACGTCGGGCGCCACATCCGGAAGGACACCTCTTGACGTCTCGCCACCCATCATTGCCGGTAGCCGCTGAAGCACGAGTGGTCTGCTCCGGTTGAAAGGGCTCGTCGTCGGCATCGGCGTCGTCTTCCTCGCCCCAATCCTGATCGCCGGCACCGGCATGATGCTGGCCTCCACCGCCGACGCCGTGCAAAACAGCGGCTCCTTCAGTAACTGCTCGACCGACATCGACACTGACGAGGTAGCCGAACAGGTCGCCAAGTTCCTCGACGGAGCGTCCGGTCAGGACGTCCGCGTCGAAGGCCTGGACCTGCCCGCCGAGCAAGTCCCCAACGCCCGGACGATCGTGGCCGCCGGCCTCTCGCTCGACGTCCCCGAGAAGGGCCGGGTCATCGCGCTCGCCACGGCGATGCAGGAGAGCCGACTGCGCAACCTGAACTACGGCGACCGCGACTCGCTCGGCCTGTTCCAGCAGCGCCCGTCCCAAGGCTGGGGCAACGCACAGCAGATCCGTGATCCGGTCTACGCCTCCGAGCAGTTCTACAAGCACTTGCTCAGGGTGGACGGCTGGCAGCAGATGACCGTCACCCAGGCCGCCCAAGCCGTGCAGAAATCCGGCCTGCCGGACGCATACGCGCAGTGGGAGACCCTGGCCGCTGCGTTGCAGGGCGCCATCGCCGAGACCTTCCCCAGCGGCGGCGGCGACGCGGACGAAGAGCAACCGCCAGCCGGCTGTACGCCGGACCAGGACGGCTCCGCCTTCGGCCCGATCCCCGAGGGAAGCGTCCCGAATGGCTACGCGATCCCCAAGAAGGCCGATCCGAAGGCACGCAAGGCCATCGAGTGGGCGATGCACCAGCTCGGCACGCTCTACCAGTGGGGCGGGTCCTGCACCGACCCGCACGGCCCCGACCCCATGGGCCGCTGCGACTGCTCCAGCCTCATGCAACAGGCGTACGCACACGCCGGCGTAACCCTGACCCGCACCACCTATACGCAGATCACCGAGGGCAGAGCGGCATCGCCCGCACAACTTGAGCCTGGTGACCTGATCTTCAGCCGTGGCACCACCGCCCGGCCCGAGCACGTCGGCATGTACATGGGCGAGGGTCTCGTGATCGAGGCGCCGCGCACCACCAAGCCGGTCCGGATCACCCCGATCAAGGACTGGACGGTTCTCGCAGCCCGCCGCGTCCTGTGACGCCTCTGTCGCCCGGAACCCGCACTGGGCGGGAGGCCGCCGCGGTCACGTCCGCGCCCCGAGCGCCACTCCCCCGCCGCTTCCCGTCTTTCCGCCGGCCCCGCCCGGCCCGCGTATACAAGGAGCCCCGCCACACTCATGTCCGTCCCCCTCGCAGACCGCGTCATCCAGCTCGCCTACGATCCAGGAATCACGCCTCAGGGCGGCGGTTTGCCTGGGCTGAGTGTGCTGAAGAACGTGGTCAACAGCATCAACATGTTCGGGATCATCGCCGTTGTCGGAGCCCTCGCCGTCTCACTGGGCGTATGGGCCTGGGGGCACCACACCGGTGGTCACCAGGCTGAGGCCAACGGGAAGAAGGGCGCGGTCGTGGCCGCCGGGGCTGCCCTCGGTCTGGGCGCCGCGAATGGAATCGTGGCCTTCTTCTCCGGCCTGGGGGCTCAGGTCCAATGATGCGCCGTCGCTTTCCCTCCGTTTCGCTGTCCTCGTACGGCGCGGGCTGGTCGGCCAACCGACGCGTCGCGATCGTCGCCTGCGTCGTCGCCGTCCTGCTCGTCATCGCCGGGGTCGTCGCCCTGCTGACCGGCAATGGGAACGGACACCAGGAGCCGGACACCGCCGTGCCCGCCCCGGCTGACAGCCCGTCCTCCACCGAAGTGACCCCGAGCCCTTCCTCCGGATCCGGATCAGTGCCCACACCCGCGCAAATCGCCGAGCCGATCGGGTTCGCGATGGCGGCGGCGCAGATGCTGTGGTCCTACGACAGCCGCGACACCAGCCGCGACCAGCAACTCGCAGGCATGCGGGCCTGGATGACCAAGGAGACCGAGTACGCCGACTGGGCGTCCATCTCGGGACAGGTTCCCGATCCGGTGCTGTGGTCACGGATGGCCGACCAGGACCAGCACGCCACTGGCACGGTCACCGAAGGCCACTACCCCAGCGCGTTCAAGCAGGCACTGGCCGAGGACCCGTCCGCGATCACCGAGGCGTACATCTACGTCGTCACCGTCAACGGCAAGCAGGAGATCTCCTGGAAACAGGGCGGTGCCGGAGCCGAGGACCGGGCCGTGACCCTCGCCGTCCAGTGCCGCCCGAACGCCGACTGCACCCTGGCCGCCATCGCCCCGAGCGTCACCCAGTGACCCGCACCAGACAAGAAAGTCAGGAGTAACGCACTGTGGGTTTCTGTGATTACCCCCTGGCCGACAAGCTGTGTGCGGTCGGTGACGCCGTGGATTTCGCGTCGGACCCCGCCAAGGCCATGGGTGACTGGATGGCGAAGTCCGCCGGTGAACTGGCAGCCGCGGCGGCCGACTTGGCTGCCGAGGCGGTCGACACCACCACGAGAGTGGATCTGAACGCCGGATGGTTCGTCGACAACTACGAGATGCTGCTTCCACTTGGCCTGGTCCTGCTGGTCGCCACCTTCTGCGCGCAACTGGTTCGGGCTGCCGTCCGACGCGACGGACAAGCCCTCGCACAAGCGTTCACCGGCACCGCGTCCGGAGTGCTGTTCGCGTTCTGCGCCATCACGATGACCACGGTCGCCGTCGAAGTGGTCGACGCCGTCAGCGACGGACTGTTCAAGGCCGCGCATCTGAACATCGAGTCGGCCGTGCGCCGCATGCTGAAGGTCGGCCAGATCCCGGGGCTCTCTGTGTTGGGCTGGCTCGTCGCCGTCGTCGCCGGTCTCGGCTCCGCCATGGGCGCCACTCTCTACTGGTGCGTGATGATGGTCCGCAAGGTCGGCATCCTCGTCATGGTCACGCTGGCCGTCTTCGCGTCCGCGGGCGGCGGCTGGGAGGTCGCACGCCGGTGGCGCAAGGGATGGATCGAGGCCACCGCCACCCTCGTCGTCTCCAAGCTGCTGATGACCGTGATCTTCGTGCTAGGTGTCGCCGCGATGGGCGAGACCGAGCCCAAGGACGGTATCGCCGCCCTGGCTGACGTCATGTCCGGCATCGTGATCATGGTCCTGGTGCTGCTGTGCCCCTACGCCGTCTTCAAGTTCGTCCACTGGGCAGCCGATGGCACCGACGGCGAGTCCATCCACCGGGCCGGGGGTGCGGGCGTCCAGATCGCCAAGGCCCATGCCGAGAACGCAGCCCGCAAGGCTGCCGCGGCAGGAGCTGCGGCTGGAACAGGGGGTGCGGCAGCTGGTGCGGCGGCCGCGCCGCACGGTCCCGACGCCGACGACGCTGGCGGTTTTCCCGGCGATGTCGCCGCCGGTCCGACCGCAGGCAGCGGAGGCGGTAAGGAGGACGCCCAGGGTGCCACGAACAGCTTGCCCGTTGTCGGTACCGTCAAGTCCGGGCTGGAGAAGGCCGTGCGGCCCGCACCGACGGACGTGTCCGACGACACCAGCAGCCGGGTCGGCGGCAGCCCGGGACCGGGCGGATCCGGTACCAGCGCAGCGTCCGGCCAGGGCGGTGGTTGGCAGTCCACTCCACCGGCCCCGGCCCCGCCGCCGCAAGGCGCGCCCCCGTCGTCCGGCTCAACTACCGCCGCGTCGAGCGGGCCTGGCTCACCGACGCCGCCTCCGGCCGGCCCCTGATCCCCTGCCCGACTCCCGGGGGCGGGATGTGCACGCGCCCTCCCGCCCCCGGGTCCCACCCGCGCCTCCAGGAATCCCTTGACTGATCTCTCCGTCACCCCGGTCACGGTGAAGTTTCCGCACAGGAGCCGCCGCGGCATCCTCCTCGGCCTCTCCATGCCCCAACTCGTGCTTGTCTCATGCACATTGGCGCTGCTCCTGATGACGGTGGTGTCCACCGGACTGCTCGGCGCCCTCGTCCTGGCCCCGTTGTGGGCCACGTCCGGTGCGCTCGTCACGATCCGACGGCATGGCCGCTCGCTCATCGACTGGGCGCCGATCGTCGCCCGCTACGCACACCGCCGGCGCACCGGCCAGACGCTCTGGCTTGCCCGGCCTCGCACCCGGCCCCGGCAGGACGGCGTCCTCCAGCTGCCCGGCACCACCGCCTCTCTCAAGGTCGTCACCCCTGGCGACTCCGCCAACGGCGCCGCAGCCGTGCACGACCCGCACCAACAGACCCTGACGGCCGTCGCCCGCGTCAGCAGCCGCGCCTTCGCGCTCCTCGACCCGGCCACCCAGAATCACCACGTGAACAGCTGGGGGCGCGCCCTGGCGAGCATCGCCCGCACCGGGCACATCGCCACCGTGCAGGTGCTGGAACGTACCGTCCCGGACGGCGGCGACTCCCTCACCCGCCACTGGACCCAGCACGGGCACGCCCAGACGCCGGTGGCCGGACAGATCTACTCCGAGCTGGTCGCCTCTGCCGGTCCTGCCGCTGCCCCGCACGAGACCTATCTCGCCATCGCCCTCGACCTCAAAGCCGCCCGGCGCCTGATCTCGCAGGCCGGCGGAGGGCTGCCCGGCGCGTTCACCGTCATGGAGCAGACCACCGCCTCGATCGCGCAGGCCGCCCGCAATGCCGGGCTCCAGGTCACCGGTTGGCTGAGCGCACGGGAAATCGCCGCCGTCGTCCGCACCGCCTACGACCCCAAGGCCCTCGCCGCCCTGCAGCAATGGTCCGAGACCGGCAGCGCCGAGGCCGACCCGGCAGCCGCAGGTCCCGTTGTCCAGTTCGAGGAATACGACCGCCTCGCCACCGACACCGCGCGGCACGCGACCTATTGGGTGGAGAACTGGCCGCGCACCGAGGTGGGAGCCGGGTTCCTGCAGGGGCTCATGTTCACGGCCGGGGTGCGCCGTTGCCTCTCCCTCATCTACGTGCCGCAAGGGCTTGAGTCCGCACTGCGGGACGTCCAGCGCAAGAAGTCAGCGATCATCGCCGACGCCAACGAACGTGCCCGCCGCGGGCAGGTGGATTCCGAAGAGGACTCCGTCGAATACGCCGACGTCAAGACCCGCGAACGCCAGCTCATCGCCGGTCATGCCGATGTCGCCCTGACCGGCTTGGTCACCGTCACAGCCGAGACCGACGCCCTCTTGGACGCCGCCTGCGCACAGATCGAGACCCGCGCCGTCACCTCCGGCGTCGATCTCCGCCGGCTCAACTACCAGCAGCCCGACGCCTTCGCCCTCGCCGCGCTCCCGCTCGCCCGGACCGCCCTGTGAACCGATTCCGTCCCCGCCTGACAGCAGCATCGCCGGCTGTCCTGCGATCACCCACGACGGGCCAGCCGTCACGGCCCCTGCCGTCCGGCAGGAAGGACCATCACCGTTGACCTTTCCCCTGCGTCCGGACGACGCACACCCCTACCTCCGCGCCGCGAGCGCCGGCATCCGCCACCACACCAGAGCCCTGGCCCTGTCGGAGACGAACCCGCCCAAGAGGGCGGACCGCCCGCACCTTGACGTACTGCACGCTCACCTCACCGCGCTGCACCAGCTTGTGGACAGGCTCGCCGACAGCACCCGGCCTGCGCACCCCGCCGCCGGCCGCCACCTCACCATCGCGCACACCCGGCTCTGGCAGGCCACCAGCGAAGTCCACTCCGCCTTCCATCTGCTGCCCAGCACAACGACACAAGCTGAGCTGGAAGCCTGCCATCCGGAGCAGCTGCCCGAAGGACCCCCCGTGCTGACGATCTGCCAGCGTCACCTCGCCTCCGGACACGCGGTGCGCCGCAAGACCACCCCCACCGACCTCCGCCCGCACACCACGGCCTGCGTGCGATGAGCACCACCCGCAGAGACGAGCGCCCCCGATGAGCCACCGGCCCGCCCGACGCGCGTCCGCCAGCCCACTCTTCACCCCTCACGACACCGACCGCGCCAGCCGCAAAGCCGCCCGCCGTCAGCTCGCCGAGACCACCGCCAAGGTTCGCGCGGAAGCAGGCGCTCATCAGACTGAAAACACGTCCACGGAGGGCGAGTTGCCCGTGGCGCTCTACCCACCGAACGGACGGCCCGGGCCCGCCTCCGCCCGGTGGAACCGGCTGAAACTGCCCGCCCACCGCATGACGACAGCCGTGGCCGCCGGGGCCTACCCCTTCCTCGCCGAAGGCGGACTCGGCGCCGAGGGCATCTACATCGGGCGCGACGTCCACGCCGAAGCGTCGTTCGTCTTCGATCCGTTCGCGCTGTACGGCAAGGTCGAAGGGTTCACCAACCCCAACCTCCTACTTGCCGGGGTGATCGGACAGGGCAAGAGCGCGCTCGCCAAGTCCTTCGCGCTGCGTTCGGCCGCCTTCGGCTACCGCGTCTACGTGCCTTGTGACCCGAAGGGCGAGTGGACTCCGGTGGCACAAGCTCTCGGTGGCCGGTCCGTCGCTCTCGGCCCCGGCCTGCCCGGACGCCTGAACCCCCTGGACGCGGCCCCGCGCCCGGAGAACGTCACCGAGGCCGACTGGGTGGGCGAGACCCGCAAGCGCCGCCTGCTCCTGCTGGGCTCGCTGGCCCGGACGGTTCTGGGCCGGGCCCTTATGCCCATGGAGCACACAGCCCTTGACGTCGCCCTGGATGCCGTCGTCTCCCGCGCCGCCGACACACACCGCACGCCTCTCCTCGGCGACATCGCGACCACCCTCAACAACCCCAGCGCACTCGACGAGGCAGCCGGAGCGATGTCGGGCCGGCTCGGTGACGCCGCCCGGGACCTGGCCCACGCAATGCGCCGCCTCGTCCACGGTGACCTTGCCGGCATGTTCGATGCCCCCTCTACCGTCTCGTTCGACCCGAACGCGCCAATGCTCACCATCGACCTGTCCCGGCTCGGCGGCTCCGGCGACGACACCGCCCTCGTCCTCGCGATGACCTGCGCGAGCGCCTGGATGGAGTCCGCCCTCTCCGACCCGAACGGCGGCCGGCGCTGGATCGTGTACGACGAGGCATGGCGGCTGATGCGACACGTCGGCCTCCTACAGCGCATGCAGGCCCAATGGAAACTCTCCCGGGGCCTCGGCATCGCCAACCTCATGGTGATCCACCGGCTGTCCGACCTGCTCACCGCCGGTGACGCCGGATCACAGGGCCGCGCCCTGGCCGAAGGACTCCTCGCCGACTGCTCCACCCGCATCATCTACCGCCAGGAAACCGACCAACTCCACGCCGCAGCCTCCTTGCTCGGCCTGACCTCCGTCGAAATGGACGCCATCGCCCACCTCAACCGAGGCCGTGGCCTATGGAAAGTCGCCGGACGATCTTTCATCGTCCAGCACCTCCTTCACTCACACGAGCTGGCGCTCTTCGACACCGACGCCCGCATGCACTGAAAGGTCCGTGAGTTCACGAATACCGACGTGCTGATTCCCATGAACCGAAGGGTGGTGGAGCAATGACGAGCCTAACCGAAAGGCTAACGCGGGGCACCCAGGGCTCGGTATCGGTCGAATGCCTCGCGGGCGTCCGGTATGAACTCCGATCGGCGGACGAACTCTTCGATCTCGAGCTCGGTCAGCCAGTCGCACCAGGCGACTTCCTTGGGGTCGGGCTGAACCGGCGCTGTGATCACGACTTCATGAAGGCCCAGCCAGTAGGGGCTGATCACGCCGTCACACAGGAACTTGAACACGAAGCGGGGATCGGCCCGGACTCCGAGCTCCTCCGCCAGTTCCCTGACCGCGGCTTCCTCATACGACTCGCCAACGTCGACGGCACCACCGAACATCCAGTTGAACTGCCCGGGGAAGCGGGAATCATCGTCCGGGCGACGGTGCACAAGGATCCGTCCATCGCCGTCGCGGCACACGATTGTCGCGATGCGGTGCAGCCAACGCTCCCGAATCGCCTCACCACGCTCGACGACCGCCACGACGTGGTCCTGCTCATCGACCCGCTCAACCAGTTCACCCATGCGACACACGATCGCAGGAACCTCTCTCGCGATCACGTTTGGGTGTCCGCCCTACCTCACGCAGTGGGTGCCGACGTCGCCGTCGGCCAGGTCCGGGTGCTCGAGAGTGTTGGCGTAACGGACTGCGGCGGAAATCGAGAGCCCGAAGAGATCACAGATGCGTCGGACGTCTCCGCCAGTTGCGTGGATCTCCTGAAGGATGCGGTCCTCCCGCAGAGCCTGAGGCTTCAACTGGGCTGCGATCCATGGAAAGTTGCGGCTCACCGGTGTAGTTCGCGGTGCCGTCTTCCGGTTGATGAAGAGGTGCGCGTTGCTCGTCGCGGGCCAGATCTTCGACCGATGGTCGAGGTAGGCAGACAAGCGGGTCAGGACTGGACCGGCCAGCGGGATCGTTCGGTCCTGCAGGGTCAGGCGCCCGTCCCGGATGTCGGTCAGCTTCATCGCCGCCAACTGCGGGCTGGTCACCGCATGGAAGGCGACGAGCGCGACGGCCAGGGCCACAGCGGGGTCAGGCGAGTTGAGCGCCTTGCGGATGGCCCCGCTGTCCAGCGGGAGGGGCACCGTGGCGTTGACGGGAGTGATGGGAAGTCCACGCGTCGGGTCGGTAAAGATCATCTTTCGGGCCTTGAGGACCTTGAACAGCGAGCGGAAGCCTTGCTCGGCGAAGTTGCGGTGTGCCCCTCTGGCTGGGAGAGCGGCGAGGAAGTCCTTGCGACTTACCTCGGCCAGAGACTGGCGCCCCGTTTCCGCCCACGTTCGCAGGATGGGGCTCATGCCGAGAATGTGCAGGTGGGCGGTCTGCGGGTGCCGGGCCCGCCTGCGAGGCGCCTGCCGGCTTCCTTCGATCATGACATCAAGCCACGTCTGGAGCTGGGTCACCATCGTCGGCGGCAGGTCGGCGGTGTGTTTGGTGAAGTAGTGCCGTACGGCCAGCGTGCGGTCGTCGATGAGCAGGTCGGCCGCGGCCAGGATCTCCAGCGTCGAGAGCGCGGTGCCGCCGATCCGTGGCAGTTCGAGGACGTCACTGGCGTGGATCTTCGCTCCGGGGGTGTCCTGAAGGGCGTGCAGGAGCTTAAGGGAGCGTTTGACCTCGTTGGTGAGCTTCTTGCTCCAGCCGTGCCGAGCGGCGTGGTCACGCATGACGGAGTCGCAGAAGGCCAGCATTTCGGTGTCGGGGACAGCGATGCGTCGCTTCAGGGCTCCCTGGTTCGGCGGCATGCGGAACAGCAGCAGTTGTCTCCACCGCAGCGCCGTGAACTCGGTTACCTCGAGGCGTTGTTGGACTGTTCCGACGTCTGCCGGTTCACCCGGCGAGCGGTGCCGTTTGCCACGCGGCACGTAGGTGTGATGCAGGTTGGCCAGGTAAAGCTGTTGGCCGTTGCGGCTGACCGCCGCGAGATCGACCGCCCGGCCGGGCTCCTTCACACGACGGCCTTCCACACTGCACAGGCGGCACGTTCCGGCGTCGCCGATCGTGGTGTGGAAGCCGCACACCATGCATTCGGCCGTCGGATAGTGGGTTGCCCACCAGCGGCAGCTCCAGCAGTACCAGCTGTGGGCACGGTGGACACCCCAGGCCAGGCAGCTACGGCACGACCCGGGGTGCATCGGGGCGCCGGGATGGCACGAGTCGCACTGCCCCTGGCTGAAGTACCTGTCACGGGACCCACAGCTTCGGCACGGAGGTGGCCCGACCGGGCCTCCGGGCAAGCACTCGTAGCAGAACTCCATCCGTGGTTTGGACCACGCAATGCGGTTGACCTGGCAGATCGCGCACTTCGGAGGCGGCGGGGTGCTCACAGTGGCGGTTCCGATCGAGGACGTCCGAACCGTGGTGTGACCACCACGGAAGTGTCTGACGTGGCGGACGCTGCCTGCTGCGGCTGGGGGCGGCGGGCGGCGACCTTGTCGGGCTCTCGGATCAGCAGCGCGGTGGGGTCGCAGTCGAGGACGGCACAGATCACGTCCAGGTCATCGAGGCGGATCGTGGTCGGGGCGCCGGTCCACAGCGCCGACATCTTCCCCGCGCTGATCTCCAGTCCGGCCGCGGCAAGTTGGCGGCGCATATCCGTGGACTTCCAGATGCCGCACTCGGCCGCCTTCATCCGCAGATTCCAGCGCACGGGGTCACACCTCCATTTCGAAACGAGCTTCGAGCCGCTGATTGGCCTGTGTCCACGCCCGTTCGATGTGCTCGCTGCGCACGTGGATGTAGCGGGTCGTGGTGGACAGCCATTCGTGCCCGAGCAGCTCCTGAAGCGCCTTGAGATCCATCCCGTCGCCGTACAGAGAGGAGGCGCAGTAGTGCCGAAGGACGTGGGGAGTCAGGCGTCCCGCCCACGCTGGGAGCCAGAGCTTCGTCTGGGCCTTCAGCGCCTGACGCAGGGCGTCGTCGCCGACCCGCGCGCACCGGTTGAGCAGCTCGTCGTGACGCTCGCTGGGCAGCATCGGCGCGTCCGGATCCGACCAGTCAGCCCCGAACTGGTGGCGGACCTCTGCAAGCCACCAATCGATCAACTGATCCGCGCCGTTGATGGCGGGGACCAGCCGGGGCTTGGCACCGCGACCTCTGCTGCCCATGCCGAACCGGACATGCAGCTTCCCGAACTCACCCAGGTCAGGACGCCAGTCGCGGATGTCAAGCATGATCGTCTCGTTGATCCGCAGGCCCAGCCGTCGCCAGAGCGAGGCGGCGAAGTAGTTCCGCGCCGCAGGCAGGTACTTGCGCGACTCGGGAATGCTCGCGCGCCACTGACGGAACAGCACATCGACCTCAGTGTCGGACGGAGGGATACGCAGCTCCCCCGCCGCCCGGCCCGGAGGCCGGTTGTACTCGTCGATCGGCTGCTCAACGACGTATCCCGTCAGCGCATGGATGTCGCCCTGGTAGCGGCTGACCACGAAGTCGAAGAACTGAGCCACCGTACCGGCCTTGCCAGCACGTGTGTTGGCGGTGTTGCCCAGACGCCGGAGGCCCGCCAGGAACCGATCTGCGTCGTCGCAGGTAGCCGTCCACAACGGGCCCGACAAGGTTCGTGCGAAGTCGATCACCACCGACCGACTACTCCCGATGTAGCCATCGGTCAGGCCAGCAGACGCCATCGCCAACGCGTACTGGTCGACAATCTCCTGCTCGAAGACCTCGACCTCCTCGACCGTGCGCAGGGCTCGGGCCGAGGCCAGGTTACGGACGACAGCAAGGGTCATCGGCCGCTCGGTTCACAGAACTGGCGCATGCGTCAGAGATACAGCCAAGGCTTCAGGAATCCCGACGGAACGACGGATTCTTCATCCCGTCGAGTGAACCCCCGCCGACCTGCACCTGCTGGTCACGACAACGCACCCGCGAGAATCGAACCCGCGGGAGTAGAGACAAACGGCAAGAGGCTCATGGAACCCGATATTCAGCGCGAACTGATCCCGCACGCCACCACCCTCCACCTCATCGACGCGCTCAACTCCCTCAAGGGCAAACTCTCCAAAGCATTCGAGCAATGGGAACTGCTGGACGACACCGGCCAGGTCCCGGCCTCACCGTCCTACACAGCACTCCTCCAGCACACCACCAACGCCCAGGCTCTCGCCCGTGATGTCGCCCAGCTGACCGCAGACTTCGCCCGTACCAGCCACAGCACGAACCGTGCCGGCAGCACCGTCCTCACACACCTGGCGTCAGCGGTCACCCTGTCGAGCCGGGCCATCCCGCACTTCGCCGAGACTGCGCAGAACGCGCTCTCACTGCCCCGGCCGCACATCGAGAACGACCGATACTTCCGGGACAACCGCATGCTCATCGAACACGCGACGGCGCGTGCCTCTCTGCGGCGCGCGTCGGAGTCACTCGGCAATGCGGTCCAGGAACTCACCGACCACCTCGACCTCCACCGCTTCTTCCGCCCGCCCACACAGCATCAGAGCCCGATACCGCCGCCCAAACCGGAAGGGCGCCACCGCTGACCCGGGCCGCCCTCACCCCATCAAGGAGTTCCCTGAACCGCCCCACCCACCTCAGCAACACCGACAACCTCCATCCACCGGACCCGTCACACCGCACACCGACCTCCCGCAAGAGGAGCCGTGGCTGATGACGGAACGAGTGCCTCAGACGCCCTCCGCGCGGCTGCGCTCGCACCGCTTCCCGACCATCGCCGCGTGGGCACCCGCTGGTGGGAGCGGTTGTGGCGCCGCCACGCGCACATCACCACACCGCTGCGAGAGCGCGGGCTGGAGTGCGACGTCGAATTCGGCCTCAGCGCCTACGTGGTGCGCGTATCGCTACCCGACGACAGCTACCTGATCATCAGCCCGCCGCAGGAGCCCTCCTCCGACCGTCCGCTGGGAGACCCGGAGGGGTGGATCGTGACCCGTGAACACCCCGACGACCAAGCGTTGTTCGAGGTCCTCTACGACTCGGCTCCCTCCAACGTCGCGGGCGCCCCCGAGCGGCCCGAAGCCTGTCACGGCGGTAGCGCCCAACACCTCATCGAGGCGATCGACCATCGCCTCGCCCAGCTCGGGCTCCTCCCACACCCCGTCTCGCACGAGCGGCCCCGGCATGTCCACCCGGCCCGGCCGACGCGAGCCGGGGGACCGGCACAGCCACGCCACATCCGATAGCGCCGTCCCATCCCTTCAGGAACACATGCCGTCACGTCGCACCGACCTGTCCTCATTCGCCGCCCGCCTCGCCGCCCGCCTGCCCGGCGCCTGGACCAGCGAATATCAGCACCGCTCGCAGTACACCGATCAGTTCCCACGCATCAAGCACCTCTGGGACCGCGGCCACATCGAGTACATCGTCAGCCAGTACGACCTCACCCACGACGCCGTGCTCCACGGTCCGGCCGGCCAGCGGTTGTACGCAATCGACCGCCCCCTCCACACACACCAGTTCGTCGTAGCACCACTCATCCCCGACAGCGCACACATCAAGCCTCACCACCTCGACGCAGTCAGAGAACCTCACGGCATCGCCGTTCCCAACGACCCCGCGCGGGCGGCGGCGCGTGTCACCCGGCGACTGCTGCCCCGATACGAGCAAGCCCTGTACACACTCCTCACCCATGCAGCGAACCAGCCTGAGCCCCCGCGCCGGCCCAGTCCGCCCCAGGTCGACCAGGTCCTCACCCTGACCCTGTACAGCGACGGAGCCCTCGGCGCACCGTACGAAACCGTGCCGGCCGATGCCCGCACGACGCTGTACGTCCACGGCTTCCAATACCACCCGCACCAAGCAGCGTTCCTGCTGCCCACCGCATACGGAGAGGAGGATCGTGCGCTGCGCGTCCACAGCGTGGTCCAGCAGCTCACGGCCAAGGGCATCGGCGTGAATCTCCGCCACTCAGCGCCCGCCACCGAAGCCCTTCCACCGGCATCACCGAAGACGGTCCGGTCCGCCGGCCGTACGCGCTGACCCTCTCCAGTTCCTTGCTCGCTCCAGGGAACTCCCCGTCCACTCGTTCCTTCATCGCGCAACGTCGAGACCATGTGCCGGCACCTCATCAGTCGCTGACCATCCGTAACCGGCAATCCCGCGGCACACTCGCGCCTGGCCGGCGCCGTGACAGATACCGAGCACCTGCTCGACGAGGCAGTCCGCGACAGTTCCGCGCCTCCAAGGGGCGCCATGCACGCATGCAGCCAGCCCATCGAAACCTGGTTCACCGATGGCGAATCGCTCTTGCACCGAGCCCGTGGGAGCACATCCCAGCTCATGGGGGCCTCCCCGTCGCGCAGCACCTGCCCGCGTCCTTACCGCAGCCCGACCCGCGCGCGGCAGGCCCTGACAGCTCCGCCCTGACACCCCGAGAAGGACCCTGCCCCTTGCAACCCGGCACCCACTTCGCATTCGGCGACCACGAGGAATACGACGTCGTCGCCTCCTTCACCTCCGCCCTGCCCGCACACATCGCCCATTGGTACCTGGAACGCGAGCAGTTCGAACCCGTTCCCGGAAAACCCGGGCTGTACCGCCTCAGCGAGCCCGAGCGCGACAGAGTCCGCCGCACCCGCCAGGCCGTCCACGATCTGCGCCGCAACGGCTACACGGTGCAGGCCGACACCCGGCTCGACCCAGACCTCTCCGCCGGCCCGGCACCCCCCGGCCCGTCCAACGGGCTCCAGGAGCGCCGCAGCCGTCTCGCCGAGGCGGCCGCCTGCCGAACGACACAGCGAACCATGCCGCCCACCACCTCCCCGCCGTCGCCCCGGCCGACCCCGCCGAAGCCCACGTACGCCCCGAGCGTCCACCTGACGGCGACGGTCGGCAGACGGTCCCGATGAAACCCACTCGGGAACGGGCGGTCCCGACGGCCCTGTCCTGGTAGCTCTCGAACTGCTCGACGGGGCCCCCGACTTCCGGCTGCCGATGGCGGTCATGGGCCGCGAGACCGAGGCCGCGCTCGCCAGGTCACGCGACCGCTACGGCCGCACCGTCCACGCCCACGCGGGGCGCCGCAGCAGCCGTACGCGTCCACGGTGACAAGGCGGCGGTGGAGGCGTACACCACCCATGTCGCCCCACACGCTGAGGCTCTCCTCGACACCGCCTGCCTCATTCTCAACGAGCTGCCGCCCGCCAGCATCTGACCGGGTGGCGCGCCGTACTGGACGGCATGGGGCGCCTCAACCGCGCCCAGCATCAAGCGCCCTGACCAGAACGTAGCCCCCAGCACCTTCCAACTTCTTAAGGAGAACGGCTAATGGCCGTGCGTACTCTGTGGACCGTGGAGCACGCCTGCTCCCACCATGCGGATCATGACCTGTCCAATCGTCCCGCCGACAAGCGGGCGGGCTTTGCCGGCTGGCTCGCGTCGAAGGACTGCACCGACTGCTGGAAGGCGGCACGCGACGCCGACTCCGAGTCCAATGAGGAGTGGCTCGCGGCGAAGCGCGCCGAGGAGCAGGAGGCAGCCGTCGCGTGGGCGAAGCGGTTCGGCATGCCCCAGTTGGACGGCCCGGAGAAGGCCCTGGACTGGGGCGAGCGCTCCCGCCACCAGCTGATGACGGCCGCGCACACCACGCTGGTCGTCGAGGGCAGTTGGGACGAGGCGGACTGGGCGGAGCTGGAGGAGAAGGCCCGATCCATCACCCGTGCCGGATGGTGGATCGACCAGCGCGACGCCGAGGGCAGTGACCTGCTCGAACTCCTCGACGCAGCCAGTGAGGCGGACCTCGGGACGGAGAACCCGTTTCGCTGACGGCGCTGGAAACATAGCCGGGATGCGCCGGTTGGCCAAACCGGCGTTCCTCCGGACCATTGATGCTCCCACCCCGCCAGTGACTGCGTGGAAGGAACTCATGTCCCAACCCCCGCCCGCCTCGGCGTTCGCGCCGGCTCCTGACCCGCTCACCCCTGACCGGGACATCACGCACCAGCACTTCCAGGCCGGTGACACCGTCGTCGTCCTGAAAGGGGTGGCCGGCGGGGAACTGTGGGGCGACGCGATGCGCGTCGTGGCCCCGTCCTGGCACACCCCGACCGATGAGGACGGGTGGCGGCTGCGTGATCAGACCGGCGGCGACCAGTCCTACGTCACCGCCCACCCGCGCTATCTCGTGCACCTCACGCGCCGCTGCCCAGACTGCCTGATCTACCTGCGGGCCATGGAGGACGCCCTCCTTGCGCGGTTCGACGACAGAAATAAGTTGATCGACTGCGGCTGGTACACCACCACAGCCCTGGGCCAACTCGTGCACATCGCCGACATCCGAGGCGGCAGGTGATCCCCAGCCTGCACGAACGGACCCACAGCCCGCACGACCCGCTCGAAGAGGCGCTGGGGCGTCCGGTCTCGCCGAACGAGGAACTGACGGAGTACACGGTCGTCGCCCATTGGCCCGACCTGGACTACTTCACCCGGCACGACGGGCAGAAGAGCTGGACTTCCGTCCAGTGGGCCGAGCACCTCGAAGGCCCCTACCTGGAGCACCCGTTCGCTGCTGGCCCGGACGATGACCGACACGCGATTCTCCACGTCGACGTCCGGCTCCACCCCGACGACAGAGAGCTGACCGGCCCTGAGTGGGCTGAAGCCGCCCACCGCCTTGCGCGGGCCGCCGGTATCGAGATCCCCGGCAAGGAGCACGGGTGCCGCTGGATCGCCGTTCAGGCTCAGCCCGGGCGCATGGACGTGATCGCCAACCTGATCCATCTCGACGGCGCGTGGCACGCTCCGCCGGCCGACGTCCTGCGACGCCTCGCGGACGAGGCCCGCCGCATCGAGCAGGATCTCCACCTGATCTCGCCGGCAGGCGCTGAACCCACAACGCGGGCTGCGGTCCGTGCGGCGCCCACTGTGTCGTTGCAGTTCGCGAGTGTCCTCACCCAGCTCGCCGACGAGCAGGCCGGGCCACTGGCCGCGGTCCGTGGGCTCGTTGAGCACACCGCGCACCGGATCGCCCGTGAGCCCGGCGCCGCTGGCGCCGACGCTGCGCACCGCTTGGAGCTGATCGCCCGCCGCCTGCACGCCATCCAGCAAGACCTGGACACCGCGGCCGCCTGCGTGGTGCAGCCCCGTGCAGTCCCGGCCCCGGCCGCCGCTCGGCACACCGCCCGCCGAAAGCTGTAAGGAGGGGTCTCGTGACCCCGTGCCGACCGCTACTCGGCATCCGTTGTGCCCCCGCTCTGGGACGAACTCCTTGCCCGTAGCGGCGACTCCGGGACCCGCGGCGTCCTCCAGCGCGGCGGGATGAGCGCCGTCGTCCGCGTCCACGAGACCGACCACCGGGCCCCGCCGAATTTGGCCCGTGTGCGCCTATCCGCCTCCGCCGCGCTCCCTCCCGGCCCAGCTGCCGATAGCTGCCGGACAGCACCGCCGACTCCCAACTCGCCCAAGGACACCATGCACGACCACGACACCTCCGAGCACCTCGCCACATACGCCGACGTCCTCGCCGGCGAACTTCCCGGCGCCTGGACCATCTCCCTACTGTCGCCCGACGCCAAGGACGACCTCGCCGAACTCACCGACCGGATCTGGGACTTGGACCTGCTCGCCGCCTCCCTCGCCGAGCAGCCCCTGCAGCAGGCCGCCGTCCTGAGCCGCCCCGACGGCGCACAGCTCGTCCTTCTCAACCGGCACGACGAGCGCGACGGCTTCCTCATCGCCGCCATCGCCCCGCGCGCACTGCCCGACGAGGCGTACGGCGCCGTGCCCGAGCCCAACGGCATCGCCCTGGCTGATGACCCGTTCCTGAGCGCCGAGCAGATCGCTCGCGACTTGCTCGCCCGCTACAACAACGCACTCGGCCAGGTCCGGTACAACGCCCTGGGCGGCGTCCAGCCCTCTCAGCCGGACCGGGTCGTTCTGACCTGGCAGCCGGACGGCAGCGTCGCCACCGCCCCCGCCGACGACCGCGCCCACGCTGTCCTCGCGGCCCACGGCTTCATCCAGGACCCCCAGAGCGGCATCCACCGGCTCAACGGCGACGATACCCAAGCTCAGGCCCGCGCCCTGCGCGAGATCGGCCCGCAACTCGAAGCGCTCGGCATCGGTACAGCCCTCCAGCACCCGGCAGGCCGGACCGCGCCGACCTCCGCACCGGCACCCATGCCGACGGCCCCGGCCAGCACCCGTACGCCAGCGACCCACATTCGGTGACGGCCAAGGACCCCGACTTTCTCGGTGCTGGAAGCCCGTCACCATCCCCACCGACGCTATTCGGCATCTGACACTCCGCAACCGAACACCCAGCTGCCGACGAACATAAGCGCCCGGTGCCCCGCGCCATCCCCGCCCTGCTCATGGCTTGGGCCCAAGGCCAACTGCAGGCCCGGCGTCATCGACGAAGCTGCCTCCCGGCAGCCCGTGCACGGCCTCCGCACCCCAACGGCTCGCCTCGCCGCGCAGCCGCCGGGCCCGGCCAGCCCCCTCTCGCACCCAGCGCCGACATGGCGTACCTCGTAAGACACCCAGGCAGCCCCGACAACACGCCGAGGCCGCCCACCGCACCGACTACGCCGGAGCAGCTCGTAGCAAGCCGTACACCCCCACCGATGAGCCGTCGGCTCCAACCCCGGTTCGCCACAGCCCTGTTCCGCCGCTATCTGCGCGCCTGCATCCCGACCGGCCACGGCCGCAACTCCCCGCTGGGCGGCGCCCGACCCGAAGCGGTCCGCGCCGAGGCACAGCGTGTCGGGCAGCGCCACCACCACTGACCGTCCACCGCCCCGGAGGAGCATGACCCACCCCGCCCCTACCCGGTGAGACTGGCCGACGAGATCACCCGCCAGCTCGGCCAGCTCGCCGACCACCTCTCCCAGCTCCCCCCGCCCCAGGCCGCGCAAGTCATCGCCCGGGTGCTCGACCCGGACACAGGGGTCCTTGGAGGCGTCACTCACCTCGTCGCCACCGGAAGCGTGTTCGCCAAGGACCAGGCGGAGCGAGGCGCGCTCCCCGCGGAGGCGTGGCTCGCTCTTGGGCGAGCCACGAACGAGCTGCACGACATCGCTCTCGACCTGGACGAGCACAAAGACACCCTGCAGCGCGTTGGCGCACAGCCGGCTACTACCACGGCGAAGCCCCCCGGGCCCGCACCGCTCGTCGTCAGGCGGCACCGGTGAAGAACCGGCAATGGCAGGTCCGGGCGCCAGACGAGCAGGCCGAGCAGCACTACCTCGTCCAACCCCGTGCCCTGGCCGGCGGGGGCGACATACGGCATGTCTCGGAGTTCCTGCGCTCCTCGGGATGGCGGGACAAATCCAAGAAGGGCGGTCCACTGCACATGGAAAGCCCGGACCGCGCCCTCCGCATCACCTACGACCCCTACGTCCTTCCCGGCGGGTGGACCATCCACAGCCGAGCAGACAGCACCAACCGCGAGTGGTCGGCCCACCTCGGCCGCCAAACCCCGGTGGAGATCGTCGCCGGTCTGACCGACGCCCTCACCCGTCCCCGCTCCGCCCACGCCCCCAACGTCTGGGCTCCGTTGCAGGAGCAGAACTGGCACACGCGTTTCGAGGGCCAGGACTACATGGCCACCAGCCCCGACGGCACCGCGTGGATGCACTACCACCACAGCCCCGAAGGCCCAGCGATGTGGTGGACCGGCGCCACAGACAAGCAGGGAAACGGCTGGACAGCCACCTTCACACGAGACAC
Source organism: Streptomyces sp. NPDC088387 (assembly GCF_044753385.1). NCBI lineage: Bacteria > Bacillati > Actinomycetota > Actinomycetes > Kitasatosporales > Streptomycetaceae > Streptomyces > Streptomyces sp. NPDC088387. The sequence continues at coordinate 39,477 of NZ_JBIVNC010000017.1, forward strand.
GCCCATGCACCTGGTACAAGCCTTCTCGGCCGAACTCGCCAGCCCCGATCCCGTGATGCGCCCACGCGGGCGCGTCCCGCTCAGCGCGCAGATCCGGACCTGGTCGGTGTCCGTCACGCCCTCCCAACTCCGTGCGTGGCAACAAGCCCGGATCACCGCCGCCCACACCGCCGCCTGGGCCCGCAGCAACACCCAAAGCCACCGGCCACACACCAGCGCCCGCCCGTACACCCCGGCCGGCGGCGCCCGGACCCGCCGCTGACCCGACACGCTGCCCCAAGGATCCCGATGCCCGCCCTCACCTCGGACACCATCCGCACCGCAACCGAGACTCTCTCGGACCTCACCGACTACGTGCGCGAGAAACCAGACCCCGTCACGGCACTCGCCCTCGTCGAGCCCCTGCTCGACGAGTACACGGGCCTGCCCGTCCAGCTCGCCGACACTTTGCGCGCCCTCGCCCGCGCCGTACAGGAACACCCGGACACGCCACGCACCGCGCAGACCGATCGCCTGATCACCGAGTTGCGCACGGCCGCGCGGCATCAGACCGACCAGCACGCCCTGCACTACGTGCCCGATGACCTGCGCGACCTCTACGGTGATGCGCCCGCAAGCGGGCCAGAGCAGTCCCGATGCCGTTGACCTCACGGCAACTCGCCGCGTTCGCCGAGGAGTTCGCCTGGCGGCTCCCTGTCGACACCAGCCCCCGCCACCTCGCCGGACCTGGCGACGTCCGTCACGTCACCCACGGCCTCGCTGCCGCCCGATGGAGCACGGTCTCCGACCCGCTGAGCGCCGAGATCGTCATGCGCAGCCCCGACCTCCGGCACTGCCTCCAATTCGACCCGCAGTCCCACACCTCGGCGTGGTGGCGGCTGCGTGCCGAACCCATCGACTCCGAGCCAGGCTGGTACGCAGAGTTCGGCGAACTCGTACCCGCCGAGATCCTCACCGGATTCACCGACGCCCTCATCGCCCCGCCGCCACAGCAGCCGGATCTGTGGCGGCCGGTGACCTCGGCGGGCTGGCACCGGGACGCCGATGGCACGGCGCACTCGCCGGACTCCATGTGCCATATCGAACTGCGTCCGCTAAGGGAGTTCAGTGGCCGGCCTTCCTGGCATGTCGAGACCAGCGAGCCCGGTCATGGGGGATACCCCGGCCGGCGCATCTGGCATGCCTATTTTGACGAGCACACTCCCACACACCTCGTCGCAGCGTTCCTCACCGCGCTGGCCGACCCCAGCCCGATACAGCGCAACCAGTACGACCGCACCGCCCACTACAGCGCCGTGCAGGAGCCCAGTCCGCTACGTCCACAGCAGGTGGTCGAGGCGCACACCGCCCGTATCGAATCGCTCCGCGCACGGGCGCGCTCTGCCCGCCGACAGCAGTCGAGACTCCCGGCTACCCCCGCGAAGGGCTACGGCGCGCCGTCAGCTACCCGCCGCTGAACCGACAGGAACCCACCCATTACGCACGATCACCGTTCTCACCGCGACTTCCTCCGTCACCTCAAAGGCTTTGTCCGTGACAGCAAGAAGATCCTCGACTCCTGGGACGCCTACTCCGACGAGCACACCGACCCCGATGGCTGGCCCGACGACGAGCACGCCTACGGCTTGCGCTCAAGCCAGCGAGACGCCGACACCGCCGAGGCGTTCGAGTCGCTCCGCTTCGGTGCCCGTCATCTGCTGGCCACGGCCGAGACCCAGCTGGGCCTTCTGCCGTCGGACACCGTGCAAAGCCGCTGGGTCTACCAGCTGGATGTCCTGCACACCGCCCTCGACCGGCTCGACGAGCTGCACGAGCAGTGGCTGCAGACCCGAGATGCCCTCCCCATCGCCGCCAGGCCCGGCACCGCTGCCTTCGACGACGCCCTCGCAGAGCATCACGCCGAATCGTGGAGCTACCTCGACGACTGGGCCACTCACGGAAAGGCACTCCAGGAGATCAATTCCGCTGTTCGCCAAGCCCGTTCGCCCCTAGCACCGCTTCCGGCGCCCGCACCCGGACGGCGAGGTACGGCACGCGGGTGAGCGCGCCCCCAGCTCATGGGACAGTCGAGGTCGACTACATCGCACCGCGCCACCTCGCCGGCGGCGGCGACCCCGCCTGGATCACTGTCCCTCTCCACCGGGCCTGCGGATGGAGTTACGGCAACGACCCCCTCATGCCTCGCGTCCTGCTCTCCAGTCCCGACCAGAAAGCTCTCCTGCGTCTGGAGCCCGAACACGAGGGACGGTGGTGGACGCCCAACCACGCGGCAGAGCCGGGCAGACCCGCCTGGTCTGCCGGCTTCGGCGCTCGCACCCCGGTAGAACTCATCGCCGCCGTCACAGCCTCCCTCACCGACCCGTCCGCAAAAGCCAGCGCATCATCCGGCCCATTCGAGCCCCTCGCCCAGGCCGGATGGGGCGGCGGATACAACTGGAACGGCGTCGTCTCCCCCGACGGAACCGCCGTGTCCAGCATGTCGTGAGGCGCAGCACCGCCTTCTGGGTCGCCACGGCCGAACTCGGCAACAACACCGTGTGGCAGGCCCGCTGCGGCGCGCACATTCCTGCCCGTCTGGTCACCGCGTTCACCGCTGCGCTCGCCGATCCGAAGCTGCTTGCGCGCATCAACCGCGAACGCAACCTCCCGGCCCCCGACGCGAGCGTCATCACCCGTAGGACCACGGACGTGCCCGCCGTGTACGTCGCAGGGGCGCTGGAAGAACGCGTCCGATCCCTTGCTGCCAGGCGTGCCACCCTGCTGATGACCCAAATCGCCTCGCGACAGCCGCCGGCGAAGGACAGCCGCAGCCGCTGAATCTCCGACCCCGACCGGAAGTACATAGCCTTTGCCCTCCTCCTCCAACAGCAATACCGATGGGTACGACCTTGTCCTGCGCCTCCTTGTCGGCGTGCTCGCCATCGTCGTCCCCCTCTCCCACCTCGCCTGGCTGTCGGGCAACATCACCGCCTACCTCACCGGCACCAGCTGGTCCCCGTATCAGCCGACCAAGGCCCTGCTCCATCCCGAGCAGGTCTGGCCCAACGCGGCAGAAACGTCCCTGCTGATCGGTGCCCGCGTCGTTCCTGTTCTCCTCCTCCTTGCCCTCGGGACGGTGGCGAGCGTTCTGTGGGCCCGACACACAAACCACGGCGGCGGCCGGAAAAAGATCACCGGAATGGCCAAGGCCAGGGACATCGAACCGCTGATGGCCAAGGTGATCACCGACAAGGCCCGATCCCTGCGCCCGAGCCTGAAGGACGCCAAGCGCATCGAGGCCCGCGACACCGGCATCCTGCTCGGCAACCTGCAGGGCACCAGGCACGAAGTACGCATGGGCTACGAAGACGTGGCCGTCGCCATCATGGCCCCCCGCTCGGGCAAGACCACCTCACTCGCAATCCCCTCCGTACTCACCGCACCTGGACCGGTCCTGCTGACCTCGAACAAGGCCGCCGGCGATGCCTTCACCGCCACCTACGATGCCCGCACCCGCGCGGGACAGGTGTGGTCGATGGACCCGCAGCAGATCGCACACGCCGCACGCGAGATGTGGTGGAACCCCTTGGCGGATGCCAAAACCCTGGAAGGCGCGGGACGGTTGGCCGGACACTTCCTCGCCGCGTCAGTGGACGCGAGCCAGCAGGGGGACTTCTGGTCCAAGGCCGGGTCCAACATCCTCGCCCAGCTCTTCCTCGCCGCGGCCCTCGACGATCGCCCGATCACCGACGTCATGCAGTGGCTGGCCTTCCCCGCAGACCGCACCCCGCTTGACATCCTGCGTGACCACCAATTCGCCGCGGTCGCCGCACAGCTCAAGGGAACAGTGGAAGGACCCCCGGAAACCCGGGACGGCATTTACGAGACCGCCCGCCAGTACGCCGCCTCTCTGCTGAACAACGAGATCGCCTCCTGGGTCACGCCACAACAGGACGTACGAGAGTTCAAGCCGTCCACCTTCGTCACCTCCACCGACACCCTGTTCCTGCTCAGCAAAGACGGCGGCGGAGGAGCCTCGGCACTGATCGCCGCATGCGCGGACTCAGTGATGCGAGCCGCGACCGCACAGGCGGAACGTGCCGGCGGACGCCTCGACCCGCCCATGCTCGCGATCCTCGACGAGGCCGCCAACGTCTGCAAAATCTCGGACTTGCCGGACCTGTACTCACACCTCGGGTCACGAGGCGTCATCCCCATCACGATCCTTCAGTCTTACCGCCAGGGCCAGAAGGTCTGGTCGGACGCCGGCATGGACGCCATGTGGTCCGCCTCGACCATCAAGGTCATCGGCTCCGGCATCGACGATCCTGACTTCGCGGACAAGCTGTCCCGCCTGATCGGCGACCACGACGTCGAAACCACCTCGACCTCGCACTCGGAGTCCGGCAAGTCGACCTCCATCAGCATGCGGCAGGAGCGGATCCTGCCCGCCGACGCGATCCGTGCCCTCCCAAAGGGCACCGCGCTCTGCTTCGCGACCGGCATGCGGGCCGCCATGCTCGACCTTCGGCCGTGGTATCTGGAGCCCGGCGCGGAGGAACTCTCCGCAGCATCTGCCAGAGCGTCGCAGGCGATCACCGCTCGCGCCATCGCGAAGCACGCACCAAAGCAGTCCGACTTCGGTGAGGCCGCGTGAGCCCGCATACAGCCCTGGTACGTGGACCCTGACGGTGACGCTCCCTGCGCGCAGCGTTCACAACAGCTCACACCGCGCCTCTGAGCGGACTGTCATCAGCACCGCGGGGGAGCTGGACAGCCCCGAACTGGACGCCTACACGGCTCTTGCACGCCTCAATCGCAAAGCAGTAGTCCTCCCTCCGACGCAACCACACCATGCGGCCATCTGCCCCGAACCCGCCCGCCGCCCCTAAACCAATCTGGATTCAGGCCTTCATGACCACGCCGCCCGACGCCCCCATGTTCGATGTTCCCCAGCCGCCGAACTGTGTGGAGCGGTTGTTGACGCTCGCCTGCCGCTACATCCAGCACAACGACACGCTGGATGTTCTGCTGCAATTCTCCGGCCCGCCCGCAGACCCAGACTTGTACATGCGCTGCGCCCACCGGCTCCAGCGCGAGACCAACGCCACCATCGAAATCATCCCGAACCAGCCACTGCACACGCGCCGGGCACTCACCAGCACGGTCGCCCGGCTCAAGCAACTCGCCCACCTCAGTGGCGGCGCAGCCCGCCACCTCGCCACAGCTCGTCATGCCCTTGGCTCATCCGAGGCGAGCGAGAGCCGTGCCGAGGTTCTCCGAGTGATTGCCCATGACATCCAAGCTGCCCGCGAACTGACGGTCCTGGCTCCCGAAGCAGTCGTTGAAGCCGCCATCCAGGTCGCGCCGTACCTGCCCGACCGCAACTACGGCGGGAGCAGCATCGGCGCAGAAGTAACCCCTCGTCAACGGGAAGCCCTGCTTGCCGTCGCCCGCGGGCACATCAGCATCGCCGACACCCCCGACGGGCCAACCGTCCACACCAGCACGAGGACCGGGTGGCAGTCACCTGCCAGCCACGTACCCGGGCTGGAAGACGTCGGCCTGGTCTCGCGGGCCATCGGCACGGCGCCACCCTCCCGTCACTACGCCAGACCGCAGGACCGTGTACATCTCACTGAAGCGGGGATCATGGCCCTCAGCTCGGTCATCGCACCAGATCAGGCTGGGCGACACGCGGCCCTCACGGTGGGCCCGCACCAACCCGCAGCCACAAGGGCAGCCCACCGATGACCGCCTGCGGAACCCTTGATGAGCAAGCGTGGGTGAGCATCAATCTCGGAGACGCCTACCGCCAGACCGGAGACTTCGACAAGGACGGCATCGACCAAATGCTCGAACAGCTCAACCTCACCGACGAACGCGAAGCCCTCGAAGGCGACCGGAAAGTAGTCGCTTCACTCGCCGACGCCCCCACCCCGCAGGCCCCACTCCAGGGAACCGGGAACAGCCGACAGCTTCGTCCCTCTCCCTGAGCTCTTGAGGTCAATCGGAGCTGGAGAGGACCACCACAGACCGCACTCCTAAAGGGTCACGCAGCGTCATACCAGGGCTTGTTCGCCACCCAATGCCGAATCCAGCCCGCAAAGCCAGGCTCAGCAGTGGTGAACCCGAACTGCTCGCCGAATGGGACAGCACCGACGTCACTGATCAGCCAAACGTACCCTCGGCGAGGCACGGTGACGATGAGATGCCAGTTCATCGCGCACCCGTCGGTGCCGAGCACGATCGAGCCGTGGTTGTAGACCCGTTCAAGGCGTTCGTCGGCATCCTCGGACTGGTCCGAGTCTTCCTCCCAGATCCATGCCTCCACCAGCGGGAACGGCTTGCTCAGGTCGCGTTCCTGCTCGTCATCGCCCCAGTCGTCCGGCAGCTCCGCCACCGACAGCTGTCCGTACTCGGGCGGCACAGAGTATGAACCGTCCGTTATCTCGGCGACGAGAGTCCGATACGGCTCGGGCAGCACGATCCCATGTGCTGCTTCAAAGGCATGCACTGCCTCCCAACCAGGAGCCGACTCACCTCCGTCATCAACGTCGAACGCCGCACGAAGCGCCGCCAACTCAGCAGGGTCAGCTCGGTTGATATTCATGCGGCATGGATACCACCCCCCAGTGACAACGCCTCGCGCGCTGCGGCACCGCCACCTGCCCCTTGCCAACCGCCTGCCCTCAGAAAGGACACACCCCTGTCTCAATTCTCAATAGCTTGCCCGTTCCACGGAAATGCACAGTGGCTTCATATCAGGGAAAAATCTCCGTCCGAGCGGGCGGACGTCGTCGAATTCGACGCGGCCATACGGCAGGGCAATACCCGTGCCAATGCGTCGGGCAGCCGGCTGCTCGGCGAGGCGTTCCTGCACCGCTCCCGCGTTCCGCTGAGTCGGGCGCCAATCGACCATGTCACCGCAGCCGAGCGGGCGGCCCTGCGGATCAGTGCGGACGAGGCCGACGTCCTGGAGATCGGTGTCGAGGACGGCTGCTCGCCCTGGGCGTGCCGCGGAGACGCCGAGAAGTTGACGCAGGACGGCTTCGGGCTGGCCACGTGATACTCGACCTCTTCGCGGGGCCGGGCGGCTGGAGCCGAGCACTGCACGTCCTGGGCATGCGCGACATCGGGCTGGAATGGGACCCCTGGGCGTGTAAAACCCGCTCTGGGTCCGGGCAGTTGACCATCCAGACCGACGTGGCGATGTATCCGACCTGGCCGTTCGTCGGCCGCACCCGCGGCGTGATTGCTTCTCCGCCGTGCCAGGCATGGAGCAAGGCCGGCAAGCGCCTGGGCCTGCTCGACCAGCCCCTCGTGCACGCGGCGGTCAAGGACCTAGCCGCCGGTCACGACACCCGCGAGCGTCTGCTCGCCGCATGCCGCGACGAGCGCTCGCTGCTCGCCGCCGAGCCGATGCGCTACCTGTACGCGCTGAACACTGTCGGCGAGCCCGACTGGGTCGCCATGGAGGAAGTACCGGACGTCCTCCCCTTGTGGAAGCAGTACGCGGCCGTCCTGCGCAGGTGGGGGTTCTCCGTCTGGTACGGGATCCTCAACGCGGCCGACTTCGGCGTCCCGCAGACCAGGAAGCGAGCAATCCTCCTGGCCTCCCGCGTACGCACGGCACTGCCGCCCACACCCACGCATTCCCAATTCGCGGAGCCCGAGTCGCTGTTCGGTCCAGGTCGAGCCCGCTGGGTCAGCATGGCCGAAGTCCTGGGATGGGGCGCAACGGACCGCCCCGTCCCCACCGTCTGCGCGGGTGGCGGGCCCGGCGGCGGCCCCGAGCCGTTCCCCTCGGGCTCCCGCAAGACGCTGTCCGACGCTCGCGAGCGCGGCACCTGGATGCCCCGGCCGGACGGGATGGTCCTGCAGTCTCGTCGCGAGGCCGCGGGGTCGGCGGCTCGGCACGGCACCCGCGAGAACCGTGCCGCCGACGCTTCGGCGCCGACGATCACCACTGAGGACCACCGCTGGTCCTGGTCCCTACGCAGCAACAACCAGGCCAACGCCACTGTCCGTCTCCTGTCCGAGCCGGCCGGCACGCTGTTCTTCGGGCATCGCGCAAATGCGTGCACGTGGATCGCCGAGCCCACCGCACCTCCGATTGAGGACGCCGACGCGCTGGCCGTTCCCGAGCCGATCCGGATCACTGCCCGCGAGGCCGGCCTCCTGCAGACCTTCCCGGCGGACTACCCCTGGGCCGGCAACAAGGGACAGCAGTTCTCCCAAATCGGCAATGCGGTGCCCCCGTTGCTCGCCGGCCACCTCCTCGCCCCGCACCTCGGCGTCACCCTCGACCCCGACGACTTCACCCTCGCCGCTTGATGCCCCACTCCTCCGAACCCGAGCCCGAACAAGTCGACCTCGACACCATCGCACCGCCCCAGCCGGTGTTCCATGTCGAACAGGCCCTCCTCGGGGCCCTCCTCCTCCACCCGCACCGTGTGGACGATATGAGCTGCATCGTCGCCGACTCCTTCTCCACCGTCGCGCACGCCGCCCTGTTCAGTGCGATCACCACCCTGCCGCGGCCCGACCCCGCCGAGCACGCGAAGAGCACCCACTGGCTCGACCGCGTGCTCTCCGAGGCCCGAGAGCAGGCGCGCGGGCTGACCGCCTCCTACCTGCACAGCCTCGTCCAGGTCTGCCCCCGGCCCAGTCACGCTCCCGCATATGCCCGGATGGTCGAGGCAGAGCACGCCCGCCGCCACCTGCAGACGGCCGCCGAACACCTCGTCCACACCGTCCACGACGTCTCCCTCCCGCACCCCGTCCAGACCGTGCTCACCAAGGCCGACGCGCTCGCGACGGTCGTGGACCACATCGCAAGCCGCTTCCCGCCCCGGGCAGGCGTACTGCCTCGTCCCACGGCACCGCCACCCGCCGCGCCCAGTTCCGCAGAAGCCGTCGAGGAAGAACGGCTCCTACTCGCTACCGCCACGGCCTACCCCTCAGACATCGACTCTGTTCAGTGGCTACTCCCCGGCGACCTCACCGTGCCGTTGCACTCCGGCTTGTGGCAGTGCCTGACTGCCCTGACGCACCGCCACGAGCCCGTCGACCCCGTCACAGTCCTATGGGAGGCACAGCAGCGCGGCCTGTTGGACGACGGCAGTGAACCGGGCGAAGTACTACGCCTGCTGTCCGAACCGGCAGGTTCCGTCGATCACTTGGGCCGGCAGGCCCTGCAGCGTTCCCTCCTGGCCACCGCCGAACACACCGGCCGCAACATCGAGGCGTATGCCGGCGACCCGGCGAACACGCCGTTCCAGCTCGTCGTCGGAGCCCGCCGCTCCCTCGCCGACATGAGCGCCGCCCGCACCCGCTGGCAGCAGGCCACCGAAACTGCCCCGGCACAGCGACGGCGACCAGCACCCAACACCCGCGCCGGCCCGCCGACCACGACGGCCGCGCACACCCGCCGCTCCACACGAGCAACCCGCTAGCCCCCGCGTACGCCGGTGGCCGGATCTGAAGGCCCAGCCGCTGGCAGAAGACGCGACTCCCAACGCGTGACTCCCGCCATCGACGCCCACGTCCGCCTCGACATCCATCCCACTCACCCGAGCGCTTTGCAGGCTGTCATAACAGGCATCCAGGCCCGCGTCGCCCGCATGGCTCTGGACACAGCCGACGGGAGCGTCGCCGCCACCAACGTCCTGATCCTGGCCCGCATCGATCACGAGGAGCCCTACTGGGCCGACGAGGCGGCCCAACACCTGATCGCCGAAGGCATCACCGTCGAGATCACCCCGAGGCTCCAGGAAGCCATCAGCGAGGAATGGACCTGGCCGAACTACCCGATGCCGTGGTGCACGCGCGGAGAAATCCGCGAAGTCTCCAATCAGGCGCAGAAGATCCACGACGACATCCGTAACGGCGAGCTCCTCATCCACGCCCACGCCCACGATGGCCACACCACCGTCGCGGTGGCAACCTACCTCCACCGAGGTGGCAAAAACGTCTACCCGCACGGCGAGGACCACCTGCGCCAGATCGCCGACACCTTCGACTCACCCGCCAAGGCCCTGCTCGCCTTCGAGAAGGTCCACGCGGCCGAGATGCGCCCCGGACCGGCGCCCCTGACCGACACCGAATGCGACGCCATCGCAGCGCGCTCCGTCTGCGACGTCACCACGGCCAAGTCCGAACCTTCCCGCCCGGAGCCTGAGACCGTCCCCATCCACTTGGCCGATACCGGCGACCACGACGCGCTCCTCGACGGCTTTCTCGACGCACTCGGCGAGTTCGAGAAGTGGCGGACCTTCTCAGACGACACCACCCAGGCGATCCACGAATCACAGACTCTTCGCATCGAGCGCGTCCACGAAGTCCACCCCCGGGAGACCGTTGGGGCCGTGGCCGCGTACGAGACGCCCGTCTCCGATCGAAGGTGGCACCTCACCGCCACGGGCACCACCCCAGCCCCCGTGCGCCAGGCCTGCTGCAGCACCTCGCCGAAGGCGACCGACGGGTGGGATACCGCCATCGGAAGTCCCATCAACGAGAAGACCATCACCGCCGCCACGAAGCCCCTCACCGACGCCGGCTGGGAGCACACCGTCGACGGACGTTGGATCCGCTGGACGAACCCGTCCGGGGACGCGGCCATCCAGTTCGACGCCTTCGCCTCCCAGCAGCACGCTCGTCACGTGGACCATCTGGGCCGGCCCTGGCATCTGCCCATCCTCGGCACCCAGGACGAGAACCGCTCCTGGCACAGCGCACCCGACGACGGACTGCCACGCACCCTCAGCAACTGGCGCTCCCTGCGCCGGGCCGTCCGGCACCCCGCCGCCTACTGCCGCCGGGTAGGCTCCGCCCGCCGGCCGACCCGAGGTCTGCGTCGTTCCGCGGCCGTTCAGAAGCAGGCGGAGTTCTCTGAGACAGCGTGCTGCAGGGCGTCGAGGTGCGCAGGCAGTTGCCGTGGGCGGCGACACAGCTCTCCACAGCACGGCCGAGGCCCTGCCACAGGTGAAAGTGGTCGGCGACCTGCAGAGCATCGGGGCACCGCGGCGGTCGCCTTCGGCGTAGGCGCCCGCCCGGTCCCGGCAGATGATCTCCACGCCCGGGTGGCGATCCAGCCAGGCGGCCTCCCTGGTGCCACTGGTCGAGGACCGTCCCCGCCTCGTGGTCACCCGTACGATGTCGAGGGCTTTCGGCGCCGCGGGGCTCCGCGTGGGTTATCTGGTCACTGACGCCGCCGTGGTTGAGGTGGTACAACTCGTACAGCTGCCCTACCACTTGTCGTCCGCGGCCCAGGCACTCGCCATGGCCGCGCTCGACCACTCCAACATACTGTTGGCCTACGTGGGAACAGCTCAAGGACGAACGGCGGCGCGTCGTGGGTGAGTTGACGGCGATCGACTACGACGTCGACGAATCCGACGCTCCCCTCGTGCAGTTCGGCCCCTTCGGCGATACCTGCTGGGCGTGGCAGGCCATGCTTGAACACGGAGTCCTGTTCCGCGACAACGGTGTGCCGCGTCGACTGCGCGCCTCCGTGGGGACACCGTCGGACAACGACGCCTTTCTGCGGTCGGCCCGTGCAGTGTGGGAGAAACGACGGCGGGAGCAAGCACACGTCGGTGAGGCGGTGTCTCAGACGTGTCGCAGCCGATCACTCCGGGGTGATGGAGACGACGAGTTCGCTCTTGACCTCGGCGAGCCGGTCGACGACTTCACGTGAGTCCTTGCCGCGGACGGATGCGACCGCGATCGCGTCCTTCGCCTGCCGGGGTCTCCTGACGAGTTCGCCCGGACGATAGGGCGCCGTGAGCCGGAGCAGCCACTCGGCCCGCGGAGACGCGTCGAAGCCACGAAAGCGGCCCAGCCTCGGCGGGTAGATCATGGACCAGCCGGTCGCGGGCTGATCCACGGTCGCCTGATGTCCTCGGTCCGGGACAGTGCGTCCGATCTGCGGCAGGATGCTGGCGAAAAGCAGGGAAATCCCATGACGGTACCGAAATGTGGTGTCTATTCCGGCGCCGCCGGGGCGGCCGCCCAATTCGCAGAACACCGGCTTTCCGCGGTCGTCGAGGAACACTTCGAGGTGTGTGACACCACTGAACCAGGTGATGCACGCGAGCACCGCGCGGTTGAACTCCAGCAGGAGTTCGAGGTCCGGCCCGTCGTCGAGGGTGTGCGACCGGACCTGACCGTTCAGCGGAAACGCCTCGTGCGAGTCCAGGTACTGCGAGACGGAAGTGGCAACCGGCAGACCGTTGTTGACAACGCTGTCGATGTGGAACTGGCGGCCCGCGATGAATTCCTCGGCCTCATAGCGGTCCGTACTGGCGAACCCCTGCTGCTGCAAGGTCTTCAAATCGCTCTGGTTCCGGACGATGTGCACGTCGATGGAGGAGGAGCCGAGGACGGGCTTGATGACGATTTGGCCGAACTTGTCGAGCAGTTCTGCCGCCTGCCCGGGTTCGGATATTTCCATGAACTCCGGGACCCGGATTCCGTGCGCCGAGAAGTGGCGCTTCATTGCCGTCTTGTCACGGAGCAGCAGCGTGTGCTCCGTTCCCATACCGCCGACGCCCAGGGTCTCGCGCAGCCGCGCGGCCGGCAGCAGCAGCCGCTCCTGGGTCGCCACCACCCAGTCGAACTCGAAGTCACCGAGCAACTCGGGAAGCGACCCCGCGAGTTCGCCGGAGGGGTGGATGTCCACCGCGATGCTGCGGCTCACCTGGCCGGGAGTCAGCTGTGCGATGTCGCGGGGGCGCGCGAGAAGGGTGATGTCGAATTCGTCCGGAGGGAAGAAGGGGCTGCCGTCGTCGTGGCGGTAGGCGTCGTAACCCACATGGCTCACCAGGGCTACCCGTTGACGAGTCACTGCACCTCCGTGGTTACGGCGCGATGGGGATCGATTCCCGGCACCTGTTCAGACGTCACTGATGTGGATTTGATGGCCAGGTGCGCCAGCCCGGACGCGAGGGCCAGGGCCACCGCCGCGAGAAGCAGCAGCGCCCCCGGTCCCAGTGCCTGGATGACCAGGCCGCCGAGCGCTGCCCCGACGGATCCGCCCAAGGACATGAACGAACTGATCCACGACTGGGTCTCCGCGGCCAGGTTCTGCGGAGACATGTCGCCGACCGTCGCCCACAGGGCCACGAAACTGGGCCCCACCGCGATACCCATGACCATCGCGGCCACGATCAGGACCGCCGTCCAGGTGAAGCTGGCCGCCGCCACCACCAGGGCGCCCACGGACAGTACGGCCAGCGTGACCGGGAACGTGGCCCGGCTCGACCTGCCCGCCGGCAACGCTCCCAGGGCGAGGCCGCCCGCCATGCTTCCCACGGACATGCAGCTGAGGAGCACTCCGATTCCGCGCTGTGCTGGGCTCCGTCGTTGTCCGCAACGACGACGCCCCCGGCACGCTGCTGGCCGTGCACGGGCTGGACGAGCTGCGGGCGCTGCCCGGCATCGCCGACGTACTCGTCGGGTTCGGGCCCGGCGATCCCGTACCGGTCACTGACCACAACATGTGCATCCCAGTCAGCGCCTCGGTCCACGGCCCGGACCAGGCGACTGTGCTGCGCACCATCGCCGCCGCACGGGCGGCGGTCAGGCTTGAGATCGCCCCCGATCCCGCCGATTCGCCCATGGCGGCAACGGCCCCGAGGCTGGTGGCCGAGGGGGACGCTCGTACTCCGGTTTGAGCTGCCAGCGCCGCTACCGACCTTCAAAGCGTGTTGTCGTGGGAGCTGACCGCTCGTGATCCCAGCGGTATGTCGTCTTCATGAGGTACGGCAGGGTGGCGGCCTGACCGCCCAGCGTCGGGCGTTTCAGGAGCGACTTCAGACAGAGGCCGGCCGAGCGACTCGCGCGCGGTGACGAAACCGCCGTCGTCGCTCATGACCTGCGGGTCACAGTCCGCTCAGTGCCGCGTTGGCGGAGAACGTGGTCCGGGTTGTACAGGCCACAAACAAAGCTTGCGCCACAAAGAATCTGACGACGGAGAGTAAGCATGGCGGTAGAACGCAGGTCAGCAGATCAGGTGACAGACGAGTTCAACAGGCGCTGTCAGACCGACGTGCGATTCCGGAAGGTGATGTCGACCGCTTCGATACCCTCTTTCATCCGTACCGCGTACGACATGACACCCCGGCCCTTCTTCGCCGACCGGAACGCCATGGAAACCCTGGGGATCGACCTTAGGGAGCTGCTCGACATCGTCGTATCGCTCCCCAGCCGACTGTTCGATGCGAACCTCAACGCCTACTGTTCGGCCATCGGATTGGATGAGGAGCGCACAGCCCTGGTCGGCCGCCTTCCCCACGCGATGCCCCCCACCTCCGGGCGCGCAGACCTATACCGAGTGGGACCTCAATTCAAGCTACTGGAATTCAACGTCAACACCGGACTGGGTGGTGCGGACATATCACAAGTGCAGCACGCCCTCATGAACTCGGACCCGTTCGCCGGATTCGCGGAGGAGTTCGGTCTCAGTTACACGGACACCATGGCCTCCAGAGCAGATCTGCTGCGCCACGCCGCCTCTGCAGTATCGGAAGGCCGAGAACCCTTCATCGCCGCTGTGGAGGCGGACGGCACAATCTCGACCTGGGAGAACACCTTCCGTTCCATCCAAGCATCGCTGAAGCACTACGGGGTAGATCTGGCCTTTGGCGAACTAAGCCAGCTGGAGCGTAAGAACGGCCGGGTATACCTTGACGGGAGGCCGATCGATCTCATGCTGCGCTACTTCATGGTGGACCAACTCGTCGGCGACGCAGTTGCCCAGGCAACGTACGAGATGGTCTGCCAGGTATCTGAGGAGGGCGGCCTTGTCCTGCACACGCCGCCCACAAGCCACCTCTCCCAAAACAAAGCTGCTATAGCCCTCCTGTCCGACCAGCGCTACCGGAACGCCTTCTCACGCACTGAGCGAGAATTGATCGACCGCATGGTCCCCTGGACCCGTCTCCTGCGCGAAGGCGCAACCGAATTCGAGGACGAATGCGTCGATCTCATGCGCTTCGCGGTAGCGCACCGGAGGGAACTGGTCCTAAAACCGAACGCGGGACAAGGGGGGCTAGGCGTTGTAGCAGGCTGGGAAACCGAAGAACGTGCATGGACAGACCTACTGCGGCAGTCGGTCGGCGGGCCGTTCATCATCCAACACCGCGTCGAGCCCACTCCCGAGCCTGTCGCCCATCCCGACAGCGGTCAACTAGAGAGCGTCATGCCCGCGTGGGGCGTGTTCTTCTCAGAGAATGGCTTCGACGGAGCGTTCATCCGCACCGCTCCTTCGGCAATCATCGGAGCGCCCGGTACGAAACGCAACGCCCTTTTCACCGCCTAAGAACGGCTAACGCAATGAGGTGTAGCTGCCCTGGTGGCCGTGCCTGACGGACGAGTTGGGCGTTGTCCGGGCCATGGGGACTTCGCCGTGGTCGTGCCGGACGACTTGTGGAAGCGGATCGAGCCGCTGCTGCCGGAGAGGGAACGCCGGTTCCGCTACCCCGGTCGTCTGCCGGTCCCCGACCACCAGGTGCTGTGCGGGATCCTGGACGTCCTACACACAGACGTCCAGCGGGAGCACATTCCCAAAGAGCTCGGCTTCGGCTTGGGCATGACTTGCTGGCGTCGGCTGCGGAACTGGAACGAGGTGTGTGTCTGGCAGCGGCTGCATGAGGTCCTGCTCGCAGAGCTCAACGCCGCGTCCCGGCTGGACCGGTCCCGCTACGTCGTCGACTCCTCCCATGTGAGGGCCTTAAAAGGGGGCTCCACGCGGGCCCCTCGCCAATCGACCGGGGCCGGCCCGGCGCGAAGCATCACCTGATCACCGCCGGGCACGGCACCCCGCTCGCGGTCATCCTCACCGGCGGCAACCGCAACGACGTCACCCAGGGCTGGCCATCCGCGAGGCGGCGGGAGGCTGGGGCAACCAGATGTGGCGGCTCGGGGACGAGTTGGCCGTACGCATGCAGCGCATGGCTCCCACCCCGGAGCTCCAGCTCAAGGAGCGCTGATGGCTGCCTGTCTTGGCCCCACACCTGCCGCTCCCGGTGCCGACCCCGGTGCGGATCGGTGAACCGTCTGCGCGCTTCCCCAAGCACTGGACTGTGATGACGTGGGTTCACGGCGAGCCGCTGGACTACAGCTCCATCAGCCGCGGCGACCACGCGGCCGACATCCTGGCGGGTTTCTTCCTCAGGGCGCTCCATGTGGAAGAACCCGCCGAGGCGCCCACCATGTCGGACCGCGGCGCTCACCCCAAGAAGTGCACGGACGGCTTCGAGAAGTTCTTGCAAGGCATTGCCCCCGGCGGCATTGCCGCCGACGTCCGGGCCGTCTGGGACAACGCCGTTGCGGCCCCCGAGTGGGAGGGCCCGCCGGTATGGCTGCACGGTGACCTCCACCCCGCGAATGTCGTCGTCTCGGACGGAACGCTGTCGGGCGTGACCGATTTCGATGCCATGTCCGCCGGCGACCCGGCGTGGGACCTCGCGGCCGCATGGGTGCTCCTTCCTTCGGGCGCCACCTCTCGTTTCTTCGACGTGTACGCGCATGCGGACGAGGCGACGATCCAGCGCGCCCGAGAGCTGGCCGTCATGAAGAGCCTCTTCCTCATCCTTATGGGCCAGGCCGGAGATCGGGGCCTTCCGGGCAGCAAGCCGACCTGGGGGCCCCAGGCCGGGCAGCGCTCGATCGCGTTCTGGCAGCGTGATGTAGCCACGGAGCATCGCTCACAAGCTCTGCTCGCGAAGATGAATCGACCTCACTGTCCTCCACAGGCATCGTGTTCTGGCCTGCTGCCGCAGTGTGCAAGCCGGAGGTCAGGGAATCGGTGTCACGGATCCTGACCAGCTGACCTATCTCGTGGGAAGGGTTCTCCCGCCGGGAGCACGGGCCGGTCCGGCGGAGTTGCCGAGGGTGAACTTGAGAACGATCAGTCCCGGTTGGCCTCGCGGGAGGCCGGCTGTGTGCTCCGGCGAGTGATCCGCCTGGTCATCAGCGTGATCGCCGCCCAGGTGATCAGAGATTCCGAGTGCAGGATGAGCCGTTCGTAATCCCGGGCGTGACGACGGGCATGCATGATCCACGCGAGCGATCCCTCGACTACCCAGCGGCGGGGCAGGATGACGAACCCGGTGGGGTCCTTCGGACGGCTGATGGTCTTAAGCGTCAGGTTCAGGCGGGTCTTCGCCCAGGTCACGCTCCTCCACCGCCGTCACCTTGTCGGCGGGCTTCATCTGCGCGACCACGGCCGGCCGGCGCAGCAGGTCCCCGGCCACCGTCGCTACGACCTCCTCGTCTTTCGCGAGCGTGTGGATCGCGCTGAGTAGTAGGTGTCTTGCAGGTGGGCAGAGGACCGAGGCTCCGCAAAAGAGGATTCAGGCTTGAGTAGTGGCTCGCGTAGGGTTCCCCGGTTGCCGAGCTGAAAAGGTGGGTCTGGACGTGGCACCTCGGGAAGTGATGCGGGACCAATAGGCGGGGGCGGCCAGGGCCGCACTGGGTGGCGGTCGGAAGCTGGAGGCAGTCGAGCGGCTCACCGGCGGCACCACGAAGGGCGTGTACCGCCTCACGATGAACGATGCCACGACGGCAGTCGCCTACCTGTGGGAAAAGTCGGAGACCTACTGGCCGGTGACTAAGGACGATGACGATCTCACCGACCCGTTCTCGCCCGATGTCGGGCTTGACTTGTTCGAGGCCAGCCACGCGCGCCTGGCCTCGCTCGGCTTGCGGGTCCCCGAGGTCCACTTGGTCGACCGGGACCGCACTCACTATCCGGCCGACTTGGCGATCGTGAAGGACTTCCCCGGCGAGGACCTGATGGACCTGTTCAATCGCGACCCGCGCGCGGCAGAGCCGACGATGGCCCGCCTCGCCGATGCCCTGGTGGCGATGCGACGCCATCGAGCGCCGTCGTTCGGCAACGTAGCGCAGATCGACAAAGGGGGAGGGTCCCGGGCGGCGTCGTGTGAGGAGGCAGCGCTTGAGTTCGCGCTGCGCTGCCTCGCCGAGGCAGCGGCTCATGACCGGAGGATCGCGGACGCTCAGGGCAGGCTGGAGGAGCGGCTGCGTGAACTCGCCGCGGCGGTGCGGCCGCGTGCGGAGTACTCGGTTGTCCATGGCGAGCTGGGGCTGGATCACGTGCTGGTGGACAGGGACGGTAACCCGGTCGTCATCGATTTCGAGGAGCTGCTGTACTTCGACGTCGAGTGGGAGCACGTGTTCCTGCGGCTCCGCCATGCCGAGGACCAATACCGGCGGTTGGCAGTGGAGGACCTCGACGAGGGCCGGCTGGCCCTCTATAGGCTCACCCAGCATCTGTCCCTGACGGCAGGGCCGCTTCGCCTGCTCGACGGAGACTTCCCCGACCGCGCGTTCATGCAGGGAATTGCCGAGCACCACTTGAACCAGGCGCTTGCGCTGGTCTCAGGGTGTTAGGAGTCATCGGCGGGAATACCGGGTTGTTTCGCCCAGCCGAGGCGGGGACTCTTCCGGGTGAGGCCTCGGGTCATCATGGTGATGAGCGCCCAGTTCAGGTGGGCTTCGGAGTGCTGGGGCAGTCGTTCGTACTCGCGTGCGTTGCGCGCGTTCATGCATCAGCCGATCGTGCGCTCAACTTTCCAGTAGCGGGGCAGGACGACAAACCTCTTGGTGCCTTTGGGTCGGGAGACGATGCGCAGGGTGAGCCAGAGGCAGGCGGCCGCGCCGGACAAGCCACGACCACAAGCCACCTGACAGTACAGCTCAACAGGCTCGGCATCCGCGCTCGTGCCAGCCGCAACACAGTCCTACTCAATCTTGCAGCTCAGATCCCGACGTCGATGTTGAGCGACGTAGTGGGCATCTCTATCACCTGCGCGGTGGCCTGGTCCCACGACGCCGGCAACACAAGGCCCGGCTACGCGGCAGCCATAGCACGCAGGGAACGCTAACGATCACATCATTTCCCTGCAGTCGACCAATTCGTCGGTTCCCTGCGCTGCTGGGCGCCCCGGTCACAGGGACCGGATCTCAGGCGGCGGCTGCGTGCCGCGCCGGCCGCTCCTGAGTCCGGCAGGCGCTGTCAGGGCTGGGGCGAGAGGTCGATGACGACCTTGCCGCGGACGTGGCGGGCTGCCTGGAGTTCGACAGCCACGCGGATGTCCTCGACGGGGTAGGTCGCTGCGAGGGGTACGCGCAGGCGGCCTGCCGCGACAAGGTGTGCGATGTTCTCAAGGGCGTCGGGCGCGGCGTTGGCGCCGTTGGCAGCGGGAACGCCGTCGACCTGCCCCGCGATAGTGCAGATGCGGTCATCCGGGACTTCCAACTCGCGCGCAACATGCACTGTGTCCGTGCCGTGCAGGTCCAGGGCTGCGGTGATGGTGCCCGCCGCAAGGTCGCGGACCCTGCCGACCAGGCCCTCGCCGTACGCGACCGGTTGGGCGCCGAGGCTTCGCAGATACTCCGCTGACGACGGCGAGCCGGTCCCGATGACGCGCGCGCCTGCGATCCGTGCCAGCTGGACTGCGAACACGCCGACCCCGCCGCCCGCGCCGCCGATCAGCACCGTGTCACCGGGACCGAGGTCAAGGGCGTCGAGAGCAGCGGACGCGGTGCTGCCCGCGATCGCAAGTGTGGCGGCGGTGCGGTCGTCGACACCCTCCGGGGTGTGATGTGCGATGCCCCTGGCGATGTTCCCGTCCGCGTCAAGGACGACGTAATCGGCTACCGCCCGGGACAGGGCCGCCCCGAACACGCGGTCACCGTCCGCGTAGCCACTCACTCCGGCACCGACCTGGTCCACCACTCCGGCGTAGTCGGTCCCGAACCCGCAGGGCAGGCTCAGACCGAACCGTGCCGCGGTCTCGGCGTCGGCGGTCATGAACCAGTCCATCGGGTTCAGCCCGGCTGCTGACACGCGGACGCGGATCTGCCCGTCGCCCGCCAAGGGTTCAGGCACGTCCTTGAGGGCCAGGACCTCCGGGCCGCCGAACGAGTCGAGCAGGACAGCCCTGCTCGCGCCGTCTCGGAGTGCGTCGCCGTGTTGCTGCATGTCTTACTCGTTTCCTCGTGTTCGTAGAGCCATCCCAAACGGAATATGCTCCGCTTATGAAATCGAGCATAAACGGAGCGCGATCCGCTTGACGAGTTCGAAGCCACGGACGACACGGGCCGACGCCGCCCGCAACCGCGATCAGCTACTGGAGGTCGCGACACGCGTGCTCGCCTCGCCCGACGCCGAGACGTCCATGCGCGCTATCGCCCGCGAGGCTGGCGTCGGTATCGCGACGCTCTACCGACACTTCCCCACGCGCGCGTCCCTCGTGGAGGCCGTCTACCGCGACCAAGTCGTCCGCCTCACGCACAGCGCCCAGGACTTGCTCGCCAACGAGGCCCCAGCCGTTGCGCTGCGACGCTGGATGGACCTCTTCGGCAACTGGATCGCGACAAAGAACGGCATGCTCGGCACCCTGCTGACCCTGATCGAGTCCGGCGCGGTCGGCCACGCCCAAACCAGGGACGAGCTCCTGAACGCTATATCGACGATCCTCGACGCAGGCCGCGCAGTCGGAGACCTCCGCCCCGATGTCACCGCCGAAGAGGTCGCAGCCAGCCTGATCGGGATCTTCACCGTCGCGCACGAGTCTGGCCAAGCGGTCACAGCCGATCGACTCTTGGACATCCTCCTCGATGGCCTTCGCCCTCAGAAGCACTCGTGAGGACCGCCCGAACGAAGGCGACTGCCAAGACCGAGCTGTACGGGGCGTACGGGGGCTCCGTCTTGCCGACCTCTGTCGGCCCACCCCTCGACGCTTGAGTATTCCGCAAGTCTCAAGAGCCGCACTTGCCAGTAGCAGGGCAGATCGCCGCATCACGGCGCAAGCGGCTCACGGGCTGACGCCGTGAGCCGCAGACAGCGCAGACAGGGAGGGCTCCCGGTGCGGGCGGGATCCGGAGCCTGGCTCAACAGGCTGCCGGGGCAGCGGACGGAAATTCATCCCAAGCCCCAGCTGTGCGGGCTCGCGCATGGCCGCGCCGACCGGTGCAGGTGTTGCCTGCCCGGACTGCGGTAGGTCGGAGCCCGGGCGAGGAGGTGTGGTGAGGGCGGGGCGTTGCTCGGGGGCGGAGGCGGGAATAAACTGGACGTTCATTTCAGTGGGCGTTCCGTTTCGTGTGCGGGAGCGGTGTCGTGCCACCCGGGGACGGCACCCTGCGACGGAGCCGGCTAGGAGGGCGAAGTGTCACCGCGTAAGGCCCAGGACCCCGAGCGGAGCGCGATCGCGGGCGGGGGCATCCTTGCCCATCCGGTGGGGCCACGCAGTCGGCGTATTCACGAGGCCGTGCTCGCCGCTACGGAGGAACTGCTGCTGGAAGGCGGACTGCCCGCCGCGACCGTGGACGCGATCGCTGCCCGTTCGGGGGTGAGCAAGGCGACTATCTACAAGCACTGGCCCTCGCGTACGGCGGTGGCGGCCAAGGCGTTCGGGAGGATGATGGCCGAGGCGCTGCCCCTCCCCGACACCGGTTCCGTGGTCGGTGATCTGACCGAGCAGGTGGTAAGGGTCAGCGCGTTCTACGACAGCGAACGCGGCCGGGTCTTCGCCCAACTGCTCGCGGCCTGTGTGGACGATGTCGCGGCCGCGCCCTACTTCCGCGAGTACTTCCTGACGGGCCGCCGCGAGGCTGTCGGGGTGTTGTGGCAACGCGCGCTGGACCGGGGCGAGGTCGACCCGGGTATCGAGGTGGACGACGTCATCGACATGCTCTTCGGGCCCCTCGTCTTCCGGCGGCTGACCGGGCACTGCGCGCTGAGCGAGGATCATGCCCGCGCGCTCGCCCGGAGTGCACTCGCCGGGTTGCTCCAACGCGGCTCAGATGTTCCGGATGCCTGACAGCGTCTGCCTGCCCTAGGGCGGTTCTCCGCCTTGCGCGGACAGCTGTCGCCGGGGCCGCGCGCCGAGCGGGCGTCCGGTTCAGGGGCGTGGCCTTGCCGGTAGGGGCCTCTCGGCCACGTTGCCGCGCTCGTTGTAGCGGATCGGGGTCCGACCACCGGTGAGCGGAGCTCCGCCCCCACCGCGCCGCGACGATCCGGGATGTCGAACTTGGCGTCGTGGGTGAGGACGCACACCACGGTCCGGGCGTCGACCTCGGTGCGTTCCAGATAGCGGTGGGGCCAGTCGGCCACAATCACGTCTGCTCCGGGCAGCGTTCGCGTGTGGCGAAGACCGGGCGCGCGTCACACACCGTCACGTGGTGGCCGAGGAGCTAGCCGACTCGCACGAGAGCGGCGGTGAAGTCGATGCGCCGAAGACGATCATCCGGGGTGAGGGAACGGACGACTCGATCAGCACCGTGACCGCGGATCCGCAGGAGAATTCCGTCTCGCCGATCTCCAGTGTGCTTGTGCGTCCCGCTTCCAGGTGGGCCAGCGCCTCGCCGGCGACCGCGTGATCCGGGTCGGGGTGTGCAGCGAAGCCGGCCTCGTAGCCGCTGTCGGGGCGGACGAGCAGCGCACGGCCCGTCAGTTCCGCGGAGCCGGAGCTGATCCGTGCCACCGCGACCCGCCTCGCGCGGCGGTTCTGAGCGCGGAGGCGGCAACGGTGCGGACGGGATCGCCGGCCCGCATCGGGGTGACGAAGATGCCCCCCTCCCCCGCAGGTCAGGCCGACCGCGAAGGTGTCCTCGTCGCTGTAGCCGAGGCGCTCGGTCACCGCCGTGCCGTCCTCCAGCGTCTGCCGGCACAGTTCGCAGACCGCGGCTTCCACGCAGCCGCCGGAGACCGAACCGATCGCGTTCCACTGCGAGAGCGGCTCCGGGCTGCCTGGGTGCACTGCCGCTGACGGCGGTCACGGTGGCGACGGCGTAGTCCCGTCCCTGTCCGTCCAGCGGTTCAGCTCCTCGGCGATGTCGAGCATGGTGCGGTCCTCCTTCATAGATGGGGGGGGCGGGGGCTTTGCGGGCGCCGGGCGGGTGCTGAAGGGCGCGGCGTGCCCAGTGCGCGGACAAGGCGGTTCGGTTCGGGCGGCGGGCTGTGGGCGTCGGGCGCGCTGCATCGTGTTCGGCCGTCGCGGTGCGAGCCGCCGTGTTGTCGCGGGGTGTTGACGGGCGGTGGCCGGGTCGCCCGTGGTTGACCCTGGATATGAACTGAACGTACAGTTCATTTAGCATCTACTCGCAAGGGGAGGGCGCGTGCCCGTCGACCGCTCGACAGATCAGCAGCCCGGCGATCCCGAAGGGCAAGACGGCAATCCGCAGGACAGCCGGACGAGGCTCACCGGCACGACGGAGTTCGGACGCCGGACCTTCGTCTCGACGGCCGCCCTGGCCGGCGGGGTTGTGGCCGCCGGAGGTATCACGGCCGCGCCGGCCGCCGGGGCGGAGCGGGCGGGCGCCGCCGGGACGGCAACCGACCTGGCACTGACGGTCAACGGCGAACTCCGCAGGCTCAGGGTCGACAACCGCACCTCCCTGCTCGACCTGCTGCGGGAGAGACTCGGCCTTCCAGGCACCAAGAAGGGTTGCGACCAGGGGGCCTGCGGCGCCTGCACGGTCCTCGTGGACGACCTGCGGGTCAACGCCTGTCTCACCCTCGCCGTGCAGTGCGAGTCGGCCAAGGTCACGACCATCGAGGGCGTGGCCGACGGCGAGCAACTACACCCGTTGCAGAAGGCGTTCGTGGAGCGGGACGCGTTCCAGTGCGGCTACTGCACACCGGGCCAGATCATGTCCGGGATCGGGTGCATCCGTGAAGGCCACACCGGGACCCCCGAGGAGATCCGCGAGTGGATGAGCGGCAACATCTGCCGCTGTGGCTGCTACGTCAACATCGTCGCCGCCGTCCAGGACGCGGCGCACGGAAAGTAGGTGCTGCTCACCATGCATCCCTTCACCTTCACGCGGGCGCGGACCGTCGACGAGGCCCTGGCGGCAGGCGCGCGCGGCAGCCGGTACCTCGCGGGTGGCACCACGATGGTCGACCTCATGCGGCAGACCGTCGAGCGCCCCGGCAGCGTCGTGGACATCAACCGCCTGCCGCTGCGGGGAATCACCAGGACCCCGGCCGGTCTGCGCATCGGCGCGCTTGCCCGAATGAGCGAAACGGCGGCGAACCCGGTGGTCCGCCGGCATCTCCCCGCGATCACGCAAGCCCTGGAACTGAGCGCCTCCGCCCAGCTGCGCAACTCCGCCTCCATCGGCGGCAACCTCATGCAGCGGACACGGTGCCCGTACTTCCGCGACGTCACCACTGCCTGCAACAAACGGGAGCCCGGCAGCGGCTGTGCCGCGCTGGAGGGCTACAACCGCACCCATGCCATCCTCGGCGTCTCCTCACACTGTGTGGCGACGCATCCGTCCGACCTCGCCGTTGCCCTCACGGCCCTGGACGCAGTCGTGCACCTGCGCGGACGCGACAGCGAACGGTCCCTTGGCATAGGGGAGTTCTTCCTCCGCCCGGGGACCAGCCCGCACCGTGAGCATGCACTGCGCCCCGGGGAGCTCATTACCGCCGTGGACGTTCCCCTCGCTCCGCACAGCGCGACCTCGGGGTATCTCAAGGTGCGCGACCGCGAGTCCTACGAGTTCGCCATCGCGTCCGCCGCCGTGGGGCTCCACATCGACGGGGGTGTGATCCTGTCCGCCCGTGTCGCGGTCGGCGGTGTCGCGACCGTGCCCTGGCGCCTGCCCGCGGTCGAACGCCGACTGGTGGGGGCCCGGCCTTCGCAGCGGCTCTGGGAGGAGGCCGCCGCCGCCGCGTCCGAAGGTGCCGCCCCCTTGCGGGACAACGGCTTCAAGACCGAACTGCTGGAGCGCACCGTTGCCCGCCAGCTCGCCACCGTGGGAGGAGCAAAGTGAGCGGGACATCCGTCGGTGCCTCCCTGTCGCGCGTCGACGGCCGTGCCAAGGTCACCGGGGCCGCCACCTACGCAGCTGAGTTCGCGCCGCCGCAGCTCGCGCACGCCGTCATCGTCACCAGCACGGTCGGGCTCGGCACCATCACCGGTATCGACGACCGCGCCGCCCGGGCCCACCGCGGGGTGATCGACGTCGTCAGCCATCTCAACGCGCCACGGCTGCCGTACCGCGACTTCCGCACCTCCATCGACCCCCCGGTCGGCGAGCGTCTGCACGTCCTCCAGGACGACCGGGTCCGCTTCTTCGGGCAGCCGGTAGCCGTCGTCGTCGCCGAGACGCTGGAGGCCGCCCAGCACGCGGCCGACCTCGTCACGGTGTCCTACGACGCCGGGACCCCGTCGACCGACCTGGAGACGTCCACTGCCACTCCGCTGGTGCCGTCCGGGACCCAGGGCGACTACGCCCGCGGCGACGCCGACGCCGCCCTGGAAACCGCGCACACCGTGATCGACGAGCGCTACCGCGTGGCGCGCGAGAACCACAACCCCATGGAGCTGCACGCGACCATCGCCCAGTGGGAGGGCGAGAAGCTCACTCTGTGGGACAAGGCCCAGTGGGTCCAGTCGACGGCCTCGCAGATCGCCTCCGTCTTCGGGCTCACACCGGACGCCGTGCGGGTGATCTCCCCCTTCGTCGGCGGCGCTTTCGGCAGCGCCCTGCGTGCCTGGCCGCACGTGACGCTCGCCGCCCTGGCCGCCCGCCGCGCCGGACGCCCCGTCAAGCTGGTACTCACCCGCAAGCAGATGTACTCGGGCACCGGCTACCGGGCAGCCGTTGACCAGCGCGTCGCGCTGGCCGGCGACCGCACCGGCCGTATCACAGCCCTGATCCACGAGGCCCGCGCGGAAACCTCCCGCTATGAGCAGCACGAGGACGCTGTCCTCGAACTCTCCCGCTTCCTGTACTCGATGCCGAACGTGCGGGCCAGGTACCGGCTGACCCCACTGGATGTCCACACCCCCACGTTCTCGCGCGGCCCGGGACGCGCCACCGCAGCGTTCGCGATCGAGTCCGCCTTGGACGAACTCGCGTACGAACTGGGAATCGACCCCATCGAGCTGCGGATGCGCAACGAGCCCGCGCACGACGAGTCCACCGGCCGCCCGTTCTCGACCCGCCGTCTGCGCGAGTGTTACCGCGTCGGGGCTGAGCGGTTCGGTTGGGAGCGGCGCGATCCGCGCGTCCGCTCCCTGCGCGACGGGCACTGGCTCCTGGGCACGGGCGTGGCCACGGCCTGCTACCACACGCTCCGCAGCCGCGCCGAGACCACGGCCCGGATGGACGCCGACGGCTCGGTCATCGTGTCCAGCGCGACCAGCGACATGGGGCCGGGGACGTACACCGCCATGTCCCAGGTCGCCTCCGACGCACTCGGTGTCACTATCGGCCAGATCCAGTTCCGCCTTGGCGACTCGACGCTGCCCCTCTCGCCCTCGCACGGCGGCTCCCAGACAATGGCGAGCGTGGGCTCCGCGGTGCAGGACGCCTGCAACACCCTGCGGCAGTCCGCCATCGCCCTCGCCGTCGGCGACCCCGGGTCGCCGCTGCACGGCGCGGATCCCGCAAAAATCCGCGCACACAACGGCCGCCTCTTCCTCGGCGGACGACCCGACCGCAGCGAGACCTACCGGGAACTGTTGCACCGCCACGGCGGGAACAAGCTCACCGCGACGGGGTCGTACACCCCCGGCGACGAGGTCAGCCGCTACTCGACCTACGCCTACGGCGCCGTCTTCGCCGAGGTCGCCGTCGACGCGAGCCTCGGTCTGGTACGGGTGCGCAGACTCCTCGGCTGCTTCGACGCGGGGCGCATCATCAGCCCCAAACTCGCCCATAGCCAGGCCATCGGCGGCATGGTCGGCGGCGTCGGCATGGCCCTACTCGAACACACCGTCACCGATCACCGCGACGGCCGCCTGGTGAACGCCAACATGGCCGACTACCTCGTGCCGGTCAACGCCGACGTGCCCGACGTCGACGCCGTGTACATCGACGGCTCGGATGACGAGGCGGACCCCCTCGGAGCCAAGGGACTGGGCGAGGTCACCATCGTCGGCGTGGCGCCCGCCATAGCCAATGCGGTGCACCACGCCACCGGCCGCCGCGTACGAGACCTCCCGATCACCGTCGAGTCCCTGCTCTGACCCGACCGGTACCGGGGCGGTCCAGGGCCGGGCCGGCCATTCCGGATCACCCGACCACCGAGGTCAGGGTGAGCAGGTGGCTGGGTAGCTGGGGTCCGTGTTCCGACGAGCTGCCGGTGGCCGGTTCGCACCTGCTTGGCAGCACCCCCAGCCGACCGTGCAGCCCAGTCACCTCACGTCACACGTCCAGGGCGGGCGGGCACAGGGCGCAGCAAGCAGACGGGCCCCAGGAACATGGTTGCGCCTGGGGCCTGCCCCCTCTCCCATCGGGCCGTCCGCCCGCAGACCGGGAGGCGGAGGCCCATCAAGTGGCCAGCGGAGCGGCCGCGGGCTCCGGGTCGGTCCCGTGGCCGGGACCCGGGATGTCCTCCGGATCCCGCAGGGGCTCGGAGAACTCCTCGCGCACGTGGTTCCAGACCACCGCGATCAATAGGGCGGCCGGGACCGCGAGCAGGCTGACGATGCCCGCCAGGTTGCCGCCCAGGGTCACCGCCGGCAGAACGACCGCCGCCTGCAGGCAGAGTCCCCGGCTCTGGATCATGGGCTGGAAGACGTTGCCCTCCAGCTACTGGACCACGACGATGACGGCCAGCACGATCAGAGCGTCCGTCAGCCCGTTCGAACCAGGGCGATGAACACGGCAACGAAGTCTGCGAACAGGGCGCCGACGAGTGGCACGAACGCGCACACGAAGGTGTGCGCGGCCAGCGGGAGAACCAGTGGGACGTCCAGGAACCAGAGTCCGACGCCGATGAGGATGGCGTCCAGCAGACCGACCGCCGCCTGGGGAGCGTACGAAGGCCTCGAGGGTGTCCCAGCCGCGCTCGGCCACGGCCGGGACTTCGGCCGCAAGGCGCCTAGGCGGCTGGCGGGCGAGCCAGGGTAGGAAACGCGGCCCGCCCTTGAGGAAGAAGAACATCAGGAGGAGGGGGGAGGAGGGCCGTCACCACGCCGTTGACCATGGTGCCCACGCCGGTGGCGAGGGTAGTGAGCATGCTCCTGGCGCTGTTCTGGAGACGGTCGGTCGCGGTGTCCAAGGCGGAGGTGATCTGGTCGTCGCCGATGTTCAGGAGCGGGCCCGAGGCCCGCTCCTGTCCGGCATTGCGCGACTCACGGCAACCGTCACGACCCGACGTAACCCCAGCCATTAAGGAGCTCTAGACGTTGTCGAGGAAGATGCCGACCGCCTGTGTTCGGACGGGCGCGGAGGTCACTATTCGACGAAGATGTCGACCGAGGGGCGCATCTGGGAGCAGACCTTCAGCACGTCGTGGATGACGTGGTCTTGGAAGGCTGCGAACGGGGCCGGGACGACGACTTTGTCGTCCACGGCGGGGTAGGACCGCTGTGTGAGCAGGTAGTCGAAGCGCGGTGCCCATTTGCGGGCTCCGAGGCGGGCGGTGGTGGAGCAGTTGTCCACCATGTAGGCCACGCCGCGGGCGTGCATGTAGGGGTTGAGCGAGTCGACTGCTTCGATGACCGACTCGTTGGCGATCTCGGAGTAGGGGTGGCCCTGCTCCAGCAGCACGTCGGCTTGCGCCATCATGATGCCGCAGAACACTCCCGCGGTGAACGGGTCGAGCGGAGCCTCGCCGTCGGTGGCGCGCTCGGCGCGAACGCGCTGGCCGACCTGCCACATGTCGGCCTGATCTATGCGGCCCATCGGGAAGCGGCCGAAGCGCTTGCCAGCCAAGATGACGCTGCGGATCTCGTTGCCGGAGGCGACCTCGTCGTAGATCTCGGCGGTGAGTTCCAGGCCCACGGGGTAGACCGCGGAGTAGGCGTCGGCGAAGATGCCCTGGGCCTCGTCATCGAGGCTCTGGTAGAGGCCGACAAGGCCGTCCTTGGAGATGATCCGGGAGATGGGTCCGGTGACGGATTCCACGGAGTGGCGGAAGGCGTCCTTGTCGCTCATGCCGTGGTCACGGTAGCGGCGGTAGAGGCTTTCCACGATGCCGTGCACGCCGGCGAGGAGCATGGCGCGCTCGCCGGACAGGTCCGACAGGTACTCCGACTTCAGCGTGGTCTGGAACGTGTACGGGGCGCCGAGCGCCACGGACCAGCCGAGGGCGCGATCGACGGCGCGCCCGGTGACGTCCTGCTCGACGGCGAAACTGGCGTTGATGCCGGCGCCGTTGACGCTGGCGCCCTGGACGTACAAGGCCCGCACCGACGGGCCCATGCCCTTCGGGCACACAGCGATGACGTCGACGTCAGCCGGGAACGTCTCGCCGACGTCCGTGAGGTGGCCGAGCAGGAAGCCGTGGGACAGGCCCAGTGTGGTGCCCGGGCGCAATGCGGCGAAGATCTCGCGGTAGTGCTCGGCCTGCGCAGCGTCGGATATGAGCAGCAGCACCATGTCGGAAGCCGCGATGACCTCGAACATCTCGCCCAGGGTGCCGTCTTGCTCGCTGAACCCCGCAGTACGGGCGGGCTCGAACGAGCCGGACCCGCTTCGCAGCCCGACGACCACCTTCACGGCGCCTCCCAGAGAGTCCCGCAGGTTCTGGGCCTGGGCCGGCCCCTGGGATCTCCAGCCGATGACACCGAGCTGCCGCACCCCCTCGAAAGCCGCCGGGAGCCGGTCGAACAAATGCCGACCCCCGCGCACGATCGCCTCCCGGCGATCCCCGAGCGTCACGTACTCCTTGTCGAACACGGCGGTGTCAAAATCCAAAGATTCTACGGTCACAGATCTGCTTCCATTCTCATGCTGGGTGGCTGGTGCTGAGGCTGGGCGGCCCGGAGCTGCGATCCGCGGTGGCCCGCCCGGGGCACGCGTCGGACCAGGAGGGGATGACTGCGGCCTGCCCTCGCACCACGCCGTCCTCCCCGGCGAGGTTCCAGATCGTGACGTCCTCAATCCAGAAAAGTTGTCCCGAACCGGACACTCGCAGCCCCCGGTATCCCTGGACGTGGCCGTCGCGCGTGACGCCGGCCAAAAGGGACTGCCGCGCCTCCCGGTCGGCGGACGGCGCCGATAGTCGCGACGGCATGCCGCAGAACTCCGCCCATGAGTAGGCGAAGCGCGTCTGCGCAGCGGTGTTGGCGTAGACAAACGCCGGGTCGTCAGATACGTCCTGGGCGAGGACCCCGAACGGCGCCTCGTGGTAGAGCCAGTGCGCAACGTCCTGGCCGGCCGGCGTCCCCGCCGTCAGCCGCTTACCAAGCAGCCGCTCGTAGCTGTCGCACAGCAGCGAGACGAACGCGTGATTGAGCGGCGATGGCACTGACAGCACTATCGGCACGTGAATTTCCTATGGTGGTGGGGAGAACTACGTATCGGCCAGGAAATCCTCTTCGGTGTTCTCAACCTGGCGTGCGACTTCTACGATGCGCTCGACCTTGCCGTCATTGACTTTTGCGAATACGTGAGCTTCGACGCTCAGGCTCTGCCCTTCCGCCGATAGCATCCGGAACAAATAACGTCCGGCGATCCCGGCATCCGTGCTGATTTCTTCCAGCACTCGTATATCGCCACCGCCGACCGCCATCTGGCGCAGCTCACCTACATGCGCGATAAATCCGGATCGGTCGTACACTTGCCCGTTGTTGCGCAGGGCGAAGTGTGGCGCGAGCAGCCGTTCGACGATTTGTTCGACTGGCTCGGCGGCTCCGCTTCCGTAAATCAGTTCGGTAAGCAGAGAAGACAGATCGAAGCTCTGGTTCATCTGTTGCTTTCTCATTGAGGACGCGTGCATGGAAGCACGTAAATCATGTTGTTGAGACGTGTTCCGGCGAATCAGCAGCCATGGCGAATTTGAGTACCGTTCACCGATTATATCGACGCACAATACCATCCGTCGGACTTCTTCTTCGCAACCTGCCCGATGGTTCGGGTACCAGCTATATCTGTGGCATGACCTCGGCTGCAATGAGCTCAAGATGGTCAAGGTCATGGAGGTCGAGCATGCGGAGGTAGACCGTCTGTATCCCGACTTCCCCGAACTGCGCAATGCTGTCGGCGAGCTGGGCGGGGCTGCCGCTGATCACCGTGTCGCTGAGTATGGGGATCGTGTCGATCATGGCCGCGCGCTGTGCGGTCTGGCTGTCGTTACGGCCGCAGAAGACAGTCCTTGTCACGCTGTAGTTCATGGATGCCGGATCCCGGCCGCTTTCCTGGCTGGCCGTCTGCAGCCGCCCCATAGTCGCACGGAGTTCATTAAGCGTGTTGAAGCCGTAGGCGAGGTTGTATTCGCTAGCGTGCTTTACCGCCAAGCGCTGCGATCGTGGCTGTCCGGAGCCTCCCATGATGATGGGCGGGCCTGGCCACTGAAGAGGCTTGGGGAGTGCCGGGCAGTCGGCAAGTTCGTAGTGATCGCCCTTGAAAGAGTAAGATCCGCCGACTTCCGTGCGCCACAGTCCGGTGATGATCTCGAGCTGTTCTTCCAGGAGGCCGAACCTGCGCTGCGGATAGGGAATTCCGTAGGCGGTATGCTCCCGCTCATACCAGCCGGCGCCGATGCCGAGTTCGATGCGGCCACCCGACATCTGGTCGACCTGTGCGACTTGGATGGCCAGCGGCCCGGGATGGCGGAATGTTACCGGGGAGACAAGGCTGCCGAGGCGTATGCGACTCGTCTCTCGTGCTAGGCCCGCAAGCGTCACCCAGGCGTCGGTCGGTCCAGGCAGACCGTCGACCGTCCCTACCTTGAGATAGTGGTCGGAGCGGAAGAAACCGTTGTATCCGAGTTCTTCTGCCGCCCTCGCCATGGCGAGCTGCTCGACATAGCTGGCGCCCTGCCCTGGTTCGGTGAATATCCTCAGGCGCATGCCCGGAGATTTCCTTCCTGTTGGCTAATGCTGGCTTCAAGGTCGGGCTGGAGGCTGAACGCCGCGGGTCGACGCGGATCATTGCGAATCGATCGCATTTTTGGAGCGGGCCGCAGCTGTTCCTGTATGGACAGGCTTGCGTCCACTACGGAAACCAGGGCATTTCTCTCGTAGTCCGCGACTTCCTTGGCCAGTCACCGGCCGACGCGGCCAAGGAACCCGAAAAGGGGGCCCGCAGGGTTCCGTTGAAAAGCTGATCCGCTAGAGCGCCGAGGAGATTCGACGCCTACTCAACCGGCTTCTATGGGCAGCCTCGCCCCACCGCCCGCAATCGTGGTCGCCCAGTCGCGCTGGCGTCGCCCCCACCAGACCCGCGCCCAACGCTGCCACTACGCCGTCCGCATCAAATGAGATCGCGAGTCACGGCTGTAGTCCTGACACAAAGGCCGAGAAAGACAGCGCAACGATGAGGTGACGTCATCCCTCTGGGGGAACAGGTAGCGTTCCCCCGGTCAGATTGAAAGTCTTGCTGGCAATCTTCCACTGTCCGCCCTGATTGACCAGGGTGAAGTAGTTGGTGAAGTCGGCGCCCAGATACCCCGATTCTTCCAGGACTGCTATCGCCGTATCACCGGATACCTCGATAGAGCGGATTCGATGGGTATAATCAGCAATCCACTGTGATGGGTCCGGAGCTTTGGATACTACTTTCAGAAACTCACTCACCGGCATTGCAACCACCTCGGTGTCACCCAGGAAGCCCCACAGATAGGCGTCCTCACGGAATGCCGAAGCCACTATCTCTGGATCATTTTCCGACACACCCTTGACATAATTCTCTACTGCAGCCTGGACTCCGTCTTTCATACTTCCTCCATTGTCATGTGCTCGCGACACCTGGATGTCAGCGAAAGGCTCCTTGGCCGCCGCAGCATCCGCGGTATTTTTGTGAGTGAGCGTTGCGGCGATCTGTTACACGGTCATCCAGCCCGGATCCGGCGACGCGGCCGGTGGCCGGGTCGATGGTCCAGCGGTGCAGGACGGAAGGAGCCTGGGAGCGGCCCGGTTCTCTCACGCCGACAAAGCCACTGGGTCCTGGGTCCGCCAATGTCCGACCAGGTGCGCTGAAAGCCGTCGTGGTCGTAAAACGCGGCATCCAGTACGATGCGCCTGCGTGTCTTCATAGGCGTTGCCACGTGGAAGAGGTAGCGAGGATCGATGTCGTACCACCTCACGTCCGTACTGCCGGGCGTTCGGGACATGGTCCCGAGCCGTGCGCCGTACCCGTTGTCCCACCGGTAGGACATGCCACCGCGCCTGGCCAGGGGATCGAAGACGACGGGCAGGTCCATCCGCACAATGTGGTGTTCGGTGATGGCGAAATCATGCATCATCGTCGGGCCCGGCGCCTCGACCGGCCGGCTGTCCACCAGTAGCCCCTTCGGAGTGACCCGGTGGCAAGGGAGGTAGGGCGGGGCGAAACTTATCCCGAAGAGATGTCGGTGCCCCAGTAGGAAAGGCGGACCTCACACAGGGGAGCACGGTGTCGGCATGCCGGATGATATGGGTATTGGCGGGCGTCGCGGTCAGGTCGATGGTGGAGTCCTCGCGGATGAACGGATACCCCTCCAGTTTCCTTGTGCGCCCAGCGGTTGCCGTATCACTCGGCACTGCCGTTGCGCAGCCGGATGCCGTGGAGCATGCCGGGACCGGTGAACCAGTGCCCCTCATCTTGGCCGGGCAGCGGGTTGGGGGCCGTTACGCAAATAGCGGCCATCCAGGTCGGGGGCAGGCAGCCGTGCACGGTGAGGCCAGCCGCGCTGTGCTCTTCGGGGACCGGGGTAAAGCTGCGCCGCAGGTACAGCGGAAGAACTCGTTTCGTCGGTCATGCATTTCCCTTGATGCAGGCATTTCTCTCGTCATCCGCGACTTCTTTGACATTAACCCGCGCGGACGACACCGTTCTATCCGCTCAGCGACCAGCTGTATCCGCGCAGCGAAGGCCCGGCACGACGACTCGTTACGGCAAGTAATCTAGGAGGGGTGATGACATCAAGCGCCGTATGGTCGCGCAGCACCTCGATGGCAGAGGTGGTGGAGGGTTGCTCGGAGGTGTTCTACCGTCACGACATGGACCAGCTTGACCGCTCCCGCCCGTTCAGCGTGAGCTACCGCATCAGCCAGGCCGGTCCCGTGACCGTGGGCGACGTGAGATATGACGCGGACATGCGCCTGGACTTCCGTGAACTAGCCACTGGTTACCACGTGAACATCCCCGTTCACGGGGTCCTGCGGTCCCAGCACCGCGGGGTGGACAACACCGCGGCGCCCGGTCTGGCGACGGTCTTCAACCCCGAAGGCAAGACGGTTTTCACGCATTGGCCCGCGAATTCCCGTATCCTCGCCGTGAAACTCGACAGCGGGGCAGTCAGTCAGACGCTGGCCACCGCGGTTGGCCGGAAGGTCCCGCTCCCTGACGTCGAATCGGGCCTGGATGTGCGGACTGGCCCAGGCCGCAGCCTGGCTCAAATGCTCATGCTGTTCAGCGACCAACTGGGTGACGCCTCCAGCGCCCTGTGCAATCCCTTGGTGGCGCAGCCCTTCGCTGAAAGCGTGATCAACGCCTTCCTCCTCGCGACGAGCAGCGCCTTCCAAGAGGCAGTGGCGGGCCACTCCGAGGCCGCCCGGCCAGTTGCCGTGCGTGCTGCCACCGACCTGGTAGAAGCCAGCCCGCACCTGCCGTGGACGACCGCTTCTCTCGCGGCGCAATGCCACGTCGGCGCCCGCGCGCTCCAGAGAGGCTTTCAGCAGCATCTGGGCGTATCTCCGATGGCTTACCTGCGCGAGGTCAGGCTCCGGCGTGCCCGCGAGGACCTACTGGCCGACGACCCGGCCAGCGCCACCGTCACAACGATCGCGCGCCGCTGGGGCTTTTCCCACCTCAGCAGGTTCGCCGCTGCATACCGCGACGCCTACGGCGAACTACCCGCACGGACACTGCGCGCACCGCGCCACGTGAACTGAGCTTGACTCTGAAGCTCCTATAGATCGTCAAGTGGCTGGATATGTTGATGGTGCGCTGGTGAGGTGGTGGTAGACCTCTCGCGACGAAGTGCTTGCGCCATCTGAAGATGTCCTTCGTCTTGAGCCCTTCGAGGGTGGAGTCGTGCGACGTAGTTTCGGGTGCGTGGGTCGTGGCGCATGCGGACCAGGACGATGGTGGGCAGCACGCGGTTGGCCTGGCGGTCGCCGCCGCGGTTGAGTCGTTGGCGGTCCGTGCGGCCTGAGGAGGCTGGCACGGGTGCGGCTGCGCGCAGGTGGGCGAAGGAGGCCTCCGAGACGAGCCTGTCAGGGGTGTCTCCGGCGGTGACCAGCAACTGCCCGGCGGTTTCGGTCCTGACGCCAGGTAGCGCGAGCAGGCCGGGTGCGGTGTGGGTGATCAAGGAGCGCAGCTCGGCGTCCGCGTCTGCGATCTCCTCGCTCAGGTGCTGGTATCACTTGGCCAGGCGTTTGAGCGCGAGTTTGACGGCGGTGGCAGGGGTGGTCAGATCGGAGCCAGGTCGACTGGCGGCCAGGCGCCGTATCAACTCGGTGCTGGTCAGCGAGCGCAGTACTTCGCGCGTCGCCACGGGCGCGGTGATGATCAGTGATTTGAGCGGGTTTGATGGTCTGGGTGCGGGCCTTGATGGCGCTGGCACGTACCACGCGGAGTGGGCGGATTGCCTCGACCGTGCCGTCGCAGTCCTACGGCGTGCCATTGGCGCGGCCGGAGAGCACTGCGGTGGCGTAGGCGTCGACAGGGTCGGATTTGCCTGCGGCGCGGCGAGCTCGACGATCGGGCCGGTCCAATTCGACCACGGTGATCTGGCCTGCACGCAAGTGCCGGGCCAGTTCGGCGCCGTAGGATCCAGTGCCCTCCATGGCCACCGTCAGAGCTGCTGGCCGTGCGAGCGCAGCCACGCCAGCAGGCGCCGATGGCCGTCAGACGTGGTGCAGAATCCCTCGATGGCCAGGTGCCGGCCGATGGTGTCGATGACGGCGGCCTGGTGGTGAACTTCGGTGTGGGTGTCGACCCGCCAATTACTTCGATGGGCTGTGGCGTGGCGGCCGAGTTGGTCCTTCCGTACGCGGTGTGGGCTCGCGCGCACCGGCTCGGCGGAAGGACATGACTGTGATGAGACCGCCTCGGTCAAGCTCCTGACTTGCTGAATCGAACCCAGACGCTCGGTCTGCAGCCGTAACGTCCAGGTGGTCGGCTGGCACGGGCCCGCAGTGCTCCTTGCCGCCCTCGGGGTGGCTCACTCATAGCGTGCCGCCACCGACCAACACCCGCGCGGTGTGGCTCGACAGAGGCGTGAAGGTGACGCACGGACTTCAAGTCAGGGTGCCCACCGCACTTCCTTCCCTGTCTCAGCGAGTGCGAGGCCAGCCCGTGATCTTGATCGGTGTCGATCCCCCAACAAGTCGTCCCACACCGCCGTCGCCGTCGACGCCGCGGGCCACCAGCTGGCTCAACGCCGGTTCTTCGTCAACTCCGGCACCTTCCGCCAGCTGCTGCGCTGGCGCGAGCAGTCGGCCGAACGGCGCTTCGCCATCGAAGGCGCCCGCGGCCTGGGGGCGCACGCTTGCCCAGCAGTTGGCCGGCGCGGGCGCGGCCCGATCCCTTGCGGTGCCTCGCGGGAGAGACCAGAGCAATCGCCCGTCCGTCCGACGTTGGTGACCCCGACGCTGCCATTAACGCCGCGTTGGTGTCCTTCGGCCGGCTCGATGGTCTGGTACTCAATGCGGGCATCGGCCGCAGGGCGCTGTCGGGGACCTGTCGCTGGAGGACTGGGAGGGGGTATTGCGTACGAACGTCACCGGTCCTCTGCTGCTCTTGCGGGCGGCGATCCCTCACCTGCTCCGGACCCGTGGATTGGTTGTCGCCATCGCTTCGGCGGCCGTCCTGCGCAACGGCGCGAGCAATGTCGCGTACGCGGCCTCCAAAGCCGCCTTGCTGCAACTGTGCCGCTCTCTGGCCGTCGACTATGGACGACAGGGGCTGCGTGCCAACATCGTGTGCCCAAGCTGGGTCCGCGGCGAGATGGCTGACAGGCGGATGGTGCGCTTTGCCGCGGAGGCGGGACTGCACGAAGGCGCGGAGCCGGCTACGAGGAAGCCATCCGACCCCTGCCCCTGGGCGCCCAAGCCAACCGCGTGAAGTCGCGGAGGCGGTCAGCTGCTTACTTTCACTGGCCGCCTCGTACGTCAATGGCGCGGTCCTGACAGTCAACGGTGGGGCGACAGCACTCGACCCTGGCACTCTCGCCTTCGACTTCCGCATCGAACCCCGAGGTGACGAAACGCAGTAACAGTCGCGCAGGCGCCCACCACACCCTGACCGGCGCGACACCCCACAATCCTCGTTGAGTACCGTGAGATTTCACGGGCGCTGGATGGAAGTGGACCGGGGTCGATCAGGGACAGCATCTGCCGTCGACGGCCATGCCCTGGCGATGGACAGCAATGTCGCCAAGGTGCGGTGTTTGAAGCCCGGCAGCGGGCACGGGGCGACGGGCGCGCCACCGCCAAGCTTCACACGTCGGCCCTGGCCGAGGGCACCTGCGAGGCGGCCGGCGTGATCGCGTTCCGGCAGGGATCTCCGTGTCCCACGAAAACGGTGGGCGAGATCCCTGACTACACCGAAGGCGAGGGCACCATCGTCAGCGGCTCCACAGCCGACAAGGCGGTCCAGGCCGCGCAGGCCGTCGTGCCCGGCGGTATCGCCGACTGCGTCGTCAGGCTGGATGACGGCGAGTACGAGGTGCAC
Organism: Streptomyces sp. NPDC088387; assembly: GCF_044753385.1. NCBI lineage: Bacteria > Bacillati > Actinomycetota > Actinomycetes > Kitasatosporales > Streptomycetaceae > Streptomyces > Streptomyces sp. NPDC088387. Next base: position 77,058 of record NZ_JBIVNC010000017.1, read on the forward strand.
AACATCAGTATGAACTGGCCACACCACGTCTTCGTGGACAAGGACTTCAACGTCGTCGGCTGGGAGTAAGCGTTGGGTCCCACAAGCCTCGGCACCACTGGCGGGCCGCCCCCGACGATTTCCACGGTCGGGGGCGGCCTTCCCAGGCACCCCCGCCCACGCCGGCATGCCCTTCACTCACACGGCTTAACGCAACCGTGACCCGTGGGCGGGATCGTTACCTGATCTCCTGCATTCCTAAGTGGTCGGAGCTCTGTGCCAGACGTAAGTTGGGGCTGAGCGGAAGAGTGGAAGGGAATGTCATGAATGCAGTTGGCCGCAGAAACCGTGCCTGGATCTGGGGAGGATTCGCATTCATTGCCACGACCCTCCAGTATTTCGTAGCGCAGGTCGTGACTTCGGCTGCCTGGAAGGACCCCTCGTACAACTGGAATCGCAACTACATCAGCGACCTGGGAAACACCGCCTGCGGCGACTTCTCCCTTGCCGGGCATGTCTCCCGGGTCTGCTCTCCTAAGCACGGCGTAATGAACGCGTCGTTCATGCTGTCCGGTGTTCTCCTCATCATCGGCGCACTGCTGCTGTGGCACCTGTGGCCGCGCACCAAGCTGGCACGGGCAGGGGAATTCCTGCTGCTGCTCGCCGGTCTCCTGAAGATCATGGTTGGCCTCGCCCCAGAAAACAGGAACCTCTCGTTGCACACAATTGGCGCCACCAACCTCGTCATCGGCAGCGTCGCAGTCCTGCTGCTGAGCCTCGCGGTGCGCCACAGTCACCCCGTGGTGCATTGGCTCGGCATCCTGACCAGCGTGGTCGGCCTCGTCGGCGGCACCCTCTTCACGATGTCCCAGCGCGCCGGGCACAGCCCGATTCCCGGGCTTGGCGTAGGCGGTCTGGAACGCTTGGCGGGCTACCCCTTCAACCTGTGGATGGTCGGCATCGGCCTGCTCGCGATCGCGCGCGCCAGTGGACCCCTGCGGTCCGGCTCGCACACGGGCGACGCCACCGGTGTGCCCGTCAGCCCCGAAGCTCGGCACGCGCACCGCGCGGGTAAGTAGCCCCCGACCCTCAAGGCCCGCGCAGGGCCGGCCGCGCGACGCCGGGATGAACCCGGCCGAGGCTGGCCAGGGTTGACCCGTCTTGGGTCAACCCTCTAGAACACCCTGAACAGAAAGGAATTCCGTGAGCGTTTGGTTGGTCACTGGAGCCTCTCGCGGTCTCGGCGCGGAGATCGTCGCTGCCGCTCTGGCCGCGGGACACCAGGTCGCCGCGACAGCGCGCGACGCCGCCGCAATCGAGGCGCGCTTCCCGGATGCTGGTGCGTCTTTGTGGGCTGCCTCACTGGACGTCACCGACGGTGCCCGGGCCAACGCCGTGGTAGAGGAAACCGTCACACACTTCGGGCGTATCGACGTGGTGGTCAACAACGCCGGGCGCGGAATCCTCGGCGCGGTCGAGGAGGTCTCTGACGAGGCCACCCGCGCGGTCTTCGACACCAACGTCTTCGGCGCTCTGAACGTGCTGCGAGCCGTGCTGCCCATTTTGCGCGCTCAGCGCTCTGGGCACGTCATCAACATGTCGTCGGTCGGGGGGTTCGTCGGCGGCGCGGGCTGGGGGATCTACAACTCCACCAAGTTCGCCGTCGAGGGCTTCAGTGAGGCCCTGGCGCGTGAGGCGGGTCCTCTCGGCATCTCCACAACCATCGTGGAGCCCGGTTACTTCCGCACTGACTTCCTCGACGGAACGAGCCTGCACACCGAGACCCGCATCATCGACGACTACGCGGACTCGGCCGGTGTCACGCGCCGGACAGCCGAAGCCGTCAACCACGACCAGCCCGGCGACCCCGCGAAGGCGGCGGCAGCCATTGTACGGATCGCGGGTAAGGCGGACGCCCCACTGCGACTGCAGCTCGGGCCGGACTGCTACACCCGTGTCTCGGAGAAGCTCAGTTCCGTGGCGGCCGAGCAGAACCGCTGGAAGGAAGTCGCGTTCTCCACGAACCACGATCCCTCCTGACCCCAAGCGCCCGCTCGCGACCCTGCGAACCGACCCCCCTGGGGGCCGGTGTCCGCCTCGCGCCGTCCGGTCACCACACCCGCCGGACCCTTCGCGGTGCGCTGCAAGGCACCCGAAGTACAGTCCCGCTCGTTCCGACACGCGTGGGTCCACCCAGCTCCAACGTCCACGTTCGGTTCCTGACCCCCCTTCGTCGACACGGCGCCGGTGACTGACCCTCCCCCTGTGGCAGGCGGAGAGTTTCGAAGGCGCCCGACAGAAGGAGAACCGTCCTTGAGCATTACCCGCCACGCCATCGCCATCGACGTGACGGCGGCGATGCCGCCCGAACGCCCCACGGCCGAGCCAATACACGTCAACGCCACCGTGGTGGCGGACCCCGACGCACTGCCCGAGCGGCCCGTGGTCGTCCTGGCCATCACAGGCGGTACCTACCACCGGCGTTACTGGGACCTCCAGCCACCCGGACGCGAAGGCTACAGCCAGGCGGCCTCGCTGGCCGCCTGCGGCATCGTCTTCGTCGCGTGCGACTACCTCGGCGGCGGCGACTCCACACGGCCCGACGACGGCGACTTCATGACCCTGGAGGTCGCGGCGGACGCTTCCCACATGGTCTACGAGCAGGTGCGAGCGCTTGCGGAGCGAGGCGAACTCACCGAGTCGCTGCCGCCGCTGCTGGACGCCACGTTCATCGGCATCGGTCAGTCGCTCGGCGGCCTCATCAGCATCATCCAACAGGGTAAATACGGTGACTACCCGGCTCTCGGGATTTTCGGCGCTTCCCCGCGGGTCATCACCAACATCCCCCAGCACAAGGAAATCGCGGGCCTCCGCGATACGCCCGCCCTGGCCCCCGCCACGGCCCCGGCTGATCTCTCCGCGCTGCCGATGTACCACGGCGCCCCGCGTGAGAACCTCCGCGACGTGTTCCACGTCCCCGACGTCCCCGATGACCTGTGGGCCTACGACGAGGACGCGTGCCACACACTCATCTCCCGGACCATCGCGGCCGACGCCATGGTCCCGGGTCTCACCGCGCCGTTCGCCGACCTGATCGACGTCCCGGTCTTCCTCGCGTTCGGCGAGTACGACGTCTCAGCCCACCCCCGCGGCGAGCCCGCCGCCTACCCGCGCGCGCCCGAAGTCACTGTCGTCGTGGTACCCGACATGGCGCACATGCACAACTTTGCCGACACACGAGGGCAGTTGTGGCGGCGTTTCGTCGACTGGCTGACCATCACCGCCCGCTGACGGCCCGGCAGCACAGGCCCATGTCCTTCATCCGGCAGCACCTGCCGCCCCTGTAAAAGTAGTTACTCTCCACATTCGGTCGCGGGGGCCCACCGGTTTTCTTACCAATGGAACACGCCGGCCAGCTGGGCGAGGTCAGTTCAGACAGCTCTCGTGTGCACCTCATTGGAAAGGCAGAAAGTTTCCTTCCCGAAAATGTTCACACGGGAGGCAGTCAGGAGTGTTGACAGAGAGCAATCCACCGAATTTGCTACGTCTGACACTCACCGACCTCCCCTACCCCGGCACACTCTCCGACATTCTCAAACCCAGCCAAGCACCGCCTGCAGCTTTCCGTCTCATTCGCCAGGGTCCCTGTGATATTCGCCCCACCAGGCGGCACACCCGCAGAAGGGCCACCTCGTCCATCTGCCGGGGGAATGTGCAACACCCTGAACACGAATGTCTCGTCGACGGAATTCACTCCATGCAGACGACTACGACGTGATGGGCGCTGCCTGGCTCCGCGCCCACGGCCCCTTCGTCACCCGCATCCCCAGGAAGCCACTGCGCAGCACTGTTGGTTTCCTTCCGTTATTTCAGCTTCTCGTTTAGACACACTCTCTAAGATCTAGGAGCACGTGTGAGTATGGGAAATCATAGCCGCCGGAATTTCCTGCGTGGCGCAAGCGCGCTGGGTGTAGGAACCGCGAGCGCCCTGGCCGGCATCGGTACCACATCTCCCGCTTCCGCCGAAACAGCAGAGAGGCCGTCGCCAAAGCGTCACAGAAAGGCGCCGCGGGTCAAGGGCAAGGTATACGCGGGCTACCAGGGCTGGTTCGCCGCCGCTGGTGACAACTCCCCTATCAACGCCTGGACCCACTGGGCCAGTGGCATCCCGAGGGCGGGCAACCAGACGTTCGAACTGTACCCGGACATTTCAGTCTATCCTGACGCCGGGCTGTACCAGACCGGGTACGCGAATCTCGGCAACGGCGAGGCCGCCAAGCTGTTCAGCTCGTACTCGACCGCAGTGATCGACCGGCACTTCAAGTGGATGAAGAAGTACGGCATCGACGGTGCGGCGCTCCAACGCTTCGGCAGCGACATCGTCAACATCGGTCAGCCGCGACTGCAGCAACGCAACGACATCCAGTCCAAAGCCAGGGACGCCGCCGAGAACCACGGCCGCGGCTTCTACATCGAGTACGACCTCAGCGGTCTCAACGACACCAACATGGTAGCCACCGTCCAGAACGACTGGACGAGCACCATCACGGGCACCCTGGACCTGACCTCCTCGCCGTATTACGCGCGGGAGAACGGCAAGCTGGTGATCCATTTGTGGGGTCTCGGCTTCACCAACCGGCCTGGCACCGTGGACAGTTCCGTAGAGCTGATCAACTGGTTCAAGGAACAGGGCTGCTACGTCATCGGCGGGGTGCCGCGCGGCTGGCGCACCGACTCAAACGCCAAACCCGGCTACGGACCTGTGTACGCGGCGCTGGACATGGTGTCGCCGTGGAACGTCGGCAACCCGACCGTCGACCAGCAGCTGTTCATCGACGACCAGGCGGCCCTCAGGGCGAACGGTCAGGAGTACCAGCCAGTTATCTATCCGGGCTTCGCATGGTCCAACTGGAAGGTTGGTTCACCGAAGAACGAGATCCCGCGCCGCACCGGCCAGTTCATGTGGGACCAAGCGGTCGCGGTCGCCAACTGCGGTACCACGACTGCCTTTATCGCCATGTTCGACGAGTACGACGAGGCCACGGCGATCGCACCCGCGGCAACGGACGTCTCACAGATCCCCACGGACCAGTACTTCCTGACGCTGGACGCCGACGGCATACATGTGTCGTCGGACTTCTACCTGCGGCTCGCGGGCGCGGCCACGAAAATGATCAGCGGTAAGGCAAGGATCCGCAGCACCATCCCGATCCCCTACACGCGCTGAGCGGCTGCATCACAATGCAGCCCGCGGGTGGCTCCGGACACGGTCCGAGCCACCCGCGGCCGTTGCTGTTTCAGGACCGGGCGGGCCGCGTCTCGTTCAGGAAGCCGATGAGCACCTCGGACACCTCATCGGGCCGCTCAAGACTGGGAAAGTGTCCTGCCCAGGGGAGTTCGAGGTGGCGCGCGCGTTCGACCTGGCCAGGTAGGCGGCCGGCGATCTCCCGGAAGTCCGCCATGTCGTGAGCCCCCGACACGACCAGGCAGGGCGCGGTGATCCATGCCAGGTCCACGCCCGCGGCCGTAGAGGTGTACTCGGCGGCTCGCTGGACCTCGTACGCATGTCGCTGCATGTCACGGACTTGGCTGCGGACACCGTCGTCGGCGAGCGGCCCCAGCCAGGTCGTAAGGCTCAGTTCCACCGCGCCAGGGATGTCACCCGCGGCCAGTAGTGTCTTCTTGCGCCGGGTGTAGGCGCTGAGCGCCGAGCCCGGCATGTGCCCAGGCATCGCGGCGCACAGCAGGGCGAGCGAGGTCACCGCGGCCGGTCGGAGCGCCGCCACCTCTATGGCGACCTCTCCTCCGTGAGAGGAGCCGATCAGGGCGAACCGGTCCAGGCGCAGGTGGTCCAGGAGGGCGCAGACGTCCTCGGCGTCGCTGAACGGGCCGTACGCCACCGGGGTTTCGCCGAATCCTCGGAAGTCGCACCGCACCACGCGGTAGCCCGCCTTGTGCAGTGGGGCAAGCTGCGGGTCCCACATGCGGCGGTCGCACACGGACGAGTGGAGCAGCACGACAGTGGGGCCGTCCCCGCTGATGTCGTAAGAGAGAGTCACCCGCCGGAGGGTAGTCCAGTCATCCTCTTTCTGAGCAATTCTGTGGGTGTGCTCAAAACCTCGTACGTCTGCGTGTCCTTTCCCTTGCGGCCCGGATTCCTCTCAAGTTGTCGAATGGACGCCTTTCGCACGTGACGATGTGGCAGCGACAGCGCATGAACGGCTCGGCGCGCCAGACGGCGAGCCGGGCGTGCGCAGACCGGATCGCCGGTGTTGCCGGAGACCAGGCCGGGCAGGTCGTAGCCACTCGCTCCGGCGAGGCGGAACCCACGAGCCAGAGTCGTACGAGCTGCCCATTCCGGACCGCCGCGGAGCCGGCCGTTGGGGCGCGCGGTGCCGGGAAGGTGGACGCTCCCCATGGGCGCAGTCCTGCGCGAGGTGCAGTCCACTGCAGTGGTTCGACTGGGCGGGGTGCTGTGCGGGGCCGGTTCAGGCGAGGCGCGGCAGTTCTCGGCGGGTGACTTCGCCGCGCAACGGCTGCCCGGACAACCAGCGTTCGACCTCCTCGACGGCGTACCGGCCGAGGCGGGCCACCTCGTCGCCCTGAGAGCCTGCGATGTGCGGGGTGACGAGGGCGTTGGGCAGGTCTCGTAGGGGATGGCCCGCGGGCAGCGGTTCGGGGTCGGTGACGTCGAGGTAGGCCTCAAGGCGTCCGCTCGCGCACTCCGCAGTGAGGGCGGCCGTGTCCACGATGGGGCCGCGCGCGGTGTTGATGAGTGCACCACCGTCCGGGATGAGGGCGAGCATCGCGGCGTCGAACAGGCCCTTCGTCTCGGGCAGCAGAGGCGCGTGGACACTCACCACGGCGGAACGACGGCACAGGTCGGTGAGTTCGACCCGTTCCGCACCCAACAGGCGGGCCTCATCATCGGTGATATACGGGTCGCTGACGAGGACACGGTACTCGGCGTCAGCCGCAACGAGGTCAGTGATGACGCGTCGGCCGATGCGGGAGGCGCCGACGATGCCGATGGTGCGACCGTCGGCGCCGGTCCGCGCCTCGAACGCGGGCCAACCGTCCCGGTAACCCGCCGCCATGGCCAGGGTCCGCCGGGCAGCGAGCGCGACCAAGGCGACGGTGTAGGAGACGACGGGTCCCGCGTTGGCGTCGGCGGCCGAGGAGACGGCGATGCCACGCTCCCAGACGGCGTCGCTGACCAGGGACCTGACCGTGCCGGCGGCGTGCATCACGGCCCGCAGCCGGGGGGCCGTGGCCAGCACGTCCGCGGTGAGGGCAGGGCATCCCCAGCCGCTGATCAGGATGTCAGCGTCGGCCAGCGCCGCCGGGAAGTCGGTCTCGGGGTCGAGGAGGACAGGGTCGGCGGCGAGCCGAACCGACGCTGACAGCCGGTCCCGCAGTTCCTGAGGCAGGACCCGGAAGGCGACAGTCGGGTCCATCACACACACGGCGTTAGGGCGCTCGACACGCCTCCTGTTGGCTGTCATCACGAAAACCTCTCCTCAGTGCAGGCGGGACGGGGTCGACGGATGGTCAGGGCTGTCCCACGCGGAGCGTGACGATCTCGAAGGGACGCAGGTCGAGCAGGATGCCTCCTTCGCTCTGGGCGGGCCGCTCGGTGCCCGCGAGGGGGCGCTCCAGCAGGTCCGCGAGAACGGTGCCGCCGGGGGTCGCGCCGTCCACCTTGAGGGTGGCGCGAATCCGGCCGCCGTGCGCTTCGTAGAGCCGGATCACCAGGTCGCCGCTGCGGTCGTCGGCGAGTTTGACGGCGCTGACCACGACACCGTCGTGGTCCACGGCGACCAGCGGGGCGACGTCGGCGACGGCTCCGGCGACCCGTCGCTCGGGCAGGTTGGCGCGGTAGCCCTCGCGGACGGCGTCGCCGATGGACGCACCCGGCACGAGCGCGTGCCGGAAGCGGTGCACACCCTGGTCGGTCTCCGGGTCGGGGTAACGGGGGGCACGCAGCAGGGAGGCGCGGACGGTGGTCGTCGTACCGGAGTCGGCGCGGACGCTGCGGGTCACGTCGTGGCCGTATGTGGAGTCGTTGACAACCGCCGCACCCCAGCCGGGCTCGTCGATGTGCACGAACCGATGGTTGCAGGCTTCGAACTTGGCCCACTCCCAGCTGGTGTTCTGGTGGGTGGGCCGGTAGACGTGCCCGAACTGGGTCTCCGAGGCGTACCGGTCGGCCTTCACGTCGAGTGGGAAGGCCAGCTTGAGCAGCCGCTCGGTCTCGTGCCAGTCGACCTCGGTACTGATGTCCAGCCGCTTGGCGTCCGTTGGCACCGAGAGTATCTGAGTGACCCGCGAGGAGCCGAAAGCGCGCTCGACGCGGATCGCGGTGCCCTCGCGGACGAGTACGTCGACGTCCGTGAGGTCGCTGCCGGTGTTGCGGTAGAAGGCGTCGACATCCCAGGCATCCCACTCGTTGGGCAGGTCGGGGTGGAGCTGGAGCAGATTGGCGGCCTGGCCCGGCGCGATGGACTCGCGGCCCGCGGCGATGTCGTACGCGGACACGACCAGGCCGCGCGCGTCGACGACTACTCTCACCTGGCCGTTGTCCAGGACGTAGCCGCCCTCTTCGCGCGGCTCGGGTACGACCGCCTGGTCCGCCGCCGACTGCGTGCAGGCGCCGCCGGCCGGCACGCCGGCGCGGCTGTGCGGCGCCGCGTTGAAGACCAGTTCGGCGCCGCCGGAGGGGTCGCCCGCCAGCGCGCGCTGCGCGGCCTCGATGATGCCGTTCAGTTCCCCGGCCAGGCGGGCGTAGGTCTCGCGAGCCTCGCGGTGCACCCAGGCAATCGAGGAGCCGGGCAGGATGTCGTGGAACTGGTGCAGCAGCACTGTCTTCCAGATCCGGTCCAGTTCCTCGTACGGGTAGGGATGGCCTGTGCGCAGGGCGGCGGTCGCGGCCCACAGCTCGGCCTCGGTGAGCAGGGACTCGCTATGGCGATTGCCACGCTTTGTCTGCGCCTGGGTGGTGAGGGTGGCGCGGTGCAGTTCGAGGTACAGCTCCCCGACCCAGACCGGCGGCTCGGGGTACTCGTCCTGAGCCTTGGTGAAGAATGCGGCCGGGGTTTCCCACGCGACGGTGGGCGAGCCGTTGAGATCGCGCAGCCGAGCCGCCTTGGCCACCATCTCGCGGGTGGTGCCGCCACCGCCGTCACCGAAGCCGGTCGGCGCGAGGGAGTGGCGAGAGACGCCCTTCTCCTTGAAGTTGCGGGCCGCGTGATGGATCTGCTGGCCAGTCATCTCGCAGTTGTACGTGTCGACAGGTGGGAAGTGGGTGAAGATCCGGGAGCCGTCGATGCCCTCCCACCAGAAGGTGTGGTGGGGGAAGCTGTTGGTGCGGCTCCAGGAGATCTTCTGGGTGAGCAGACGGGTGGCGCCGGCAGCCTTGATGATCTGGGGCAGACCGGCTGCGAAGCCGAAGGTATCGGGCAACCAGACCTCGTCGTCCTCGATGCCGAACTCGTCCAGAAAGAACCGCTTTCCGTGTACGAACTGCCGGGCCATCGCCTCCGAGCCGGGCATGTTGGTGTCCGACTCGACCCACATGCCACCCACGGGCACGAACCTACCGTCGGCGACGGCCTTGCGGACCCGGGCGTAGACCTCGGGGCGGTGCTCCTTGATCCAGGCGAACTGCTGGGCCTGCGACATGGCGAACACGAAGTCGGGCTCATCGTCCAGCAGGGCGGTCATGTTCGATGCTGTGCGGGCAACCTTGCGGACCGTCTCGCGCAGCGGCCACAGCCACGCCGAGTCGATGTGCGCGTGGCCGACGGCGCTGATGTGGTGGGAGGCCGAGTCGGCGGATGCCGCGAGCACCTCGGCCAGCTCGTCGCGGGCGGCCTCGGCGGTGCCGCCGATGTCCTGGAGGTCGAGGGCGTCCAAGGAACGGCTGACGGCGTGCAGAACCTCCCAGCGGCGCGCGCCGTCCAGGGGGAGTTCGGCCATCAGCTCGCCAAGCACTTCAAGGTCCAGGACGAGGTTCCACATGGTCTCGTCGAGGACGGCGAGCCGCATTTCGCCGAGGACATACTGCGGCGCGTCGCCGGCGGTGGTCAGGTCGCCCTTGTAGGTGGGCTGGAAGGGGGCTCCACTGGAGTGGATGTCCGGGTTCGACGCGGCCTCTATGTGCCAGTGCACCTGTTCGCCGCCCCGCGCGGACGAGGCGACCCGGACATAGGTGTTGCGCGGGTGGACGCCCTTGACCGGGGTACCGTCGGGCCGGTACACGAGGCCCTCGCACTGGAAGCCGGGGGTGCGCGGGGTGAAACCGAGGTCGAGTACGGCCTCGACCGTACGGCCCGCCCACCCGGTGGGCACAGAGCCGGTGACCTTGAACCAGCTGGTCCCCCAGGGGGCGCCCCAGGGAGTGCCCGGGGCAATCGGCCGGGTTGGGGCGACCAGCCCTTCGGCCACGGGCACGGGCTCGCCGGGGGCGGCCCAGATCTCCACGGTCAGGGGCGTGCTGACGGGATGGATGGCGGGTCGGAGGCGTTCCCTGAGGACGCGGTCCAGGCGTGCTTCGACCAGATTCCGGTCGTCGTGCATGAAAAGGACTCCTGCTTGGTGCGATGGGGGGTGGGCAAGGCGCTCGTGATCGCGTGTGCCGAGCGGGCCGCCGCTCTAGCTCCGCGGCTGGTGCGGAGGCGCTATGCCGCGTTGGAGGTCGAGCAGGTCGCGGGCGGCGCCGAGTTCGGTACCGAAGGCCAGTCGGAGCGACCCGAGGTCGCTGCCGAATTCACCCTCCTCACCCGAGCCGGGCCGAGCGAGGCCGACGATGCCGGCCGTCACGGAGCACGGTGCCGAGTCGGACACGTCGATGTTCTGGTTGCGGCCGTTGGTAACAGTGACGCCCCAGTTGACGGTGCGGGCCCCGTAGCGGGGTCCGGCGTCGGCGGCGCCACCGGCATGGCCGGTGTTGTAGAGGGTGATGTCGGTCCGCAGGTTCTCGAAGGGCAGCTGGCGGTGGGAGTCGAAGGTGCCGGCGCGCATGGCACCCCGGCGGTAGACGTTGCCGCTGGAGAAGCCTTCGAGGTTGATCCCGTGGACCACGCTGCCGGGGTCCGGCGCGATGGTGAACTCCTCCAGTAGGAAGTCCTCAACGAGATTGTCGTGTGACTGTGCCCGGCAGGCCACGAAGTGGTGCAGGGCCCGTCCCCGGTAGGAGATGCCGGACAGGGTGCACGACTTCGCCGAGGTCAGCACATACGCGCAGTCCGCGTTGACCACGCGGACGTCGCGGGCCCAGCAGTCATGGACGGCCTGAAAGCACACTCCATTGGAACCTGGGTGCCGGTTGTGCCGGGTCTGCGCCAGCAGCCGGTTCTCGATGGTCAGGTTCTCGACACCACTGTCGTGAACGGTCGCGCCGAGGGCGCGCAGCCGGGCCGGAATGCCGGGCGCGATGGTCAGCCGCAGCGGCTGCTCGGTTCGCACGGCACGGGAATTGAGGACCTCGGTGACGACCAGGGGCCACCTCCAGGACCGGTAGTCGGCGAGTCCTGCCGGAGCGGTGATGCGAGCCGCGCGGCGGCCCCATTCGTAGGTGTCGGCGCCAGGGACACCACCCGTCATCTCCCGGAGCAGGGCGCGGTCGGGGAGGTTGTCGACCTCAAGCAGGGCCATGGCTCCGGAAGTGATGGAAGCGGTCGAGTCGACGAGGAGTATCTGGGTCCCCCGGCTGGCCGGTGAGACAGCTGCTTGGACAGGTCCAGGCAGCCACCCTTCCGTGGCGCGGGTGATGTCCCAACCCGCCTCCCCTGACGCAGCGAGGCGCTCGCGGGAGATGAGAAAGACCTGTCCGCCCGTCCACGACCAGGCGCTCTGGCCGCCGTCCTCCTCGATGACCGGCCCCAGGCTCTCGGCGAGTGGCCGGGTAAAGAAGAGAGTGGTCCCGTCGGTTCCGGCGCCACGCAGGACTGTGTGGGAATCGTGGATGAAAAGCGGCCGGTCGAGGACGTAGCGGCCCTCGCTGAGCAGGAGAACGCCGCCGCCGCCGGCGCCTAGATCGTCCAGCGCCCGTTGCAGCGCGACGCTGGTGTCCTGCCCTGTGTCGGGCAGGATCCCGTGGTCGGCCGCCGGGACGACGGGGCCCGCGGGGTCGGCCGGCAGGTCGGCGCCGCGGCGGTGCCCGGCCCGGCGCCAGTCCCCCAGGATCGGATGTGCGCCCGGGCGCCGGGCCCACTCGTGCAGCAGCTCGCTGATGTCGGGGAGGAGTTCGCCGGCGAGGCCGGGTTGCGCCATGGGCCGGGGCCGGGCAGTGGGGGGCATGCCTCTCCTGCTTTCCTGTGCGGGCGCAGCGGTGCCACGCGATGTGCCCGGGTGGGTCACCTGGGGGCGACCGTGTGCATCCCGAGCCTGGTCGTCTCTCCGGCCGCACTGCGTTCCGAACTGGGTACCGGACCCGCCTTGGACCGGACGGCACCTGGTTCGCGAAGGTGCTCAGGCCGATGGACGCGGCCGGTGCAGCCGCAACGTGCGGACCTGGAAGGGGTGCATCCCGAAGGACACGGCGGTGCCCGCGGTCAGCGGAAGTGCCTGCTTGGGGTTCTCCAGCAGGTCGCAGTCACTCACAGCGGTGACCGAGAAATCCGCAGTGATGGTCGCGGTGACCCCGCCGCCGCATGCCTCGTAGAGCCGGACCACCACGTCGCCGCTGCGGTCGTCGGCCAGCTTCACTGACTCCACGACGACGTCGGTGGTGTCGAGGGCGAAGAGCGGGCGCACCGCAGCGGCGCTCGGCCGCAGGGGCAGGTTGAGGGCGTACCCGCCCGCGACGGCCTCCTCGATCCCGGCGCCGACGACCAGCGCGTAGGTGAAAGCGTGCCTGCCCCGGTCGGCCTGAGGGTCGGGGCTGTGCGGGGAGCGCAGCAGGGACAACCGTAGAGTCGTGGTGGTGCCACCACCGTCGCGGGTGTCGCGGGCGATGTCGTGGCCGTAGGTGGAGTCGTTGAGTACAGCGGCTCCCCAGTGCCGTTCGCCAACGTGCACCCAGCGGTGTGCCCAGAGCTCGAAGCGGGCCGCGTCCCAGCTCGTGTTCTGATGTGTGGGGCGCCGCACGTGGCCGAACTGGATTTCCGCGCTCTCGTGTTCGGCGTGCACGTCCAGCGGCCAGGCCGCCTTCAGTACGGTGTCGCGCTCCTGCCAGTCGATGTCGGTGCGCACGGTGAGCTGCTTGCTCTCGGCGGCAAGTTCGAGGTGCTGCACGAGGATCGAGGCGCCGAACCGGCGCTCGACGCGCACCGAGGCGAGCAGCGGGCCGTCCTCCGCGAGGGTGACCGAATGAGCCTCGCGCAGGTCGCTCACGGTGTCACGGTAATAAGGGTCGATGTTCCAGGCAGACCAGACGTTCGGGTCGTCGGGGTGCAGCTGGAGGAGATTGCCGACGGCTCCGGGGGCAATGGCGTCGCGTGCCGCATCGTGGTCGTAGGCACTGCTGACCAGGCCATCGGCGTCGATCGTGATGGCTACGGCCCCGTTGTCCAGGACGTAGCCGCCGTTCTCGGCTCGCACGGTGACGGCGGTGGTGGGAGCTTCCAGAACGCTGCCGGTGCCGAGCGCGGCGACGTCGGCCAGAAAGGCGGTCCGGCCGTCCGAGAGCCGCTGTCCGCCCCGGACGGGCCCGGTGCCATCGATCCGTGCGGGCAGGAAGGCCACCTCGCGACGGTCGAAGGGCCCGGCATTGAGGAAGCCGGTGGCAGGGGCGTCGCCGAGCCGGTCGGCCGCCGCGTCGATGACTGCTTCCAGGTCCTGCCGCAGTTCCCCGTAGACCTGCTCGGCCTGCTCATGGACCCAGGCGATGGAGGTGCCGGGCAGGATGTCGTGGAACTGGTTGAGCAGCACCCGGCGCCAGATGGACTCCAACTCCTCATACGGGTAAGGGGCGTCGGCACGTACAGCGGCACTGGCCGCCCACAACTCCGCCTCCCGCAGCAAGGCCTCGGAGCGGCGGTTACCGCGTTTGGTGCGGGCCTGACTGGTGTAGGTGCCGCGGTGGTTCTCCAGATACAGCTCGCCGCGCCAGACGGGGAGCTGTGCGTACTCGGCGCGGGCCGTGTCGAAGAAGGCGTTCGGGTGGTCGACCTCAACGCGGGGTGAGCCCTCCAGGTCGCGTAGGCGGCGGGCGCGCTCCAGCATGGACCGGGTGGGGCCGCCGCCGCCGTCGCCGTAGCCGAACGGGGCGAGCGAGCGGGTGGCCGGGCCCTTGTCCGCGAAGTTTCGCTCGGCGTGGGCGAGTTCGGCAGCAGACAGTTCGGCGCTGTAGGTGTCGACCGGTGGGAAGTGGGTGAAGATGCGGGATCCGTCGATGCCCTCCCAGGCGAAGGTGTGGTGCGGCAGCCGGTTGGTCTCGTTCCAGGAGAGTTTCTGGGTGAGGAACCACTTCGCCCCGGCCAGCTTGGCGAGTTGCGGGTAGGCCGCGGTGTATCCGAACGAGTCGGGCAGCCAGACGCCGTGCTGCTCGACGCCGAACTCCTGCGCGAAGAAGCGCCGCCCGTAGACGAGTTGGCGGGCCAGGGCCTCGCCGCCGGGGAGGTTACCGTCGGCCTCGACCCACATACCGCCGACGGGCGCCCAGTTGCCCGCCTTGACGGCCTTCTTGATCCGCTCGAAGACCTCGGGCTGGTGTTCCTTGATCCAGGCGTACTGCTGCGCGGAGGAGCAGGCGAAGACGAGTTCGGGGTACTCGTTGACGAGGGTGGTCATGTTGGTGAAGGTGCGGGCGCACTTGCGCATCGTCTCGCGGACCGGCCACAGCCAGGCGGAGTCGATGTGCGCGTGGCCGACGGCTGTCACGGTGTGCGCCGAGCCGTGCGCGGGCCGCGCGAGAACACCGGCGAGCTGGGCGCGCGCGGCGGCGGCGCTGCCAGTGACGTCGTGCGCGTCGACGGTGTCGGCGCAGTGGCGCAGGGCGTAGAGGATCTCGTGGCGGCGCGAGGAGCCCTCGGGTAGCTCGTGCATGAGCTGGTCGAGAACCTCGATGTCGTGGATGAGGTGCCAGACATCCTCGTCGCGGACGGCGAGTTCGGCCTGCTTGAGCTGGTAGAGGTGCTTGTCACCCGCGGTGCGCAGGGAGCCGAAGTGGGTTCCCTTTGCCTGGCTGCCGGAGATGTCGGGGTTGGCCGCGAGCTCCACCATGAGGTCGATGTCTTCGCCGCCGGCCGCCTCGGCCGTCAGCAGGACACTGCGGCTGTAGGGATGCAGGCCCTGGACAGGGGTACCGTCCTGGTATACCAGTCCCTCCGCCTGGCCGCCGGGTCCGCGACTGAGGTCGAAGCCAAGGTCGAAGACTGCCTCCACCCTGCGGCCCTGCCATTCGGCCGGGATCTCCCCTGTCGCTTTGAGCCAGGTCGTGGCCCAGGGCCTGCCCCAGGTGTCGCCCAGTGCAATGGGCTCGTACAGAGCGCGCTGGGCGTCGGCGAAGGGCACCGGTTCGCCTGCGACGTGCCAGGCTTCGAGAGCGAGCGGACGTGCGGCACTGTACAGCGCTGGCCGTATGACCCTCTCCAGTAGTTTCCGGACGCGTGCCTCGGTGGTCCGTCGTTCGTCGTGCACAGTGCGAGATCCTTTGCGTGATGGTTCAGTAGTGGCCGGGCGGACAAACGCCTACTTGTGCAGAGCGGCCCAGGACTGCTCGAACTCGACGCGCATCCTGTCGCCCGCATCCTTGCGCCAGCTCTTCACTGCGTCCGCGATGTCGTTCCAGCTTGAGGTTCCGCGCATGTACCCCTTGAGCGGGCCCTCGATGATGTTCTGTTGGATCGTGGTGCCGGCTGTGGTGCTGGTCTCCGAGTAAAGACCGTAGGACGGGTCCGTCACGAGGACATCGACGGCGCGCTGTTGGAAGGCGTGCTGCCGCCTGACCGGTTCGGCGCCCTGCGGGTAGTAGATGCTCTGCGGGGAGTCGGTGACGAAGCCGGTCGGCAGGCCGGTGTCCGTGACGCCTATGGGGTTCTGGATCGGGTCCGACTTCTTGAAGGTGAAGTCGTGGCCGTTGACTCCGTACTTGCGCAGCAGGTAGCTGTCCGTGCCGAACGGCGCGGCGAGCAGGTTGTACGCGCGCAGTTGCTGCTCGATCCGCTCGCGCGACGCCTTCTTGAGGCTCAGCATGGCGAAGGACGTGCGTCCGGCCCAGTGGGTGCCCTTGCCACCGCTGTAGCCGGGCGCGACCATCGCGTCGACGTCGAACTTCGGGTCGGTGGCCCCGTAGGTGAGGAGGTACTGGTTCCATGCGGAGAGACCGTCGTAGTTCATGGCGATCTGGCCGTTGCCGAACCAGTCCTTGAACTTGCCTACGGTGGTGAAGCCGTCAGGGTGGATGGTCTGCGCCTTGACCAGTTGACGCATGCCGTCCAGGGCCTCGCGCAGGATGTCGGTCTGCTCGAGCCACCAGGTGAACCGGCCGTTCTGCTGCGTCCAGGTGTTGGCGCCGCTCAGCATCTCCAGGAGGAAGTAGAGCGTCACTGTGGGGTCGCCGTTTGCGTACTTGGCGTTCTTGGGCTCGGCCAGGTCCTTGCAGAGCTGCAGATATTCGGCGAAGGACGCCGGTGCGGGGTCGAGGCCCTTCTTCTTGAAGATGTCCGCCCGGTAGAACATGGCAGAACCGCTGTTGGCGCGGGGCATCGGGAGGCCGTAGAGACCGCCCGCGATGACCATGGGGCTCCAGGACGCTGTGGGCAGGTTCGCGAGAAACGGGTACTTGCGTACCCCGCTGCCCGACAGATATGGCGCCAGGTCCTCGAACAGTGCGTTGAGCATTGCGGGTTGGCGCGGCGTGGCGGGCAGCACCAGCATGGCGTCGGGCAGGTCGCCGCCGGCCACGGTCAGGGCGGTCTTGACCGGGTAGTTGGCGACCGGCACGTTCTCGAAGTTGAGCGATGTGCCGAGCGCCTTGTTGAGCTGCTGCCACATCGGGTTCTTGTCCACCGGAGGCGGCACTGGGCTGTACGTCAAGGTCATGACGTTGATGGACGGGCCCTCGGCCGGCGGGCCGTCGGGCGCCGCGGCGACCGGGCGTTCGGGGTAGTGGTAGTAGCCGTTGAGGACACCGGCCTTGGTGCCAGGTAGGTCCGGACGTACGTCCTGGTAGGGAACGTAGTCCGGAAGCCGTACGTCGGCGTTGTCCGCGACAGACGGTGTGGCGCCGCCGTCACCGCAGGCAGCCAGCGCGGGAGCGGCCGCAGCGGCGAGTCCTGTCAGCAGGACGTTTCTCCGGGTGAGGTGCGCACTCATGGGTGGCACATCCCTTCTTCTGTGCGGTCGGTGTGAGGGGTGGCCCCGAGGATGATGGCCTGACAACCGTCCTCGTTCCTGTTGCTCAGCCCTTGACCGCGCCGATCATCACGCCCTTGGTCAGATGCCTCTGCAGGAAGGGGTAAATGATGACGATGGGAACGATCGACAGGATGAGGATGGCTGCTTGGAGCGCGACCGTGGGCGGCAGCGCGGCAGCGGGGTCCGACGTCTGACCCTGACCGATTGCAGCGTTGTTCACCACGTAGGTCTGGAGCACCAGTTGTAGCGGCCACTTCACCGACTGGTTGATGTAGATGAGAGCGTTGAAGAAGGCGTTCCAGTAGGAGACCGCGTAGAACAGGCCGATCACCGCGATGGAGGCCTTCGACAGCGGCACCACTATGCGGGTCAGGATGCGCCACTCGCTCGCGCCGTCGATGCGGGCCGCGTCGATCAGTTCCCTGGGCAGGCTGCTGAAGAACGAGCGCAGGACGATCACGTTGAACGCGTTGACGGCGGTGGGCAGAATAAGCGACCAGTAGCTGTTGATCAGCCCGATCTGTTTGACCAGCAGGTAGCTGGGGATCACGCCGGGAACGAAGAGCAGCGAGAACACCAGGAGCAGCAGAATCGTCTTCTGGCCGAACGCGCCCGGGCGGCTGAGCCCGTAGGCGAGGGTGATCGAAGCGGCGAGGCTGATCGCGGTGCCGACGACGGTAATGCCCACACTGACCAGCATCGCGCGGGAGACCAGGCCGCCGCCGAGGAGGGCCCTGTAGGAGTCGAGCGTCGGGTGGTCGGGCCAGAGCACGAACCCGCCGGTCTGGTTGATCTGCGCGGCGTCCGCGAGCGATGTGGAAAGCACCGCGAGGAACGGGACCGCGACGAGGATCACGCAGACCAGGAGGATCAGCGACTTGAGGGTGCGCCAGGCGGGTGAGCCGCCGGATTGGCCCGGTACCGCGCTGTAGGCGTGCGCGGGCCTGCGGCCCCGCGTGGGCAGTGTGGTCATTTGCGGTAGATGCCTTCCTCGCCGAGAAGATGGGCGATCTTGTTCGCGCCCAGCACGAGCGCCACGCCGACTAGGCCCTTGACCAGGCCCACGGCGGCGCTGACGCCCCATTGCCCGGCGACGAGGCCGTTGTTGTAGACGTAGGTGTCGAGCACCTCGGTGGTGTTCTTGTCCATGCCCGTCTGCTGGAGCACGATCTGCTCGAAGCCGACGCTCAGGGCGTCGCCGAGGCGCAGGATCAGCAGCAGGATGACCAGTCCGCGCAGCGCGGGCAGGGTCACGTGCCAGGTCTGCCGGAGCCGGTTGGCACCGTCGACGGCAGCCGCCTCGTAGAGATCGGTGTCGACCCGCGAGAGCGCCGCCAGGAACAGGATCGTCGCCCATCCCGTGTCCTTCCAGATGACCTGGGAGGTCAGCAGTGTCTTGAACAGCTCCGGGTTGCCGATGATGTTCCAGGTGCCCATGCCGTTCGACTCGAAGAAGACGTTCAGCAGACCGCCTGCGCCCAACATCTGCTGGAAGATGGCGACCACCACGACCCAGGACAGGAAGTGCGGCAGGTACAGCACGTTCTGAATCGCACGCTTGACTCGCTCACTGACGAGGCTGTTGAGCAGCAGTGCCAGCAGGATGGGTAGCGGGAAGACGAACACAACCTGGATGACGGTCAGTTCAAGAGTGTTGACCAGAGCGTGCAGGAACGCGGAGTCCCCGTTAAAAATGATCTTGAAGTTGTCGAACCCGCTCCACCTGCTGTGCATGATCCCGGTGAACGGCTGGTAGTCCTGGAACGCGATCACGTTGCCGAGGAGCGGCACGTACTGGAACAGCAGCAGCAGAGCCGTACCAGGGACCGCGAACCAGAAGAGCGCCATGTTGCGCCGAGAGCCTGCGGGAGGCCTCCCCCGGCGGGGCGCTTTGGCAGTATCCGGCCTGTCGCGCGGCCGATCAACCGTTGTCATGTCGTGTGATCCCTTCCCCGAGATGCGGACGTCCCTTTCCGCATCTGGACTGGCGCGCTTATGTAAGTCCCACGGATTGCTTGGCGTCAATGCCGTTGGACATGAAGAGCGGTCGGCCGTATGTTGCAAGGCGATTCCGGAAGGCGCGCTGGTGACGGCTACCTGACTACGTTGCCGCAGGTGACTGCGCTTCTACCTGACCGGATACGTGCGCCGAATACTGCCATGCAACAGCAAAGCAAACGGCCACTAAGTACTTTTACACCGTGGAGATATCAAGGGTCATGCACAAACCAAATACGTGGTCGTTGACCGAGCAGGAACTCGCCGATCTCCACGCTTGGGCTGAAGGCAGGCAGGATCGCGCCGTCCGTCGGAGGATCGTCGAGGACGCTGTGGCCGGGCTGTCGGTTTCCCGCAGCGCCCAGGCACTGGGGGTCTCCCGCCCCACGGTCACCGCCTGGCGGCAGCGCTATGCGACCCATGGCCTCGCCGGCCTCGAACACCGTCCGCGCAGCGGGCGCCCTGTCCGCATTGACGAGGCCGACGTCATTGCCGCCACACTGGCCGGTCCCCCGCCGCCACAACATGCTTGGTCGGCCCGGGCCCTCGGCGATCACCTCGGGCTGTCGCACACCGCGCTAGGCAAGGTGTGGCAACGGTGGCAGATCAAGCCCGGAGCCGCAGACCCCACGGTCGTGCTGCCGGTCCATCCACCCCTGAGCTGCCATCGCTCGGAACTGCTCGCCGCAGGTGCACACGCAGACGGCAGGGCCTTTGTGGTGATCGCCGAAGCCGTACCCTCCGGGCCAGGCAGGGCGGGCGCGGCCACAGCAGAAGAACGTCAGATGCGATATGCCGCGCTGACGGCGGTGATGCAACAGGCGCAGCCGGAAGACTTGAAAGACGGCGCCGGTCACCACAGTACGCACGCCGAGTCGCAGCCGTTGCACAGGACCGCTGCCACCTCCCGTCCGGAGACGGCCACCGACCTCTCCGCTCCCGCACCCCCGTTCACGGGTCGGTGGTCAGGACGCCGAATCCACGTCGTTACCTGGGGGGACGGCGACATCGGCCTCTTCGGAGGAGCCCAGCAGCACAAGGCCCCAGCGTCCATGGGCTGGGCAGCCACCATCTGCCTGTTGGCTCAACTTGAACTGCTCCATCAGCCACAACGCGCACGGGTCGCTCTGGACACTCTCACCGACGCGGCCCGGAGTCTGTCCGAGGCGCCACCGGGCACGCCGTTTCGCTGGTTGCGTGCGGCTCAGGGGGAGACGGCTCCGCGCCGGCGGGCGACGCATCGCGCCTTCGACCAGATGGAGTTGGGCTCGTTCAACGAGAAGCTGGTGATCGAGGCCGTGAGGGTTGCCGGCACACTCAGCCGGGTCGAGATCGCACAACGCACCGGGCTGACGCCGCAGGCAGTGTCCAGGATCACCCGCAATCTGCTCACTACGGGCTTTCTGGCGGAGGACCAACGCCGTTCAACGGGCAAGGGCAAGCCCCGGGTCCCACTGAAGTTGCAGCCCGCGGCCGCCTGCGCGATCGGGATCCATGTCGATCCGGAGAAGATCACCCATGTTCTGGTCGATCTGTGCGGCAATGTGCGAGACAGCCGATGTCTTCCCGTCACCCCGGAGAGTGATCCGGAGTCGTGCCTGGAGTGGATGACCCGGACTACGACGGAGGCCGTCCGCGCCGCAGGCACCCTCGGGACCAAACTCCTCGGTGTGGGCGTGGCTGCACCCGGGCCTCTCGACATGAACGAGGGGGTCCTGCTCAGCCCTCCCCTGTGGTCGAAGTGGGGAGAGTTCCCCTTGCAGACGGAGTTGAGCCGGATGCTGGGGCTTCCGACCCTGCTGGAGAAGGACGCCACCGCGGCCGCGATCGGTGAACACTGGCTCGGCTCCGGCGAGAGCAGCACCGACTTCGTATACCTCTACCTCGGGGCCGGGGCAGGCAGCGGAGCCTTCCTCAACGGCGACGTGTATCGCGGGGCCTCGGGCAACGCCGGCGAGTTCGGTGAGCTGACCGCCTATGCCCTCGGTCAGCTGACGCCCGAAGGCGGTCCGTCCATGGTGCCGGAGTGTGCTCCCATGTCCGCCGTGGTCGCCCAGGCCGGACAGGCCGGCTTTGTCGTACCTGGCGGCGAGGTCGCCTACGACGCCGTGTGCGCAGCGGCGGCGGCGGGCGATCAACGCGCCGTGAGCGCGATCCGTGCGGTCGCGCGCATCCTGTCCCGGGGCGCGGTGGCCATGACCGATCTGTACGACATCGATCTGATGATCGTCGGTGGACCGGCGGTCCTCCCAGAAGTCGCGGAGCTCTACCTCGCGGAGATCTCGACGGCGGTGAACCGCTTCCCCATGGCCCGTCAGGCCCGCACAGTACGCGTCACCTGCTCCACGCTGAGCGCCTCCGCCGCAGCGGTGGGCGCCGCGGCGGGAGTCTTCAACATGACCTTCGCACCGCGCCTGCGCACCCACAACGGAGCCGGAGCCTGACGGACCGGCAAACGCCGTTCCCGAACCCACTCCCTCCACCGCAGCGAGCCCACCCCACTCATTCACAGGAAGGGACACAATGTCGTCGCCGCAGCCCGGCTCCGAACCCACCCGGCAGGGAGAAGCGGAAGCCGACGCGGGATATCCGCAGCTCACGCAGTTGTTCCCGTCGTCTCTCGTCTCTCACCGGATGCCGGCTGTAGGCCGATGGAGCCCGGTGCCACCGCTGACAGACCGCCGTCGCTGGGAGGCTGTCGATCCGGGCGCCCGGGACAGCATCCTGGAGACCGCCCGCGCGTCGCTCGGTCTGCCCTGGCCAGATCTGCCTGCCTCGTCATTCGCACGCTTCGCACGCGACGGTGATCGCTGGGGCCATCAGGAACCGGTCTTCGCACGCAGGGCCCGGCTCGGCCACGCGGTGCTGGCGACCGCCCTGTCTTTCGGGACGACAGGTACTGACGCGTTCATCGACGACGTGATGGACGGCGTATGGGCGCTGTGCGAAGAGACGACCTGGTGCTGGCCCGCCCACGACTTCCGGGTACTGGGTCCCGAACGAGGTCTGCTCGCCGACCCCGACCACCCCACATTGGATCTCGGGGCGTCCGGCACCGCCGTGCTCCTCGCCCTCACGGACGCACTCATAGGTGACGAACTGGACCGGCGCGATCCGCTGGTTCGCCGCCGACTGCGCCAAGCGGTGTCCACCCGAGTCCTGACCCCCTATCTGCAGCGGAACGAATGGGGCTGGTACGACGGCTCAACAGCCAAGCTGAACAACTGGAACCCGTGGATTCACTCCGAGCTGCTGCTCACCACAGCCCTGACGGAAGAGTCCGACGATCGCCGTACCGCGCTGGTATGCCGCATTCTGCAGGGGCTGGAGAACTATCTGCGGGCGCACCCGAGGGACGGCGGCTGCGACGAGGGTCCGCACTACTGGTGGCGCGCCGGCGCCAGCTTGTTCGAGTGCCTGGAAACGATCACGTCGCTGCTGGACGCGGACCAGGGCGTCTTCGACCATCCACTCGTCCAGGCCATGGCCCGCTATGCCGTGAACACCTGGATCGGTGGCGGATGGGCCGTCAACTTTGCTGACGGCCCGGCGCGCCCGCGCGAGACCGCACCGGCGCTGCTCCACCGCTACGGACATCGCACTGGACAGCCGACGGTCAGCGCCCACGCAAGGGCTCTTCGTGAGCACGCCGGCGGAGCCGTCTGGCAGCCGAGCGGGCCTTTCGACCTGCGCCGAGCGCTGGACACACTGCTCGACCGCGAATGGCGCGCCACACCACCGGCCGCGTTCCCGCTGCCCTCGCGCATCTGGATGCCCGACACGCAGGTGTGGGTGTCGCGCACACAATCGGGCTCCGGCCGCGGCCTGCTCGTCGCAGCCAAGGGCGGGCACAACGACGAGAGCCACAACCACAACGACGTCGGAACCTTCATCGTCGCCGTTGACAGCCGCCCCATCATCATCGACGCGGGAGTGGGAACCTACCGCAGGGAGACGTTCAACGAGGATCGCTACAGCATCTGGTCCATGACCAGCGAATATCACAACGTACCTGTCGTGAACGGCTTGGGGCAGTTGCCGGGACCCAGCTTCCGGGCCACGTCGGTGACCGCCCGCCACGATGCCGGCGGGGACGAACTGACCTCTGACATCGCGCCGGCCTATCCGCCCGAAGCCGACCTGGAGTCCTGGTTCCGAACCGTCCGTCTGGTGCGCGGACCCGACGAGCGCGTCGAGGTGGCTGACCTCTGGCGGTTCCGCTCCGCCGCAGGGTCTCTCGCCCTTCACCTGCTCCTGGGCGGGGAAATCGCGATCAGATCCGAGGGATCGGCGACTGTCAGTCCATCAGCCGGGCGCGGCTTGCTGGTGAACTGGGATCCGGTCGCCTTCGCCGCCGAAGCGGAAAGGGTCCCCCTCACCGATCCCGCCTTCACCCGCGTATGGGGTACCTCGGTCGGCCGCCTGGTGCTCACCGCCCGCCAACCTCTCTCCGAGAACAGGCACCTCCTGACGGCGAGGCCACTGAAGGTTCCTGACACTGCGTGACCACACCCATCCGGTGCGCGTCTCTGGCACGCCTCCGGGAAGGGATCCGTGCCGGGCAAGCAAAAGTATTTACGTGCCACGCACCCCCAACAACAAAGTCACAGCAAATGCCAAGCAAGGCGTCACGAAGGCAATCACCACCTGTTCACACCGCCGAAACGCGAAGGGCACCGGAAAGCAACAAGGTTTCCACGCCACAGTTCACCCGAGCAGAGCCTGCCGCCGGTCTTGACGTGGACCAGTCCAATGAATTTCCTGGCACCAGGCCACAACCGCTCGTGGCATGGGCTGCGGCAGCCGTCCTCAACCTTGGCGTGCCGACTCCCCACCTGCGACCGGTGAAGTGGCACCCACGCTTGCCCTGTTCTTCTGAGCTTTCTCTCCTCGAAGGAATTCTCCATGCCTACTCCTGTGACGAGACGGACGGCGATCCTTGGCGGTGCCCTCGCAACCGCCGCAGCCGTCTGGGGAGGTGCGTCCGCCTCGGCGGCAGTCCCAGGCCAGTCCAACGGGGGCGTACGGATCATGCCGCTCGGTGATTCCATAACCGACGGGTATACGCCCTACCCCGGCGGCTACCGGGTGAAGCTGTGGCAACTCCTCGCCGCAGGGGGACACACCGTCGATTTCGTCGGGTCGCAGACCAACGGTCCGGCCGAACTCGGCGACCGCGACCACGAAGGCCACCCTGGCTGGCGCATCGACCAGCTCGACACGAACATCGAGACGTGGCTGGGGCAGAGTGACCCGCGAACCATCATGCTTCTCATTGGCACAAACGACCTCAATCAGAACCACGACATCGAGAATGCCCCCGACCGCCTTTCCGGACTGATCGACCATATTCGGGCAATCAAGCCGCAGACCATCATTTTCGTGGCGACCATTCCTCCGCAGTCAAACGCAACCCTGGAGTCGCGCGTCAGGGCATACAATGCCGCGATTCCGTCAGTAGTTGCGCGGAAGGGATCCCAGGTCCGCCTGGTGAAAATGTACGACGCCCTGACCACGGCTGATCTCGCCGACGGCATTCACCCCACGAAGGCCGGCTACGACAAGATGGCTTCGGTCTGGCACAACGCGCTCCGGTCGGCCCCCTCCTCACTGGTGCCCCTTCGCACGCCGAGTGCCCTTGCCGCGGCCCGCACCTGACTGCGCCTCCATTCCACGGCCTCCGATGCGCCCGGCATCACGACCACTGCCGGTTCGCGTCGACCGTACTGCCACGAGTTCCTCCCCCCATTCAGACTCAAGCAGAGGACCCCACCATGACCGATCACATCCCGTCCCGGCGAACTCTCCTGCGCGGTGCGGGCGGCGCCCTCGGCGCAGGGGCAGCAGCATGGGCCGGCCTCGGCAGCCTCTCCCAGGCCAACGCGGTCACCGGCGGTGACCAGCCGTCGATGCAGCCTGACGTCGCTGCCGCGACGCCCGGCGTCAAGGGACGGACATACGTCGGTTACCAGGGCTGGTTCGCCGCCGCCGGGGACGGCTCGCCAATCAACGCCTGGACCCACTGGGCCAGCGGCACCCCGGCCCCGGGGAACCAGACCTTCGAGCTCTACCCGGACATCTCGCTCTACCCCTCCACAGGCCTGTATCAGACCGGGTACGCCAACCTGGGCAACGGCCAGCCCGCCAAGCTCTTCAGCTCGTACTCGACCGCAGTGATAGACCAGCACTTCAAGTGGATGCAGCAGTACGGCATCGATGGCGCAGCCCTTCAGCGCTTCGGCAGCGACATCACTGCCGTGGGCCAGCCGCGTCTCAAGCAGCGCAACGACATCCAGTCCAAGGCGCGTGACGCCGCCCAGAAGTACGGCCGCGGCTTCTACATCGAGTACGACATCAGCGGGCTCACCGATGCCAACCTCGTGGCGACGATCCAGAACGACTGGACGAACACCATCAAGGGCTCGCTCAACCTGACCGCCTCGACCGCTTACGCGCGCGAGGGCGGAAAGCCCGTCGTGGAGCTGTGGGGCATCGGCGTGACCAACCGGGCGGGGACCGCGGCGGGTTGTCTGCAGCTCATCAACTGGTTCAAGAGCCAGGGCTGCTACGTCATCGGCGGCGTTCCTCGCGGCTGGCGCACGGACTCCAACGCCAAGCCGGGCTTCGCCTCCGTGTATGCCGCACTCAACATGGTCTCGCCGTGGAATGTCGGCAACCCCAACGTCGACCAGCAGTTGTTCAACGACGACATGGCAAAGCTCAAGGCAAGCGGGCAGGACTACCAGCCCGTCCTCTACCCTGGCTTCGCATGGTCCAATTGGAAAGCTGGCTCACCGAAGAACGAAATTCCGCGCAAGTCCGGCCAGTTCATGTGGAATCAAGCCGTTGCGGCGGCCCGATGCGGGACCACGTCCGCGTTCATCGCCATGTTCGACGAGTACGACGAAGCCACGGCCATCGCACCCGCCGCAACAGACAAGTCGCAGATACCGACGAACCAGTACTTCCTCACGCTCGACGCCGACGGGACCCGCCTGTCGTCCAACTTCTACATGCGACTCGCGGGGGCAGCCACGAAAATGATCAACGGCTCCGCGCCGATCAGCACGACCATACCGATTCCGCCCGTCGGATGAGTTCCCAAAGACAGCCCTGACCAATCCCGTCGACGTGGGTGGTGGACACCACTCCGCCACCCGTACGGTTCTCCAACAGACAGTCCCCGGTGAAGCGACGACATCGCCGGCACCGGATTTCCACCATGCTATCGGCCGTCCGGTCATCCGCGGGATGGCCGGACCATTTTGACGTGAAGGCAGCTGTCGATGTCTCAGTTCGACCTTTCCCTCGACGAACTCCGCTCCTACCGCAGTACGTCCACCGAACCCGAGGATTTTGACGCCTTCTGGCGGAAGACTCTTGAAGAAGCCACTGCGCATGAACTGGACGTACGTTTCGAGGCGGTGGATGCCGGGCTGTCCACAGTCAAGGTTTATGATGTGACATTCGCCGGATTCGGTGGACACCCGGTGAAAGGCTGGCTGCGACTGCCTGCCGATGCGGCCCGACCCCTCCCCCTTGTCGTGGAGTTCGTCGGCTACGGCAACGGGCGCGGCCTGCCTCACGAGCATCTGCTGTGGGCTTCGACCGGGCGGGCCCACTTCGTCATGGACATCCGCGGTCAGGGCAGCGCCTTCGGCGGCGGAGGCGCCACGGCAGATCCGGTCGGCTCCGCGCCGGCGTTCCCGGGGTTCATGACGCGAGGCATCGACGCACCGGAGAACTACTACTACCGCCGAGTGATCACCGACGCGGTCCGTGCCGTGGAAGCCGCCCGCACGCACCCATTGACCGACGCGACACAGACCGTGGTGACGGGCCACAGCCAGGGCGGCGGGCTCGCCGTGGCCGTCGGCGGGCTGGTGCCCGACCTGGCAGCCGTCGCACCGGACGTCCCGTTCCTGTGTGACTTCCCGCGTGCGGTCGGCCTGACGGATCGCCACCCGTACCGGGAGATCGGCCAGTTCCTCAAGACGCACCGCGGACGCTCGTCGGAGGTGTTGCACACACTGTCCTACTTCGACGGAGTCCACTTCGCGGCCAGGGGACGCGCCCCGGCCCTGTTCTCCACCGCGCTGGAGGACCAGACGTGCCCGCCGTCCACCGTGTTCGCCGCACACAACGCCTGGGCGCACGAAGACAGGACGATCGCGGTCTACGACTTCAACGACCACGAGGGGGGCGGCCCCTACCAGGAGGCGGCGAAGGTTCGATGGCTCCGCTCGTACGCGTGAACCGTGCTCCATCATCCAGGACACTGCGATTTTGCCGGAGCGGAGCCAGCAGGGGTTCCCAGTGCCGTTGCCTCCTTTTCGTAAGCGTGGGTGTCGGCATGACCGAAGGTGAATCGGTGGGGTGGTCAAGGGGGTTGAGGAACATCGGAACGAAACCCGGCGCTAAGGATCTGTCCGCCCTGATGGGCCGCTGACGGAGCGTCGGGGGCCGGACCCCGTCTGATCGTCCACGGATAACAACCCAATATCTGCGGTAACTTGATCCGTCACCTGCGGTGACGTTATCCGGCCGCTGCGTGAAGCGACCCTGTTATCTGTGGCAAGGGGAAAGCGGTGCCTACCGTCATACAGCTGCCGACTGGGAAGGCGTTGACCGTCCGTGCCGCGGCGGACGTGCTCCTCAACTCGCTCGGCAACCCGAGCACGGTCCGGAACTCGGGGTGGACAAGACCACCGAACGGCTCGGCGCGACCCGGCCTCTGGAGTCGGTCGCGGACGACGAGATTGGCGAGGCCCTGGAGCTGCTCTGGGGCACCGCGGCAGTCAACACGTGGAATTCCCGCCGGGCGGGAGTACTGTCCTGGCTCGGCTGTGCCGTGAGCGGGGCCATGAGGGGCCGATGGTCCCGGCCTGGGCGAAGCGGCCGGCGGTGCCGGACCCCGGTCCGCTCGAAGATGGCAATCGACCGGCTGGTCGCGCGGCGCGAGGTGCACCTGCGGGAGATGACGCTGTGGCGGATGTTGTACGAGACTGCCGGACAGGCGGAGGAGATTTTCGGTGTGAACGTCGAGGACCTGATTTCGCCGGGCGTCGCTGCCTGATCAAGGCGAATGGTGCGCGGAGCAAGGGCCGCCGCCGGGGCCAGGCGCGCGCGACTTCGTGCTGGAGACGGTGTACTGGGACGCTGGCACCGCCTGGCTGTTGCCCCGGCTGTTGAAGGGCCGCAGGCTCGGGCCGGTGTTCGTCACCCACCGCCGCCCGGGGGCCGGCAAGGTCGTCAGCCCGCGTGACATGTGCCCGGACACCGGGCTGGCCCGGCAGTCGTACGGGCAGGCCCGCGCTCTTCTCGACGAGCACACCGCCGTGCGCGGACCGGGCACGGGCTGGGACCTGCACGAATACCGTCACTCCGGCCTCACCCATCTGGGCGAGGCCGGAGCCAGCCTGCTGATGCTGATGGCCAAGTCGAGACACAAGAAGCCGGAGAACATCCGCCGCTACTTCAAGCCCTCGCCCGACGCCATCGCGGAGATCACCAGTCTCCTCACCCCAGGTGACAGCAGGCGCTGATCGCGACGCCTGCTATGAGGTGGGGTCGGCCCACAGGTCGGTGCTGTGGGCCCCGATGAGAGCGCTGATGTGGGTGAGTGCGTCACTGACCGGCTGCGGGTCGAGTCGGCGTCCGTCACGCAAGCGCAATGCGACGTGATCGTCAGCAGCCTCTTTGGCGCCGATGACGGCTTGGTAGGGAACCAGGCGGGCCTCTCGGATGCGGGCGCCCAGGCTGCCGCGGTCCAGTCCCGCGATCTGGGCACGCAGTCCCAGACGTGTGCAGCGTTGGGCGAGGGCTGCGGCGTTCGGCAGTTCGGTGTCGGAGATCGGGAGAATGACCAGCTGAGTGGGGGCGAGCCAAGCGGGGAAAGCACCGCCGTGCTGTTCGATGAGATGGGCGACGGCTCGCTCCACGCTGCCGATGATACTGCGGTGGACCATGACCGGGCGGTGTTTGGCGCCGTCCGCGCCGATGTAGTGCAGGTCGAACTGCTCGGGCTGGTGGAAGTCGACCTGGACGGTGGACAGGGTGGACTCCCGGCCCGCGCCGTCGGTGACCTGGACATCGATCTTGGGGCCGTAGAATGCGGCCTCTCCCTCCGCTGCCTCGTAGGGCAGGCCGGAGCAGTCGAGGACATCGGTCAGCAGAGCGGTGGACCGCTGCCACTTCTCAGGTGCGGCAACGTACTTGCCACCGGACCCCGGGAGGGAGAGCCGGTAACGAGTGGGGATGATGCCGAGCGCTTCGTACGCCTGGCGGATCATCTCCAGCGCCGCCTGCGCCTCCTCGGCGACCTGGTCCAGGGTGCAGAAGATGTGCGCGTCATTGAGCTGGATCGCCCGCACCCGGGTCAGCCCGCCGAGCACGCCCGAGAGTTCGGAGCGGTACATGCCGCCCAGCTCGGCCATCCGCAGGGGCAGTTCGCGGTAGCTGTGGGAGCGGGAGCGGTAGATCACCGCGTGATGGGGGCACAGGCTCGGCCGCAGGACGACCTGCTCTCCGCCGAGGTCCATCGGGGGGAACAT
Organism: Streptomyces sp. NPDC088387; assembly: GCF_044753385.1. Classification (NCBI taxonomy): domain Bacteria; kingdom Bacillati; phylum Actinomycetota; class Actinomycetes; order Kitasatosporales; family Streptomycetaceae; genus Streptomyces; species Streptomyces sp. NPDC088387. Next base: position 106,889 of record NZ_JBIVNC010000017.1, read on the forward strand.
GTCGTCGCTGTAGTGCGCCCAGTGCCCCGAGATCTCGTACAGCTCTCGCTTGCCGAGTACCGGTGAGTACACGTGCTGGTAGCCCGCCCGCCGCTCGGCGGCACGGATGTACTCCTCCAAGGTGTGCCTCACGGCGGCGCCGTCGGGCAGCCAGTACGGCAGGCCGGCGCCGATCAGCGGATCGGTGTCGAACAGGCCCAGTTCACGGCCGAGCTTGCGGTGGTCGTGCACGGTAGTCATCGCGGTCTCCTTGCTGGTTGCGGAGCAAGTGACCGGGCCTACGACGAAGCCCCGGGGCACTTGCCCCGGGGCTTCGGATCAGATCATCTGTCAGCGCGCCGGGACACTCTCCGGCGTCGTCGTCATAGCAGCGCGCTTCATGTCGCAGACGTTAGCAGGACGCAGCGATGTCCACACAGTCATTCCTCATCAGGAGTGCCCGGGTCACGTAGGAGTCGCAGACCGCCGGCAGATCGGGCAGTTGGAAGGAATACCGGCCGAGCATGTTGGTGTTCGGAAAGAGAACGACCTCGCAAGACCTGCATGCCCGTCAGCGATGGCAGTTAAGTCTTTTGACCGCTCGCGCCCACTCTTCACAAGAGGTTGAAGTAGCCGTCGTCCGCAAGCACATGACGGGGCCCGTCTGGCTTTGTCGCAGCCAGGTGCTTGATACGACCAAGATATTCAGGGTCTTGATTGTCCCCCACCAGAACCGAGAAGTCCTCTGCCGCCCAGGCCGGCAAAGCGGCGAACCGATGGCTTGTCTGCGATTCCAGGTACCAGACGACGTTCACCACGGTCCCGACTTCCTCGTACCAGGACGTGAGTTCGACACCCGGGGCGATGCGGTGGTAATGGAGCGGTTGCACGGCATGACGGCCGGCATGCGGCCCGCTGGCCACGGTGTAGTCGATGGTGTCAGGGCCCACCCGGACAGGGCTGAACACCCACCCATTGGGCTGATGCCATGTCAAGGTCGATCCGAGAATGGTGTGAAGCATATTCACTCCTTCTTTCCGTCTATTTACTGAAATATCGCATATCGAATATTCGTCAGAGTACGCGACACTCGCTACTCCGCGCTTTCCGCCGTGTCGGCAACACGTTCGGCGTGGCCGATGCGCGGCAGCGCCCACTGCAGAGCAAGCGCGAGCACTGCCACGACGATTACGAAGACGGCGTAGCCGTCGATCACCGTGCCGAGCCCGAGTAGAGGGACGAGCCAGCCCGCGATCACAGCCGGAACACCGAGAGCGATGTAGCTGACCAGATACACCATGGACAGGAGCCCCGCTCGGCCCTTTTCAGGTGCCTTGGCAAGTAGTAGGCGAAGACCACCTTGGAAGGCTGCTCCGAAGCCCACCCCGGCCACCGGGGCGCTGGCGAAGAATCCCCAGACCGAATGGTGTGACAGCGCGATCATGCTGAGGAGCGGGCCGATGATGAGCGCGGCAGCCCCCACCAGCATCGTGTTCCTCGCATCTCGGTTACGGCCGACGATGCCAGTCAGGGCTCCAGTCCCGGTGACTGCCGCCACGGCAGCCCCCGCCACAACGTGGCTGGAGATGCCGAGAATGCCGACCATGATGGTGGGTGCCATACCCAGATAGAGCCCCGCCAGCGCCCAGCTGGAGACCATGCAGCCTACGACGGCGCCGAAGATCCGCCTCGTCTCGCGCGGAACAGCGAGCCGCGGGATGAAGACGCTCGCTGTGACAGCACCGCGCGGGCTCCGTTCACCGATAAAAACGACCATGACGGCCATGACGGCGAGCAGCACACTGAAGACGACGTAGACGGTCACCGTTGGTGCCGGTGCGTCCTGGACCAGGAAACCGCTGGCCAGAGCGCCGACGGCCAGTCCGGCAGGCGGAAGTGCGCCATTGAGTACGGCAGCCAGACGAGCTCCATGCACGGGCCGGAGGTCAATCATGGCGGCGCCGATCGCCCCCATGCCGGCGCCCACGGCCACGCCCTGCAGCGCACGGGCGACGAGGAGAACCGTCAGGCTTGCGGCATCGGCGAAAACCAGTAGCGAGGCAACAGACAGCAGTGCGGAGGCGAGGATGACAGGACGGCGGCCTACATAATCTGACAGTGATCCCACTGTGAGCAGCGACAGCAGCAGCCCGCAGATGTAGATGGAGAAGATCGCTGTGGTGGCAGCAGACGCGAGATGCAGTTGTTGCTGATAGACGGGGTACAGCGGGGATGGCGCCCCGGACTGGGCCAGGAGCAGAAAGAGGGTCGAGGAAGCGATCCAGAAGCCCAGGGATCCGTGGGAGCGATCGGCTGTCCCCTCGCGAGCGCGTAGGTGATTTCGGAAAGAAGACTCCATCAAGTGGGTGTTCATGTTCCGGTGCTTTCTGAAGTCGCGGCTGGTGGATCGATTCGGTGTCGCCGCAGCGCACCCCCTCCGCGACGTCACATACGTTCGACGAGCATGGCGACCCCCTGTCCGACTCCGACGCACAGGGCCGCCAGCCCTCGCCTCCCGCCCTCTCGCTCCAGGCGCCGTATGAGGGTGAGGAGAATGCGGGCGCCCGAGCAGCCGAGCGGATGCCCGAGTGCGATCGCTCCACCGTCGGCGTTGACCTTTGTCTCGTCGAGCTCAAGACGGCGGATCACCGCGATTGTCTGGACGGCGAAGGCTTCGTTGATCTCGATGGCGTCCAGATCGCCGGTCCGCCAGCGGACGCGCCCCAGCGCCTTGCGAGTTGCCGGAACCGGTCCAAGGCCCATCAGATTGGGCTCAACGCCTGCCGCTGCCGAGGTCACAATGCGCGCTCGCGGAGTGAGCGAGTGACGCGCGACCGCTGCTTCGCTCGCGATGACGAGCGCCGCGGCGCCGTCCGAGAGGGGCGATGACGAGCCTGCGGTCACGACACCGTCCGGACGGAAGGCGGAGGGCAGCTGGGCGAGCCGGTCGAGGTTGGTCGTCGGGCGTGGGCCTTCGTCACGTATCACCTCTCCCTCCCGCGTCCGTACCTCTACGATGTCGCGGGCGAAGTGACCTGCATTCTGCGCCGCCACGGCCCTCCGGTGGCTGCTCAGCGCGAAAGCGTCGGACTCACCACGGGTGATGCCTTCGAGCGCTGCCACCTCCTCGGCCGTCTCGCCCATGGACAGGGTGACCTTCATCATTTCGGGACCCGCGTCGGCCGGCGTGCCCCGGTCCATGGCCTGGAAATGCGGATTGACCAGGCGCCAGCCGAGGGCGGTGTCGTGGACGGCACCCGGCTTCGCCCATGGGGTGCCTGGTTTGCTCATCACCCAGGGAGCACGGGTCATGGACTCGACGCCGCCGGCGACGACCAGATCGGCCTCTCCTGCGCGAATGGCCTGAGCGGCGGAGGCCACAGCGGTCAGTCCGGATGCGCACAGGCGGTTGACGGTGTAGCCGGGGACGGTGTGAGGAAGTCCGGCGAGCATCACGGCCATCCTCGCCACATTTCGATTGTCCTCGCCCGCCTGGTTCGCGGCGCCGAGGATCACCTCGTCGACGGCCTGGGCCGGTACACCACTGCGCACGACGGCTTCCGAAACCACCAACGCGGCAAGGTCGTCCGGACGGACGGAGGCAAGGACACCGCCATAACGGCCCTGCGGGGTGCGCGCACCGTCGATGAGAAATACGTCGCTAGACATCGGGTCGTCCTGTCAGTGCCAGAAGTGCTGGGGATCGGGCCGGCGACGGCCCGTAAAGGAAGCATTCATCTCGTGGGCTTCCTGCGTGGCGAGATAAGCGGTCAGGTACTGATCGTGTGCCATGCGCGCCTGGCCGGAGACACCGTTGTGGCGGGCGGAGAACGCCGCCTTCAACCCTCCGATCGCCAAGGGGCTGCGGGTAGCGATCTCCTGTGCGATCTCCGCAGCATGCCTTCGCAGTTCGGCCGCAGGCACCACATCGTTCACGAGCCCCATAGCCAGGGCGTCCGACGCGGAGTACTTGCGGTTGAGGTACCACATCTCCTTGGCGCGCTTGCGTCCAATCGTCTCCTCCAGATACCAACTGCCGTAGCCGGCGTCGAAACTTCCCACCATGGGCCCGACCTGTCGGAAGACCGCGTTGTCGGCCGCGACGGTCAGGTCGCACACTGTGTGCAGGACGTTCCCACCGCCGACGGCAAAGCCGTTGACCGCGGCGACGACCGGCTTGGGGATCGTGTCGATGGCCTGGTACACGTCGATGATGGGCAGTACCTGGGACTGGTCGAGGAAGGGCATGTCCTCGTGTTCACCGCCGATGCAGAAGAACTTCTCACCGGCTCCGGTGAGAACGGCCGAACGCAATTCACGGTCCAGGCGGTACTTCTGCAACGCGTCGAGCAGTTCGATGCAGGTCTGCGGCCGGAACTTGTTTCCGGCGTCCGGACGGTTGATCGTGAGAGTAAGGACCGGGCCGTCCCGGTCGACGATTATGTCCTCGTAGCCGGTGCTGGTGGTGCTGCTCATCGGGATTCCTCCTCGGAGGTACGGAAGCCGCGCCCGGTCTTCGCGCCCAGGCGGCCCGCAGCCACCATCTGTGCGAGCAACGGCGGCGGGGCGAATCGGGGATCGAGAGTCTCCTGATACGCGGCCAGGGTGGCGTGCCGGTGCACGTCGAGGCCGATCAGGTCGAGTAGTTCCAGCGGTCCGAGCCGGTGACCCAGGCCCAGACGTATGGCGGTGTCGATGTCTTCGGCACCGGCGAGTTCCTCGTCGTAAGCCTGGACGACGTCGTTGAGGTAGGGCATCAACAGCCGGTTGACCAGGAATCCGGGCCGGTCCTTGACTACGACCGGATCCTTTCCGATCTCGGTGGCGAACAGAGCGACTTGCCGTACCACCTCTGGGTCGGTCTCCAGGGCGCGAACCACCTCGACGACCCTCATGAGCGGCGCGGGGTTGAAGAAATGCAGGCCGGCGAAGCGCGCGGGGTTGGACACGGAGGTGGCGAGCGCGGTGACCGACAGCGCGGACGTGTTGGAAACGATCACGGCGTTGTCACTGACGGCATCGCAGACGCCACTGAGCAACGCACGTTTGATGTCCGGGCGTTCGGTGACCGCCTCGATGACCAGGTCACTGTCCGCGAGTCGGCCCGTGTCGGTGGTTCCGTGCACACGGGCGAGGACGTCCTCCCGCTGCTCGGATGTGACCTTGCCACGCCGTACTCCCTCGGTGAGGAAGTCGGACATCGCCTTCAGGCCTGCGTCGACGCGTTCCTGGTCCTGTTCCAGGACGGTGACCACGCGTCCGGACTGCGCCACTACCTGGGCGATGCCACCGCCCATGGTGCCGAATCCGAGAACCGCGACGCGGGGATAGACGGACATGGGGGCTCCTTCACTGATGTGGGCCGGCAGCGCGCTCATGATCCGAACAGCCGGTTGTCGTCGTAGGTGTAGAAACCCGCTCCGGTCTTGCGCCCCAGGTCGCCTGCGGCGATCATCCGGTCGACGAGGGGCGGGGGGAAGAACCTTGGGTCGCGCAGCTGCTCGTAAAGGCGCATGGCGACTTGGCGGTGGATGTCGAGTCCGACGATGTCGAGAAGCTCGAAGGGACCCATCGGATGCCCCAGGGCACCCTTCACCGCGGTGTCGATGGACTGCACGGTTCCGAGTCCCGATTCCAGGGCGTCGATGCAGCTGTTCTCCCAGGGAATGAGAAAACGGTTGAGGATGAAGCCTGGGCGGTCCTTGGTCACGATGGTGGTCTTGGCGAGCGACGCCAGGAAGTCCAACGTGGCGGCGTGCGCCCAGCCGGCCGTGTGCCGTCCGTCCGCGACCTCCACCAGCTTCATGAGCGGGGCGGGGTTGCAGTAATGGGTGCCGACGACGCGCTCCGGCCTCACGGAGCCCGCTGCGATCGCCGTCACGGACAGCGTCGAGGTATTGGTGTGCAGGAGCGTACGGTCGGACACGATGCCGTCGATCTGCCGGAACAGATCCTTCTTCACATTGAGGTCTTCTATGACGGCCTCGATCACCACATCCGCTCCGGCGAGATCGGCGAGATCGGCTGTGCCTCGGGTCCGGGCCTTGGCTGCGGCGCTCGCTTGGACGTCGAGCTTGCCCAATGCCACGCTCCGGTCGAGAAAGTCCGCGACTCGGTCCAGCCCCTGCTTCACCCGGGTGTCGTCCAGGTCGTAGAGGACGGTGTGATGGCCAGCTCGGGCGCTGACAACGGCAATGCCGGAGCCCATCGTGCCCGCGCCGAGCACAGCTACGGTGCGCTGGTGGAACGTCACGTCGATTCCCTTCCGAGGTGTGGCTTCCCTGCCGCAGACAATGCGTCGAAGTCCGGGACTCGACGGCTGCGAAAAGCGTTTATGCCTTCAGTGGCCTCGGGACCGCCCACAGCGATCGCGGCCAGTGCCGCCTCCAAGGCCAGTCCCGTGTCCAGGGGCGCGTCCTGGCCTTCCCGTACGGACTGCAGGATGGAGCGACAGGCTTGTGGGCCGCGACGGGAGATCTCCTCCGCAACCGACACGGCGGTGGGGAGCAGTTCGTCCGGCACGGCCGGCGGAAGCGCCGACAAGCCGATCTGGTGAGCTCGCCAGGCGTCGAGGGACCGGCCTGTGAGCATGAGGTAGCGGGCCGCAGCGGGACCGACGGCCTTTACCAGGCGCTGGGTCCCGCCGAAGCCGGGTATCAACCCGAGGCCTGCTTCGGGCAGGCCCAATGACGCTGTCTCGGACAGCAGGGAGAAACTGCAGGCGAGTGCGAGTTCGAACCCTCCGCCCAACGCAACTCCGTTGACTGCGGCGATCACAGGGATGCCGCTGTGCTCCAACTGCCGCAGCGCGTGCTGTCCTGCCCTCAGGAAGACGTGAGCCTCGCGTGTGTCCATCGTGGCGAGTGTCTCCAGGTCCGCTCCGGCGCTGAAGGCCTTGGTGCCGGTTCCGGTGACAACGACGGCCCGGGTACTGCCGTCCGAACCCAACTTCCCGATGGTGTCACCCAGTTGTGCCAGCACCTGATCGTTCAGCGCGTTGTGGACTTCGGGCCGGTTGATACGCAGGACGCGGACTCGGCCGTGGGTCTCCTCTTCGAGCAGTGCTCCGCTCATCGCCGCGCTCCCTGCTGTTCCGCGACTTCGACCGCTCCGCTCCCGGCGAGTTCCTCGATCTCCGCATCACTGAATCCGTGCTCGCTGAGGATCTCCGTCGTGTGAGCAGCCAGGTCGGGGCTCGGTGAGTTAGGTGCAATCGGTGTCGAGGCCAGACGGAAGGGGCTGTGTACCGTGTGCATGCGCCCTTCAGTGCCGGGCACAGGAAGCAGCGCGCCACGCGCGACGACCTGCGCGTCAGCGACCACTTCGGATAGTCCCTGCACCATGGAACAGGGCACCTGCACATCGGCGAGCACGCTGATCCACTCTGCTGCGGAGCGCGTCCGCAGACGCGCGCCAACCTCACGCACGATGACGCCGCGGTTTCGACGACGTCCCTCGTTGTCGGCGAGCGCCGCGTCCGCCGCGAGATGGGGCAGCCCGACGGCGCGACAGAAGCGTGCCCACATGGCGTCGTTTCCGATCGCGACCACCAGTTCCCGGTCCGCCGCCGAGAAAGTCTGATAGACGGCGAGCACCGAGTCGGTGCCGCCGCTGGGCGCCGGCTCCGGAGCCCCGGCGAGATACGCCGCGATGCGGGGCGCCATGAGGGCGAGGTCGCAGTCCAGGAGGGACATGTCGATCAGGTCCCCGGTGCCCTGCTCACGCTGGCGCACCGCAGCCGCGCTGATGGCGAGTGCCGCACACATCCCGGTGACGATGTCGGACAGAGCCGTGGAAACCCGCTGCGGAGTGCCGCCCTCCGCTCCCGTCACGGACATCATCCCTGAGCGGGCCTGGGCGACCAGGTCGTAGCCCGGGAGTTCGCAGTCGGGACCGCTGAGTCCGAACCCGGAGATCGCGCAGTAGATGAGGTGCGGGAAGTCCTGCCGAAGGCGGTCAGGGCCGATCCCGGAGGTACGTAGTTTCGCGGGGTTGAGGTTCTCGATGAACACGTCTGCCGTGGCAATCAGTCTGCGCAGTGCCGCAAGTCCGTCCGGGTGCCGCAGATCTATGACCACCGACCTCTTGTTCCGGTTGGCAGAGGCGAACCACGCGGATCGGGAGTCGACGAAGGGTGGCCCCCATCCGCGGGCGTCGTCGCCGCTTCCCGGTCGTTCCACCTTGATGACATCGGCGCCGAGGTCGGCCAGGTACATGGCGGCCGTCGGTCCTGCGTAGGACGTGGTGAGGTCGATGACCTTGAGACCGGACAGAGGGCCCCGACCGGTTTCGTATTCGTCTTCGTTCTCGTGTGACATGGGCATATCTCTGCCAGTTCTTCTCAACCGGCGGCGGGCCGGTATTCGACCACACCGTCCGCGATCAACTTGCCTATCTGCTGATCGCCGAGCCCAAGGCCTTGGGCGAGGACTTCGGTGGTGTGCTGACCCAGCCGTGGAGCAGCGTCCCCGACCACCGGAGGAGTGGCGGACATCCGCAGCGCGGAGGTAACGACCGGGTAGCTGCCGAACAGCGGATGCTCGACTTCGGCCACCTGGTCGAGGTGCTGGACCTGCGGATCCTTGAACACCGCGTCCATGCGGTTGATCGGTGCGACCGGCGCGCCTGTGCGCGACAGAACGTCCACCCAGTGCGCGGACGTGTTTCGTTCCGTCACTGCAGCGATGATCGGGACCAGTTCGTCACGATGCACGACGCGGGCCTCGTTGGTGCGGAACCGGGGATCGTCCTGCCATTCGGGGTGTCCGAGAGCCTCAGCCATCACTCCGAACAGCTTGTCGTTCGGCGAGCCCAGCAGCACATGCCCGTCCAGCGTGGGAAAAGCCTGGTAAGGGGCCACGTTGGCATGAGCGGAACCTTGCGGATCGGCCACGCTACCGCCGATGAGGTACTGACTGGCAGCGTTGATCAGTATGGCCAGTTCGGTGCTGAGCAGCGAGACATCGACGCGCTGGCCCTGCCCCGTGGCCTCGCGATGGTGAAGGGCTCCGAGCACACCCAGCGCCGCGTACAGGCCCGTGCACACGTCGATCAGCGCGACCCCGGTCTTCACCGGCTCGCCACCGGGGGTGCCTGTGATACTCATCAGGCCACCGAGTGCAGAGACCATCAGGTCGTATCCGGGGCGATCCTTGTACGGGCCATCCTGCCCGAAGGCGGAGATGGCGCAGTAGATGAGGCTCGGATGGTTTTCACGGAGACTGTCGTAGTCCAGTCCGAGCCGTTGCATCACGCCGGGTCGAAAGCTCTCGATGACGACATCGGCGCCGGCCACGAGCTCGCGGGCGAGGGCGACGCCGTCCTCGGTCGACAGATCGATGGCTATGCTCTTCTTGTTGCGGTTCAAACCCAGGAAGTAGGTGCTGACCTCGCCACGGGAGGGTGGCCCCCAACTGCGGCTGTCGTCCCCCTTGCCGGGGCGCTCGACCTTGATCACTTCCGCACCCAGATCGCCCAGGAGCATCGTGGAGTACGGGCCCGCCACCACACGGGAGAAGTCGATGACCCGCAGGCCCTGAAGTGCTGTTCGCTGCATCGCGTCAAACCTTTCGCCGCGTGGAAGTAGTCGTTTCGCGAGCCGTGCTCCGTCGAGCCGCACGCAGTTCGCCGGTACCGTCGACGGAGTGCCTCAGGGTCCGCAGTTCGTCCGCCGTCGGGGGCTCGGTTCTGGGCCAGGGTGGATGGGCCCGCAGATCGAAGCCGGTACGGGCGATTACCTGTTCGTCGGAGATGCCTGGATGCACACTGCGCACGCGCATGCGGTGTTCTCCGTCGAAGTCAAAGGTCACCAAGGGGGTGACACAGACAACCGGCCCCGCCGTAGTGATGCCCGCTTCCGCACGGCTGGTGCCGCCCTCGAGATGTCCAGCGGCGGTGAGGTAGTCGACCCGATCGACGAAGGTGCGGGACGTGTGGGAGGAACTGAACAGGATGATCCGCCCGGAGACCACCGCGAACGAGGTGTTCGCCAGGCCGGGCCCGCGGAACGCGGGCCCTGGCCCCTGGCCAAGTCCTGTTGCGGTCAGGTTCACGTTCCCGTGCTTGTCAATCTGGACGCCACCGTAGAACATGACGTCCAGGCGCCCGTTCTCGGACATCTCGAAGAGGTCGTAGCCGCTGCCGACCGCTTCCGCTCCCGGCACCCAGCGGCCGTCGGAAGCCGATCGGTAGAGCCGGCCAGCCTGTGGATTGACCACCCCGGACGGCAGGATCAGTGTCAGGTCCGGCGCATGCATCTGCTGTGCCAGCAGGCACGCGGCGACCGGGACGAGGGAACTGGCCCCGGTGACTGCCATCTCCCCGTTGCGCAGTTCACGTGCGATCAGGATGGCCATCAACTCGTCATCGGTGGCGATGGTGTTCATGCGACATCACCGTCTAGACGTGCGATTCGCGCAGCGCCACCGACTGCGGCCAGATACTGCTCCTGCGTGCGGGGCGTGAGCACGTAGGGTTCGAGATACTCCATGCGCCAGTCGGCAGCTGAGCGGCCGGCTGCTATGTACGCAGTCAAACGCATTTCGTCATGCACGTAGCGACCCTGACTGGCGCAGGGATGTGCGCCGTATGGTGTCTCCACGACGACGTCGACGAGGTACCCGGGGATCACCGTGCGGTGCGGTGCACGGCGGATCTCCTCATTGCTGACGATGCGATCCACGCACACGATCACCTTGCCCGATGCCTTGGCAAGGAGCGGATCGCAGAACGGCGTGCCGTCGTAGCGGACATTGCCGTAGACGTCGGCCTCCTGGGCGTGCAACAGGCAGATGTCGGGTCGCATGGCTGCAGGAGCGGCCACATCACTGCCTCCCGAAGAATTGGCCTCACCTGCAAGGGGTGAGCTGCGGAGTAGGTCCGTGCCCTTTACCGAGTGCACGGGGTGTTCCGGTAGGGCCTCCAGCGTGGCCATCAGTCCACCCAGGATGAGCGCCTCGTCACCGTCGACGATCTCCACCGTCCCGGCTTCTGCAGCACGGCGGAAGTTGGGGGCCATCCCGAGATGGTCGAACGAGACATGGGCGAGGTAGGCGGTGCGGACAGCGCCCGCTCCGATCAGTAGATCCACCGCATAGCTCGCGGGTGGAGCGGCCACAATCGTGAGCTCGCCTGTCCCCTGGCGTATCAGCTCGCGCACAGCAGAAGACGGGTTGTTCTGGAACCAAAGACCGCCCAGGGCGACGAAGGCGCCTGACGGCACCAGAGCCATCGCCTCGGACAGCGCCAGTTGCTTGGAGGAACGCGTCGGCGGGATCGCGGACTGGGCTTTCGGGGGAATCATCGTGACCACCTCCCTGGAGTCACTATATGACTTTGGTGTTCACATTATGGCTCCTCCCTCGACGCGAGTGTCAAGCCTTTCACTCTCCGTAGTCAATGCGACACGGAGTGACTGCCTAAATAGATGCAAGTTGCCTAAATAGGAACTTGCGGCGGACCGCGTGCCACTGGCACCGACTGAGGGGTTGACAGCCACTCGGCGCAACAGGACGATTTCGAGCACATTACGTGGCTCAAATCTGGCCCATCAGACCATTACATGGATCCTGATGAGCGAAGCCGCGTCCTGGGAAACGTGCAGTACCCACTGAGGCGCCGCTTACCTCCGTACTGACACGCCAGGTATGAGCCACCCTTGGCCTAGGAGGCCTCCATGCAAAAGCTTCCAGCGTCCGACGTTCCCCACGATCAGTCCTCACGCAGACTCATCGCGTCCGCAGGCATAGGCAACTTCGCGGAGTGGTATGACTTCGCGGTCTACGGAGTGGTCGCGTCCATCCTGGCGAAGCAGTTCTTTCCCTCCGGCAACCCCACTGCCGCCCTGATCAGTGCCTATGCCCTCTTCGGTCTCACCTACCTGAGCCGTCCCCTCGGCGGGTTGCTGGCCGGCTGGCTGGGAGACACCTTCGGCCGTCGCCGGGCACTCTCCTTCACCATCCTTCTGATGTGCACCGGAACGGCAGTCATCGGCTTCATCCCGACCTACTCAAAGATCGGCATTGCCGCCCCGCTGCTGTTGGCGGCCTGCCGACTCGTCCAGGGACTGGGTACGGGTGGTGAGTACAGCTCGGCCATCGCATTCATCTACGAACACAGCGATCCTCGCCGCCGTCCGGTCCGCATCAGCTACTTGGTGACGATGACATTCCTGGGCATCACCGCTTCTGTGCTGGCGGCCAGTCTGTGCACAGCGATCGTCGGGGAGTCAGCGTTCGAGAACTGGGCGTGGCGCATCCTGTTCCTGCTCTCGGCCCCTCTGGGTCTCGCCGGGGTCTATCTGCGCAACCGGGTGGCGGAGACACCGGAGTTCGCTCGCGTCACCGCCGCGACAAAGACTGAACACAGGAAAGTCACCCCGATCAGGGGCGCCTTCCGCACCCAGGCCAGGGCCATGGTCTTGTTCTTCTGCGTCGTCTCCGCCTACGCACTGATCACTCCGGTGCTGTCCTCGTACTTCATCACCTTCATGCAGGACTCCGGTGGCATCAGTCATGGCGTCTCCTACTGGATCTCCGTCGTCATCAACCTGGTGATGATCGGGGCAACCCTCGTCGCGGGACGGCTCATGGCCAGCCGAGGACTCCAACGCACCTTCGTCGTCGGAGGATTGTTCATCGCCGTCGTCAGCGTGCCCGCTTTCGCCTTGGCGAGCCGCGGTGTGTTCGGCGCCCTGGTCGGCGGCTCACTCCTGGCCATCGGCAAGGGCATCGTGGCCGTGGCGGGAGCCATGGCCATGTCGTACATGTTCCCCGCCCAGGTACGGGTGACCGCCGGCGCCTTCGCCTATAACGCCTGCACCGTCGTCTTCGGCGCGGCGGGTCCTTCCATAGGGCTGTGGCTCAACGACTCCACAGGGACCAACACAGCCTTCAGTGTCTATCTTGCAGCGGTGGGAGCCTTGTCGGTCGTTGCCGCGTTCGTCGGAAAAAAGCGGCTCAGCAGCGCGGCGTCGTCAAGCCCCGCCGCCCCGCACCTCGTTAGCACCAGCACTGATTGAGCGGGAGAATACGTGCGTACTCTGAGCGTCCTCGTGGAGGACTTCCCGATCCAGGGCGTGTTCCGGATCAGCCGTGGAGAGAAGACGGTCGCGCAGGTGGTCACCGTGGCGATCAGCCAGGATGGCGTGACGGGCCGCGGAGAGGGCGTTCCCTATGCCCGATATGGCGAGAGCGTCGCGAGTGTCTGCGCTCAAATCGAGGAGACGCGCGCGTTGGTGGAAGCCGGCATGAGCGTCGGAGAACTCCAGTCAGCGCTTCCAGCGGGTGCGGCACGCAACGCGTTGGACTGCGCGCTGTGGGACCTCACTGCCCGCTCCACTGGAGAAGGTATCGCTGCTCTCGCGGGCCTCCCTGCCCCACTGCGGCCCGTCGTGACGGCCTACACGTTGAGTCTGGACACCCCAGAGCGCATGGAGGCCGAGGCACGCCGCCACGCCGCACTGCCGGTACTGAAGGTGAAACTCGGCGGCGCCGGGGATCTGGAGCGCGTGGAAGCGGTACGAGCCGCTGCGCCCTCCGCCCGCCTCATCGCAGACGCGAATGAGTCGTGGACCCCCGAGCAGCTGCGTGAGCTCGCTCCGCCCCTACGGGATCTGGGTGTTGAGTTGATCGAGCAACCGTTGCCAGCGGCTGATGACGGCTTCCTCACCTCGTACAAGAGCCCTGTCCCGCTTGCTGCGGACGAGTCCTGCCGAGATCTGGCGACGCTGAAGGATGTGGTGGGCAAGTACGCGTTCGCCACCATCAAGCTGGACAAGACGGGAGGCCTGACCGAGGCGCTCCGGCTGGAATCGGCGGCACGGATCGCGGGTCTGAAAACGATGACGGGATGCATGGTCGCGACATCTCTGTCGATGGCGCCCGGAGTCGTACTCGCACAACGCACCGATGTCGTCCATCTTGACGGGCCACTTCTACTGGCACGTGACCGCGACCCCTCACTGTGCTACGTGGGTGCCCTTGCGCATCCCGCTGATGGAGGTATTTGGGCGCGATAGGCCCGGCGAGTCGGCTACAGTCGCGACCCTCCGGGCGACGCAGACTGCGGCACCTCATACCTCGGCGTCTGCCTCAGCCTCCGAACCGGCGGGAGTTCAAGCGGCCGGTGCCCGCAGCGGTCTCAGCGTCTAACTCTGCCTACCAGTACGACCTCGGTAGCTGCCAAGTGCACGCGACACTTCCTCGGCGGCCTGCACCACCGCCTCGGTCAACTCCCTGGCCCGACTGCCCTGTTCCACTCGAGCCTTCAACACCGGCACGTTCACCGCCGCGACAACCCGCCCCGAATGATCGCGTACTGGAGCAGCCACCGCCCACACATCGCGCTCCGTCTCCTCGTCATTCACCGCGTAGCCCTGTTCCCGCACCACGGCCAGCCGCGCCAAGAACTCGGCCGGACTGTCTGCAGCGTTCGGTCCCGATCCCTGCTGCCACTCTTCCGCCCCCGGCAGCAGCCCCTCCACCTCGTCTGCCGGCAACCACGCCATCAACGCCTTCCCTGAGGCCCTGCCGTCCCACGCCGGAGACCGAAACCCGATCGGACTGAAGATCCGGATCACGCTCTGTGACTCCCTGCGATCCACGAACACCACCTCCCCCCCTGACAACACCGTCAGCTGACATGCCTCACTCGTCCGCTGCCGCAGTCCGTCCAACACTCCGCCCGCCGCCGCGAGAAGGTCGTTTCCCTCCACCGCAACAGCAGCCAAGCGCACCACCTGAAAGTCCGGCGCGAACTTTCCACTTTGCGCGCTGTACCGCACGAACCCATGCGCTTCCAGGACGTTCAGCAAGCGCCGTACCGTGCTGGTCGCCAGGCCCAGGCCCGCGCTGACCTCGGCCACGGACAACGCAGGCTGGTCAAAGGAGAACATCTCAAGCACTGCCAGCATGCGCTCCGCAGACCGCACCGGCTGCCCCGTGGACTGCTTCGGCATTCCCACCCCTTCGCTACATCAAGCAACACACATGATTATGTCGGACACCACAGACACCAATAGAGAGGGGCGCTGTCCGCCCTCAGCCAGTCGGCTCATCCGGAGTGGCGCCCCGACCTCTAGAGCTGAGGAAACCGTATGGTCCATGCCATCCCCCAAGGGGGGCGACGCCGTCTTCACGAGTGCGGGAGGATTCCAGCCGCCCGCGCACCCAACGGCGCGGCTGTGCCTACTAAGCCTTCCCATTGCTCAGCGCCTTCCGGGCACGGACCAACGTCATGTTGTGCGGACATCGGCGGGTTCTCCTTGGAGCGTCGGTCGGTGGGCGGCACGCCACTGTCCGGGCGGGAGGCCGTGTGTGCGGCGGAAGGCTGTGGCGAACGCGAATTCGTTGGTGTACCCGACGTCGGCCGAGATGGTGGCCAGGGTGGCGCTGGTACGCAGGAGTGCGTCTTCGGCGTGTCCCATCCGTAGTCGGGTCAGATAACTGCCGGGGCTCTGCCCGATGACCTCTTTGAAGGCGGCGGCGAAGCCGGCCCGCGACATTTCCGCGGTGAGGGCCATGGTTTCCAACGTCCAATTACGCTCGGGGTGTTCGTGGATCGCATGGACCACTCGTGCAAGTCGCGGATCGGCCAGTGCCCGAAACCAGCCGGGCGCCTGCTGTTGCTCCTGCTGCCACCAGGTGCGCAGCGCGTAGACCAGATTGAGGTCCAGCAGCCGATCGAGCAGGACCTGCTGCCCGGACTCTGTTCCTTCTGCCTCTGCCGCCAGCAGGCTGATCGCGTCGCGATGCCGGGGCTTCTGCGCGTGTGCCGGGACACGGACGAATCGAGGCAGTGATTCCAGCAGACTCTTCCCGACGCTTCCTTCGACGATGTAGGCGCCGCAGAGAATGTGGGACGCCGGTCCCGGCCCGTGGTCACTGCCGCGGCGGCGAGCGTCCGTGATCGTCTCGATGGCCGCGCCGACATCGCTGACAAGCTGGTACGGGTCTCCGGGGGTGGAGAGGATGACGTCGCCAGCGGTGAGCTGGACCGGCTCTTCCTGGGATGTGGTGAGCCACCCTGCGCCGTCGAGGAGGATGTGCGCGGTCAGGGGCCGCAGGCCGCTGAATTCCAGCCCCCAGGGCGCGACGCGGCGCAAGGTGGAGAACACTGCACCACGTGCCCGCGCACGAGTGAGCTGGAAACTGAGTACGTCCATTCCGCCAGAATAGACGAACGCAAATGTTTTCTGGCTGATCGCCTATCCATCACCGGACAGCGACTCCGTACCGTCGACGACATGGCAAAGTTCGTTCTTCTTGGTGGCAGCGGAAAAACCGGGCGGCGTCTGACCATGACGCTGGAAGAGCAGGGGCATCCCGCGGTCGTGGCCAGCCGGAATTCCCCAGCACGCTTCGACTGGCATGACACCTCTACCTGGCAACCCGTGGTGACAGGCGCGGACGGGGTGTTCATCGTCGGCCCCGGCTCTGCGCGAGACTGGAGCGGTCAGCTGACCGCGTTCCTGGAGGTTGCGGACGCGGCGGGTGTGCAGCACGCGGTCCTGCTCTCTTCGCGCGCTGTGGAGCACTTTCCCGGCGGCGCAGTGGATCTTGCCGAGCAGGCGCTTGCAGCGGGGCCGGTACCTTGGACCATGCTGCGCCCCACGCATTTCGACCAGAACTTCACTGAGGCGATGTTCGTGCCCATCGACGGGCTAATCACCGAGCCTGTCGGCACAGGGGCCGAGCCGTTCGTCGACGTGAGTGACGTCGCCGAGGTTGCCGCGAAGGTCCTCATCGAGCGGGCGTTCATCGGCGAGCGGTTGTCACTGTCGGGCCCCGCTGCGCTTACGTTCGAGGAAGCGGCAGGAATCCTCTCGACGGCTTCCGGGGTCACGGTCCGCTTCAAGCCCGAGGATCCGGCTGCCCACGTGGCTCGCATGCTGGCGGCCGGCACACCGCAGGAGTACGTGCGGTGGCGGTTGGCGATGCTGAAGGCGATTCGCACCGGAGCTGATGCGTACGTCTCTGACGGGGTCCACCAGGTTCTGGGCCGCGAGGCCACCGGGTTCGCAGACTGGGCCGCACGAGAAGTTCCCGACGCGTCGTGGTCCGTGCCAGGAGCCCAACGACTCTGAGGCACCTGCCAAGCCGAACGACGAGACCGACGGGCTCCAAGGCCGGTCGCGGGCTGCCCGTTAGTACCGACCAGGCAGCGCATCACCCTTTACGTGCCGGAGCTGGGAGCGTGACAAGGGCGAGGCGCTGCGGCCGATCGCTCGTGGGCGGGCCTTACTGATGGTTGCGGTTCCGACGAGCGGGACGAGCTCGTCGCTCACAGCAAGCCCGCAGACGCCCTCGCCGACGTTGTCCTACACAGCGATCGAGTCGCGTATCCCGATTAGCGGTCGAGTCGTCGCGGGGCTTCGGGTGGCCAAGTCATTTAAGCCATCAGACGGCGACAAGTCGACAGCCATACCCGGAACCCCGGGGTCCGACGGTCCTGCGAATGACCGCCTCAAACCCACGCTTGGAAGGTAGGACAAGCTCAAATGTCCGGGCTGTGCCCGCGGACCTGCCCGGCCACACCGTCCTCGACCGCGTGGTGCCGTCAGACGGCTGGGCGGTACCGCCGATCGAAGCGGGCGCCGACTGGCTGGCGGTTCAGCTCGGCGCGGTACTGGGCAGCGAGGTGACGCTGGCCGCTGTGGCCGTTGGTGCTCACGGATGTGAGCACCGCCGGCAGTGCGTCGAGCTGAGCGCGGCGCTCTCCGTCCGACTGGGGTGTCCGGTCGCCACCGTCAACGACGCGGAACTGCTGGTGCCCGCGGCCGGTTTCGACGAGGGCATCGGTGTGGTCGTGGGGACAGGGGCCATCGCCGTGGCCACGGGTGGCGGCAACGAACTAGTGCGCGCCGGTGGTTGGGGGTGGGTGCTCAGCGACGACGGCAGTGCCTCCGCCCTCGTGAGGGACGCGGCCAGGGCCGTGCTGAGACGGGCCGACCGCGGCCAGGAGCCCGACGCCCTGGGCCTGGCCCTGATGCGCTCCGTCGGCGTCGGCGATCCGGCCGACCTCGCGCACTCCTTGAGCTGGGGTGACGGCCCAGAACACTGGGGCAGGCACGGCCGGGCCGTCACCCACGCAGCTACGGAGGGCTCGGCGGACGCGCGAGCGGTACTCGCCCAAGGGGCCGACGGTATCGCCGAGTTGGTGACCACACTGGCGGATCGCGGGGTGGCCACCAACACGGTCGTACTGGGAGGCGGCCTCATGACGCAGGTACCTGCCTACGCGGAGGCCATTCGCGAGCGGATCATGAGGGCACTCCCCCAGGCCCGGGTGGAGCTGCTGCTGGGCCCACCGGTCGAAGGGGCACTCCGACTGGCCCAGCAGGCGCGGAAGCGGTGAGGCGCGGGCTCGAGCCCGGCGGTAGCAGACGATGAGAATTCCCGACGCGTCGCCGGTCAGGTGCCGGGGCCGGACGTTGACGACCCGACCGGACGCCGGCTAGGTCATGTCGGTCGAAGGATTGTTGCTAGGTCGTGTCCGCAAAGTCAGGGCAGCTCAGATTCGCAGGCAAGCGATGGTGACCAGGGCTTTGTAGTGGCGGGCGCGTTTGTCGTAGCGGGTGGCCAGGGCCTTGTGGTGCTTGAGCTTGTTGAATCAGCGCTCGACGACGTTGCGGCGCCCGTAGGCGGCCCGGTCGAGCCGACAGCGGCTTTCGCCCTGGCGGACGCGGCCGTTGATCTGGTCGATCCGCTCGGGGATGGCGGCCTTGATGCCGCGGCGGCGCAGATAGGAACGGATCTTCGTGGACGAGTAGCCCTTGTCGGCGACGACCCGCTTTGGCCGGGTCCTGGGCCGGCCGGGCCCGCACCGTCCGATACGGATGCGGGCCATGACCTTCTCGAACTGGGTGCAGTCGTTGACGTTCCCGGCGGTGATGGTGAAGGCGAGCGGCCGGCCCTGCCCGTCGCAGGCTAGATGGATCTTCGTGGTCAGCCCGCCGCGGGACCTCCCGATCGCCTCACCCGGCCAGGGCGAGGACCCCCTTTTCGGGCCCCGGCCGCGTGCTGGTGGGCCCGTACGGTCGTGGAGTCGACACACACGACCGTCCAGTCGACCGCGCCGACAGCGTCGCAGCGCTGCTGGACATGGGCCAGGAGCCGTTCCCAGGTCCCCTCGGCCGACCAGCGGCGGAAGCGTTCGTAGACCGTCCCCCACGGCCCGTACCGCTCGGGCAGGTCCCGCCAGGCCGCGCCCGTGGACAGCTTCCACGGGATCCCGTTGACCACCTGACGGCGATCGCGCACCGGCCGGCCCATCCGCGGCGGAGCCAGCAACAGCTCGATCACCGCCCACGACTCATCGGTCAACTCATGACGACGCACCACAAACGGCCCAACGAGCCCACCACTTTGCGGACACGGCCTAGCAAGACCTCGTCGACCGAGCTCGCCAGCTCCGCCATCGCCGCGACCTGAACGTCTACCACCGCACCGGAGAATCGGTGCCGTGCCCGGCGGACTACGTGCGTGCCGCCTCTCACGGAAGCCACGGTCTCTAGCCCAAGCAGGTCGCTGCCGAAGAGTCGGTAGCGGACCAAGTCGATCGACCTCCGATGCTCGCGCACGGCATGAACGTCGTAGCGCGTAAAGTCGCCGGCAATGCAGATCAGACGCGGACCGCTCCACAGGACCTGTACGCGGCCTTCACCCCGAACCGGTCGCGGACCAGGTGCTCGAACTCGACTCGGCGGTCCATCAGCCAAGCCAGGTAGAGCAGCCCCTGGTTGATAACGCCGGCGTCAACGCCGCGCTTGTACTCAATTTTACCGACCGCAGGAGCTCGTGTACCGGCTCTGAACTGCGGCGACTCATAGACTACATGTTCGTGACGATGGGAGGGGGTCGTCTGGTTCGTAAGCTCGGGTGAGCAACGTTTGCCGATGGTTGGGTGCCGGAGGAAGGTCACTGCTGGTGTGCGCCGGGGTGGGGTGCTCGCGCTGGTCGTCGGGAGATCGTGCCGGGGTGATCGTCGCTACGTGGCATTCGGGCACACTCGAGCCACCGTCGGCCGGCCGGATTGCTACGGTGACAGGAGGAACTGACAGCTCGGCTGGCCCGCGCGGGGAACCACAATGGACGGGATACACAACATGCAGGAACTGTGGCGCCGATTTGAAGAGTGGCTTCGACAGAACGCGCCGGGCGATTATTCCACGCTCCGCCCAGGAGCCTCAGCCGCTGATATATCCAGGCTGGAGAGCGGAGTTGGTTTCCCGCTCCACGGTGAACTGAAGTCGCTTCTCTCGGAACACAATGGTGTCACACCGCGCAGATCCAGCATGGCGCCAGGTGCCTTTCTTCTCGGGTACAGCCTTCTGGATACCGAAGGAATCCTGGAATGGCATCAGAACCTTTCCGCCATGGCGCACGAAGCGGTCGAGGAGGGTTACGAGGAAGAAGTGGTCGGGCGCACCGCACACACCCAGTGGGTTCCCTTCGCTCAGTCCCTCACCGGTGATCTGCTGTTCGTCGACCACCGTACGGGCCACTACGGAGAAGTCGGCGAGATCTCGTTCGGCGATCCCGAGTACCTGCCGCTCTGGCCGTCCATGGCTCTGATGCTGACCGACCTGTGCAACGCGGTGGAGGAATCGCTGCGGCTGCCGACCGCGCGGCGTCGCCCGTCGGTCCATGAAGGGCGCATGCTGGAGTGGGTCACGGGCTGACCCACGAAACGAAGCGTCCTGCCGGATCACCATGATCCGGCAGGACGCTTCGCTTTTTGTCCAGATGTCAGGTGATGTGGCAGACCGAATCGATGTCGCAGTACTCGAACCCGGTCTGGACGAAGTACGCGTCATTGTCGAGCAGGCGGATCTCGGAGGTGAACCGCCCGAGGTCGCCACCGGCATCCGTGTTCTGCTTGGCCGGGACCGCGGCGCGGCCGCAGATCTCGTTCCATGTCGGATACGGGTAGTTGCTGTCGAGCTCCAGCATCCAGCTGCCGTCGGATTGCTTGTCCGCGTAGAACTGCGCGCAGTACTTGCCCGAGGACAGCGTCATCCCGCCGCTCTCACGGGATTTTGCGAACGGGTACTCGTCGCAGCTGGTGCCGTCCGCGTTCGGGTGTGGATTCCACTCCGCCACCGCGAGCATGCACATCTTGTCCCGGTTTTCCTTGGCCTTCGTCTCATCCGCCAGGCGGTGCAGCGGCTTGTTGTGCTGCTCGCTTCCGGGGTGGGAGGCCAGCTTCTCCATGAGCACCCAGTAGTACGCGGCAGCGGCCGGGTATTTCTTCGTGTTCATCTGAAGCGTCGGGGTGTAGTTGGGGAACACGCATCCGGTGTTGCCGCCCACCTTGTTGTCGCAGCGGACATCGAAGGCGTTGTTGCTCCACTTCGGGACGGCCTGAACTCCGGCGCTGGGTGTGGACCAGGTGGTGTCCCAGGTGAAGTCCAGCTTCGATTCGCCTCCGGTGGTCTTGTTCCAGGTGTAGGTGTTGGTCCGGGTGGCGATGTGCGTGTCACCGGGGGTCCAGGTGGTGCTGCCGGTCCAGGGGCCGGTGCTTTCGGTGCAGTCGCCGGTCGGCCAGCAATCCTCCGCGAACGATGTGAGCGTGGTGGAGGTGAGCCCCGTCATGTTGACCAGAGACAGCTCGGTCCACGTGGTGAACTCGTTGGACTTGGGGTTGAGGTTGATCTCCTGGATGACCTTCATCGTCGCGTTACCGACGGGGACGCCGTCGCGTGTCGCGGTCAGCGGAAGCAGGCCGCGCAGACATCCTTGCGTCCTGGACTGCATGGCCGCGCCGTTGACGTTCGAGCACCATCCGACGGGGCCCGCCGCTGCGGCGCTCCTGAGCGTGTTCGAGGACTTGGCCTTCTCCTCGTCCAACGGGACGTAGGAGCCGCACCAGCTGATCCCGTCGCGACCGGTCGCGCACGTCTGCTCCCCCGGCTCAGCGGCCGCCGAAGCCTTCAGAGCGGCGCCCGCGAGGACTTCCTTGGCGTCCTGAGCGGCCACGAAGTCGACGTCGGGCGCGTTCGGGTCCGCCTCGGGGAAGATGATGTCGTTCAGACCGTCGTAGTCCCCGGGCACGAACGCGATGGCGTCGAAGGCGATGTCCTTGGAGCCGTCGCCGCCGTTGAAGTTGTCCAGGCTGACCTCGGGGACGGTGTCGTTGAACTGGTAGGCGCCCAGGTCGACCCACTTGTTGGACTGGTTGGCGTCCTGGGAGATCGCCTTGACGGTGGTGCCGTGTGCGTGCTTGATGCGGTATTCGGCCTTGGAGGTCTGCGCCCCGTGGTCGGGGATGTGCACGTAGACCTTGGCCTGGCCGCTGTGCTCGGTGATCTTCTGGCCGAGTTTCCAGGTGCCGGTGACCTTCATCCGGTCGCCGGGCGCCGGGAAGGATTCGGGGGAGCGGGTGTGGGTGAACCAGAAGTGGTTGCCATACGCCGCGCCGATCTGGTGCGTGTCGATTTTGCCGGGGTAGGTGGTGATCGTCTGCCCGGTGTCGGCATCGATGATGTCGGAGGGCTGATAGGTCAAGGTGAACGTGCCGTCCGACTGCACTGCCCCGCAGCCGCGTGAACCGGATCCTGCCGGGGTGGTGCCGTCGGGTACGTCGTCCACGATCAGCGCGTTCGAGGGCAAGCCACTACTGCAGCGCGGCGGATAGGAGTTGGCGTCCGGCTGTTCCGGATACGAGGTGTTGAAGCGGTGAACCTGGTGGCCGCACTCAGCCCCGGTGTCGCAGCTCTTCCACTCAGCCGACTTGTCCCACCAGCAGTGCAGCCAGTGCGGGTTGGTGTCGGAGTCGCCCGCATCAAGCTGACAGGCGCCCAGGCCGGGATCGTTGGAATCGTTGTCGCTGATCTTGGACGGGTCGCAGTCGTTGGAGGCGTCGCAGAACAGGTCGACCGGCGGCTTGACGGTGCTGCGGTACTCGTTGCTGTTCCACCAGGCAGCCAGGTAGCCCGGCTTGAAGTCACCGGGAGCGAACATCGCAGAGATCGGGCGAGCGGCCCAGCCGAGGACCTTCTCCTGGTAGGGCCAGTCCTGCGGGTGCGCGGCATGGCTGTAGTCGTCCTTGGACGGGTCTGTTGCGCTTTGCAGGAAGGGGATCCGGTTGGCCTTCCACAACGGGTTGGCCGGGTTGTTGGTCCAGCCCAGTCCCTTGTGCCCGTCGGAATCGGCCGTCTCGTAGAAGCCGGAGTTGTAGGCCCACAGGGCGAAGAACCAGTTCTCGATCCACTGCGGGTGACCGTCGTTGACCTTCATTCCGGCACGGTACGTCTGGTTCCACTTGTCGGAGAGGATCTGCACGCCGTAGGCGATGTTGGCGGTGTAGTCCAGCGCGACAGCCTCCTGGGTGAGAGGGGACAGAGCTGTCTCACCCTCCTTCTCCTTGCCCGCCAGCCGCATGCCGTCAGTGGCCTGGGTGATGCCGTAACCGCAGTCGGCCTCAGAGAAGTTGATGCGCCAAGGGTCGGCCTGGGTACCGTCGGAGGTGTACTCGGTGCCGTAGTAGTTGCCGATGAGGCTGTTGGCGGTGACACCGGGGACAGCGAACCGGGTGGCCTGCCACATGTTGGATTCCTGCGCGGTAACGCCGAGCATCACCTGCGAGGGTATGTGCCAGCGGTCGGTGACGTCGGGGTCCTCGTTGTCGAGCGTGCCGTTGGGGTCGCCGGCCAGCACGATCGGCGGGAACAGGCCCTGAGGCTGGTAGCCACCCATGCCGGTGTTCTTCCAGTTCGGCGAGCGGTAGAAGTCCAGCTCACCGACGACGGCCTGGTCCACGGCCCATTCCACCTGCCGGGGGGTGGGCTGGAATGCCTGCTTCTTGACATCGTTGCGCGTGACCGCGCAGTAGCGTTCATCGGTGCCCTCGCTCGGACCGGTCGCCGACGCTGTCAGAGCCTGGGTACGCATTGTCTGCGTGGACAGACCCTCGCTCTCACCGCTGACAGACGGCTCCGCGGACGACTCTGTCCCCGTCGGGATGCCCAGCGCCGGGGAGAGCCGGCTTCCGGCCTCGGCCCGCTCGGCGGACAGCTGAGGTGTGGCGTCCAGCTCGGTGCGTTTGCCGGTGGCGACCACGTCCAGAGTGATCCGCGCATCACGGACCTGCTTAGTGTCCTCCGGCGTGATCAGGCTGGTCCTGCCGTCCGCCCAAGAGGTGGACACGCCCGCGTGGCCCAGACTCGAGATGCGGGCCCCCTTGGCGAGACCCCCCGGGTTCTTCACCGGTCCCGGCAGAGTCCCCGTGTTCTTCGCCTGACCCGTGAGGAACACCATGCCGCCCGGGGTGGCGGACAGGTCCCAGTCGGTGAGGTTTCCTTCAGCCACCGTCTTCGGGGTGGTCTTCTTGCCCTTGACCTGCGTGGCGACCAGGTGCTTGGCCCAGGACTTCGCCTTGGTCTCCTGTGTGTCGGCTTCCCGGTCGATGAAGGTCACGCCGTCGCCGCTGTCAGACACGATCTGGAACGGCACATGCTTCGTTACGGCGAGGACGGTTTCCTTCTGCCCGTTGATGCGGACGAGCTTGTTGCCGTGGCCGGCCACGATGCCGTGACGAGTCGGGACCGCTGAGGTGACCTGACCGGGGAAGGCGACCTGCTGGGACTGTTTGCCTGTGGCCGCGTCCACGGTGATCAGGCGGGTCTTCTGCTGCTCGTCCCCGTCGTAAGTCATCTGGGTGAACACCACATCGTCCCCGGTGCCGCAGCCCGGAGAGAAGTAGGCCAGCGACGCGGTGAACGGCAGCTTGGTCACCTTGCCGCTACCCAGCTCGACGACGGCGGTGAACGCGCCGCGCACCATCAACTCGGGGTTATTGGTGAACGTCCGGGGTGCGTAGGCGATGGCCGCGTACTTCCCGGACCCGGTCACGCACGCGTTGCCGATCCAGGAGTCCGCATCGAATCCGTCTTCGCGCAGGGTGGCGACGGTAGTGAACTTGTAGCCGTCTCTCTCCTTGCCGGTCAGGACATGGAAGCCCGCGCCGTCGCCGGAAGTAGACAGAGCCACGTCCTTGGAAGAAGAGTAGTTCTCGCCCAGGACGGCGGCGCGGTCCCTGTTGCCGACCTCGCGGGGCTTACTCGTAGCTTTCGGCAGACTCTTGCCGCCCTGAACGGCGTTGTCGGGTACCTTCGGTCCCTGAGCCTGCGCGGAGATGGACAGTGACGAGGCGAGAAGCGCAGTTGCTGCCGCTATCACCACCGCGCGCTGTCTCTGTCTTATACGCACAGTAAGTGTTCCCTTTTCTAGTTTCGGTCGACGATGGGAGTGAACTCATCGACGTAGATCTTCGGAACCTGCGGAACCGGACCCATGTCCTTCGAGCCGATCACCGCAACTTCCCGGCCGGTTTCGCCCGGAGGGACATCCTGAAGCCAGAACCGGTTGTACGCGGTCCAGCCCTCACCGTCCTCGATGCTGATCTGGACTGAGTACGTCGCATCCCGCTCGTAGGTGTTGGCCACCTCGATCTCGGTACGCACACCGCTGCTTTCCGGCGTGGCACGCACGACCAAGTCCCCGTACTCCAAGACACGCGTACGGCCTTCGGAGTGCACCGAAGCCACAGGAGATGGACGCACTTGCGGACTGCCCTGCTCCGTGCTCGGAGTCACCGGCCGCTGCGACGCGGGGGCCCTGTCAGCGGCGCTGTCCGTACACCCGGCGGCCAGCACACACGCCGCCATCAGGCACAGTGCCCGGACCATGCCCGGGCCGGGCACTACCGCACCAGCCTTCACTGGGCGGAATCCGCCATCTGCTTGTGCGCAGCAGCGATTTCGTTGCCGTGCTGCTCCTTGATGCCGGTCAGCTGGCTCTTGTTGTCGGCGATCTGCTTGTCCTGGATCGCCGACTCCACGCCAGACCAGATCTTCACCAGATCCGTCTGCTCCTTGCAGTCGATGTCATCAACCGCCAGAGCGATGGACTCCTGCGACGGCTCCCCATCGTTGGTGACACCCTGGTCCATCGCCTTGTACGTATCGGCAAGTCCCGCGTGTCCCTTGCTGTCCATGCACGAAGACCAGGCGGCGACGGCCTTGATGACCTTGTCGTCCTTCATCGACTGCACCAGGCTGTCCCCGGCGAGCTGCGCCACGATGATCGGGTCGGCTTCCTCCACGCCGAGTTGATCCTTGGACCAGCCGATGCAGCCGCCCGTCTTCAACTTCTTTCCGTTGTACTCCGCCCGAGCGGGCTTCGTCTGGCCGGGGCCGCTGAACGCCGATCCTGCCTTGACTCCCTCGGGGGCCTTGGGTAGTTCGGGCTTGGTGTGGCCGGTCAGGACCTCGACCTCGACGCCGGACAGGTCACGCATGGTCTGCTCGGTGTGCTCCCGCAGTGCAGGGGGGAGTTCGTAGCCGTACTTCTCGGCCTGGGCCCGGTCAGTGATGCCGTAACGGCGTTCGATGTTGGCATCGTTGTCACTGGGAGGCGGGTTGGCGCCCGCCTGTGGCAGCGTCAGGTCGATGCCGTAGTCCTTCATGCAGGACTGCTGGAGTTCGTTGGCGGCCTGCTCGACGGTGACCTGGTCCTCGTAGGATGCCATGTACGCCTCCAGTGGAAGGGTCAGATCCTTGGCCAGGCCACTCGAGGGGATCTTCGCGGGCCAGTTTTCCTTGTTCACGATCGGTCTGCCGTCGGCCGCGTTCGTCGTGGTGTCCGGGGTCGTGCCGGAGGAGCACGAACTGACCAGAAGAGTTGAAGCGGTCAGGGCTACTGCGGCGGCTGACTGTTTGATGTGCTTCACGGGAGTTCCTTCTCAAGCGAAGTGGGAGGACGCGTTGTTGTTCTTCAGGGCGGAGATCAGGTTGGTGATATTGCAGTCTCCGTAGGGTCCGTTCTTCGCGAAGTACTGAGAGGTGCCGCCGTAGCCGGAGTTGTAGTACACGCGGTAGTTGTCGTCTGGGGCACAGTTCTGCACGGACGCCGCATTGTTCTTCATGTACTGGCCGTTGCCATTGCCGCCGTTACCGAAGACGTACCGGTAGGTTGTCAGTGCCGATCCCTGGTACTGGCTGGTACCCCAGTGGTCGTCCACGTTGGCGTAGAACAACGTGAACGCGGACTTGTAGTAGCCGTCCTGGATGGCTGTTTCTTTCGAGTTGTAGAACAGCCACAAATCACCGTACGAGCAGGTGATCCATGCAACGTCACAGTTGTCGGTGACGTTGTAGGTGGCCGCCTGGGCGGGTGTGGCGGTGGCGAGCAGGGCTGCCGCGGTGACAGCGAATGCCCCTGCGGCAGTCTTCGCGCGTAGCGAGATGAGCTTCAAAGCGTCCCTCCCCTGTCCGGCGCACCGAAGGTCCGCCGGAGAACTGATCAGGCGACTGGGCAGCCCAGTTGCCGGGCCGGCGCACCATGCTCACCGGATGCCGAGAATTCCGTCTGAAGATCGCAGGCCGCCGGGACGCTATCACGGCATGCTCATGACGCTCGATCGTTTTTGCGATTTCGTGAGCGGAGGGGGTAGCCCGTCTTCCTGCTGCTCATACGCCCGTCACCGAACGCCTGTCGCGGTCCTCGTTCTGACACCCCTGGGTGTCACAGGCACCGAGTTGGTCGGCGTACGGCGAGCCAACGGCCAGGAGTTCTCACCGAAGGGGCTAGCCGCATCCGATGCCCGTGCTGGCCGCGGATCAACAGCTGCCCCTGGAGGTCTTGTTCCAGGTGCTGGAGCTGCGGGGTCAGCGTGGAGGAACGGATGCCGGCCGCGCGGCAGAACGCCGCCAGGGTGGGGCTGGCAGGACTGCGACTCCGCCGGAGACCTGGCCGGCGTGATCAACCTTCGGTGAGTAGGTGTTTTTGAAGCCGCTGGTGGCCCGGCTGCGCGTGACGACGTGTGAGCGGACAGGGCAGCGCACGTGACAGGGTTCTTAATCGATTGCGGAGGCAGTCGATGGCTCGGCATTGTTCGGGGCATCGTCCGCTCTGGTGAGCCTGTGTGCTGAGGGAGCACTGTTCCCGTGCATCGTCTGGCCCTTCTCGGAGGCGGCTTCTCCATGGACAACGACGGCCTGTTGGACGACTGGGTGCTCGATCACACACGTGTTTCTCGGCCCAAGGTATGCTATATGCCCACAGCCAACGGTGAGGCCCCCGCCTACCTAGACCAGTTTCTCTCTGCGTTCCAGTCACGCGCCTGTGAGCCCAGTGTCTTGCCGCTGTTCCGGAGGGAACTCGATGATGCCGCGTTGCGCACGTTTCTGCTCTCGCAAGACGTTGTGTATGTAGGTGGCGGCAACACTACGAACTTGCTGGCGGTCTGGCGTGCGCACGGCGTGGACCGGTTGATGTGCGAGGCCTACGATCGCGGCACGTTGCTGTGCGGTATCAGCGCTGGAGCCAACTGCTGGGCCGAAGGCTCGCATACCGACTTCTCCGGACCGCTGACGTTTCTGCCGGACGGGCTGGGCCTGCTGTCCGGCTCGGTCTGCCCTCACTACGAGTGAACCGGGCCGCCGCTCCTCCTATCAAGCGGCCGTAGCCACTGGCGCGCTCCCCGCCGGGTGGGCGCTGGAGAACGGTGTCGGCGCCCTCTTCATGGACGGTCTCCTGACGGAAACGGTGACCCGCACGCCGCAGGCTCACCTGTATCGGGTCGAGCCGGATGGGGGGGAAGGAGCTACCGAGCGGGCCCTGCCCTGCTTCTTGCTGCCTGAAGCACAGTGACCCTTCGCATCGCCTTCCATCAGGCTGCCGGGGAGGCGTAGGGGAAGGTAACCGGATTCCGCCGAGCAGGGCCGTCGTTATCCGCTCGGGGCCTCTGCCCCCTGCCCGCCGCGGAGAGGCTCCAGGACCGTGATGGCGCGTCGCCGTGCGACAGCCGGAAAAGGCGGACCAGACAATTGCCGAAGCCCGATAGCTGTCACCGTCGACACCACCAGGGCGACACAGTGGCAGAGACCGAGACTCAGGCAGCGGGGCAGTACGCGGCGCCGGGCTCAGTGGAGGCTCTGCGGCCCCCGGAGCGGCACTGCTCTGCCAGACGCGGTCTCTCGCCTGTCAGTCCGGGGCCTGGAACCTGCGTCGTCGAGTGGGATGGGGAGAACTGACTTCGCTTGTCACCAACGCCACGGTGACCACGTCGGGCGGCGAGATGTCGGTCCGCCGGCGCCGCGTCAGGGCGCGCAGCGAACGCAGCCAGCGACGGCGGGACCACCCAGGTCCGTTGCGCAGCTCGGCGTAGCGGATGACGGCGTCGGGGGTCATTGTTCGGATCCACAGCGGTCTGCCGACCATGATGCGTTCGGCGCCGGCTGACTCGCCTTCGAGGTTCCACCGTGCAGGGTCGAGTACGACGTCGGTGTAGATCTCGGCGAAGAACTCGCAGTGCCCGGCGTGGCCGATGGTGAAGCCTCGGGTCTCTGGGCGGCCCGCATGTTCTCCGCTGGCGCTGGAGAAACCCTGGTCCAGAACGATCTTCAACGCTTCAACGGAGCGGGACTCTTGGCAGTCCCATTGGGAGGTGTTCTGTCTTCCCCTGGTACGCAGCAGCTCCTCCACTGCTGGTGCCGCTGAGGAGGTCCAGCCGTCAACAAAGCCGTCGCTCGGGCCGAAGCCGCGTAGGTTGTCCATGCTTCCGAAGAGGCAGAGGTCGATCCTCTGGCCGTGCACGTTTCGAACCTGAACGTGCATGAGTGCGGCGTCTTGGGTGTGCCATGCGGCGAACTCTGCGAACTCGACTTTGCCAACGCCTCTGACGTACGCGGCTTCGGGTTCTGTGTCCAGGGCCTCCGTCGCCGCGCTACCGATGTGCCGCAGAACGCGGCGCGCTTCCTCAAGCCGGTTTCGTGTCATCCGCTGCTTCGGTCCGAAGCCGCCTTGGAGACCGATGAGTGAGAGGCCGAATGTCCAGCTTCGACGTCCCGCGAGCTCGATGCCGTTCTCCTCGGCAACTCGTTGGACTGCTCGGTCTGACCAGTACACATACCGGCCGACCTCGTTAGGGGCTGCCATTCGACCTCGAGTTCGTCGGTGCACTCCGGGTTCCGGAGTTGAGGCCAGGGTCGCACTGCCGAGCCAGCTCTTCGCGGGATCTTCGAATTCCCACCCAGGAGAGGGCAAGCCCTGGTAATGGAGGTCGGTTCGCAATCAACAGGCGTGAGAGCCAGAGCATTCCAGTTTTCTGTGATCGCCTGGTTACGCGCTGCGGCTGGGCTGTGGTAACCCTGGGGATCTTGGATTTTCCAGCTCGCGGCGGTGGGCACGGTGGGCGGGCAGCTTGGGGGTGGCTGTGGTCGACGTAGCTGTAGACGCTGTGGATGATGACGATGACTTCGTGCACCCGATCTTCCGGAGTGCGCCGGGCGAGGACAGCGGTTCCGACACCCTCGGCCTGTACCGGTTCCAGGCTGAAATCGCGGCGCAGGCGTGTCTGGCCATGCTCACTCACGAGGACATCGAGTACGTCGTCTGCGAGTGGCACGAGGACTTCGTCGTCGGTTTCAAGGACGGCCGGGTCGAGCTGGTTTCGGTGAAGCACCGTCAGTACCGCCGGACGCTCTGGAACGTCGGCGACTTGTGCAAGGACGGGGGCCTGGCTCACCTGTTCAACAGCTGGCGCGCGTGTGGCGGTGCGAGCAACGTCCAGCTGCGCCTGACCACTAACGGAGCTCTGAACACCTCCAAAAACAACGCCGCCGCTCTCGCGCGGATGTGCGGCTCTGACCCGGAAGTCACCGACGGTATCGACACCGTGGCGAAGGCCATTGCACAGTACTTCCTGAAGATCCGCTGGAAGCAGCCTTACTCGAACATTCCGGTGGTGCCAGAGGTCGCTAGGATGGCCGACATAGCCATTCCCGATGGCTTCATCGCCACGATTAAGGCCTTCATGGCGGTGCTGCACATCGACTTCGAGAAGGTGCCGTCCGCCAGGTTCGTTACTGACGTCAACATTCAGCAGCTCCTGCGGCCGGCTATCGCGTCCCTGGGGCTGGATCATGTGGACGTAGAGACCACCTACCGGCGGCTTGTCGAGCGCATCGAGAAGGCCAATCGAGGCGAAGGTGAACGCGGGCAACTGGCCGAGTACATCGCCAACCCGAGCCGGGCTCGCTACAACACGCAGATGCAGCATCGCATCGCCCGCCGCACGCTGTACCGCTCCTCTGTCTTGGAGGAGATCGTCTACAGCCGGCTCACGGTACCCACCTTCGCCCGTGGTCAGCTGCCGGTGAGCGCTCCCGGAGGGGCGAACCTCCGCAAAAAGCTGGCGCGAGGGCTCGTGCCTCCCGATGAGGCCGCCCATGCGGAGAAGCTACGGTCAGCGTGGTACCTGGCGTGGGCGCAGCACCGCTCGGGGCTGCCGGGGGACATCACCGATCTCGCGAACATGCGCCTGGAGGTAGCGGCTACCGCTTTCGAATGCCGTGAGCACGCGCAGAACGCCACCGGAGAGGGCCGCCCGTACGGAGCGCGGATGAACCGGCTCCTCACTCAGCAGCTGACGCCGGAGCAGATGTCGGCGGCGCTCCCGTTCAAGATCAACAAGATGCATCTGCGTGGCTTGGCTTATCAGCTGTGCGACGAGTGCGAGTTCTACTTCTCGGAATGGTTCGATGTCGCCGGTGAGGAAGCATCGTGACGAACGCCTCGGATCGCCAGGCCGCCGCCGTGCGCATCAGGACACAGGCGCGCAGTGAGGAGAGACGTGAGGCGCACTATCACGAGGCCAGGGTCTTGCTTCTGATCGACCGGTTCACCACGGCGAAGAAGGGTCTGGACGGGCTGACGAAACTGGCGAAGCTCGACTTCCTCCTGCGCTACCCGGCGATGCTGGAGCGTCTGCTCGCCGAAGATGGGATCAGCTGGCCCCGCGGGACGGAGCCCACCGGCTCGGAACGACTGGCAGTGGAGAGCCGGATGACGCGCTACAAGTACGGCCCATGGGACCAGCGTTACTACAGCGTCCTCGGCTCGCTGGCCGCACGCGATCTGATCACGTATGCCGGCACCGGGATGGCCGAGTTCCGCATCACCGCGAGTGGCGCCATCGTCGCCGGCACCCTGACCGAGTCAGCTGAGTGGGCGGTCGTGGCCCAGCGGACGGCGCTGCTGAAGAAACACTTCAACAAGTCGGGGTCAGCGCTGAAAACGCTCATCTACGAGCGCCTGCCCGACGCGGTGGACAGGCCCTGGCGAACGGAAATCTGATGGCAGCCCATCTCAAGTTCCTCTCCCTGACGGTCACCACCGCCGACGCCGAGAAAACCTACCGGTTCGACCAGACGGCCACCGTCATCAGCGGGCCCAGCGGTAGCGGCAAGTCCAGCCTCCTCATGCTGCTCAAGCACGTCATCGGCGGCAGCGCCATCCTGACTCCGGCCGTGCGCGACCATGTCCACTCCGTGCGAGCCGAGATCCTCGTTGGTGACGAGCACCTGGTGCTCAAGAGGACGATCGGCGATGAGGACAGCAGGAACCGTGTCGATGTCCTCGACCCCGCCACTATGAACCTGCGCCAGAGCTTCATCGTCCGGGCCGAGGCCGGCCAGACGACACTGTCCGACCATCTGCTGAACGCCCTCGGCTTCCCCCGGGAAACGATCCCCACGCGCCGCGACGGCAAGGCTGGCACGCTGAATGTGACGTTCGCCGACCTCTTCGCCTACGTCTATCTCGAAGCGATCAATATCGACACCCAGGTCGTCCACCACCACGAATCCCACTTCAATCCGAAGCGGCGAGCCCTCTTCAAGATGATGTTCGGCCTGACGGACAGCGCTCTGCTGGAACTGCAACGTCTGGCGGGCAACCTTCGGGCAGAGATGAAAGCGAAGGAGAGCGAGCACGAGAGTGTCAGCAGCTTCCTGGCCGCTTCGGACTCGCGCAGCGACGACGAGCTCCGCGCCGAACTCGTGCAGCTGCGCGAGATGCTGCAGCTCGCTGAGACCGCGCTGGGTTCCCTTCGCTCCGAGCTGGAGGAGAGCAGTGCCGCCGATGCGGTCCTGCGTCGAGAGCTCCGACAGGCGGTCGAAGCGGCGAGGGACGCCGCCCAGGAGGTGGCGGCCGCCCGGGAGCTGGTGGAAGCCCGTCAAGCCGTCGTCGCACAGGTCGAGCTTGACCTCCTACGGCTGGAGCGCTCCGCAACCGCTATCGAGAAGCTCTCCCCGTTCGACTTTGTCGTCTGCCCGCGATGCATGCAGCGGCTGGAGGCACGGTCCGTCCAGGATGATCACTGCATCGTTTGTCTTCAGCACGACCCGCCTGACGACACGATTGACCCCGCAGCCGTCCAGCAGGCCCGTGAGGCCCTGGAGAGTCAGCTGCGTGACGCCCAGGGCGTTTTTGCAGGTGATGCGCAGGTTCTCGATACCGCGCGTGTCCGTGCGCAGCAGGCCGACTTCCTCACCACAACGCTACGGCGGCAACTGGATGCCCAGACCCGCGACGTGGTCGCTCCGCGGTTCGACGCGATTGCCGACTCCAGCGCCCGCGTCGCCGCTCTGGGTGCGAGCATCGACGCCGTGACGCAGCTGCGCGACGCCTGGGCCCGCGCACGCTCGATCGCTCAGACGGTCAAGGACATCAAAGCGCGACGCGCGCGTACCCAGGCAGACATCAAATCCAAGACGGCCGCACTCGCCGCACGCGGAAACCTGGTCAGCGACCTGAGCAGCAACTTCCACACCCTGCTGACGGAGCTGCATCTGCCGTGGGTACAGACAGCCGTGGTGGACCCCGAAACGTACCTGCCGGTTGTCGACGGCGATCCCTTCGACAGACTGCAGGCCTCCGGCGGCGGAATCACCACCTGCGTGAACATCGCCTACAGTCTTGCCCTGCTGGAGTTCGGGCTCACTCACCCAGACGTCCTCGTCCCCTCCCTCCTGATCATCGACTCCCCCCGCAAGGCGCTGGGCAACAACCCGGCCGACCGTGAACGCGGACGCCGCATCTACAGCCGCTTCAAGGCACTCGCGGATACCTACGGCGACCAAGTCCAGCTGATCATCGCCGACAATGACACCGCCCCCATCCCCAACAGCGCCTTCAGCACGATTCCCCTCGACTACCCCAGCCCCATGGTCCCCGGCGTCGCCCACCCCGGCCCCGGCCACACCACACGCACCGAAGACGAGTACCAGGCGTAGCCGGTACGACGTTGATCCGACGGTTCCGGCCGACCCGGCGAAGGTGGTGAGACTGACGAGCGGATCCGGTGGTCGACTCGCAATTCGTTAGCCAGGGAGGAGAAGTGGCGTGCACAGTCGGAATGATCGCGCAGTGCCCCTGCGACCGATCCGGCGGCATCGCAATCGCGAGACGGCATCCTGCGGTCCAGCATTGCCACCAGCATGATCCGGACCAGGCCCGGACCAACGCACGCTTCGCATCCAGAAAATCCAGACATTAGCGCAGTTCAGAGGCCCATGAGGCCATGTACTACCAGCAGACCAAGAACCTTCTGGTGTCGTACTCCCCCCAGAAGCTCGGCTTCTTCTAGACGCACACAAAAAGGCGCCTGACCTGGTCTTTCACTCGTCAGGCGCCTTTCGCTCAGCCCGCTTCAGAACGTCGGCTTGCGTGAGGGCGCTGATCGGCAGCGTACCGAGCCACGACCAGGTCGAGGGCAAGATGATGGCGGCAGCAGCAACGCCACTTGTCGATCACACGGCCGCGAAATGTCGATGAGAACCGACACCACTTCGACACTGACGGTCCCTGTTCGCAGCGTTGACAGCGAACGTCGCCGGTGCGCTTTGGGGCGACCCTGCTTGGATTCGTCCGATCCGCACTAGAAGGTGCTCTGCGACGGTTCCCAGACCGAGCAGTCGTGGGCGAAGAGAACGCGTCGTGGGTCGAAGTCGGCGAGTCGCTCCAGCCAGTGCTGGTAGGCGGGAAGCGGCTGCTCCACTCCGTGAAGTGCGGCTTGGCGGGCCAGTTGGTCGGATGCGAAGTGGGAGGCGAAGTCGTGTGCCTGACCGGCGAGGACTACCGTGCCGTCGGCTTGCCGGAGGACCAGTGACTGATGCCCTTGGGTGTGCCCTGGCGTCGGAATGATCCAGACGCCCGGTAGGACCTCGGCCTCACCGGCGAGCTCCTCGTAGGACGCTGCGGGGAAGTCGATCA
Organism: Streptomyces sp. NPDC088387; assembly: GCF_044753385.1. Taxonomy (NCBI): domain Bacteria; kingdom Bacillati; phylum Actinomycetota; class Actinomycetes; order Kitasatosporales; family Streptomycetaceae; genus Streptomyces; species Streptomyces sp. NPDC088387. The sequence continues at coordinate 141,925 of NZ_JBIVNC010000017.1, forward strand.
GTTCGTCGAAGGTGTAGTCGCCGTTGCGGGCAGTGGCCAGCTCGACGTCCTGGACCAGGATGGGCTTGCCGCCCAGGAGAGGGTTCCCGCCGCAGTGGTCGAAGTGAAGGTGGCAGTTCGCGACGAGGGAGATGTCGTCAAGGGCGACTCCGGCCGCGGACAGGGCATCCTTCAGGGCCCGGCGTCGGGGACGGTAATGGGCTTCGGTCTCGGGGTCCGCCTTGCCGATGCCGGTGTCGAAGAGGATCAGGCCGTGATCGCACTGCACCAGGTAGGCAAGCACAGGTTCGACCCGCGGCTGCGGGCCGCCGGTCTCCGATGCGGGCCGGATGAAATACCCCAGATCGAGCCGGCGCACCGACATGTTCGTCCCCATACGGCCAGCCTGGCAGGTCTGGGTGTTCCGGTCGGCGAGTCTGCCGAGAGCAGAACCACCACCGACGTCATCGACCGCAAGGAACGCGATTCGCGTGTGGAGTTCAGCCTGCGGCAGAGTCCTGGGCAGCGGCGCGGGCCAAAACTCAGCGATATCACTAGCCACCGACACCGGGCGCTGTCACTCGCGATCGACAACCGGTATCAGCACTCACTGATATAGCCACCGAGCTGGACACCGCCGCGTCAGGACCCAGGACAGTGGTCGCCCGCACGGCTGGTACTTGCCGAAGGGGGCTTGCCGCCCCGACGCCGGGGTGCTCGCCGACCGTGGCCCGGCACCCCGGCGGCCGCCGGATCCGCCCACACGGACCCGCGATCCCGGCGCCGGCTCCGGTGACGGCGACGATCCTGGTGCTGTGCTCTGCGGTGCTGTTCATGCCGGTGATCGTGCAACCCTGCCGCCAGCGGCAAGGTCAAGCAGTGTCTGACGGGCGGTGGTCACCGCCTGTGGCCACCGGGGCATGGTGACGCCATGTTCCTCCGGGCGACCACAGCGGGGATATCGGGCACACCCGAGTACGCGACCTCGACGTCGGCCGTCAGCGCAAGCAGTTCGTCGACGCGACGGATGGCCTGCGGCAGCAGGGCGAAGCTCGCCAAGTGGTGAGCCGGTCAAGTCGCCTGAGTAAGCCGCTTGAGCAGGTCACCTGAGCGGTGCGTTCAAGTAGGTCAGCGTCTGTCCTATAGGGCCTCTAGTCTGCGGTTTATGCAGAAGTACGAGGACGGCGTCGAGATCCTTGTCCCCGCGAGCCCGGCCGAGCTTGAGGTCTGGCTCGACACACATCACGGGGAACGGACCGCGCTCTGGGTGAAGATCGCCAAGAAGCACACCGGCATCCCGTCGCTCACCTGGGAAGAGATGGTCGACACGGTGCTCTGCTTCGGCTGGATCGACGGTCTGCGGCGCGGCTTTGACGACACGTACTTCCTTCAGCGCACAACACCCCGCAGCCCCCGCTCCACCTGGTCGCAGGTGAACGTCGACAAGGCCGAGGCGCTGATCGCGGCAGGCCGGATGCGCCCCCGCGGCCTTGCCGAGGTCGAGGCGGCGCGGGCAGACGGCCGCTGGGCAAGGGCATACGCCTCGCCGAAGAACGCCACCGCGCCACCGGATCTCGTCGAAGCCCTCGACGCGAACCCGGCAGCGCGGGCGTTCTACGACACGCTCGGCAAGTCCGACCAGTTCGCGCTGTACCTCGGTCTGGTCACCGCCCGTACCGAGAAGACGCGGCGGGTCCGCTTGGAGCGGATGGTGGCGTCGATGGCAAGGTCTGAGCGGCCGTCATGATCGACCGGAACTTCACCCAATCCCAATCCCAATCACCCCGAAAGCAATAAGGAAACACGATGACCAATTCTGCCGATTTCCCCAAGCCCGTCATCATTCCGGTCAGCGGTGTGGAAATCGAAGTCTTCGAAGCAGGGCGAGAAAACAGGGGAAAGCCCATCGTGCTCTGCCACGGCTGGCCCGAGCACGCGTACTCCTGGCGTCATCTGATGCCCGTACTCGTCGAAGCCGGCTACCACGTCATCGCACCGAACCAGCGGGGTTTCGGTAACTCGTCCCGCCCGGCCGACGTGACGGACTACGACGTCGAGCACCTGTCGGGCGACCTCGTCGCGCTCCTTGACCACTACGGATACGACGACGCCACCTTCGTCGGCCATGACTGGGGTGCGTTCGTCGTCTGGTCGCTGGCCCTGCTTCACCCCAGCCGTGTGAACAAGGTGATCAACCTGTCCTTGCCTTACCAGGTGCGCGGCGAAACGCCGTGGATCGAGGTCATGGAACGGTTCCTCGGCGGCGACTTCTACTTCGTCCACTTCAATCGGCAGCCGGGCGTTGCGGACGCCGTGTTCGATGCGAACACAAGCCAGTTCATCCGCAACCTTTACCGGAAGAACGTGCCCCCGGCGCCCCCTGAGCCGGGCATGGCGTTTATCAACCTCGCCCTGGCGGAAGCACCGCTCGGTGAGCCCGTCATGAGCGACAGCGACCTGGCGGTCTACATCTCCGGGTTCGAAACATCGGGATTCACGGGCGGCATCAACTGGTACCGGAACCTCGACCGCAACTGGCACCTGCTGGCGGACGTCGACCCGATCATCCAGCAGCCCGCCCTCATGATATACGGCGACCGGGACTTGGCGGTCCCGAGGTCCGAGACCCTGACAGAGTTCGTGCCCAATGTGGAGGTGGTCGGCCTGGACTGCGGTCACTGGATTCAGGAGGAAATGCCTGAGGAAACAAACCAAGTGATTTCAGAATGGCTGGCACGGCAGGATTCCACCGTAGCGAAATCCTTGACCGCCTTTTCCAAATAGGCCACATGGCCGCACCGTCGGTGCGCATTGCCGTGGACCTTGGTGCGGTGGACTCGGGGCAACCACCGCTCCTTCGAAGCATCCCCGAGACAGACGTGGCTACCGTCGTGGCGGCTCAAGGCCCTTCGCGACCGCATCTCGCGCCCTGTTGGTTGATGGAGGGTGTGTTGTCGCATCAGGTCGATTCGCGGACCACAAGTTCGTTCGGCATGATCACCGGATCCGTGGGGCCACCGCCGATGAGTCTGAGGAGCAAGTGGACTGCGGCGGTTGCCTGGTCGGCCATCGGGCTGCGTACCGAGGTGAGCGCCGGGGTCGTATAGGACGCGGCTTCTATGTCGTCGAAGCCGACCATGGCCACATCGTCCGGTACGCGTCGTCCCGCCTGGCGCAGGGTGCGCAGGGCTCCGATCGCCATCAGGTCGTTGGCCGCGAACACGGCATCGAGGTCAGGGTCGTCCTCCAGGAGCTGACGCATGGCTTCAGCACCGGAAACCCTGGTGAAATCCCCCAAAGCCACGATGGAGCGGCGTCCGGTGTCGCGCAGTGTCCGGCGGTAGCCGTCGAGGCGTTCCCGGGCCTCGTAGAGTTCGAGCGGTCCGGTGATGGTCGCGATCCTGCGTCGGCCTCGCTCCAGAAGGTGACGTACGGCCAGCGCCGCGCCGCCGGCGTTGTCCAGGGCCACGTACGGGACGTCCTGTGCGGAGGTGCGGTTGAAGGAGACGACGGGCAGGCCCTGCCTCGCCAGCGCGGCCGGCAGTGGATCCGTACCGTGCAGGGCCACGAGGATGACGCCGTCCACGTGCCCGCCGGCGATGTACTGCTCCACTCTGGTCCGGCTCTCGTCCGACTCCGCGAGCATGAGCACAAGTCGCTTGCCCGCGGTCTCCAGTTCACGACTGACCGCGCGAACGACAGCTGAGAACAGGGGGTCGTCAGAGACGACTCCTTGAGGCGGGTCGGAGACGACCAGGGCAAGGGTGTCCGTGCGGCGCGTAACGAGGTTGCGTGCCGCTCCGTTGGGCACATACCCGAGTTCGCGGACGGCTCGCATAACGACGTCTCGGATCTCCGGGGCGACGGTCGTCTCACCGTTGATGACGCGGGAGACGCTCGATTTGGACACGCCGGCCCGGGCGGCGACCACTTCGAGAGTGGGGCGTTTCATGCCTGGCCGTCCCCTGTGCCGCCTCCCGAGTACCTGCGCGGGGAGGGTTTTCTCATCGAGGCGACCTCCGGCTCTGCGTCGTGGCGAAGACAGCAGCGTATCCGCAGGCAGGGCGGCATGAACCCGCCGCAGCCATCACCCTACTTTGCAGTTTCTCGCAAGCGTTTGCCCATCGCAGCCGCGCGTCGGGGATCGCTCCCCCGGCTTCCAACCATCCCTCTGCCGCCGATTTTTCTTAGTGGACAAGAGCCTTGACAGGTCTGCCAGCCCCCTCCATTCTCCCCTGGGGGAGCGCTCCCTGACCTCAAACCCCACTTGAGGAGTAGCATATGCAAACTCTTCGCAATAGATTTGTGCTCTTCTGGGCCATAGCTGCCTCCTTGTTGGCCTTCATCGCTTTGCCCGCACCACCCGCACAGGCGGCGGAGGTTCTGCTCTCGCAGGGGAAGCCCGCCACTGCTTCGAGCACCGAGGGAGCCTTCGGCGCTCCCGCCGCCGTCGACGGCGACTTAGGCACCCGGTGGTCCAGCGCGTTCGCCGATCCGCAGTGGATACGGATCGATCTCGGGGCCAGCACCCGGATCAGCCGCGTCGCCCTCAACTGGGAGGCCGCGTACGGCAGGGCGTTCAGGATCGAGGTGTCGGACAACGCGCAGGACTGGACGCCGGTTCACGAGACGACCACGGCCACGGGCGGCGCCCAGAGCCTGGCCGTGGCCGGCACTGGCCGCTACGTACGGATGTACGGCACCCAGCGTGGCACCCAATACGGGTATTCCCTGTGGGAGTTCCAGGTGTACGGCACCACGGACTCCGGTGGGCCCACCGACCCCGGCACGCTGCTTTCATACGGCAGGACAGGTGCGGCCTCCTCTTCCCAGAGCGACCAGAACTGCTGGGAATGCACGCCGGCCAGGGCCTTCGACCGCGACCCGGCGTCCCGCTGGGCGACAAGCTCGACCACGGGATGGACCAATCCGGGCTGGATCTCCATCGACCTCGGCGCGACGGCCCAGATCGACAAGGTCGTCCTACAGTGGGATCCCGCCTACGCCAAGTCGTTCCAGATCCAAGTCTCTTCGAACGGACAGGACTGGCAGCCCATCTACTCGACGACGTCCGGCACGGGATTCAAGCAGACGCTCACCGTCTCCGGCAGCGGTCGCTACGTGCGCATGTACGGCACCGAGCGTGCCACTCCCTACGGCTACTCGTTGTGGGAGTTCCAGGTGTACGGCAGTGGTGGCGCTCCGATCCCGGCTCCGCCCCTGCCGAGCGACCCCGCGAACCCGCCGCGGCTGGTGTGGAGCGACGAGTTCGAGGGCGCCGCGGGAAGCAGGCCCGACGCCTCGAAGTGGAGGGCGGATCCGGGGACGGGACCGAACAACGAGTTGGAGTACTACACCGATCACCGCAACGCCGCGCTGGACGGGGCCGGAAACCTGGTGATGGAGGCGCGCAAGGAGGTCACCGCAGGGTCGTCGTGCCCGCGGGACCCGTTGAGCGGCAGCACCACGTGCCAGTACACCTCGGCGCGGATGAACACCGGCGCGACGTTCCAGTTCACGTACGGCCGGATCGAAGCACGTATCAAGGTGCCCAAGGGCAACGGACTGTGGCCCGCGTTCTGGATGATGGGCGCCGACTTCCTGACAGGGCGACCGTGGCCCTACAACGGCGAGATCGACATCGTGGAAGTGCTCGGCAAGGACGTGAAGACGGCGTACTCGACCGTCCACGCGCCCGCCTACAACGGCGGAGGCGGCATCGGCTCTCCCTACCGGCTGCCCGGAGACGCGGACTTCTCCGACGACTTCCACACCTGGACCGCCGACTGGAACAGCAAGGGCATCACCTACAGTCTCGACGGCCGGACCGTCTTCTCCCTGGACAAGGACCAGGTCGAGCAGACCCGCGGTCCGTGGATCTTCGACCACCCGCACTACATGATCCTCAACCTGGCGGTCGGAGGCGACTGGCCCGGCCCGACCGACTCCAGCACCCCGTTCCCGTCCAGGATGCTCGTCGACTACGTGCGGGTCTTCCAGTAGTCACCGGCGGACTCGCCCAACGCCCCCGAGCCGCACGGCAATTGGCCGCGCGGGGCTGCTCGGGGCATCCGGATCACACAGCCGGACACATTCCGCTGTCCGACTCCTGGCCCCCCTGTCGCCGCGGTCCGAGGGATCCGGCGTGTCATCCCCGATGCTCGTGAGGAAGTGAGATGCGCAGATATCCCGCCCATCTGTACACGTTGTTAGTAGGAGCACTGGTCGTCACGCTGGCCGCTGCCCTGGGCCTGACCGTGTCGGCCCAGCAGGCGCGGGCCGCCACGGTCACCGTCCAGGCCGAGTCCTACGCCGCCCAGTCAGGTGTCGCACTGGAGGCGACCGCGGACGCCGGAGGAGGGGAGAACGCGGCGTTCCTCGCCGACGGCGACTGGATGCGCTTCGACAACGTCGACCTCGGCGCCGCGGGCCGACTGACAGTGTCCGCCCGGGTCGCCTCCGCCGTCGGCTCGGGCACTGTCGAACTGCGTACCGGCAGCGCGACCGGAGCCCTGCTCGCCGTCATACAGGTCGCTCCGACCGGCGGCTGGCAGAACTGGGTCACCCGGACCACCGACGTCACCACCCACCCCACCGGTGCGCAGACCGTGTTCGCCGTACTGCGCAGTACAACACCCGGCGACTTCGTCAACATCAACTGGTTCTCCTTCGTCGGCGACGGAGACGGCCAGGCGGCGGGCTGGGTCCCCGTGGACCAGGCCAAGTGGAACGCCCAGGTGGCGCAGTTCCGCGCGATGACCCCAGCGCCCGTACCCGCCGACGTGGTCCGGGTTCCGGAGTTCAACGCCACCTGCGACTACAGCCACTCCAAGCCGGACGACCCCATCGTCCTGCCTGGACTTGCCGGCGCCTCCCACATGCACAGCTTCTTCGGCAACAAGAGCACCGACGCGTTCTCCACCACCCAGTCGCTGCTGAACAACAGGGCCACCACCTGCGCACCCACCGAGGACCTCTCGGCGTACTGGATCCCCACCCTGTACGAGGGCAACACGGCGGTCGAGCCGGAGAACATGATCGTCTACTACGGTTCCCGGCTGCCCGACCCCTCGGCGACCCTGCCCTTCCCCGAGGGATTCCGGATGATCGCCGGTGACGCCAAGGCACAGACACCCACACCCGCGGGATCACCCGGCCAGTACTGGTGCGCCGGCGCGGGCGGCGAGATCGGCCGCAGCGCCGACGGCAACTGGCCGGTCTGCGCCCCGACCGCACACCTCACCCACCAACTCGTCTTCCCCGACTGCTGGGACGGCAAGAACCTGGACAGTCCCGACCACAAGTCGCACGTCGCGTACACCTACGACGGCAAGTGCAGCGGTGCCTACCCCGTCGCCATCCCCAACCTCTCCTTCGTGGTCAGCTACCCGACCCACGGAAGTGCGGCCGGCTTCCGGCTGGCCTCGGGAATGGCATCATCCATCCACGGCGACTTCTTCAACGCGTGGGACAACGCGGCCCAGGGGCACCGAGTGAAGGACTGCATCACCCAGAAGGCCAAGTGCAACTCCGCCGGCACCTTCTGACCCTGCGTCTGGTGTGTGCCACAGCCATGGCGCTGCTGGTGGTCGGCTGCTCGACGCAGCCGACCACCAGCACCTCGACCAGCGCCGGCGCATCACCGACCTCGACCTTCAGCGCCACCGACGTCGCATGGATTCAGCTGATGATCCCCATGAGCGAGCGTGCGCAGCGCCTCACCGACATGGCGCCTTCCCGCAGAGCGAGTCCGGCGGTGGCGGCACTGGCGGCCCGAACCGGGTCGCGACTGCGCGAAGACCTACGAGAGCTGCGCGAACTGCTGAAGCTCTCCGGTGTCCCCGACACCCGCCCTCACGAGGGACACGACATGCCCGGCATGGTCAGCCTCGCGACTCTCGGCAAGGCGGGTACGGCGACCGGCGAAACATTCGACAAGATCCTCACCGACGCACTGCGCGAGCACCTCACACAGTCCAGAATGCTCGGCGACAGCGAGCGGACCCAGGGCCACGCGACCAAGGCCACGGACCTGGCCGTACTGATCACGAAGCGCATGACCGAGCAGATCGCCTGGCTGAACGAAATACGTCCGGCTCGGCCTCCTGCTCCGGAAGGCACCGTGAAGCCGACGAGGTCATAGAGGTCATAGAGGTCATAAGGGACAGCGCACGGACGAGAGGCCGACGCATCGCATCTGCCAGGGGCGTCGGCCTCGCCGGGCCGCGCCCACGAGGTTCGCTGGACGTTCTGACAACTTGTACCTAGACTGTCAGGATGTCAGTGCGGGATGCAGTAGCTCATGACCTGTTGCTCGCTGCCGGCTTCGACGCCTTCGCCCGGCATGGGTTCCGGCGAACCACGATGAGCGACATCGCTCAAGCAGCAGGGCTGTCACGGCCTGCGCTGTACCTGCGTGTCACCGGCAAAGAAGAAGTGCTGCGCTTGGTCGGCGCGGCGCTGTTGGCCAACTCTGTCGAGAAGGCCCGGTCAGCCGCCGATGGCGAGGGCGGCGTCGCCGAGCGGCTGACAGCCGCACTCGACGCCAAGCTGGACCTCACTCTGGGGCTGGCGGAGCGCTCCGAGCACGCATTGGAGCTCCTGGAAGAATATGCACGGGTCGCCGCCGAGGACGCGGCTCAGTACGAAGCAACCATGCGCACCATCGCCGAGCAGATACTCGCGGACACCGGGGCCCCACCACGACAGCGGTCCGAGATCGCGGCGGCGCTGGTGCACACCGTCCAGGGCCTGGAAGCCGAACTCAACAATCCCGTCCGGGCCCGCCATGTGCTGCACGCCTTGACTCGCGTCGTCGCCGCCGGTCTCACCTCCGGCTAGTTCCCACTCGTCAGGCGACTGCCACTCCCACTCTGCTCGTTGCCCGCGGGGCATGCACTTCACTCAGGAGCCGACAACATGACGAACTGGCCCGACGGCATGGCCCCCAATCAGGCGCACGTCCATGCCCGCAATGAACTCACCATCGCGGCGGATCCCGCTGCCATCTGGGCGCTGCTCGTCAACGCCACCGCCTGGCCGTCCTTCTATCCCAATGCGCGACATGTGCAGGTGCTGGACGGTAGCGAACTCGCGGAAGGCACACGTTTTCGCTGGACGACGTTCAACATCCGCGCCACCAGCACGGTGAAGGTCTTCCGCCCCGATCACGAACTCGCCTGGGAAGGCGTCGTCCTCGGCACACGCGCACACCACCGGTGGCAGCTCACACAGAACCCCGACGGCACCACCACCGTCGTCACGGAGGAGACCCAACGCGGGCCCCTCCCGTTCCTGGCTTCAAGGTGGGTCCGGGCCGGACTCCTCCGCTGGCACCAACGCTGGCTTGAGGGGCTCCAGTCCAACGCCTGAGAACGCCGAGAGGAGAGCCTGCCGGCACCGCGCCGCGGCCTTGGGCTCCGAGAACTCATGGGCCGGAATTCAACGCGGCCGAAGGGTGGTGCGCAGCCGGTAGCGGTCGCCGCTGTATTCGACGGTCGAGAGCATGATCGGGGTGTTTTCGAGGCCGAAGACGACCTGGTCGAGGACGAGGATCGGCGCGGCAGGTTCGAGCCCCAGGTGACCGGCGAGCACATCATCAGCGCTGCGCGCTTCGATGGTGGTAACGGACCGGCTGGGTTCCACGCCCCGCTCGTGCAGTTCCTCGAAGAGCGAGGCCGTGGTGAAGTCGACGCCGATGACACCCGGAGCGATGCTTTCGGGAAAGAGCGTGCGGTCCATCGCAACCCGGACGTTGTTGAGCATCCGTACGCGGACCAGCCGGATCAGCGGTGTGCCGGCGGGCAGTTGCAGCCGGTCCGCGTCGTCGAGCGAGGCGGGCTGAACATCCTGGTGGAGCACCAGGGAGCGGGCCACCATGTGCTTGCGGCGGGCGGTGGCGGTGAAGGATTCGAGGTCGTTCGGCCATTCGCGATCGGCCACCGGAGAAGCGACGAACCAGCCCCGGCCGTGCGAAGCGGTGAGGATGCCCCGGTCGACGAGGTGATTCAGGGCTTTGCGCAGTGTCACGCGGGAGATGTCGAACCGTGCCGCGAGCTCGCGCTCCGCGGCGAGCCTGGAGCCGGCGGGGAGCTGCTCGGATTCGATCTGCTCCAGAATCAGGTCGGCGGTCTGTGACCACAGTGGCGCGGGGGTGTGGGTGCGATGCGGTGCGCGGGCCTGCGGGGTGGCGTCAACGCCCATGACTCATCCTCCTGATCAGGTCCGAATGTACCACTGCTTACCACCAGCAGTGCTCAGGAATCGTTGCGTGCATGGCCGGTGATCCCTGGACTTACGCCGCAGGCGGGCACTTCAGGGTGGCTCGGAGAGGATTCCAGCCCGGCCTCAAGATCCCTGAATAGACCACTGGAGATATTTCTATAGACCACTATTGACCACTTGCCGTCCACTGCTTACCTTTGCCGCACAGCACTGGTCGCATCTCGGCCAGACGACCCATTCCGCTTGTTCCCCCTGCGCAGGCGCGGGGTGCCGGTAGCAGGAGGATCACTGATGCATCGTTCGGCCAGACTCGGGCTCGGCGTCGCGTGTGCCGCGGCGTTGGCGCTCACGGCAGCTTGTGGCAGTGGAGCAACACCCGGAAGCGGTGACTCCAACACGATCGTCTTGCAGACCAACTGGACCAGTGGCGGTACCGAAAGCGTGCCACTCAAGGCCGCCCTCAAGGACTTCACGGCACAGAGCGGCATCAAGGTGAAGGTGCTGGAGAACGGCGACGACCTCAACCAGGTCTACGAAACCTCCCTGCTCGCGGGGAAGGAGGCGGACGTCCTGCTCGTCGGCCTGCTGGAGAAGCAGCTGGACTGGGTGAAGAACGACGCCGTCGTTCCGGTCGAGGACTACGTCGGCGAATGGGGCCTGAAGTCCTCGATCCCGGCCGGCGCAATCACCGACTGGACCGACTCCGACGGCCATCTGCGCGGACTGCCCTACGCGGGCTTCACCTGGCCCTGGTGGTACAACAAGGCCCTCTTCGACAAGCACGGCATATCGCTGCCCACCACCACGGACGAACTCGTGGGCGCCGCCAAGAAGCTGCGCGCCGCAGGAGTACAGCCGGTCGCGATCGGCGGCAACGACTGGTCCGGCCAGAAGATCTTCCTACAGTTCCTGGAGACCTACCTGTCTCCCGACGAGGCCAAGAAGGTCTTCGCCGAGGGGCACACGTGTGACAACCCGGAAGCCATGAAGGGCATCGAGCTGTTCACGCGGATGCGCGACGCCGGAGTGTTCGTCGACGGCGTCGAGGGACTGAGCGCCGACCAGGCCCAGGCTCTGTACATGAACGGCTCGGCAGCCATCGCACCGCTGGGTTCCTGGGCGTACGCGAGCACCAGCAAGGCGCTGGCCGAGACCACCGTTCTCGGTGGTCTGCCCGTCGCTCCGGATGGCGCCTACGACAAGCCCACGGCCTACGACGGCTCCACCTCCGCCGGCTGGTGGATCAGCCCCAACGGCAAGAAGAAGCTCTCCGCCGTCGAGAAGCTGGTCCAGTACATGTACAAGCCCGAAGTGCTGCACACGATGCTTCAGGGCGGAGTCGTCCTCGCGACCTCCGCCGACGTGGACACCACCGGGGTGCAGTCGCCGCTCTTGAGCCAGTCGGTGGCACAGCTGCCCAAGGCCGTGGACTTCACCGTGATGCCGGATCTGCACGTGCCCGCCGACGTGTCCAATCCCATGTACCGGGCCACGTCGATCGCCTACACCAAGGGCAACGACGCGAAGAAGATCTGCGCGACCGTCGACGCGGTCTACGAAGCCTCGAAGTAGCAGCCGGGGTGGCCGGTGCACACCCGGCCACCCCGCAGGAAGGCAGACCGTGTCCACTCCCCGTCTCACTCTGTCCGCACCGGCCACCGAACCCCCGGCCGCCGCCGTGCCGAGCGCGCCGCAGCCCCAGCGGAAGCCGGGCCGCCTGCGTGAGCTGGCCTGGCTCGGCTTCACCCTGCCGGCCCTCTGCTGGTTCCTGACCTTCACCCTGGGCCCGCTGGTCAGCCTCTTCTGGTTCGCGCAGACCGACTGGCGGGGGCTCGTCGCACCGCGCACCTACACCGGCCTGGACAACGCCCAGCGCCTCCTCAACGACCCCGTCTTCCACCAGGCGGTGCTCAACTCGCTGGTTCAGATGGTGATTTCGCTGCCCATCGTGATCGGCGGAGCCTTCATGATCGCCTACTACCTGTCGCTGCGGCCTCCGGGCCACCGCTTCGTGCGGGCGGTGCTCTTCACTCCCGTACTGCTTTCCGCGCCGGCGCTGGCCATGGTCTTCGTCGGCGTGTTCGCCCCTTCCGGGGTGATCAACGGGTTCCTGCGGGGCGTCGGACTGGACTCTCAGATACGTCCCTGGCTCGCCCACGGCTCGACCGCCTCGATCGCGATAGTGGTCGTGATCATCTGGTCCTCGATGTCCGTCTCCGCCGTGCTTCTCGCCTCCCGGATGAACACCGTGCCCGACGAACTGTTCGAGGCCGCCGAACTCGACGGCTGCGGGCACTGGCGACGCATGTGGCTGATCGCATGGCCGGTGTGCCGCGAGTTCATCGGGGTCGTCACCATGCTCCAGTTCCTGTGGACGCTGTTCTCCTCCGCCGCCGTTGTGCTCCTTCTGACCCGGGGCGGACCGGGCACCGAGACGGTGAACCTCTCCTTCCTCGTCTACGACTACGCCTTCAACCAGTCCAAGGTCGGCTACAGCCAGGCCGTCGCCGTGATGCTGTTCCTCATCGGCGTCCTCGGTCTTCTCGGCATCCGCCGGTTGTTCCGGCAGAACTACTGACAGGACGCATCATGCTGCGTACCGCACATCGCGACTCGCCGCCCCTGCGCCGCTCGGGTCCGCTCAAGTACCTCGCACACCTCGCTGTCTGGTTGTACGTGGGGCTGCTCCTGCTGCCCCTGTACTACCTGCTGATCTCGGCCTTCAAGAGCAACGTCGGCATCCTCACCGCCCCGTTCTCGCCGTTCGCCGGGTTCGAGAGCGGGAACTTCGGCCGGGCGATGAGCGACGCCACGCTGGGTCCCGCACTGGTCAACCAGGCGTACGTGACCGTCTGCGCCAACCTGCTCACCCTGGCGCTGGCCATCCCCGCCGCCTTCGCACTGGCCAGGACCGGCGGAAGGATCGGCGCCGCCGTGGAGCGGGTGTTCGCACTGGGCTTTCTCATCCCGGGCTTCGCCGCGCTCGTCCCCACGGTGCTGCTCGCCATCAACATGGGTCTCTTCTACACACGTGAGTTCCTGATCCTCTTCCTGCCCGCCACCGCGCTCCCGCTCTCGGTCATCCTGCTCACCCAGGCAATGCGGGCCGTGCCCAGGGAGTTGGAGGAGTCCGCCGTGATCGACGGCGCCGGAAGCTGGCGTCTGCTGTGGTCGGTCTACTTCCCGCTCGCTCGACCCACCGTCGCCGTGGTGCTCATCCTCAACTTCCTGTCGTTCTGGAATGAGTACTTCTTCTCGCTCGTGATCGTCGGCCCGGACTCGGCGATCCGCACAGCGCAGGTCGCGCTGCCCACGCTGTCCCTCGCGAACTCCTCGCAGTACGGCGTACTGGCCGCCGGCATCGTCATCACGCTGATTCCGGTGTACGTCGTCTACGCGGCGTTCGCCGACAAGATGGAAGGGGCGGTGCTCGCAGGTGCAGTCAAGGGATGACCTGACAGGCGCTCCGCAGCAACCGGCGGTATTTGTTGGCCATCTCGGCCACTCCAACGGCGCGACCCATGCGGCTGTTGTGCTGCTGCCCGACGGAGACGCGCCTCTGAAGGCCGAACTGACGGATGGGGCAGGCGTGGTGACTGAGACCCTTTCGGTGGACGTCCCCCATGCGGTGCCGGGCTGGAGCGTTGGACCCTTCGCCAGGATCGACCTGCCCGAGCATGTCGGACCCGGGCGTCACACGGTCCGGGTGGTCACCACGGCCGGCACCGTCGAGTCCGCGCCCTTCGAGGTCGGGGCCGACCTCCTCCAGCGGCGCAGCATGTCCGACGTCCTCGCCTACTTCAAAGCGATGCGCTCCAGCGGTGAGATCGACCGCAAGGACCGCCACGCCCGGTTGTGGGCGGACAGCACCGGCCACGAAGTCGACGCGAGGGGTGGCTGGCTCGACGCCAGCGGCGACACCAGCAAGTTCCTCAGCCACCTCACCTACACCCGCACGATGAGCCCGCAGCAGATCCCTCTCTGCGCTTGGGCGATGATGGCCGCGCGTGACAACCTGGCCGACCGGCACCCGGCACTGATGCGTTCGCTCGGTGTCCGGCTGCGCGACGAGGCCCTGTGGGGTGCCGACTTCCTCGTACGGTTCCGCTCGCCCGAAGGCTACTTCTACACGGGCATCTTCGACGCGCTGACAAAACGACTCGAAGAGCGCGTGGTCACCGCACCGCTCCAGGACTGCGTCCGTACCGACGGCTACCGCGCCGCCTACCGGCAGGGCGGCGGCCTCGCCATCGCGGCGCTGGCGCGCGCCGCCACTCTCGACGACCACGGCGACTTCAGCCACGCCGATTACCTGGCGGCGGCCGAGAATGCCTTTGTTCACCTGGAAGCTCACAACACTGAATATCTCGACGACGGAACCGAGTCGATCGTCGACGACTATGCCGCGCTGCTCGCAGCCTCTGAGCTGGTGGCGGCCGGCGCTTCGGCGGCCTGTGGCGCTCACGAGGTGGCCCGCCGGCGCGCCCGGTCCCTGATCTCCCGTTACTTCCGTCCCGAGAACGGACCGGGCTGGTTCGTCGCCGACACCGAGGAGCGGCCGTTCTTCCACGCCGTCGAAGCCGGGTTGCCCGTGCTGGCATTGCTGCGGTTCGCGCAACTGCTCCCGGTCGCCTCCGAGGCGGCGCCCGCAACGGCGACAGCGGTGCGGGCCATGCTCGACACCATCGACCGCAGCCACGCGGTCCCCAACGCGTTCGGTTATCCGCGGCAACGGGTGCAGCCCTCCGGCGGTGTCCCGCGTGACGCGTTCTTCTTCCCGCACGCCAACGAGACCGGGTACTGGTGGCAGGGAGAGAACGCCACGGTCGCGTCGCTGTCGGCGGCTGCCAGTGCCTGTTCCGGACTGGACAATGTCGGCACACATGACCGGCTGCGGCTCCAGGCCTTCGCAGGCGACCAGTTGGCCTGGATTACCGGCCGCAACCCGTTCGACGTGTGCATGCTGCAAGGCCGCGGCCGCAACAACGTCGACTACGCCTCGGACTTTCCGAACATCCCCGGCGGCATCGTCAACGGCATCACCTCCGGCTGGAACGACGAGGACGACATCGCCTTCCTACCGCCCGACGCACCCGAGTCGGAGAGCTGGCGGTGGGCCGAGCAGTGGATCCCGCACACCGGCTGGTTTCTCCTCGCTGTCGCCTCCGCCCACTGACCGCACCCCTCGGCGCGCGGTATCGCGGAAAGCCACCTACTCATGAATCAGGAACGTTGACCATGTCCGGATCCCGTATCACCTTCCGTCAGGGCCAGGACGCTCAGCCCGCCGCCCTACAGCGGATCGCCGCCCGGGTGGGGAGCGTGCTTGCCGATTCCGATCTCACCGCCCTGCATCGCGCCAGGCGCCCCCTGTTCACCGGCATCGGCGCGTCGTACGCCGCGCTGGCCCTGCCGGTCGAAGTGCTGCGGCGCAACGGCATGGACACCCACCGCGTGCTGGCCGACGAGATCGCCAGGATCCCCCACGGCTTCGACACCGACATGCTGATCGGTGTCTCCCAGGGCGGGCGGAGCGCCGAGACCCTGGCGGCCTTCGAACAGGTGGGCTCGGGCGTACCGACCGTAGCCGTGCTCAACGTGGTGCCGTCTCCGCTGTACGAACTGGCAGATCTGTGCGTCGGGCTGGGCAACGAGCCGGACTCCTTCGCGTCCACCATCGGTTTCACCGGAACGATCGTCGCGCTCGACCTGCTGGCCGGCGCGTTCACCGGCCGCGAGCACCGCCCGGACCCGTGGCATGACATCGCCGGCCGGTTGACCGCCGTCCGCGAACAGGCGAGTACTGTCCTCGGTCCGCTGCTGGCGCGGGCCGCCGAATGTGTCGCTGTCGACGCCATCGCGTCGGGGACTTCGCGGACGTCGGCAGAGGCTTCCGCGCTGCTGCTGCGCGAAGTGGCCCGGCTCCCGGCCGCGGCGTTCGCGACCCGCAACCACCTGCACGGCGAGATGGAGTCGGCTGGCGGCACCTTGCACGTTCTGTACGGCGATGGCAGGGAGACACAGCTGGCCCGCACCCTCGCGGACGCCGGCCACCTCAGCCTGCTGCTCACCACGCAGGACGTGCCCGCCGGACCGAACCTCGCGGTGATCAGACTGCCTGAGCTCGACTGCGGTCCACGCAGTGTGCTGGAGGTCGCTGTCGCCCAGGAACTCGCGGCCGGGCTGGCCGAGGAGCGCGGACTGGTCATCGAGTCGTTCGTCTTCGCCAACAACGACACCAAGCAAGGCGGCCTGGACCCGGCCGACTTCGAAGTACCGGCATCGGCAGCAGAGGGTGCGGTATGACGTCGTCATGGCTTGTGGGCGTGGACATCGGCGGAACCAAGACGCATGTCCGGGCTGTGCCAGCGGACCTTCCCGGCCACACCGTCCTCGACCGCGTGGTGCCGTCCGACGGCTGGGCGGTACCGCCGATCGAAGCGGGCGCCGACTGGCTGGCGGTTCGGCTCGGCGCGGTGCTGGGCAGCGAGGTGTCCCTGGCCTCGGTGGCCGTTGGTGCTCACGGATGTGAGCGGCGCCGGCAGTGCGTCGAGCTGAGCGCGGCGCTCTCGGTCCGACTGGGGTGTCCGGTGACCACCGTCAACGACGCGGAACTGCTGGTGCCCGCGGCCGGTTTCGACGAGGGCATCGGTGTGGTCGTGGGGACGGGGGCCATCGCCGTGGCCACGGGTGGCGGCGACGACCTGGTTCGCGCCGGTGGCTGGGGGTGGGTGCTCAGCGACGACGGCAGTGCCTCCGCCCTGGTGAGGGACGCGGCCAGGGCGGTGCTGAGACGGGCCGACCGCGGCCAGGAGCCCGACGCCCTGGGCCTGGCCCTGATGCGCTCCGTCGGCGTTGGTGATCCGGCCGACCTCGCGCACTCCTTGAGCTGGGGTGACGGCCCGGAACACTGGGGCAGGCACGGCCGGGCCGTCACTCACGCGGCCTCGGAGGGCTCGGCGGACGCGCGAGCGGTACTCGCCCAAGGGGCCGACGGCATCGCCGAGTTGGTGACCACACTGGCGGATCGCGGGGTGGCCACCAACACGGTCGTACTGGGAGGCGGCCTCATGGCGCAGGTGCCTGCCTACGCGGATGCTGTTCGCGAGCGGATCTTGAGGGCACACCCCCTGGCCCGGGTGGAGCTGCTGCGGGCCCCACCGGTCGAAGGGGCACTCCGACTGGCCCAGCAGGCGCGGAAGCGGTGAGGCGCGGGCTCGACGCCCGCGGTGACAGCCCGACGCGAATTCCCGCCACGCCACCGGTCGGGCGCCGGGGCCGGGGCCGGGGCCGGACGTTGACGACCCGGCCGGACGCGGCTAGGTCATGTCGGTCGAAGGACTGTTCCGGGCTCGGAGGGCTTCGCCCACGGACTCGTCGCGCCACCGTTGCAACAACTCGTGGAAGGCGACGGCTCCGTGCGGGTAGGCGGTCGGACCGTTGGGCCTGCCGCGGCCTTCTCCGTTGTAGTAGCCGGGGGTGCACTCGGCGTGGAACCACTCGTGGTCGGGAGCGTCCTCGGTGAGAACGGCGACCCAGGCGTCTTCGCTTTCACGGGACGGTTCGATGACGGCCGTCTTGGCTTCAGCGGCCGCGATGAGAGCGGCAGCGTGCTTGGCCTGCTCGTCCAGTACGTGAGTGAAATTGACGCTGATGGCGCTCTGGAGGGGGCCCATTTGTATGAGGTTGGGGAAGCCGCGGCTGGTAAGGCCATGGAGTGTGCGTGCGTGCTCCCCCGAACGTCCACGAGGTAGTTGGACGCCACCCCTGCCGAGAACGGGAAGTCCGGCCAGACCGATGCTGGAAGCCCCGGTGTTGAATCCTGTGGCGAAGATCAGGCAGTCGAGTTCGTAGTTGATGCCACCGACCGTGACACCGTTCTCCGTGACGCGTTCGACGCCGCGTGTGCCTGCGGTGTCGACCAGGGTGACGTTCTCGCGGTTGAACGCCGGGTAGTACAGGTCCGAGAAGGTGGGGCGTTTACAGGCGTAGCGATACCAGGGCTTGAGTTTCTCGGCTGTGTCCGGATCCGTGACGGATGCCTCGACGCGGGCCCGCAGTTCATTCATCTTCATGGCGTCGGCAACCTCGTAGGCGGACTCGAAAGCCGACCGGTCGTCGGGGCGCTCGAAGCTCGAATGGAGCTTCTCGAGCAGGGTTGCCGACGCCGTCCACCGGTCCGCCACGAGGTCCTGTTCGACGTCCTCGCCGGAGACGATACGAAGGAAGTTCTCACGTCGCTTCCGGGCCCAGTCCTTACCGTCGGCGCCCACGTCCTCGGCCGTGGTGCGGCGGTTGCCTCGCACGTCGACGGTGGACGGGGTGCGTTGGAACACGTAGAGGTGCCCGGCGTCCTCGGCCAGCAGAGGGATGGCCTGAATGGCGGTGGCTCCTGTGCCGATGACGCCCACCCGCTTGTCCGCGAGGCCGGTCATTCCGCCCTCCGGGGTGCCACCGGTATAGGTGTAGTCCCATCGTGAGGTGTGGAAGGTGTGGCCGGTGAAGTCCTCGATGCCGGGTATCTTCGGGAGTTTCGGATCGGTGAGAGTACCCGAAGCTTCGACGACGTACCTGGCATGGAAGGCATCGCCCCGGTCGGTGACAACGATCCAGGACTCCGCCCCCTCGTCCCACTCCAGTGTCGTGACCGCGGTGGAGAAGAGGGCGTCCCGGTAGAGCGCGAACTTCGACGCGATCCGCACAGCGTGTCGGCGGATCTCGTCGCCCGGGGCGTACTTCCACTGCGGCACGTAACCGGTTTCGTCGAGCATCGGCAGGTACACGTGTGACTCGATGTCGCAGTGGACGCCCGGGTATCGGTTCCAGTACCAGGTTCCCCCGAAATCGCCGCCCTTCTCGACGATCCGGACGCGCTCAAGGCCCTGCTGCCGTAACCGCGCACCCGCAAGGATGCCTCCGAACCCACCGCCGACGACGGCAACGTCGACGGTGTCGTGCAGCGGGTCACGATCGATCGGCTCCGTGTACGGGTCGTCCGCGTAGAGGCTGAACTCGGCGTCCGTACCGACGTATTGCCGGGCGCCGTCCGGGCGGACGCGCCGATCTCGTTCGAGGCGGTAGCGCTGCCTCAGGGCGGCGAGCTCGTAGGAGGTCGGAGTTTGTGGGGTCGTCATTTAGTGACCTCGATCCTGGACGACAGAGCTGCCCCGATCGGGCGGCCGTCCGCTACGGTAGCAACAACCGGACAGCGATGTCCGGTTGGAGTTCCAGCGGCACGACGACATTCGGCCAAGGGACTTTCGACCGGTTGGCGCGCTGTCCAACCGGCCCTCCCGACCGCCCGGCGGGCAGAAAGATGTGATCTCCTATGCAACGACGCTCGGCCAGAGCTCTCGGCGCCCTCGCCGCAACAAGCGCGCTGATCCTCACCGGCTGCGGTACACAGAGCTCCGACCGCGGTGACGAGTTGTCGTCCCACTCCGCGGAAAGGACGGTCCGGGCACAGCAGTTCATGCATCTGACCGAGGTACACGCCGAGACCGGAATGACCTTGCTGGAGGGACCCACGTTCGGCGAGGACGGCGGCCTCTTCGTCGTTGACGTCACCGCGCCCGACGGCAAGCCCAAGGTCATACGCGTGGACGTCCGGAGGAAAACCCATCGCGCGGTACACACCAAGGGCAATGCGTCCTACGCCTCGGCGCAGTTCAGTCCGTACGACGGACGGCTCTATCTCAGCGACTTCGCGCACGGCGAGATCGTGAGTCTCGCGCCCGACGGCGGCGATCCGCGGACGTTCTTCACCGGCGATGTCGACGGTGCGCCGATGAACCCCGATGACATCGCGTTCGACCAGGACGGCAACCTGTACATCAGTGACTCTCGAGGCATGACCGAGGGCGAAGCCCACGGACGTATTGTGCGGATCGACCGCTCGGGGAGGAAAGTCACCGTGCTCGCCGACGATCTGGCCTCTCCGAACGGGATCTCATTCGATGTCGGGTATCGAGGGCTGTGGTTCAGCGAGCTCACGGAGAACCGGATCTCGTATCTGCGCCGCGACATGGAGGGTGCAGCGACACCCCGCCACACCGCAATCCGCGTGGACGGCGGAACCGCCCAGACCGACTCGATCGCCGTGGACGCGGCCGGCAACCTCTACCAGGGGCTGCACGGTCGGGCGGCGATGGCCGTGTACAACACGCACGGTGAGCGGATCGCAACGGTGGAGCTTCCGGCACGAACCAAAGGTCTGGATGAGGCCACCAACGTGGCCATCACACCCGGCGGCACTCAGGCCTACATGACTGTCAGCGGTCCGGCCGGCGGATATCTGTACACCTTCGAGGCACTCGCGAAGGGCATCCGACAGTCCAACGGTGGCTGACTCGGGCTCCGACTCAACCGCCGAAAGCCTGCACCGGCCCCACCTCGACACCGAGCAGCCGCCAGGCGGCCACTGCGCGGCGTTCACGCGCTTCACGGGTGGGGCCGACGGCAGCGGCCGAGACCATGGCCACCGACAGCGCGAGGTCTTCTCCAGCGTCCAGCCGGTGCCCTTGGGGCAGATGCCTCCGCAGGGCGGTCTCCACACGCTCCGACAGTGCGAGGGCGTGGGCAAGGATGCCGGAGGGCCCGGCGGCACCGTCGGCATGCATAAGGCCGACGAAGGCCGCGGACCCCGCCAGGTGCCACGTCAACACCCCAAGGACATCGGCGAAGGTCGTGCTCTCCAGCTCCGCTGCCTGCTCGACCTGCCGCACGTTCTCCTCCAGAACTGCCTTCACCACGGCAGTCCGGTCCGGAAAGTGTCGGTAGAGGACGCCCTGCCCGACTCCAGCGCTACGGGCCACCGCGGACAGCGGCGCATCCAGACCCTGCTCCGCAAATATCTCCCGGGCTGCGGTGATCAGAGCGGCCCGGTTACGGGCAGCGGCCTTCGGACCGTCGTTCGCGGGCCGCCGTTCCACTCGCTCGGTACGCTCCATGCCTGGCAGCCTACCGGCCGGCGAGATGGCACCTCCCACGATCTGTCGCGCCGCCCCGCCCACGATTGCGGTCTCCGCGCACGACCGGAGAACGGCAGCCCGCCGGGCGAGTAACACCCACTTCTCTTCGCCGTACGGATTGATCGAGAACGGGCGCGCGCCGACGCGAGATGGTGCTTCTCGGCGACCTCGGCCACGTAGTGCTGGATGACCAGTCCCGTCCCGATCATCTCCACGTTGATCGGCCTGGGTCCTACTGGGTCGTCCTCCGGGAAGCGACACCGTGTCGGCTTCGCCGCGCTCACTCAGACCCCAGCTCTGTCATACGGGCCGACTCGTCCCAGAACGAACCGGCCAGCGCGGTGTCTCCCGTCTGTTTCGGCATCTTCGACGCAACGTGGCGCTTCTCGTAGTAGCGGCCCGACTCCCAGTCCTTGCCCGGCTCACCCTCCGCGAGCCAGATCAGTTGCTGAGCGCCCGCTTCGGGGCTGCCCATGAAGGCCCGGCTGATCGGGTTACGGAAGAAGGGGCGCATGATGCTCGAGCTCTGCGTCGCGAAGCTGGAGGCCACCATTCCCGGGTGGAAGGCCGCGGACGAGACCCCGAAGTCGTGCCAGCGACGGTGCAGTTCTTCTGTGAAGAGGATGTTCGCCAGCTTCGCCGTGCCATAGGCACGCTGCGGGGTGTAGTCCCGTTCGTGCTGAAGGTCGTCCATGACCAACCGGCCCATGGCTCGGGCAGCTCCACTGGACGTCTGGATCACGGACGCGCGACTCGTCATGAGCTTCGTGCGGAGCAGTCCGGTCAGCAGAAACGGTGCGAGATGGTTGACCTGGAAGGTCGTCTCGAATCCGTCGGGCGTGGGCGTGCGGTCCCCGAACACACCGCCGGCGTTGTTGGCGAGGACATCGATTCGGGGCAGGGCCTCGTCCAGCTGTGCCGCCAGCCGGCGTACCTCACGGAACTGCGTGAAGTCCGCGACAAAGTACCTGGCGTCGAGCTCGTCGGCGACGGCCGCGGTGCGCTCGGGTGAGCGTCCCACGACCACAACCTGGTGGCCCGCCTTGCTCAAGCCGCGTGCTGCCGCGGCCCCGATTCCGTCGCTGGCACCGGTGATGACGATGGTCTTGGTCATGAGGGATTCCTCTCCGGGGAGTTGGTGTCACGTCCTGTTCGGCTCGCCGAGAACCGCGAACAGGCGGCCGTGCGGGGATGGTTCAGTGTGTGGAGACCAGAGGGCGTTCGGACTCTGCTTCGGTCAGGCCCACTCGATCGTGGAGACGACGTAGGGGGCGAGGAGCCCACCATGCGTGTCGGCCGAGCAGACGCATGGCGGCGGGCACGAGGATGCCGCGAATGAGGAGAGCGTCGATCAGGACGGCCAGCCCGCAGCCGAGCCCGAAGAACTGTAGGAAGCTCACGGACGCGGTTCCGAAGGCGAAGAAACTGACGGCGAGGAGGCCGGCCGCTGTGGAGACGATGCGCCCTGTGCGCGCGAGACCGTTGGTGACTGCCTCCACGGTTCCGGCACCGTCGTCGTGCAGCTCCTTGATACGGCTGGTGAGGAACACCTCGTAGTCCATCGAGAGTCCGAAGGCGATGCAGAACAGCGCAACGGTCATCGCGGTATCCACCGGATGCGGAGTGAAGCCGAGGACAGAGGCGAAATGGCCGTCCTGGAAGATCCACACCATTGCGCCGAGGGAGGCGGAGATGCCCAGCGCGTTGAGGATCAGTGCCCGAACAGGCTGGGCGAGGCTGCCGGTGAAGAGGAACAACAGGATCAGCGTGGTCAACACGACCAGCCCTGCCGCATAGGGCAACCGCACCCCGATGGCGTGCTTGGTGTCGACAAGGCGGGCAGCATCGCCGGTGACCATCACGGACGAGCCGTGTGGGGCGGGCAGCGCACGGATCTCACCCACCAGGTGCTGTGCGGCCGAGGAGTGCCCGGCCAAGTCAGTGGAAACCGTGACGAGATGGGTGTCGCCCTTCGTCACTTCCGTGACGCGAGCGACATGCGGCAGGTTGCCGATGGTCGCCGGCAGCCTTCCGGGGTCACCATGGACGACAGCTTGCAGTGAAGTCGCTTGGTCGCCGGCGAAATCGGTACGCAGCTGGTCCGAGGCTGCGCGGGCCGGTGCGGCAGCGGGCAGCACCTCTTGGTCGGGCGTGCCGAAGACGGCGTGCAGCAGGGGGCTTGCCATGGCCAGCAGCAGTGCCAGCGGCGCCAGGGCCATCAGCGGGCGACGCATGACCGCCCCTGCAAGACGACCCCAGAACGGCGCTGCACTGCTCTGACGCTTCTTGGACCATGGCAGTCGGCCCGCCTCGACCCTGTGGCCGAGCACCGCCAGCAGGGCGGGCATGAGCACGAGGGCCGCTGCGGCCGCGATGGCAACTACGCCGATGCCGGCGTAAGCGAAGGAACGCAGGAAGTACAGCGGGAAGATCAACAGTGCGGCCAAAGCGGCGATCACCGTGGCCGCGGAGAAGAGGATCGTCCGGCCCGCGGTCCGCACAGTGGTTGTCACAGCCGTGCGGGTGTCGGTGCCTTGTGCGGTCAGTTCCCGGAAGCGAGCCACCATCAACAAGGCGTAGTCCACGCCGAGCGCCAGGCCGAGGGCGGTCGTCAGGTTGACTGCGTAGATGGAAACGTCGGTGATGCGGCCGAGGATCGACAACTCGGCGAACGTACCGAGGATCGCGACAAGCCCCACCGCGAGGGGCAGGGTGGCAGCTACGACGCTACCGAAGGCAAGCACCAGCAGGAGCAGCGTCAACGGCACCGCTATCGACTCGGCAAGTCCGAGATCCTTGCCCACTTGGGTACTGACAGCACGGTTGACGACGGCCTCACCTCCCGCACGGACAGTGATGGCCGACGTGTCGTGCACATAGGTGTCGAGAGTCCGGCCGACCAGCCCGTTTTCCGAATTGTCCTCGTTGTCACCCTTGCCGACGTGGGCGACGATCTCCGCGGTAGCGCCGTCCTTGGACCTCAGTTCCGGGTTGCGCGTCTGCCAGTACGACGTGACGTCATGCACGTCGGGGTCTTTCGCGAGACGATCGGCGATCCGGGTGCCGGCGGCCGCGGGTGCGGCATCGTCGATGGAGCCGCTACGGGCCTTGACGAGCAGAACCAGGTTGGGCGCACCTCCGAAGGCGCGGTCAACAATCCGTCCCGCGCGAGTGGACTGTGCGCCCTCCGCATCGAAGCCACCCCCCTTCAGCTGTCCGAACGCGCCGACTCCCACGGCACCCAGGCAGGCCAGCGCCACCACGGAGAGGATCAGAACGAGCTTGGCCCGTCGGTGAATCAACGACGCAAATGAGGCGAGCATGACGCTCCCTTGGGGTAATGTTGACACTGTTAACTTCCGAGCGTCAGTCTGCTCCCAGAAGTTAACGGTGTCAACATTGGGCAGGATGAAGAGCATGAGCCGCAGCACGTACCATCATGGAAATCTGGCGAAAGCGCTGGTCGAAGCAGGTATTGACCTCGCCCGGACCGGTGGCCCCGACGCCGTCGTGCTACGCGAGGTCGCCCGCCGAGCCGGAGTGTCACCGACGGCCGCGTACCGTCACTTCGCAGGGCAGCAGGACTTGCTGAAGCAGATCAAGCACCGAGCCACGGACATGCTGGCCGAGCGCATCCGGGCAGCCCTGGACACGATCCCTCAGAGCGGCAACCCGCAGGACGTCGCGATCGCGCGTCTCCTCGCTGGAGCTCGTGCGTACATCGACTTCGCACGCGACGAGCCGGGCTGCTTCGCCACCGCTTTCCGCCGCACGGAAGGCGACACCTCGTTCTCCGACAATGACGCCGAAATGGCCGAGGACGACGCCTTTCGTATGGTCAGCTCGCTCGTCGATGGCTTCGTGACCGCCGGCCTCATGGCACCGGAGAACCGTCCCGGGGCGGAGTTCGCCGCCTGGTCCGCAGTCCACGGCGTAGCAATCCTGCTCATGGAGGGCCCCTTGCGCAGGCTGCCCACCGAGGTCCAGGACGCCGCCGCGGAACGCACGTTTCACATGATTGTGGAGGGGCTCGCCAGCCCTCGCCGACATACGTGACCTTCGCACCCATGGGCCTGCGCTCTCGGTCCCACGCCCTGGCCCATCACCGAGGAGCCACCCTGCGCCCCGCCGGAGCCAATGGGACCGATACCGAACCCGGCCGCGCCACTGCCCCGCAGCAACGCGCCACTGCCCCGCGGCAAATCGTCGCGGCGAGAGGTGCCGACCTGCACCGGCGCCACCAACCAGGATCGACCTCGGCTCGGACATGGCGACGGCTCCGGCAACTTCTCGCCCACCAACCAGATGTAGCCGGGAGCAACATCATTGCTACGATGCAGGCATGGGTGCCCGCTCTTATCACCATGGAGACCTACGCGCCGCGCTCATCGCCAGCGCTGAGCGTGCTCTACAGGAGAACGGCGCCGCGGGCATCAACTTGCGGGAGCTGGCGCGCGACATCGACGTCAGTCACGCCGCCCCGAGGAGACATTTCAAGGACAAGCACGACCTCCTCGACGCGCTCGCAGTCTCGGGCTACCTGCGACTCACCGCAGCCCTGGACGAGGTCGACGACGAGTCACTCCCGTTCGCCCAACGCCTGACTGCGCGCGCCGACGCGTACTTGCGCTTCGCCGCCGCCAACGGCGCACTCCTGGAGCTGATGGTCTCCCGCAAACACCGGCCGGACACGAACGCGGAACTGCCGGCCGCGCTGGATCGGACGATGAGACCGATACTCCAGATGATCACCGAGGCGCAGGAGCGCGGAGAGATCGTCAACGAAGACCCCGAGGGCATCGCCCTGTCGCTGGGTGCGAGCATTCACGGCCTGGCCGTCCTGGTGGCCAACGGCGCCTTCGAGGCGGATTCCGCCGTCGACGCATTGGAGACCCTCCTGCGTCACCTGCTGCGCGGCCTCACTCCTCCACAGGCGGCCTCCTAGAGATCCGGCCCCTCAGGACCAGCAGGGCTCACGCCGGGCCACCAGCCCCACGCGAGGCCGATGCCGACCTCGCCGGCGTCATCAGCATTACCGCATGTCACGTCACGCGTAGCCGCTCAACACGTGGACATGTACACGACCGCCACACCATCCCGCCCAAAAAACTGGCCCCCACCTGCAATGTTTCTCTTGTCATCATTCTTTCCATTGACTACATTCGAGGCATGATCGAGACACTCAATACAAGTCCTTCATGGGATGCCAGTCACATGCCCGACCTCTCGGGCCGGACCGCGATCGTCACGGGCGCCAACTCCGGTATCGGGTTCGAGACCGCGTTCGCACTCACGCGGGCGGGGGCCCACGTTGTCCTGGCCGTGCGGGACCGCGCACGCGGCGAAGCGGCAGCAGCACGCATGCCGGGCAGTACCGAAGTACGCCACCTGGATCTCGCCGACCTGGCGTCCGTACACGAGTTCGCCGACACCTGGTCCAGCCCCATCGACCTACTGGTCAACAACGCCGGAGTCTCGGTCGACAAGCCCGGTCGCACAAAGGACGGCTTCGAAATCCTCTTCGGCACAAACCACTTGGGTCCGTTCGCGCTGACCAACCGACTCTTGCCCTACATCTCCGGCCGCATCGTCACCGTTGCCTCAGGTGCCCACCGGATGATTGACGAGGTCGCCTACACAAGCCGCCCCGACCTCTCCAGCCGACAGGGACTGGTGCGCGCATACGGTCGTTCCAAGCTGGCGAACCTGCTGTTCACTCTTGAACTTCAGCACCGTCTGTCCAAGGCCGGCTCACAGGTCCGCGCCCTGGCGGCCCATCCAGGCCTGTCCAGCACCAATCTGTGGAGCGGTATCAACCCGGTCGCGCGTGCGGTGTTCGCTGTCTACGCACGCTTCTACGCCCAGGATGCTCGGTCAGGTGCGCTCCCCACCCTCTACGCCGCTACCCAGGACCTACCTGGCGCCAGCTACGTCGGGCCCGATGGTAAGAACGAACTGAAGGGCGCGCCCACTTTGGTCGGCCGTACGCCAACTGCCTCTGATCCCACGATCGCCACCCAACTCTGGGATCTTTCCGAGGAGCTGACAGGAGTTCAGTTCTCCCTCACGGGCCAGGAGGACTTCAATCCCGCCTGAGAGCAGCCCGCCTCGGGAGGTGGGAGTGTACAAAGCTCGCCGGCCGGAGAAGCGACCACACGACGACGACCCCGAGGGCAGCACTGCAACAGGTCGACGTGGACCTTCCCTTCCGGTTTCCCTTCTGACACAGTTCACAAAAATCTTTCCGTAAAAGTGCACTAGAAATATACTTTTGCCTTTGCGCAACGGTGATTCCATGGACCACAAGCACCTGCGGTACTTTCTGGCCGTAGCGGAGACGCTGAACTTCGGGCGCGCGGCGCAGCAACTGCACATCGCGCCATCACCACTGAGTCGGGCCATTCAGCAACTGGAGGCCGAGATCGGCGGCCGGCTCTTCAACCGGGACACCCGCAAGGTCGCACTCACACCCCTTGGCATGGCCCTGGTACCGAGAGCCGAGCGTGCAGTCGGGGAGATGGACTCACTCACGCGGGACATGTACAAACGGGCTCGAGGAAGGGCGGATGTCAACCTCGGGTTCCGATCGGTCCCGCACGACATCCTCCGACTTGTGACGGCGGCCGTGAAGGGCGACAAGGCCGGTGATGTCGACGTACAGCTACGCCCGTTGGT
The DNA here is from genome assembly GCF_044753385.1 of Streptomyces sp. NPDC088387. Classification (NCBI taxonomy): domain Bacteria; kingdom Bacillati; phylum Actinomycetota; class Actinomycetes; order Kitasatosporales; family Streptomycetaceae; genus Streptomyces; species Streptomyces sp. NPDC088387. The sequence goes on from NZ_JBIVNC010000017.1 coordinate 169,773, forward strand.
CTCTGAGACCCAGATCCGAGCGGTCCTTGCGAACGAACTCGACGTGGGAATCGTGCAGCAGCGGGTGCACCATCGAAGTCTGCAATACCTGCCCATCCTCATCGAGACCATGGGGATGGCGCTGCCGGATCAGGGGCGGTACACACCGCTGGTCTCTGCCTCGATCGAGACACTCGCAGATCTGACGCTGCTTCTTCCGGCGACAACCGGCATCGCAGCCAGCCCGGAGCTAGAGCAATACGGTTCCGCTGCAAGGGCCGTTTTCGCGGTCGACTTCGACATCGTCGGCGGGTTCGCCGCACTGATCGCGGGCGGCGGCCACTGCTGCTTCGCTCCGCTGGATCCTGGAGCGCCCTGGCACCAGTACGTCGCCGCGCCCGGCGTGGTGATCAAGCCTCTCGCTCCGAGGACGACGGTCACAACATTCCTTGTGTGGCGGTCGTCTCGGGACAATGCCGAGGATCTCGGTCACGTCCTCCACCGTCTCCGCGCAGCGTTTCCAGAGCCGGTGCGGCGATGACCCGGAGGACTGTCAGGGGCTACACCTGAGAAGTGGAACAGATCTCCCACGGAGACAGAGAAGCCGCGAGCGCGACTGGTGTCGCTTCATCGGCCTGGGGTGGCAGTGGAGCAGCGTCGGACGGCCCGCCGCCCGGGGGATGGGCCGCGGGCCGTCGCCCTCGCCAGGGGCTGCGCCGGCTCCGGACGAGGAGTCAGATGTCTTCGTGCCGAGCTCGGCAGACCGACCCCGCACCTTGATGCAGCCAGGTTTCCCGTCTGCCGAGGGACGCGAAGCCTGGCCCCGAGCGGACGTGCCGCTCAGCTCTCAACGGCCCGCCGGATGAAGTCCTGTCGCGTCGCCAAGGAGGCCCGCGAGACACCGGTATCTGGAGCCAGGCTCTCGAATCCGTGGAAGGCGCCACCCCACATGTGGAGGTCAACGCTCACGCCGGCTTCCGACAGTCGTCCGGCGTAGTCGAGGATCTCGTCTCGGAATGGCTCGGCGGAGCCTGTGTCGATATAAGTCCGCGGAAGGCCACTCAAGTCCACGGCGCGAGCCGGTGCAGCGTAGGGCGACACGTCCGGGCCACCGCGGCGGTCGCCGAGCAGGGCAGTCCAGCCGAAGAGATTGCTCCTGCGGTCCCAGCTGGTCTCGCCTTCCACCATGTGACTGCTGTGGGTCTGCAAGCGGTCGTCCAACATCGGGCACATGAGCACTTGATGGCTCAGGCCGGGGTAGCCACGGTCCCGCGCGAGAAGTGCGGTGCCTGCCGAGAGACCGCCGCCCGCGCTTCCACCGACAACGATCAGGCGCTCGGGGTCGATGCCGAGCTCGGTGGTGTTGCGAGCGGTCCACACCAGTCCGGCGTAGCAGTCCTCAACAGGCGCAGGGTCCGGGTGCTCCGGGGCCAGTCGGTATTCGACCGACACCACCACGGCCTTTCCCGCGGCGACGAAGGAAAGCAACGCATCCACGCCCAGCCGCCTGTCGCCGACGAACATCCCGCCACCATGAATGTGGTAAAGGGCGGCCTTGGGGCCGAGATTCTCGGAAGGCCGGAGGATCAGCAACGTAATATCAGGAGCCCCCTGCGGTCCGGGGACTTGTCGCTCTTCCACCGTGACCTTGCCGTCCACCGTCAGATCCAGCGGCTTTCCGGTTACCAAGGTCTGCGCCGTCGTCTGTCGGATTGCAGGCAGTTGATCGTAGGAGAGCATGGAGCGAGTGTCCCCGAAGACATGGACGAAAGGGGCGAGTTCGGGGTCGTACGGTGGTTTACGCGTGACTTCGCCGAAGATTTCCTTCATCTCGTCAGGCATGACCTACTCCTTTGGAATCAATCGGGCCGGATCGGAGTGTGCGGCCACGGTGCCGGAATCTACGCCTGCGCGGTGCCATCTTGGAGCGTCACTCAATGAGCCCGTACTGTCTGGCCTTGGCACGGACTTCGTCGATCCCGAGGAACGAGTCGTAGGCAAGCAGGCCCTCCAGGCCTTTCCACCATTCCTCGATGGAGACCGTCGAGCCCTCCGCGGCGAGCGTCGCGTAGGCGGCACGCAATACAGCCGTGGCGCTGAAGTGAGCAAGCGCGTAATACAGGACGACTCCAGCACCGAGCTCCGCCAGGTCCGCGGCACTGGTGGCCGGGTTGTCGACGACGATGATCGGCACTCGCGCCTCTGGCACGAACGCCTGCCACTCTTCGGGCGACAGAGTGCCGGCGAGGAACAGGGCATCGGCCCCTGCATCCTGATATGCCAGCAGTCGCTCGACGGCCTCGGCCCCGCCGAGGCTTCTCTGGGAGTCCGTCCGCGCGATGACCAGGAAGTCATCCGAGTCACGCGCGTCGAGAGCGGCCTTGACCTTGTCCACTGCGTCTTCCACAGGGATGATCGAGGGCTTTTGCGTGATGTGCTTGCCGAAGGCGTGATCCTCCAGATGGAGTGCGGCCGCGCCGGCGCGCTCCAGCAGCCGGGTGCTGCGGGCCACATGCAGCGGGTTTCCCCAACCACCCTCGCCGTCCACGATCACGGGGACGTCGACCACCGGGGCGAGGCGACGTACCTGGTCTGCCATGTCCTCGGCGCTGATGTAGCCGATATCGGGGATCCCGTATTTCGTCGCCCCCGTGCCGTAGCTGCCAATGTAGGCGGCTTTGAAGCCGGACTCCTTGAAAGCCAGTGCTGAGATGCCATCGTAGACTGCGGGCACAATCAGGGGGTTCTCAGTGGCCATCAGCGCACGCAAGCTCTTTTTCGTCACAGCTCCGGCACCTCCTTAGGTTCTCGTTTCCGCAACGTAACGTCAGATACCGCCGCAGGTGAAGGACCATTCCAGCAAAAGACCTTGACCCACACGGTCACAATCGGCGCTGCGGGCCACCCGCTTGTGGGGACAATCGCAGTGGTATGTTGAATTGTGGATGTTCGACAACTACGCCATTTTCTGACCGTCGCGGACACTCTCAGCTTCAGCCGAGCTGCCGAGAGGCTCTTCATGGCAACGTCGCCTCTCAGCCGCAGCATCGCCCAGTTGGAGTCGGAGATCGGCGGAAAGCTGTTTCTCCGCGACACCCGCAACGTTCAACTGACGCCGCTGGGCATCGCACTGGTCCCCTACGCACAGCAAACAGTGGCGCAACTGGATTTGCTCAAGCGGGACATGCAGCGCCACGTAACGGGGCGTCCCGAGGTACACGTGGGAATGCGTTCCCTACCGCACCCCGTCCTGCATGCCATGAAGAGCGCGATCCAGGCTGCCGCACCGACAGCGGCCACACGGCTCCATCCCATGCAGTCGCTCGCTCAGATCGATCGGGTACTTGACGGATCCCTTTCGTTCGGTCTCGTCAACCGAACGAGCAGTGATCAACGCCTCGCCTTTCTCCCGGTACTCGACGAGAAGTCGGCGCTTGCCCTGCCCGAACTTCCGAGGTACACGCATCTGAACACGGTGCAGCCGAGCGACATCAGAGATCTTCGGATTCTGATCCAGCCCAGCGCGGCGGACTCCGGGGGCCTAGTCGACACCTATCTTCAGGCAGCCCTGGATATCGAGTGGGTGGAACACGAGATCATCGGCGGTCTTGGCGCCCTGATCGCCCAGGGAGACGCATGCTGTTTCACCGTGGCCAACCCTGAAGCACCCTGGCACCGTTACCTCAACACAGAGGGAGTGATCATTCGACCTCTGTTCGAAAAAGAGGCGGTATCTCGTACCTGCCTCGTCTGGCGCGCCGACCGAAATCACTCTGCCGACCTGGGTCCGATGATTGGGCAGATTCGGGCTGCTTTTCAAGCACCGATGGAGTTCTAGCACGTCCGGCTCATGACTCCCATCACCCCACTCTTTCCTTTCCGGCAAGACTGCATCCCAGATCCGGACGTAGACCTGTTCGACTCACGCGGCTACGGTCACCAGGCAATCGAAGGGTGATTATTTATGTCGCAGAATGAGCTTGTCACTTTCCGTGGCCCGACCGTCATCACTGGGTCCTTGTCGAATCCGGTGATCCCCGCGGCCGACCTGGTGATGGAGGGTTCACAGATAGTCTCTCTCCGCACGGCAGGTGTCGGCGAGACCCGCGGACGAGTCGTCGACCTGTCCGGCCGCTACGTGATGCCCACCCTGATCAACCCGCACGTCCACATCGGGTACATGCGGGACGGTGTCGGTGACCCTGCGCACTACTCGAAGGACAACGTCCTCGACCATCTGCGCCGCTTCGCCTACTACGGAGTCAGCGTCGTCCAGTCGCTCGGCACTGATCGTGAGGGAACCGAACTGGACCTGCGTGACCAGCAGCGCGCCGGCTCACTCGACGACCCGGAACTCTCGACGCTGCTCACCGCGGGAACCGGTCTCGTGGCACCAACGCCTGGCAGCAGCAATGGCAGTGCCCGCTTCGCCACGGATGTGGTCAACGAGGTCACCGACCCGGACTCCGCCCGCGCCGTGGTCCGGAAGCTGGCCGCGGATCGAGTCGATGTGATCAAGTTCTGGATCGACAGCCGGGGCGGCTCCAAGGTGAAGATGCCTCCGGCGGTCTATCGGGCCATCATCGACCAGGCGCACAAGGAACGCCTCAGAGTGATCGCCCACATCTACGATCTCGAGGACGCCAAGGGTGTCATCAGAGCCGGCGCAGACGGGACGGCACACCTTGTACGCGATCCTGGCCATGACGACGAGCTGATCAGCCTCCTGCTCGAACGGGACGCGTTCGTGTTCACCTCGCTCGGGATCCAGCGGGCCGCCGTCGTCGGCCCGGCTCTCCTTGACGACCCCTTCCTTGCCGAGACGGTGCCGGACTCGGCCAGGAGCTTCCTGCGCGAGCGGATGAAGACCGCTTCCACGGCGCAACTCGGTCACCTGCGCCGTGTGTACGAGACCCTCAGACGCGAAGTGGCGGCGTTCTCCTCCGCGGGTGTCCGCCTGGTGCTGTCCGCAGACACCGGCGTGGCCGCTCAGTTCCCGGGATTCGCGGAGCACTTCGAGCTTGAGTCGATGGTCGATGCCGGGATGAGGCCTCTCGGCGCGATCAACTCGGGCACCGAGCAGTCGGCCCGTGTGCTGGGCATCGGGAGGGAGCGAGGCACGCTCGCACCCGGAAAGCGTGCCGACTTCCTCGTACTCGACGCGGACCCGCTGGCCGACATCCGCAACACCCGCCGCATCCGCGACGTGTACCTCGGCGGCCACCGGTTGGACCGGCCGGCCATGCGCTCTACATGGACGGGCTAGCGCCAACAACAGAGACACGGCAAGCCGGTGCCAACGGTGTCGGAGCCGAAATCGGCTTACAGGGCCGCCCCATCAACACGCACGACCCATCACGCACTACACGACCCATCACGCACTAACAGAAGGAAACGTACAATGACGTACGAAACGCACCAGAGCGACTTGATTCCGGAAGCGCTGCGGGACTGGCCGGGGCATACCGGCAACTGGGGTCGCTGGCCGAATGATCGCGGGACACTCAACCTCCTGACGCCCGAGGTGACCCTCCGAGGTGTGCTGGCCGTGCAGACCGGTGAGGTCTTCCCGTGTGCCAGGCCCATCCTCAACCAGGGCAGCCTCATTCGGCTCGAAGGGCCGGGCTCGGACGTGGGAGCCATCAGCGACCGGATCAACGCCTACGAACCACACATCGGCCCGACCCATATGGATGGTCTTGGCCACATGTTCTACAAGCGCCTCGGATTCAACGGCCACACCATCGACGAGGTGTTCGACGAAAACGGGGCCCGCAAACTCGACATGATGGGCGACGTGGGCATCGTGACCCGCGGTGTGTTCGTCGACGTCGCCCGCAGGCGCGGCGTCGACCGGCTCCGGGACGACGACTGCGTCTACGTCGAGGACATCGCGGAGGCTGCCGACCGTGTGCAGCCCGGAGACGCCTTTGTCGTCCGCCTGGGCCCACGCTCGAATCTCGCCGCTGTGGACCCGTCAGCCGGGTTCCACGTCGACTGCCTTGAACTCCTGGGCGGCAAGGACATCTCGGTGCTGGTCTCCGACTCACCGAGCGACCGGTTCCCCACCGCCACGCCCGAACTGCCGGCACCGCCCATCCACGTCCTTGCCGAGGTCTTCTACGGCATGCCGCTCGTTCACGACCTCAACCTCGAGGCAGTGGGCGAGGCATGCGCGGCGCAGGAGCGGCAGGACTTCCTGATCGTTGTCGCTCCCCCCAACATCCACGGGACCGTGGGCCAGATCGTTCAACCTGTCATCGTCCTCTGACCAACGGGCAGATCAGTCCGGGCGCTGGACTCGAAACGCCCCGGTGCCCGGACATGCCACTGCGACGGTATGCATCCGCTGCGGGCTCAAGTCCGGTGCGCTCGACCGCACATGAACGTGAGCGCCGCGTACGCGTCGACCGTTCGCTACCGCCGGCAACACGTGCGGGGCTCGGTGGCCAGCTCCGGGTCGGCGCACGGGCTGGGATGCGACCACACGTGGAACATCCGGTCTCGACCACCACAGCCCTGCGATCCACTCCGGACACGACGGCATGCCGGCAATAGCCAAAGCTCGCCGCACCTAGCCATCGGTCGGACCGGTCGCGTAACGCGTATGGCGGCGACTGGAGAGCGCACCCCCCGGATCGACGCCGCCGACCTGGGCAGCACCCTTCCGATCGTCCTCGACGCCATCGAGTCCGACCACGCCGACATGGCTTCTGTCAGCAGGGCAAGTGTGCTGATTTGCCGCGCCTTCGCCTGCCCCACCGTGGTCACTCGGTTTCGGTCGGAAAGTGGTGGAGGGCTCTCTGGTGATGTACCGCCCTCGGCACCGCAGTGCGCCATCAGCACCTTCACCTCTTCATCCACATCACCAACGAGTGGAGCTCCCGTGCCTGAAACGGCTCGCGTCAACCCATTGATCGACCTCCTTGAGGCGGACAAGCCCGTCTTCTCGGTCTGGGTCAACTACTACGGTGTCAGCGCTGACCACCAAGTCGCCGCGACCGCACAGGCGAATCCCAGCTACGACTTCTACCTCTACGACTTGGAGCACCAGCCCTACGACGTGGAACGGCTTCGCCGTTTCCTCCAGGACCTGCTCGACCCCGACGTGCTCGCCACACAGGGCCGCGCGGCGATCAAGCCGGTCATCGCCCGCATCCCGTCCGCGGGCCGGGAGTTGAACTCCTGGGTGGTCAAGCAAGTCCTGGATGCCGGCGTCGCCGGCCTGATGTTCCCCCACATCGAGACCGCCGAGGAAGCACTGGCCGCTGTCGCCGCGGCACGCTACCCGCAGAAGCCCGGTGCGCCCGACTACGAGCCGGAGGGCCGACGCGGGTTCAGCCCCGCTGTGCCCGCGCGCTATCGGGGCGTGGACCAACTCGCGTATGTGGAACGTTCTGACATCTGGGGGCTCGACCCCAACGGCGAACTCGTGTTGATCTTCATCATCGAGAGCCGCAAGGGTATCCAGAACGTCCACAGCATCGCCAAAGCCCTGCACGACGCCGGGGTGAAGGCGATTCTCTGGGCCGGCGGTGGCGATCTCGCCCTGTCCAACGGCGAACCACCCTACGGCGGAGCGATGCCCAAGACCATCGACGGCATCCATGCCGTCCTCGCTGCCGGTAGTGAGTTCGGTCTACCGGTGGGCCTGAACGACTACACAGACATCGAAGTCAACTACACCAAGGGTGCACGCGCTTTCTTCGCAATCGGCCCCCACATGCTGGCCGCCTCCCCCCTGACGGCTGGTCAGCGCAGCGCTCTTGGCCGATAAGGAGAGAACACCGTGACCGAGATCAATTCGCCCGACACCGACACCGACACCGTCGTCGGATACTTCGACACACTCAGCAACTGGGGCCGCTGGGGCGAAGACGACCGCCTCGGAACCCTCAACCTGATCACCCCGGACAAACGACGCGAGGCGGCCGCGCTGATCCAGGAGGGAATCTCCCTCTCGCTCTCCCGTGACATCGACCCGCAGGACGCGGACCCGCTGCACACCGGGATCGCCGTCGTCCAAAGATTCATGCAGATCGGTGAGGTCTCCCACTACGTCGGCAAGGACGGGAGCCGCTTCGACTCCATCACCGACTACGTCGGGATCGCCGCACACGGCTCCAACACCCACCTCGACGGGCTGGCCCACTACTCGTGGGACGGCCGGATGTACAACGGCTACGTCGTCGACGACGACGTCTCCTCCATCCAGGGTTCCAAAAAGCTCTCGGTCAGCGACGCTCATCAGGGCATCGTCAGCCGCGGCGTCCTGCTCGACATCCCCGCACTTCACGACGTGCCCTGGCTGGAGCCCGGTCACCCGATCACCATTGCCGAACTCGACGAAGCCGAACAGCGCCAAGGCGTCACCGTCGGCTCCGGAGACGTCGTTCTGGTGCACACCGGACACGTTGCCCGAACCCTTCAGCACGGAGTCGAGCGTGACCCGGGTCTGGGCCTCGCCAAGGAACCGGGCCTGCACGCCTCCTGTCTGCCGTGGCTCCGCGAACGGGACATCGCGGCCCTCGGCAGCGATGCCATCCAGGACGTGCAGCCGTCGGGATTCCCCGACCTGTCACTTCTCCGCCCCATCCACACCGTGGGGCTGGTCGCCCTCGGCCTGTGGCTCATCGACAACGTCGAGTTGCGCCAGCTCGTGGAGACCTGTCGCACCCGGAACCGCTATGAGTTCTTCTTCGCGATGCTGCCCTGGCGGCTCAAAGGCGTGACGTCCAGCGCGACCAACCCGGTCGCGATTCTCTAGAGCGGGGCGGGGCGCCGTGTCGGCGCGGCGCCCCGCCCTCTCCACCCGGCCACGGTGCGTGCACGCACCGACTCGCCCACTGTGACAGCCAGTTGAAAGGAGCGGCCCCGGCATTTCGTGGCAGTTCCTCAGCTGCCCGATGCTCGATGACCGCGACAACACCGTATCCACCCAGCAGATCACTGATGGCGTGCCTCGGGCTCGGTCTTCCGAGGTCGACGCCATGCAAACAGATGTGGGCCCCGGGTCATCCAACGAGGACTTGGGTGAACCGGGGCGGTTGGTCTGAATCGATTTTCGCGATGCGAAGCCGCGTTGGCTAGATGGCCGGCGGCTTGAAGCCTCCACCGTCGACATCGATGACCGCGCAGTTGATGTATCGGGACGCGGGCGAGGCCAGGAAGGCCACAGCTTCCGCGACGTCCTCAGGCAGGCAGGGCCGACCCAGTGTGGTCATTCCGCCGAAGGCGTTCAGCTGATCCTCGTTGAACATCTCGCGAGTCGCTTCGGTGAGAACGAAACCGCACCGAATCACATTGCTGCGGATGCCCTGGGCGCCAAGCTGCGCGCCGGCGTACAGGGAGAACGTCTCCAGGGCAGCCTTGGACGCGCCGTAAGCGGGCCGGTCGGAAGCGGCGTGCTGCGAAGCACCGGAGGAGACATTGATGATCGAACCTCCTCCGTCACTGGCCAGCATCGCCGGAACAGCGTGGCGAGCGCCCCAGACCGCAGCCATCGTGTTCAGGTCGAACGTCCGGCGCCAGGCCTCGTCGGTGGCGGTAGCGGCGTCTGTGTCTCCGGGGATTACGGCAGCAGCGTTGTTGTCCAGCACGTCGAGCCGCCCGAAGCCGGTCATGGCGGACTGCACGAGGGCCTCAACCCCCTTTTCCGTGGAGACATCGGCACGTACGCCGACAGCGGCGTCCCCGAGTTCATCGACCAGCTCCTGAAGGACGTCCTCCCTGAGGTCGCCCAGGACAACGCGTGCCCCTTCACGCACCAGGGTGCGGGCCGTCGCAGCACCGATGCCCCTCGCGGCACCGGTGATGACAGCCACCTTTCCATTCAGGCTATTGGCCACGGTTGTCTCCTTGTCGAACGATTCCGCCGTACAGCAGTCGCCGGAGGTATTTACCAGCACGGCTTCGCGGAACATGATGTGATTTTGAATAAGGCGCTTCGGATGAGGCGCGTCAGCCTCTCTCGGTTAGGGACCGATGGCGTCGACCGGGCTGGAACCGTGCCGTCTCAGTGAGGATCGAGTCGACCGACTCGGCGTTCCCGGCTCGATGAGCCTTCCTCGCGGGGCGATGATTTCCGCATTCGAGACTCGCCGGCTCCGTAATATGTCGCACCAATGGGAAGCGCCTCTTTCGTCAAAAGTATGCGCAACAGCCGACCGCGTCCAGGTCCCATTGAGGCACAGACCATTGCTCACAGCGCAATAGTCTGCGCGACGGCTCAAGCCAGGACCGTACAACGCGATACGCGACCGACTGCCCACACCAGAAAAGGCGGCTGTCAGCCGGTGCGGCGGCGGGACGGGGTCGAAGGGGCGAGAAGGTCGTTCTCCTTCAGCAGCATGTTGAACTGCTTGATCTGCCGCAGGACGGGCGAGACCTCGATGCCCTGTACTCCCTCCAGCGCTCCGATGCGGTCTGTGACGAAGCTGAAGAGGTCTTCGAGGGACCGGCAGTTGACCACCGCGTGCATGTTGGGCACCCCGGAGACCGCGGCGGCGAACGCGACCTCCGACATGTGGGAGAGCGCCTGCCCGACTGCTCGGACGGCCCTCGGCGAGACCTGTAGCCACAGGTTGGCCCGGGTCGAGAAACCGAGAGCCGCTCTGGACAGCTCGACGTCCAGGTGGATGACACCCGTGTCCAGCAGGGCCTTGACCCGGCGGGCGGTGCGCGCGGGGCTGATGCCGGCGGCAGCCGCCAGGCTTACGTTGCTGGCCCGGCCGTCGGCGGCCATGGCGAGCAGGATCGCCTCGTCGTGCGGCTGGAGTTGCACGGGTTCCGTCTGGAAGCCGGTGGCAGGTGGGGTGAGTGCCGTCCGTTCCGTGTCGGTGAGCACGTCATGCAGGGCGGTCCATTCCTGTGAGCAACCGCGGGTGAACACATGCATGGCGACGGCTGCGTCGATCTTGAGGACGGAAGACACCCTCGGCAGCAGTTCGACCAGGAGCCGTTCCCGGTCCTGCTGGGTGCGTGAGCGCACCGCGGACGTCACTTCCGAACCGGCCGCGTTCAGCGACACCCAGCTGACGTCGTCGCGCCGGGCGAGTGCGTCCGAGATCGCGGGGGTGGCGTCCGGGCGGCACTGCACCCGGATGATCCACTCGCTCTGCCCGAGGACAGCGGTATCGACCACCCCCACCACTTGGAGGACACCTTCACGCCGCATACGCCGGTAGCGGCGAGCGACCGTGGCCTCCGAGACTCCCAGCACCTGCCCGAGCCGCGCGAATCCCTCCCGAGGTGCGAACTGCAAGGCGGCGATGACCCTCAGGTCGTCCGCGTCCAGGCGGTCCACCGTTGTCGGAGTCATGGCGATCACAGTCCCTTCGATCAGGTGGTGTACGGGAAACACAGAGACGGAGGAGGTACGGAGGGAGAGCCCGTCTACAACATCATCCCGCCGCTGGCCTCCACCCGCGTGCCGTTGATCCAGCCGGTGCCCGGGGTGAGAAGGGCCGCGACCACACCGCCGATGTCCTGGGCCTCACCGACCCTGCCCAGCGCGGTCATACCGCCGATGGCCTCGCGTCCCCGAGGGGTTCCCGCAAAGCCGCCGGCGAAGTCGGTCGCGGTGGCGCCGGGAGCGACGACGTTCACCGAGATACGACGTTCGCCGAGCTCCACGGCGAGATACCGGGTGAGGACCTCCACCGCTGCCTTCACCGAGGCATACGCGGACATGCCTGCGTTGGCGAACCTGGTCAGGGCGGTGGAGACGTTGACGACCCGCCCCTCTTCGGCGATGAGCGGCAGCAGCTTCTGGGTCAGGAAGAAAACACCCTTGAAGTGGACGTCCACCAGCTCGTCGAAGTACTCCTCGCTCACTTCGGTGAAGGGTACAAGGCCTCCCGAGCCGGCGTTGTTGACGAGAAAGTCGAACTGGGTTCGGTCCCAGTCGGCCTCAAGGGTGGCGCGGACCTTGTCGGCGAAGACGGTGAAACCACCGCTGTCGGCGACGTCCAGCTGGAGAGCCCGCACCTTGCGACCCAGGGCACGGACCTTGTCAGCCACCGCATCGGCCTCCTCCTTGTGGCTGCGGTACGTGAAGATGATGTCGGTGCCGTCCTCGGCCAGCTTCAGCACGGTGTCGCGACCAAGACCTCGGTTGCCGCCGGTGACCAGGGCGATCCGGGGGGTGGAATGCGTGGACATGGGTTTCTCCGTGGTTGAGACGTAACGATGGAGGAAGAAGGATTCGGGGGCGGGAGCAGCGTCAGAGGCCGGCTGGCTCGTCCTGCTGTCCAGGACGGACCACGAACAGCAGGACGGCGAGCAGGACGACGAGCCCGCCGGTGATGACGGAGGCCATGGCAGCGGGTCCCGTGCCGATGACTCCGACGAGGGGCGCGACCAGGGCGCCGACGCCGAACTGGACGGCACCCAGCAGCGCGGCGGACGTCCCGGCGATCCGGCCGTGCCGGGACAGGGCGAGCGCCGGGGCGTTCGGCATGGCGAAGCCCGTGGCGAACAGGGTCAGCCACAGCGGCACGAGGACACCTGCCATGCCCCCGAACCCGGTTGCCCCGCACACCACCAGAAGAACGCCTGCCGTGGTGGCCAGGACGGCCGCACGGACCAGAACCTGCATGGGCGTACGGTGACGCAGCACACGTACGTTCAGCTGGGTGGCCCACACCACCCACAGCGCACCGGCGCCGAAGGTGACGGCGAACTCCTGCTCGTCGAGGCCGAAATGCTCCTGGAAGACGAACGGAGATCCGGCGACGAAGGCGAAGATGGTGCTCATCGCCAGGCCCGCCACCAGCACCAGCCCGACAAACTGCCGATCGCGCAGGAGTGTCGCGTAGTCCCTCGTCGACTGGCGCAGGCCACCGGAGCGGCGTCGCCGCGACGGCAGGGTCTCGGACAGTGAGCGAGCCGTCACTGCCGTGATCAACGCGCTGAGCACGGTCAGTACCGCGAAGACGCCCCGCCAGGACGTGGCCGTCAGTACCGCACCGCCGAGCGTCGGCGCCAGGATCGGCGCCACGCCCATCACCAGCATGAGTCGTGAGAGAAGGCCGGCCGCGGCCGAACCTTCGTACAGGTCCCGGACGATCGCCATCGCCACCACGGTGGAGGTGGCGGCCCCCAGCCCCTGTAGTACTCGCAGCACATCAAGAACCACGAGGTTCGGAGCCACGACGCACAGTGCGGACGCGACGATGTGTACACCGAGCCCTGCGAACAGGGGCCGGCGCCGTCCCAGTGCGTCCGACATCGGGCCTGCGACAAGCTGCCCCGCGGCAAGGCCGACGAGCGTCGCGGTGAGCGTCAGCTGGACCGACGCGGTGCTCGCGTCCAGCTGCCGGCCGACGGCGGGAAGCGCAGGAAGATACATGTCGGTGGTCAGTGGGCCGACCGCGACGAGACCGCCCAGGAGCAGGACCGTGCGCAGTCGGGCACCGGGTCCGGCGATCTCCGCGTGGGCCTCGGAGGGTGTGGGGGGAGTCTCCATGGCTGAAAGCATCAGCGACGGCGACGGCGGAAAGGGCTCCAAGCCCCTCCTCGCCGACGAAAGCTGCACGAGACGACGCGGCCACGCGGTTTTCCGACGTGGTGGGACCTCTTCATCGAGTGGTTCTGTCACCGCCAGGTGGGCGGTGGCCACGTGATCGGGCCGGAGCCCACCGTCACCGGCCGCGGCAGCCGTCCAGGGCCTGGAGTGCCTCGGCCGCGAGTTCGCGCGTCAACCGTGAGTCGTCGGAGGCGAGTTCGGTCAGCCGCTCGCGTACGCGTGCCTCGTCCGGGGGCAGACGACCGGTCTCGGTGACCCAGTGCCCCAGACCGCTCATCGCGGACCGCCGCACGCCGCTGTCCGGGTCGTCCAGGCCGCGGACGAAACGCGGCACGTCCCGCGGGGTGTGCGCGTCGCTCGCCACCTCGGGATCCAGGAGGGCCAGCGCGACCCGCCGGACATCAGGGATCACAGAGCCGTCCGCCAACTCGCGCAGGGCCGGCAGTGCCTCGGTCAGGCCCATGAGGGCCCCGTGCGTCCGATGGATCGCCTTGGGGCCCTGGGCGAGACGGGCCACCAGCGCGTCGGCCACGGCCCCGCGTTCCCAGAAGCGCAGCCCGTAGTCGGTGAGGGCGTGGATGCCCTCCACGGCGCCCGCGCTGACGTCGTCGTCCGGGTCTTCAAGGAGCGGAAGCAGCAGCCAGACGGCGTCCCACTTCCCCGCCTCGCCGTAGGCGTCGGCCGCGGCACCACGCGTGCGGCCGGGCAGTTCCGGGTCCGTGAGCGCCGAACGCAGGTGTGCCAGCGTGGTCCGGGTGCCGATCGCGCCCAGCGCCTTCGCCGCCTGCCGACCTGCGTCGGGGTGCCGGAGCCAGCGAAGAGCGGGGGCGATCGCACGTTGTTCCTCCCGCCGACCGAGTTCATGGAGCAGATCCCCCGCCACCTCCGAGCTCTCCTCGGTCTCCAGCGTGGCGACCAGCATGTCCGTGGTCTCGTCGTCCGGAAGCTCGGACAGCCAACCGAGCACGGCCCTGCGTACAACGGGCGAGGGATCGCCCAGTCCGGCGATCAGTGACGGGTGGAGACGTTTGGCGAAGTTCGGGGGCAACCGCTCCAACGCCTGGGCCCGCGCGGCCGGTTCACCCTCCTCGGCCGTGCGGATCACCGCGGCCTTCACAGCCGGGTCGTCCCAGAAGTCAAAGGTCATGGAGCGCGCCCGACCCCAGACAGAGGGATCCAGGTCGCCGAACAGCCGGGCGAGTCCGTCGGCGTCACCCGGTACCCCCAGCCCGCGCAGCGCGTCGAGGGCGAGGATGCGCAGGTGACGGTCGGGGTCACGGAACAACCGCACGCACGCGTCGACGAACCGCTGGTCGCTCAGCCCCAGCCGTATCGCCGCCACCAAGGCCTTCTGGCGCACCTGGGGATCGGGGTCGTCCATCAGCGCCAGCAGTCGCTCCTCCACCGCCGCCTCCGCGACCCCCACCCGGCCGAGGCCCACCGCCGCGCCCTCCCGCACCTCCGGCGCCGGATCGGCCGTCGCCCGGACCAGCACCGCCACGTGCTTGGCGTCGCCGAGCTTGCCGAGACCCTTGGCCGCGGCCGCGCGCTGCCAGGTGTCTCCCGAGTCCAACACCCGCAGGAAATAGGCGATCTGGTCTTCCGTGCTCATATGCACCCCGGTAGGTAAGACCGTTGAGCCTGGCCGAGGTTGTACCGGGTTCCGGGCGTTCGACGGCGGAACCGCTCCCCGCCGTTGATGTGCGGGATCCGGCCGGTCACGTAGGGCGCCTCGGGCGGGACTGGTCAGCGGATGGCAGCCGCAGATGCTCCCGAATCCTCGCGGCGACGAGTTCGGGGCGCTCCTCGGGGAGATGATGTCCTGCGTTGTCGACGACCTCGACGCGCAGCTGCGGGGCCTGTGTTGTGGCGTCGCCCAGCATGGCCGGTGGTGTGAACCGGTCGGCGCCGCCGGCGAGCAGAAGTGCGGGCGGCCGGAGCCTGCGGGTCTCCGGGTGCCGCAGCATCGGGATGAACTCGTGGTACGCGAACTGGTACATGAGCTGTTCACCGGCGCGCGCGAGGTCGGGCCGACGGAGCATGTCCACGTACGCGGCGACGGCGTCGGCCGGCATCGACGCCCGGTCCGCGACACCCAGACGCAGCCAGGTCCGGGTGAAGGACGGGACGTGCTTGAGGACGAAGCGGCCGACCAGCGGGGTCTCGACGAACGGGGTCCACAGGTAGCGCCAGGCGTTGCGGGCCACCCGTCGGACGTCGTTGTAGGGGTGCAGCTCGTTGAGGGCCACCACGTGGGAGACGCGGTCCGGATCGTCCAGCGCAAGCTGGAAGGCCAGGGCGGCACCGCGGTCGTGCCCGACGAGCGCGACCCGGTCGAGGCCCAAGGTGTCGAGCAGGGCCCGCAGATCGTCGACAAGGTCGGCGGTGCGGTAACCGCTCCTCGGCGCGTCCGTCCAGCCGGCTCCGCGCAGGTCGACCGCGATGAGCCGGTGCGAGTCGCTCAGCAGGGGCATGATGTGCCGCCACATGTACCAGTGCTGGGCCCAGCCGTGCAGCAGGAGGACAGGGGGCCCGGCGCCCGCCTCGGCGACATGCGTGCGCAGCCGCCCCGTATCGACGTACCGATGGCGAACGCCAGGAACCTCGGGCGGTACGGGGACATCCGGCGCGTTGGTGCCCGCCGTACCGTGTGCTTCACGTTGTGGTGAGGTCATCCGTGTCCCTGCCCCCCATCGGCGTGATCGGGGACCGTGAGCGGGTCGCCGGTGTCCGACACGAACACGACCAGCAGTCTGGCGTGCCGGGTCCGGCTGGTGTTCGTGGAGACCGCGTGGTGGGCACCGGGCTGTTCCGCCCAGCTCTGGCCCTGGTGGTAGGTGCGGGCCGGCCGGCCGTCGAGCTTGCTGCGTACGGTGCCCTCCAGCACGTATGCGTAGACGAACGCCTGTCCGTGCCGGTGCGGGACCGAGCGTGCGTTGGGCGGATAGTCCACGACGATCGAGCTGAACGTCTTGCCCTTCACCTTCGGCAGTGCCTGCTCGTAGAGCGGGGTGACCGTCTCGGACGGGTATGTGGAGGCGGATGCGGAGGGGGTTGCCGAGGGGGTTGTGGTGGCCGCGGACGGGTTTTGGGTGGCGGCCGCGGGGGCGGTGGCGGGCTTGCCGGCCGGCGAGCAGGCCGTGCCGGCCAGCACCACGCCGGTGATGAGCGCGACCGCCAGGGCCGGCAGGACGGGCAACGGGCGTATGCGGGACACAGTGGGGGGGGCTTTCTCGTTCAGTCTTCGGTGATACGGATGATCGTCTTGCCGTTGGTGTTCGCGCCGGGCGCGAACGCGGAGGCCGCCTCCGCAAGGGGCCGTACGGCGCCGACGACCGGCTTGAGCCGACCGTCCCGCACCCGCTGGGCGAGGTCGCCGAGCCGGGCTCGGTCGGGTTCGACGACGAAGAACACCGCCCTCCCCTCCGTGGGGTGGACCCTGGGCGGCTCGGCGATGGTGACGAGTGTGCCGCCGGCGCGCACCAGGGCGGTCGAGCGGTCCAGGATGTCGCCGCCGATGACGTCGAAGACGACGTCGACCTCGCCTGCGTCCTCCAGCTTCTCGGTCTGGAGGTCGAGGTAGGTGTCGGCGCCCAGGGCCAGTGCCCGGTCCCGGCCGGAGGTGCGTCCGGTGCCGATGACACGCGCGCCGGCCTCGCGGGCGAGCTGTACCGCGATCGAGCCGACGCCGCCCGCGGCGCCGTGGATCAGTACGGTCTGCCCGGTGGTGAGGCGGCCGTGGTCGAACAGGGCCTGCCACGCGGTCAGCCCGGAGATCGGCAGGGCGGCGGCCACGGTGTGGTCGATGCCCGCAGGCAGCGGGGCGAGGTTGCGCGCCTCCACGGCGACGTACTCGGCGAGTGTGCCGTCGCGGGTCCAGTCGGCCAGGCCGAACACCCGTTGCCCGACCGTCAGGCCCGTGGTGCCGTAGCCCAGCTCGGCCACCACACCGGACAGCTCGTGACCGGGCACGCTCGGCGTGCGGTCGTGGCCGGCGCGATCGGTCCACGTTCCCGGCCACTCCAGCTCGCCGGGGGTGAAGCCCGAAGCGTGCACCCGCACGACGACATCGTTCCCGGCCGCTTCGGGGTAGGGGAGGTCCGTCAGGGACATTCCTGCCAGACCGGCCTCAGGGTCTCGCACAGTGATGGCTTGCATGATGGTCCTTACGGGAGGGGAGGTGCCTTCGACCCTAGAAGGGAAGCGGTCCACATGCGTGGGCCATTTACCCACACTTCTGGTGGGCCGCTTTGCGACTCCGGTCCCCCTGGCCACATTCGCGTGCCT
The DNA here is from genome assembly GCF_044753385.1 of Streptomyces sp. NPDC088387. Taxonomy (NCBI): domain Bacteria; kingdom Bacillati; phylum Actinomycetota; class Actinomycetes; order Kitasatosporales; family Streptomycetaceae; genus Streptomyces; species Streptomyces sp. NPDC088387. The sequence goes on from NZ_JBIVNC010000017.1 coordinate 187,567, forward strand.
CATGGATTTAATTCAAAACAATCCCTTTATGAAAAACCGCGGCGGATCAGCGGCGCGCGGGTGTCACAACGCGGCGAGGGCGGACCGCGCAGGAGAGCGCGGTCCGCCTGGGTGCATCAACGCATGGCACTTCGGTGGCTCAGCCGGCCGTCACCCCCGAAGCACCGGTAAATCGCGCCAGTGCCAGTGCCAGTGCCAGTCAGAGAATCGAGGCGCCGTAGACGCTCAGGGCCTCCGTGACGGGCTGGTAGAACGTGGTCCCACCGGTACGGCAGTTGCCGCTGCCGCCGGAGGTGAGGCCGAGGGCGGTGCTGCCGGAGAAGAGCGAACCGCCGCTGTCGCCGGGCTCGGCGCAGACGTTGGTCTGGATCATGCCGTACACGATGCCGCTGGTCCCGTAGTTGACCGTGGCGTTGAGGCCGGTGACCGAACCGCCGCGCAGCCCGGTGGTGCTGCCGCTGCGCTGGACGGACTGGCCGACGAACGCGTTTCCGGCCGAAGTGATGTCGCGGTACGTGCCGTTGTACAGGTACACCCGGCCGTCGGCCGCGGCCGCGTTGGAGTGGCGGATGATGCCGTAGTCGTTGACCGGGAAGCTCGTACCGGTCCTGGTGCCTATGGACCAGCTGCTGCTGATGTTGGTGCAGTGGCCGGCCGTCAGCGCGTGGGCGACGCCGTTGACCGACACGTTGAAGCCGAGCGAACAGCGGCTGCCGCCGGTCGTGATGGCCTCGCCGCCCGCGATCAGCGGACGGAACTCTCCGCTGGTGCGGTTGATGGTCAGGTCCGCGTTGGAGCCGGCGAGCGCGTCCTTGACCTTGTCCAGTTCGGCCTTCGACACGGTGCTGTCGGCGGTCACCACGATCTTGCCGCTGCTCGCGTCCGTGTACCAGGCGGTGCCGGCCACGTCCGCCTTCAGCACGGCGGTGTTCGCGGCGGCGAGCTGCGAGGTGGTCGCCTTGGCGTCGGGGGCCGGTGCGGCGACGGCCGAGGGGGCCGCGAGCGCGACGGCGGCGGCGAGACCGGACGTCACGGCGAGGAACCGCGCCCGACGAGACATACCGGTGAGGGGAGTGATGCGCTTGAAGATCACAAGATCCTCCATAGGCGTGGGGGACAGACAGCCCGCCGTGTGGGCGGACGGTCGTGCTACAGGTCCCGAACCGGCGGTAGCCGAACGTGGACCTGCCAAGTTGCGCGGTTCGCATCGTTGACGGCCGGGCCTTTGGATACAAGGCCGACTTCCGGTCCCCGGGCGCGGGGTTGCGCGGGAGCGCCGCCCGACCGCGCCTCGCCCCGAGCCGCCCACGCGCCTCGGCGCCTCCGCTTTGCTGCAAAACACGCGCGGGCCGTGCGATGGAGCACGCCGCGCGCGAAGGCTTGGTGGCCGGGGGCGAGTCCGAGCGAATTTACCGTCCCTTTGCTCAATGGTGTGATGGCTCACATCGCGAACGCTCCCGGGCCGACGGCCCGCTGATCATCCGTTACGGGTGTTGCGCAACACGTCTGTTGGGATGCCAGCGCCAGAAGACACAACTTCCGTGTCTGCGGTATGTGAGCGCTTTCTGGGGAATGGCCCGCGCGTCCGACGTGGCCGAATCTTTGACTCCAGTTCCAGATCGTGTCCATGAACGATCCTTGAATCGTCCGAAGACGCGCTCTTGCGGAGAGTGCCTCCGGGGTATTCGGCCGAGGCGCCCGGTCCGGAATGACAGCGATGTCCGATGGCGGCGGCGACTCGGGCAGGAGCGGTGCGGACACGCCAAAGGCCCCGGGACTCGGTGACGAGTCCCGGGGCCTTGGTGATCGTGGCGGGCGTCAGGTCAGACGCGCGGGCCGCCGGGCGGAGTGCCGCCCGTACCCGGGTCGTTGCCGTAGTACGTGCCCAGCTCGTCGTGGTAGCCCCGGTCGCCCAGGTGCTTCTCGCGGTCGAACTCCGGGGCGTCCTTGATCTGCTGCTTGGTCAGGCCGACGAAGACCTTCTTCTCGCTCGGGTCGATGCTCACGACCGTGCTCGCCGGGAGCAGGACCTCCTTGCCGAAGATCCATACGCCGGTGTCGACCACGAGATAGGCGTCACCGACTTCGTCGGAGTGCTTGTCGACCTTTCCGATACTGCCGTCCGTGGCCTCGACCTTGTATCCAGTGAGGTCGGCGTCGGCCAGACGACCAGCGGTCGACTTGTAACTCCACACATTCTCAGTCACGCGAAAAACAACTCCTCCGGTAAACAGAGGACTACGGGGATTCCCGTCGATCCTCTTTTTCCGTTCGTCGTACACAGCCGGTTTTTCGGCTGCCTGAAGTGCGAGTGCCCTTCGTTCCGGGTCACACACCCCGTACCGAGCCGGAATCGAGAATTCTTTTCGCCCTGCTCACGCGCGGCGGGAGTCACTCTGCTCAGGCGGGTTCAGGTGGGTTCAGGCGGGCGCTGAAAATGATGATGTCGTCCTGTGGCTCGCTGCCGAAGGTGTCGAGGAGTGCGGTGCACAGGGCGTCCGGGTCCGCGGGGCCGGCCGCGGAGGTGGCAGCCAGGAGCTCGAGTCGTTCGTCGAGTGTCGTGTCGCGGGTCTCGATGAGCCCGTCGGTGATCAGGAGGAGCCGGCTCCCTGGTTCCACGGAGTGGACGGTGGCGGCGGGTTGGGGCAGTCCGATACCGAGGAGGGGGCCGTGCTCGGTGAGGTAGCGCGGTGCTCCGTCGGGGTGGAGGAGGAGTGGGGGCAGGTGGCCGGCGTTGGCGATGTGCAGCCGGGTGTTGCCGGGTTCGACAAGGACGATGCAGACGGTGGCGGTCCATCCGGGCTGGTGCAGGCGCAGCAGATGGTCCAGGTGCTGGAGCAGGATGTGCGGGGGGTGGTCCTGGGCGGCGTAGGCGCGCAGGGCGTGGCGGAGTTCGCCCATGACCATGGCGGCTTGCAGGGAGTGGCCGACCACGTCGCCGACGGCGAGGAGCAGTCCCTGACGGGTGTTGACGGCTTCGTAGAAGTCGCCGCCGATCTCGGCGGTGGCGGCGGCGGGTAGGTAGCGCACGGCTAGTTCGGCGCCGGGGGCCTGCGGGAGGTTGGTGGGCAGGAAGGTGCGCTGGAGGGTCAGGGCGAGTTCGTGTTCCTGGCTGAAGCGCTCCACCACGTCCTTGTGCTCGACGGTGAGTTCGGCGTACATGGCCATGACGCCGACGTTGGTCTCCGTCAGTTCCTCGTTGAGGCGTTCCAGTTCGTCGCGCTGGGCGTGGGCTTCCTCCAGGGAGGCGATCAGGTCGCGGGTCTGTGCCTGGAGTTCGTCGAACGCGCTCGCGGCGGCCGGTCCTGCGGCTTCCAGGAGTGAGCGGACCTGGTCGACCTTCAGGTCCCGGGCCGCGCGTTCGGCGATCGGGCAGGTGATCTCGATGCGGCCGGCGGGAGTGGCTCCAGGCCGAGCGGGGGTGGTTTCGTAGCGGGTCTGGGGCAGCAGCCGGGTGACGGCGGTCAGTGACTCCCGGCTGGGAGCACGGTCGTCGTCCCAGCGCAGGACGGTGTGGAGCGCGGCCGGCGCCTGCTGCACGCTGAATACCGCGGTCATCGCGGTGGGGCGCAGCAGGTCGCGTCCCAGTTCGCTCAGGGCGGTGGCCAGGCGTACCTGGTCGCGGGCGTCGAGGCCGACGGCCTCGGTGACGGTCTTGGCGTGGCGGCGCAGGGCGAACACGTCGTGCTCGGTCCTGACCGAGGTGACCAGGACGGGTGCCGGGCCGCCGCGGTGGCCGGGTGCGGTGGTGTTCACCCGGCCGCCTTGGCGATCACCGCGCTGGCGTCGTCACGGCGGGTTCCTGCCTGGCGCAGCAGGCCCGTGGCGATCACCGCGGGAGAGTGGTGCAGCAGACCGGCCAGGTCGGCAACGTTCCACCGGTCACTGAGCCCGTCGGAGTGCATCACGAGCACCCCCTGTGCGGGCAGCCGGTATTCGTAGGTGCGCAGCCGGTGCATCTGGTGGCCCGCGATCCCGGGATGGGACAGCAGGTTCGCCCGGCTGGTCGCGGTCACGAGGGCGGCGGTGATGTTCCCCGTGCCGCAGAACAGCACCCGCCCGTCGGGCTCCAGACGCGCGACGGCGACGGCGGCGCCGCGCGTGCCGCGCAGCGCCCGGTGGACTTCCTCCATCACCTGCTCGGGCGTGCGACCCGTCCCGCTACGGAAGGCGTTCACCGCCGCCTGCGCGGCCAGGGTGGCCAGCGGACCATGACCCAGCCCGTCACAGGACATGACGAGCAGACCTTCGCCCGGCCCCGGCACAGCGGCCTGCACGGGCACGGAGGCGCCACGGCGTACGGTCGTCGACCGGGGCTTCCGTATGCCGGCCATCGTGGACCAGTCCGGGAGCGCGGGCGCGGACGGGTCGGGACCGGCGGACCTCTCGTCCCGGTGAGTAGTCCGTGCGTGGCTCCCGCCGTCGGTACGTGCGTGGCTGTCACCGTCGGTACGGGCGCGGCCACTGGCGTCGGTACGTGCGTCGCTGCCGCTTCCGGTACCTGCGTGGCCGCCGGCGTCGGTACCCGCGTCGCCGCCGCCGTCGATACGTGCGTCGCTGCCCGTACGTACGTTGCCGCCGTCGACTCGTACGCTGCTGACCGCGTCGATACCTACGTTGCCGCCGGCGTCGGTGCGTGCGGCCCAGGCGTCGCCGCAGACCTGCTCGCCGCTGATCGGCCTGGTGACGCCCCCGACGGCCGGTTCGCCGCTCACCGCGGGTGGCGCGGGGCGGGGCCAGAAGCGGGCCAGCTGGATGGTGCCGGTGCCCGGCTGGGAGTGGACGTCGAAGGTGTCCGCCAGGCGCTGGACCGCGCCCAGGCCGATACCCAGGGTGCCGGTGGTCGACATGCCGTCCCGCAGGGCCGCCGGTACGTCGGCCATGCCGGGACCCTTGTCGACGGCGATCACCTCCACACCGGCGACCACGTCCGCCGGGGACCCGGGCCGGTTGCGCAGGACACGCAGCAGGAGGGAGCCGTCGGTGGCGTGTTTGGTGAGGTTGGCCGCGAGTTCGGCGACGGCCAGGACCAGTTCGGCGGTGCGCTGCTCACCGAGGCCGATACGCCGGCCGACGGTGGCGGCGGTGCCGCGGGCGGCGGCGGGACCGTCCCGGAACCACGCCACGTCCTCACAGTCCACCAGCAGGGCCGAGCGGTCGGTCATCATCGGGCCCACTTGGTGACGGTGACAGTGGTGCCGGCGCCGGCCGCGGTGTCCAGGGCGAAGTCGTCGACCAGCCGCTTGGAGCCCGACAACCCCAGCCCCATGCCGCCACCCGACGTCCAGCCGTCGGTCATCGCCTGGTCCACGTCGGGGATGCCCGGCCCCTGATCGGCGAAGACGAGCCGTACACCGCGCCGACCACGCTCCTCCACCACGGACGCCGTCATGGTGCCGCCGCGGCCGTGGACGAGGGTGTTGCGGGCCAGTTCACTCGCCGCGGTGACCAGCTTGGTCTGCTCCACGAGGGAGAACCTGCATTCCTGTGCCAGCGCGCGCACGCGCTGACGGGCCTGCACCACCCCCGCGTTGGTGGTGATCTCCAGTACCTCCGGGGTACGGGAGGCGCCACTCATGCGCCGGCCGCGTCGTCCGGCACGCTGCCCTCAGGGCCGCTCCCCGCACTGCCGTGGCCGAGCATCCGCAGACCCTTGTCCAGGGTCAGGGCGGTCCGTACTCCGCCTAGCGAGAGACCGAGCTCGACCAGGGTGATGGCGACGGCCGGCCGCATACCCACCACAACGGTCTGCGCGTCGAGCAGCCGGGACAGGGAGGCGATGGTGGACAGCATCCGGCCCACGAACGAGTCGACGATCTCCACTGCGGTGATGTCGATGACCACGCCGTGCGCGCCGCTGTCCACCACCGCGGCGGCCAGGTCGTCCTGGAGCTGCAACACGGCCTGGTCGTCGAGGTCGGTCTGGATCGAGACGAGCAGTACCTGCCCGATCTGAAGGACCGGAACCTGCTCGCTCACCGAACACCGGCCTGCGGCGCCGGACGCGAGAAGGCGACGCCGGAGCGGCGCAGCGCGTGCCGCAGGGCGTCGGCGAGCGTGGCCTTGGTGACGATGTCACCGAAGTCGATCCCGAGAGCCACGATGGTCTGGGCGATCTGCGGGCGGATGCCGGAGATCGTGCACTCGGCGCCCATCAGCCGGGCCGCCACCACGGTCTTCAGCAGATGCTGGGCGACCTCGGTGTCCACCGCGGGCACACCGGTGATGTCGATGATGGCCTGCTCGGAGCCGGTGTCGATGAGCGCCTGGAGCATCTTCTCCATCACCACCATGGTGCGCGCCGAGTCCAGCGTGCCGACCAGCGGGACACCGATCACCCCGTCCCACAGCTTCACCACCGGAGTGGACAGCTCCAGCAGCTGTTCGGCCTGCGCCGAGATCAGCTCCTCGCGGGTCCGCGTGTAGATCTCGATGGTGAACAGACCGAGGGTGTCCAGCAGGGCCGTGAACCGGAGGTACGCCTGTACGTCCGTGTCCTCGCCGGTCAGCGCCGACTGAAGGACCTCCTTGAGGGAGAACACACTCGCCGCGGTCTCGGTGGGGCTGAAGCCCTGGAGGGCCCGGTTGCGCGACAGCTCGGTCAGCAGGGCACGCACCTCACCGAACGCCTCGCCGTGCCCGTCCAGGCTGCCGTCGCCCAGTGCGGCCACCAACGCCGTGTAGATCTCCCGCAGTTCACGCTCTACTTCGGTACGGCTGATCCGCCCGCCCAGCGAACCGATGACCTTCTCCGCCCACTCCGAACCCAGATCCCCACCCCGGACCGTCAGCAGACCGATCAAACGCTCCGACACGTCCTTGCCAGCCACAGGGCATCCTCCTCAGAGGGATCAGACGATCCCCCGGGAACACTAGGCCATCAGGGTGAGCGAGGAGACGGACCAACCGGTATATCGGCGGGCGCCCGGTGTCGACGATCAAGCCCGACGGAGGAAATCGTGCCCTCTACCGGGACGGCCGCCGGACGGAGCGCCGGGACACGCGAATCGCGGCGAAAGCCAGCGCCACCACGAAAACCGCGATACCGATCACCAGGAGATAGCCCAGCCCGCTCGCTGCCACACCGATGATTCCGAGCACCACGGCGACCAGGACGAGAAACAGAAAAAGCGCCATGACAGAACACCACCTTTGAACTGAGCGCAGCTTCAGCGGCGCGCGAGCTGCCGCTCTCCGTCCGCGCCGGTCTGGTAGGCCATGTCGTAGTGCTGGAAGATCCCTTCCTCCGCCTCGGCGGCGAGGATGTCGTCCGTCCCGATCGACGGTGCCTTCTTCACCAACGCCTTGGCGTAAGGGACCTTGACGTAGTCAGGGCCGACCGTCGCCTCGCCGACAGGAACAAAGGTCAACCTGTGGCGCGTGGGCAGTCCGGTACGGACCGCGGCCATGGCCGGCTCATCTGTGGACGTGTCCACATAGATCGATTCGAGGAGACCGATCTTGTTTCCCTCGGAATCGACGACATCCCGATTACGCCACTCACGGATATCAGCCGCATGGATCATGTTCAGATTCCGCCTCTTCAGATGCTGGTGCAGAACGAGTTCCCCTGCTGTCGCACTTGACACCGCCCTGGGATGCACAGCAGAAAGCCTCACCGTGAAGGGCGAACACCCGGAACGGCCGAGCACACCTGCCGAACTATGGAAATAGTGACATATCAGGCCTTACGATGCCGCTTCCAGCGCGAGGAGCTGAATGCCCTCCCAGCCGGCGCCGACGGCTCTTACGATCCAGCTCCAGCGCTTGGCGGTGTCGCCGCAGCAGACGGGGCTGCGCGCCTCGTCCGCCGCGAACCAGTGGCCGGCAGCCATGAACGTACTCACGGAAGCGCCTCACATGAGACCGCCGACGGGGTCACTCATGTCCAGCCACAGGTGGACGATCGCGCCGGAGCCGTTCAAGGACCACCAACGACGTGGCTCGAGCGCGGCAATGGACATGACGCGACCCTCCGGTTTCATCGTCTGCACAAGAGCCGGAGGTCTTCGAGCCCCGGACCGGCGCATCAGGGCGCCAGGCCATCCTTGATCAAGTGACCGAGCGGATCATCCGGCTACCAACCCGTGGACGGTACGTGGCGCCGAGTAGACCGGCGTGAAGCACCGCGCCCCCTTGAGCTCCGCCGTTGCGGGACCAACCGTGCGGCGGTTCCTCCGGAGGCTGCGGGTGATCGGGTTCCGCTACGCGGCGGTAGGCGCCGTGCCACCGGATTCGGGCCGACTCGCGGGCGAAGACGGCGTCGCGTTGGCCGTCGTCGACCTGGATGTGGTGAGCGATCGCCTGGGCGCCGCCCCACGCGATGATCCGACTGGCCGAGACGGCGTCGATGTCGGCGGCGGTCGTACCGGCGGCCTGCTCGGACAGGAGGGTCCGTAGAGCCGTCTCCTCGAAGCCGTCGGGGTTCTCGGTGTAGAAGTAGCCCACGGTCGAGTCGTAGGCCGCCGCCTCCCGTATCGCCGTGATCACGCTCTGGTGGGCGCGGTGGATCCTGAGCACTTCCTCGAAGAACAGGGCGAACCGTCCGACCCAGTTGCCGCCTCCGGCTGGGTCCCATGCGCGCGCCAGCCTCAGCAACGACTCCCGCAGCTCGTCGGTGAGCCGTATAAGGTCTCGCCGGCGTCCAGCAGTTGCTCCAGGGCCGACATCACCTGCGCCCGAGATGTCATTCTGGATGCGCTGGACACGGGGTGAGTGGGCGCCCCTCCAAGGAGCGGCGCCCACCGTCGGCCGGGGCGACAGCGGCTGTCAGGCCCAGGGATTGAACGGGATACCGGACGGCTTCGCGGAGTTGAGCAGGTTACGGAACCGGTCGCCGTTGTCCGTGGTCTTGATGGTCGCGGAGCCGAAGTTCGCGTAGTTCAGCTTGTCCCGCAGCTGAGTGCTGGGCCAACCGTTCCAGCCCACGATCGGCGGGTACTGCCAGCTGTGGTAGTAGTTCTCCACCGCGTCGTCATTGGCGTTGGCCAGCCGGAAGTAGTGGGTGGATCCGCCGTCCTTGTGGTAGACGACCTTGGGGTGCGTTCCTGCGAAACGCACCTGCGAGCGGGGGTAGGTCGCGGTGCTGCTGTGCACGGTGGTCGACACGTACTCCACTCGGTTGGAGGCCTGGTTGATCCACGAGATGACGTGCTCGAAGTCGTGCCGGTGCCCGTTCGTTCCGCCCGCGATCTCCCCGACGCCGTCGGACGCCTGGTCCTTCTCGAAGTAGCTCGCGTACACAACCGCGCACCAGCCGTTGTTGCACTTCTCGCGGGAATAGGTCTGTGACGCGTCGAGGTCCGACTTGTCGTGGCAGTTGCCGTTGACGGCGCCGCCCAGGCCGAGCCCGGGAGCCAGGTTCCCGTCCGGACCGATGGCGGGAGTGGGATAGCAGCCGTTGCCGTCGTAGTCGTAGGCGGGCGAGAACGTCTGCTCGTACCCGGAGGCGTTCTGGTACAGGTTCCGCGGGGGATCCGCCTGGGCCGCCGAAGCGGGCAGCAGGACGGCCAGAGCGGTGGCCGTGAGCGCCGCCCCGAGCCACGAACTCGTGCGCTTGGTGGAGCGTGAGGACCTACCGCCCGGCGTGAGGGCCTGCTTGAGGGCCGGTCCGAGGGCCGACGCGGGGGTCGGTCTGAGGGCTGACACGGGGGTCGGTATCGGCGTGGGGTTTGTCATGATCCGCTTTTCTCGCAGGGCCCATCCCCGAACTCCGGCGCACTGCCGGAGTGTGGGACGAGCGGGAGTCATCCAGGGGGACGTCCTGAATGTGTACGGCAGCTGGTCCCCGGCAGCAGCAGACCGGCCCGCCACGCCTGACGCGTCCGGTCGACAGGAAGCCCCCCGACCGGATCGTCGTCGAGCGGCTCCACGGGCCTCCCGGCGCGAGAACTCGCTGACCAACTGCGGCAGCCTTCCAGGCAGCAGCCAGGAGATACTATGCGGGTCAACATACTTATTTTGTCAAGGTGCAGAGATCAAGTCGGCACTCCGCAGACGTACGCCCGCACAACGGCGGCCGGGGGAACTGCCTTGCGTCAGCCGCCGGCGCGGGCCGCACCCCTCGGCGACACCTTCGCGGCGTGGTCGGCGAGTGCGGCGCGCACCGAGTCGTAGGGCGAGGTACTGCGCAGTGCGCGAGAGGTGATCATCGCGCCCTGGACGCCCGCCAGCACGGCTTCCGCGAGCCCTCGTGCCGGGGCACGCTCGATACCGAAGGCGACGAAGTGGAAGGTCAGCCGGTCGGTCATCTCCGAGAAGGCCCGGCGGCCGGTTTCGGCGATCTCGGCCGAGTCCTGAGTGGCCCCCTCGATGATCAGGGGCGCGACACCGCAGCCCCGCGAGTAGTCGGCGGCGACCATGCCGTCACGGCCGAGGGTGACGTAGAAGTCGATCAGCTCCGCCGCGGACGAGGCCTGCCCAGCGGCCCGGTCGATGATCTCGACCTGCTCGAACGCGTGGGCTTCCGCGGCCTCTATCACCAACTGCGTCTTGCCGTCGGGGAAGTGGAAGTAGACCGAGCCCCGAGACGTACCGCTGAGTGCGAGCACATCGGAGAAGGCCGTCGCGTGGTACCCCCGCTGCCGGATCAGCTGCTTGGCGGCCTGCACCATCTTCTGCTTGGTATCCGTCCGCTTCTTCATCCCGCATCCTCTTCACCGACATGTATGAACACCTACATATTAGCGGAAAGGTCACCAGGGGCATGAGTCGGCGACACCTTCTAGACGACTGGTCTAATCGGCTGCTATCGTTACGCCATGCCAGCTGCCAAGACGGACACACGACGGAGCATCCTGGACGCCGCACGGCGGATCGTCGTCGCCAAGGGATACGCCGCCGTCGGCATCAACGAGGTGCTCGCTGCGGCCGGCGTCCCGAAGGGGTCCTTCTATCACCACTTCAGCTCCAAGGACGCCTTCGGCGAGGCGATGATGAAGAGCTACTTCGACGACTACTTCGCCGTCATGGACCGTATCGCCGCCGACACCGGAGCAAGCGCCGCCGAGCACCTGATGCGGTACTGGCAGTACTTCTACGACACGCAGGCAGCCGACAACTGCCAGGGCGGATGCCTGGTCGTCAAGCTGGGTGCGGAAATCTCGGACCTGTCGGAAGCGATGCGTGTCGCGACGAAGACCGGTACGGCGGAGATCGTCGACCGGCTCGAAAAGATGATCGCCCGCGGCATCACGGACGGTTCCCTGGCCGTCGGCCTCGGCCCCCGGGAGGCCGCCGAGGCCCTCTACGACCTGTGGATCGGGGCGAGCATGATCGCGAAGATCCACGGCAGTCCCGGCCAGCTCGACCGCGCCATGGCGGTGACGCGCCAGGTTCTGCACGTCTGACACCGTGCCGGCGACGGCCGGACACCCGCTTTCCCAGGGCTCTCCAAGACCCTCCAAGTCCCTCCCCGAGGCTCACGCCTCACCTGGCCCCGACCCCGACGTCGGCTCGACCAGTAAGAGTAGACCGGTCGTCTCTCGTGATGGACCGGTCCAGAAAGGACTGATGATGGACAACGAACTCATCCACCTCGACGCGAGCGAGCTCGCCGAGCTGATCCGCGCCAGGAAGGTCTCCTCCGCCGAAGTCGTCCAGGCACACCTCGACCGCATCGAAGAGACCGATCCGCGGATCAACGCCGTCGTCACACTGGCCGAACACGCGCTGGCCGCGGCAACGACGGCGGACGAGCAACTCGCGGCAGGCGAAGACGTGGGACCCCTGCACGGCGTGCCCTTCACGGTGAAGGACTCCTTCGACACTGCCGGGGTACCCACCCGGCGCGGTTCGCCGATCTTCGCTGGACGCGTACCGGACACGGATGCCACCGCAGTGGCCCGCATGAAGCAGGCCGGGGCGGTTCTGCTGGCCAAGACCAACCTCCCGGAGTTCTCGTTCTGGGTCGAGTCCGACAACCTCCTGACAGGCCGGACGAACAACCCCTGGGACCCGGACCGCTCGCCGGGCGGTTCGAGCGGCGGGGAGTCCGCGGCGATCGCGGCCGGCATGTCGCCGCTCGGGCTGGGCAGCGACCTGTCCATCTCGGTACGCGGTCCGGCCGCCGACACCGGCATCTCGGCCCTCAAGCCCACGCACGGCCGGATCCCGATGACGGGCGTCTGGCCCCGGGAACCCCGACGCAACTGGCACGTCGGCCCCATGGCCCGCAGTGTCCGCGACCTCGCGCTGGCGTATTCGCTGCTGTCCGGTCCCGACGGCGCTGACGGCTACGCAACCGTGCCACGCGAGTTCGACACCGGGCTGGGAGCCTCTCCCAGCCGGCCCGTGCGCGTGGGCTGGCTCGTCGACTCCGGGCTCGGTCCGACCGACGCGGAAGTCGCGGCGACCGTACGGGCGGCAGCCGACGCCTTGCGGGGTACGGGGATCCACGCAGACGCCGTACACATCCCGGCCCTTGAGAAGGACAACCCGCTCGAACTGTGGACCAAGCTCGCCGTAATGGAGGTGAAGCCGGCATTCGAGCAGGTCACCGCGGGCCACGAGGAGCAGATGTTCCGCTACTCCAAGTTCCTGGCCGACATGCCCGACACCGCCGTAGCGGACTACGTCCGGGCCGAGCAGGGCGTCGAGCGGCTCCGGGACGGCTTCGCGGAGTTCTTCAGCCGCTACGACATCCTGCTCCTGCCGGTCACGACGATCCCCGCGCACGAGCACGGGCTCGGGGAGTTCACCCTCGACGGCCGCACGGTGAACGCCTTCCATGTGTCGTCGACAACCGTCCCCTTCAGCCTGACGGGACATCCGGCCCTGTCGATGCGGTTCGGCACGAGTACCGATGGCATGCCGATCGGTGTGCAGCTGGCGGCCGGCCACTACGCAGAGTCGACGCTCCTGCATGTCGCCTCGCTGCTGGAGACGCTGAGCACGGTCCGCGATCCGCACCCCGTCCTGTGAAACCCCGTCCTGTGACCCCCGTGCCGCCGGGGCGTCCCCCGGACGACGCGCTCCGGCCCCGCGCTCTCGTACAGCGCGGGGCCGGCAAGCCGGACGCGGTCGGCGGGCCGGCGCCGTGCAAGGATCAGCGAGACAGCCAGGCCACGAGTTCGGTGGCGAGGTCACGTGCCTGAACCGCGCCGATGGTGGCCGCGGTGTCGATGGTGCGAGGGTCGAGCAGATCGGCACGCGTCCTGTAGAAGGGCGTCGCGGTAATCACTCGGACGCGACGGCCGCGGTCGACGAGGAGTTGCTCCTCGCGTGGCAGGTTGTCGGTCGGTCTGGGCGCCAGGATGAGTACGTTGCCCAATTCCGTGGCGCGGTCGGCCCGTTCCTGTTCCTCATCACCGGCGAGTTCCAGGAGCAGGTCGGCGTTGGTGTTGGAGCGGACTCCTCCGTCGACCCAGACCGTACCGGCGATCCGGACCGGTGGCGCCACACCCGGCGCCGCGGTGGAGGCGGAAACAGCGACGGCCGGCGGAACAGCGTCCCGGGCCGACCAGATGCCGGCGAGTCCTGTACGGGCGTCGACCGCCGTCACCTTGAGGTGCGGCGGCCAGGTTCCCTCGGGCAGGGCTGCCCGCCATGCCCGTTCGGCCTCGCCGGCCGAGATCGGTGACATCGTGGCCACCGCGGCCCGCGCGACGCTCAGCGCCGATTCGTTCCGCTGGGCGGCCCTGTCGAGAGCTCGTTGGACAAGGCCCGTGTCGACGCCGCTCTTCCGGGAGCGAAGAGCCCCGACGCGCGAAAGGGAATGCTCGCGCATCTTCTCGGGAACCTGTGCCAGGCCTTCCGGCCGCATGGTCAGCCAGGCACCCGCGACGGACCCCGCCGACGTGCCCATCACCACGTCGAAGCCAGTGACCGGCACTCCCCGGGAGGCCAGCCCGTCCAGGAAGTCACACGTCCATGCGGCTCCGGCGGGCCCGCCCCGCCCAGCACCAACGCGCTCACCGGAGCCGTCCCGACTGCGCGCCTCGTCCCACCCCGTGCGTCTGCGGGCCCCTGCCTCGTGTCCCGTCCATCAACGCGCCCCTTCCAGGGTCTCCCGCAGAAGTGCCGCGGTTTCGCCCGGCCGCGAATAGAACGGCGAGTGCGAGGTGTCCAGCCGTCGCACGTTTCCCACGCGGGCACCGAACTTCTCGCGCATGGGTACGGGGAGGCCTGCGTCCCGCTCGCCGATCACATAGGTGCTCGCGATGTCGTGCCAGGCCGCCCTGGTGAGGGGCTGCCGCATCGACATGAGCGACTGCGGCCCCAGCTCCCCCGCCGCCGTCTTCGCCTGCTCCCGGGACAGGTCGTTGTAGAAGACCTTCTCGGCACCGAGCATCTCGATGTACTGCTCGTCCTCGTGGACCCCCCAGTGCGGCGGGTAACTGCCTCCCCGGTTACCCAACATGGACTCGCCGACATCCAGTACGAATGAGTTCAGGAAGACGATGTGCCGCACCGCGCCGACTTCCGCGACCCCTTCGCTGACGGGGACGCCTCCGTAGGAGTGCGCGCAGACGACGACCGGTCCGTCGATCTCCAGGACGAGATCCCGGACGGCTTGGGCGTCCTCGTACATACTCCCCAGCTGATCGACCGGCACCGGAGCACTCGAAGGGAGCTGAATGGTACGGACGTCGAGGCCGGGAAGCTCTTCGATCAGCGCGTTCCACATCTCCCTTCGGTGAAAGGAGCCATGAACGAGGAGGAGGGTCGGAAGATTCATCCCGGAGTTCTCTTTCCAGTGGATCGGCGGGGGCGGCGGATGGATCGGCGGGGGCGGCGGACGGTGGGCAACGGGGTGGGCGGGCAGTGGGGGCGCGGTGTCGAACCGTGCCCCCGCACCTCTACGGGACCAACAGCAGCTTGCCCGTGGTGCGCCGGTTCTCCAGGTTGTGGTGGGCGCGGGCGGCCTCGGCCAGCGGGTAGCGCGCCCCGACCCGCACGTCGAGGTCGCCGGATTCCACCCAGGTGAACAGGTCCTTGATCCGGCCGTTGAACTCCTCCGCGTTCCGCAGGTAGCCGACCGGGTTGGGGCTGGTGACGAACAGCGAGCCGTTGGCGTTCAGATCCCCCAGGTCGAACGGCGGCACCGGGCCGCTGGACAGCCCGTGGACGACGAGCATGCCCCGCGGGCGCAGCACCTGTAGGCCGCCGGCGAAGGTGTCCTTGCCGACGCCGTCGTACACGACGTCCACACCGCGCCCGCCGAGGAGTTCGAGGGTCGCGGCGGCGAAGTCGGTGGTGCGGTAGTTGATGACGTGGTCCGCGCCGTGGGCGCGGGCGAGGGCTGCCTTCTCCTCGGTGGACACGGTGGCGATGACGCGTCCGCCACGCAACTTGACCATCTGGGTGAGCAGTTGTCCGACACCGCCCGCTGCCGCGTGCACAAGTGCCGTCTGGCCGGGCTGTATGGGCCAGGTGGAGGTGGCGAGGTAGTGGGCGGTGACGCCCTGGAGCATCATCGAGGCGGCGGTCTCGGCGGTGACTCCCTCGGGCACCGGGACCGCGGAGGCGGCGGGGACGACGGCGTGGTCGGCGTAGCTGCCTCTCAGCCCGAACCAGGCGACCCGGTCGCCGGGTGCGTGGTGGTGGACGCCTTCCCCGACGGCCGTGACGGTTCCGGCCGCCTCCCCGCCTGGAGCGTAGGGAAGTTGGACAGGGAAGGAGCCTTCGCGGTGGTGGATGTCGATGTAGTTGATACCGGCGACCGCGATCCGGACCAGCACTTCGCCGGGGCCGGGTGCGGGGGTGTCCCGCTCGACGAGGGTCAGCACGTCCGGCCCTCCGGTACGGGCGAACTCGATACGACGCATTGAGTGCTCCAGGGTGAACTGGGCGGTTCACCGGCCGTTGGAAGCAGCCGGGTTCCCCGCAGGCGCGGCGGTGTTGGTCGACTCGGTGGTGCGGGCCGACGCGCCGACATCGCGGCGCAGCAGGAAGAGGCAGGTGAGCGCGCCGAGCAGGGCCACGGCCGCCGACCACCACCAGGCGTGGGTGAAGCGGTCGAGGGCGGCGAGGTCGATCCGCGAGGAGCCGACGATGACGACCAGGACCGCGACGCCGAGGGTCAGGCCGATCTGCCGGTTCATCTGGACGATGGCACTGCCGGTGGACGTCTGGTGCCGGGCCAGGCCGCTGGTCGCCGCGCTGACGAGGGTGGGGGTCCACAGGCCGGTGCCCACACCGCACAGCAGCCATCCGGGCAGGACCTCGTAGTAGTCCGGATGCGCGCCCAAGGACGTTCCGATCAGTACGGCTCCCAGGCCCAGCGCGATGCCGCCCATCGCGGCGACGAGACCGGCCGGCAGCTTGGCGGTGTAGCGGCGCAACCCGAGAGAGGTCACCGAGACCATGACCGGCCCCGGCGAGATGGCCAGACCGGTGCGGATCGCCGACCAGCCCCAGCCCTCCTGCATCCAGAACACCAGGCCCAGCAGTTGCAGCCCGAAGGCCAGGGAGAGGAGGAACATACCGGCGTTGGACCAGGTGAAGGTCCGGTCCTTGAACAGGGTCAGGTCGATGACCGGAGCGGGCGCGTGGGCGGAGCGC
Source organism: Streptomyces sp. NPDC088387 (assembly GCF_044753385.1). Taxonomy (NCBI): domain Bacteria; kingdom Bacillati; phylum Actinomycetota; class Actinomycetes; order Kitasatosporales; family Streptomycetaceae; genus Streptomyces; species Streptomyces sp. NPDC088387. The sequence goes on from NZ_JBIVNC010000017.1 coordinate 204,070, forward strand.
AGCACGGTCGCGGTGAGCGCGACGGCCGCCAGCGCGAACGCGGCGACGATCGGACCGCTGCCCCAGCCCCACGCGGACCCCTGGACCAGCGCGAGAGTCAGCGCGCCGATGCCGGTCATCAGGAGTCCGCCGCCCAGCAGGTCCGGCATACGGGCCTCGGTGCTGTGCCGCGGGTCCGGCGCCGTCCGTACCGCCAGGGCGAAGGCGGCCAGCGCGATCGGTACGTTCACCATGAATATCAAGCGCCAAGAGGCCTCGACCAGCAGGCCGCCGAGCGTCGGGCCGGCCGACGCGCCGAGCGAACCGCTGATCGCCCAGATCTGGATCGACCGGGCGACGCGCTCCTTCGGCATGCCGTTGAGGATCAGGGCAAGACTGGTCGGCATGATCGCGGCGGCGCCGACCGCCTGAACGCACCGCAGTGCCACCAGCAGCCATACGTCACCGCTCAGGGCCGCGCCCAGACTGCCCGCGCCGAACACCGCCAGGCCGAAGAGGAACGTCCCCTTGACCCCGTAGCGATCGGCGAGCCGGCCGGCGGGCACCAGCAGCGCCGCGAACACGATCGCGTACGCGTTCAGGATCCAGCTCAGGTCGGCGAGCGAACTGTGGTGCAGGGCCGCGCCGATGGGACGCAGCCCGACATTGACTATGAACACATCCAGCGTGGTCATGAACGTGGCTGTGCAGAGAACGGCAAGCAGGACAGCCGGGTGCCGGTGGGGCGACTGCCGATCGGGGGGCTCAGTCATGGACGTGCCTTCGTCGTCTGTGCCGTAGCCGGCACAGTGCGGAAATATGTATGTCAACCTACATAGTCACGTGGTACGCGTCAACGCACACACATCTGAACAGGTACGTTACGCCACAGCCGCCCCCGCGTCACCGTTTCCTGTTGCGAATGCCACCGATATCTGTATGCTGACATACATAGTAATGAAGCTCGGTGACCGAACCGACAGGCTCGTGGACAGCACAGGGCCGGGGTAGGTCTCGGAGAGGAGTCCCTGACATGCCTTTCGTCGACATCTCGCTCGCCCGCGGTAAAACACCCGCCTACCTCCGGGCCGTCTCCGAGGCGGTCCATGACGCGCTGGTCGCCGAGCTGAACATGAAGCCCGACGACAACTTCCAGCTCATCCACCAGCACGATCCGGGCGAGATGGTCTTCCACCCCACATTCCGTGGTGGCCCCCGCACCGAAGACTGGCTCGTCATCCGCATCACCGACGGCCTCGACCGCGGCGAGCGCGCCAAGCGCCGCTTCTACCGGACCCTGGTCCACCTGCTCCAGGAGAACCCCGGGATCCGCCCCGAGGACGTCTTCGTGATGATGTCGCTCTCCGGCCCGGCCGACTTCTCCTTCGCCGGCGGCGTCATCGGAACGGACGTCGTCGCCATCGAGGCCCTGGACGCCGCCGACAAGGCCCCGCAGGCCCGGGCGTCCTACAGCACGGCCGAACTCACCTACGCGCTCACCGAACTGTTCCAGCACCGCGACCTCAGCCACATCCGCCCGATGCTGCGCGAGGATCTGACCCTGAAGCTGCCCGCCTCACTGCCCTACGGCGGCGAGTTCTCCGGGATCCAGCCCTTCGCCGACCTCTTCGCCAGTACACCCGGCGGCGACACCGTCTGGCAGTCCTTCACCGTCCACGTGGACCAGGTCATCGCGGCCGACGGACACCTCGTCGTCCAACTCACCAACACAGCCGTCCCCAAGGCGACCGGCACACCCGTCGTGATCCAGAACCTGTGGCTCTTCGGGGTCAGCGGCGGACGCATCACCAGCGCACAGCTCTACGCGGACACCGCCGCCGCGACAGGCTCCGCGGACTGACAGCACCGCAATCGGCCGTCCGCCAACACACCGAGCATTCCCGGAGAGTGAGACCGTGACCGCCTACGTGATCAGCGAGGCGTACGTGCGTGATCCCGAACTGACCGCGCGCTACGCCGCGCTGTCCGCAGCCTCGATCGCCAAATACGGTGGCACCTACCTCGTCCAAGGTGACCGCCCCACCGCGGCCGAAGGCCGCTGGCCGGAGGACGAACGGCTGATCGTCCTCCAGTTCCCCACGATGCAGGCCGCGCGCGCGTGGTACGCGTCACCGGAGTACGCACAGGCACGCGCGATGAAGCCCGACGCGCTCGAACGCCGACTCCTGTTCACCGAAGGGGTCTGAGCGTGTGTGAATCGCGTGGTCAGTTGTCTGTGGAGGGGGCCTCGGCGAGGAGTTGTGCGGTGAGTTCGATGCAGCGGGTGCGGGCCGGGGAGAAGCCGTAGGGCATCTTGGTGACCGCTTCGAGGGCGCTCATCCGGACGTCCTCCTCGCCGTCGGAGTCGGAGTCGGTCTCGGCGTCGTGGGTCTCGGCGTCGTAGGTCTCGGCGTCGTAGGTCTCGAAGAGTCTCTCCTCGGCCTCGTCGAGTCCGGCCGCTTCCATGGCGTGGAGCAGGGCCTGGTGGTGAGCGCTGTGCCGCTTGGCGAGTTCGTCGACCCGTGGGTCGTGGGGGTCGACGGTGTCGTCGAGGGCGGCGTCGGCCGCGTCGAGCCGGTCTGCCTCGGCCCGCAGGGCGGGGTGGGTGGCCAGGGTGATGAACACGCCGGCCTGGATCGCGGCTCCCAGCGGCCCGAAGATCCGTTCCGTGACCAGCAGGGCGTCCAGGTCGGCGGGGCGCAGGGCGCCGGGAGGCAGGTGGGCGAGCCGGTCGGTGACCAGCGGGGAGAGCAGGCCGAGGGGGCTGCCCACGGCCCGCAGGCGCCGCACCGCCGCGCGTCGGCGTCTGATGTCTGCCTCCCGGGCGGCCAGGGTCTTCTCCAGCCGGCCCAGGACGTCGTCCACGCCGCGGCCCTCGTCGAAGGCGGCCCGCATGTCGTCCAGGCCGATCCCGGCATCGGACATCTTGCGGATCCACAGCAGGCGGATCATGTCGTCGTAGCCGTAGCGGCGGCGCCCGTCCGTGCCGCGCCCGGGCTCGGGCAGCAGACCGATCTGGTGGTAGTGGCGGATCGCGCGCGGGGTGGTTCCGGCGAAGGCGGCGGCATCGCCGATTCTGACCTCGCGGGGAGGCATGACGGAGGGGTACATCGCAGAGGGCGCCCTTTCGTGCTGTGGTGCCCTCGACGACATCACATGCCGCTACGGCATGTGCAACCACACACCCCACCAGAGCGGGCCCCCCGACGAGGTGTCGGTAGTGGGCGCCGTCCATTCCTCATGAACGGCCGGACGGGTCTAGCAGGGCGGGACCGAGCCCTCGACGTAGAAGACCGACTGCTCCGACCATCCGCTCACGCCAGTCGTGTGGTTGGTCAGGTAGAACCAGACCATCTGAGGAGCCACCGGCTTTGCACAGTGGGCCGTGACCCGATGGCTGCGATAGCCGAGCCCGGCGACGGCGTAGGACCCACCGGGTCCGGTGCGGATGCGGGCCCCGTCCACCTTGAACTCGGCGTAGGCCGCCTCACGCGTCACTGAGTCGACCGCCGTACCCGCGGGACCCGCATGGGTCGTTCGCGGGGCGGATGCCGGCTCGCCGCCGACCGCGGCCGGCTGGGCCGTCGCCGACGGAGCCGCGATCAGCAACGCCGAGAAAACGGCCGCCACCATGGCGGCTCGCTTGGTGGTGTGGGCGCTCTTCATTTCCTGCATGGATACCTCCGGGGATGCGCGTCACCAGAGCAGACCACGCCGGGCGTTGTTCGGGTTCGGTGCCCGGCGCCGAACAAACGGATGCCGAACAACGGCGTGGCTCAGCGGCGATGAAACCCGATCAACCGGCTCAGGACAGCGGCGGCAGTTCTCCGCCGGACGTGCCGTCGCTCTCCGACGACAGCGACTCCTTGATGGCGCGCAGGAAGGACCGTCGCTCCACCAGCTGAGCGCCCCGGGCCTCGGAGAGGGGCTCCGGTTGATGCCCGAAGCCGGCCGGGAGGGGCGGCAGGCCCAGCGCGGTGAAGGTCTCGTCGAGGTGGTGCCGTGGATCGCCGGTGCCGCGCAGCGCGGCGGCCAGGGGCCGGTGATCCGGTTTCCCGTACGCCGTCGTCAGTGCCGATGCCCGCTCCGCCGCCTGCTGCTGCGTAGGCATCTCCGCGGGGTCCGCCCACCAGACATGGGCAGTCACCAGACGGCCGTCACGGTAGAGCTGGAGCGTGTAGTCGGCTCCTTCCTTGGTCACCACCAGGACCGGCCACTTCTCGCCCCGGCTGAACGTGGTGGCCAGGCGGGGCAGCGCGCCTTCCCCGAGCAGCGTCGTACGCATGCCCTTGCGTCGGCCCGGCGGGTCGGCCGAGGGAGCCGTCTCGACGAACGTGCCGCCACCGGGCGCCGGCGCCAGACGCATGGTGGTGCCGGTGATCAGCACGGCCTCGCGGACCTCACGCAGCGGCGCGCGGACGTGCGCGACGGCCGGAGCGGCGGCGGGAGGAGTGGCGGCCAGAGAAGTGGTGACCGGAGAAGTAGTGGCCGGAGGAGTGGTGGCCGGAGAGGTGGTGGCGGTCGACGGATCCGTCGTCGGAGACGGGCCGTTCGTAGCCGATGCGGGTACGGATCCGCCGAAGTACGGTGTCCGGCGGGCGACATGGGCGCGCACCCCCTGACGCATCAGCAGGAACATCTCCCGGGAATCGCCCAGGTAGGCCCACGGGAACGTGCGTGCGTCCGTGCCGATGAGCCGGAAGACGTCCAGCGCCTCGGCCTCGCGGTCGGAGCGGATCAGCGCGAGCGCGAGGTGGTTGCGGAAGCCCGCCGCCCGGCGGTCGTGCGGCTCGAACCTCGCGGACAGTTCCAGTCCCGCCTCGACGAGCCCCTCGATCCGGGACCAGGCGACCGGGCCCTTCCCGATCCCCGCCTTGTGCTCAAGTGCGTACTCCGTGACCGCGTACAGGGGCAGTCCGCGCAGCGGTGACCCCTCAGGGGCCGCGGCGGCGGCCGACTCGGCGAACGCGAACATCTCGGCGTGCGAGCCGTACCACTTCTGCGCCAGGTACTGCACCGCGCGGGCGTGCAGTCCCACGTGATACGGATCCGCCGCGCGGCCCCGAGCCAGGTACTCGTCGAACACGTCCCGCGGAGCGCCCAGTCCCATGGCGAGCGAGATGAACACCCGCCAGGGAACGGGATCTTCGAAGTTGAGGTCCGCGGCGACACGCAGCACCGGTACCGCGTCGCGCAGAACCGTGTGGAACGCCTGGAACTGCTCCTGGGACACATACCGGGCACGCGCGGCGGTACGGATCTCCCAGGCGCGGCCGATCTCCAACTCGGCGGCGACGAGGGCGGCGTCGGGGTCGCCGGGTCGTGCGCGTCGCCACTCGTCGAACCATCCGGTGTGGTGCAGGGCGAGTTCGGCGAGACCCGCGCTGTACTGGCCCCGCCGGTCCCAGTCCCGGTCGGCGCGCGTCCGCGCCAGTGACTCCGCCGCCGGCTCCCAGTCCCCCGACCGCGCGGCGGACAACGCCACCCGCAGACCGGCATCCGGCGCGTCCACCTCCACGGCCCCGTCCGGCGGCAGACCGTCGCCGGTGGCCGCGAAGTGCCGCAGCATCCTGGGCATCGTGAAAACGCCGGGCATCCTGCCCACAACCGGCCCCTCCCCCAACGGCACACGGCCGCGCACAAGCATCCTGCACTTGACCCTGATCAGACAGCCTGAAGAGGGTGATCGACGCGTCCGATCCTACGAGGACGAGACCGCGTGGTGGGCGCTCATCCACTCTCCTGACGGCCGCGCCCCTGGTCCCGATACTGGGGGCATGGGATTCGCCGTCTTCATGACTTTGCCGGGGCTGGTCATCCTGCTGACCGCCGTCGCCTTCGTGGATCAACTGCTGTTGCGGGCCGGGCGGGCCGGACTCCTGCCGTGGCGGAACAGCGTCCGGCAGGGCCAGATATCCGCGACCGGTTTTGAACAGCTCCACGCGAGCGTTTCGCCCGGGAAGCAGAACGAGCTCAAGGAGCGGCAGTCGGCGCTCGTCATGCGGGACGACGAGGAGGACGGGGAGCCGCCGCACCGGACAACGGTGGATCTGGAGGGCGGCGTCGCGGTTGTCCGGATGCCGCGGGCCGACCAGTAGGAGAGCGGCAGTGCCGACCGTCGTTCCGCTTGCTTGAAGCGCACTCCAAAGTCATAGCGTTCCGGACATGCCTGCATCGCCAGGGTTCTCGCCGGCGTCCTGCCGGACGATCGACATCCCAGGAGCATCTCCAGTGCAACAACGGAAACTAGTCTTCTGAGTCGGGAATTCTGTTCAGATAAGAGGCGAGGCGTTCAAGGATCTCGTCTGCGGTCTTGGTCCAGAGGTAGGGCTTGGGGTCGG
>NZ_JBIVNC010000018.1:0-91492 GCF_044753385.1 Streptomyces sp. NPDC088387
CGCGCGGTCTGCTCCGCAGACACGACGCGCCGTCGCTACGCGACGGCAACTCCCTTGCTCCGCAAGGGAGTTGATGGGTCGTCACTCCGTGACGACCAGCCGAATAGCTCCGCTACCCGGCCAAAAATTCGCTCCGCGAATTCCAAAACGCACCAAGAACGGGGATCCCCCTGGGCGAACTGGAGGTGTCCAGTAACGGAATTGACGTTACTTCAACTGCCTTGTATCTCCCCTGATTTCAGTCCGCCATTTCCTATAACTACCCATCTGAATTTTGGAATCGCGCGGCTGCCAGCTCTGTTCGGTGCGGTGGGTTTTTGGCAGATGGTGGAATTCTGGAGTATCCCCCGACATGCAGCCGTGTGTGAGGCTGGTCGGCGCAGGCGTCCGGCCAGCCCTGGTGAACGCGACGAACATGTGGGTCAGTGGCAGATGATCTCACTGTTGGAGTACACGCGGCCGTCGTCGTGCTGTACGAATCCGCTGATTTCGGCGCAGCGTCCCTCCATGCCACCGACGTAGATAGCCCCGGCATACCTGTCGTAAATCCCCACATCCCACCAGGTGGTCTTCCAATCTGTGCGCCGGATAGTGACCCCCATGCCGTGCTCTCCCTCTGCCACGTCGTAGGTCATCGCACAGAGTTGGCTGCTACTGCCGGCAATCCTCCAGACGTCGATGTAGGCATGACCGTCCCCCAGGTGGATGGCGTCGTATCGGCTGCCCTTGCAGTAGGAGAACGGACCCGCGTAGCCGGGGGGCGCATCGTTGGGGTCGGTCGCCGACGCCACACCCGCCCCGCCCGTTACGGTGGTTGCCGCCGCTACGACAACCGCAATCGCGGACATGAACCACGTTCTAGTACCGAATCTGATCATTGTGTCCCCCGGATCGACAGACCTTCAACTTTGCCAGTCTCACCGCACGTTCGTGAAAGCGGTAGGGGGCACAGTGGCCGATGCCCCCATCGATCAGCGCCCAATTTTCGCTGAGACAAAGCTCGACACCCGTGCAGCAGGGCACTCGAATGCAAGCACAAGGACCCGAGTGTCACCAAGGTCATGGCGGCCGACCACACGCACACCGCGCTCGCCCTGTGCACGACGGCCGAGGACGTGATCGGGCTGATGAACGAGCTCGTCCAGAAGGGGCTGTCGATCCCGGACCTGGTGATGAATCCCGTGCCGACGGCGTCTGCGCCCATGGCGGCCACACGCGGAGGTGGTCAGGTGGATCCGAGGCGTCGCCGGTGGGCGCGGAGCGGCTCCGCATCCGAAACCATTGCCGAAGAGGTGCGTGTGACCGACGGTCCGGGTTCCGCAGTCGTCCTGATCACCGGCGTGATGGCGTCGGGCAAGCCGCCGCAGCCTTCCATCGGCCTGAGGCAAGAGGCTGGCGAAGCCTTCCGCCTGGACGCCGTGCGGGGCGTGCTCAGGTGTCTGTTCGCCGCAGAACGGCCCGGGATCGATCACCGCGAGCAGACAGCAAGGACGGCCCCGAGCCTCCTGCCTGGCAGGAGTCAAACGTGGGCTCGTGCCGGGAACGCAAACGAGCCCGGATCGTGGAGATCCGGGCCGGACGGACCGCGCCTGCCTCTTGAGGTCGTCAACCCTGCGACGGTCTCCCGGTCGTCATCCGCGGAAGTCCGCCTTCCGCTCCGGGGATGCCTCGGACAGAGCCTTCGTGACGCCGTCGACGCCGTCGCGCAGTCCGTAGACCGGGGTACCGGGCTGCTGGCGCCAGGAGTCGTCGAGGCCGCCCGCGTCGACGGTGTCGAAGCCGAGCTCGTCGATCAGGGCCCGCACCTTCGCCTTCGCGACCTGATCGTCGCCCGCGACCGGGACCGCCAGCCGGGCGGGGTCACCGGCCGGCAGCGGGCGGTCGAGGATGTCCTGGGCGAAAGTACCGTTGAAGGCCTTGATCACCGGGTGGCCGATCTGGCCCGCGGTCCAGCCGCTCTCGGTCAGGCCTTCATCCTCGATGGCGCCGATGCGGCCGTCACGCTGCGGGTAGTAGTTGCCGGTGTCGATGACGGCGAAGCCGTCGGCCGCCCCTTCCAGCAGCCCGGACGGCAGGCCTGAGACCGCCTTCAGGGGGACGGTGACGACGACGACCTCCGCGCCGCGCGCCGCCTCCTGGGCGGTCACGGGCGTCGCGCCGGTCTCCTCGGCCAGCGCGGTGAGCGTCTGGGGACCGCGGGAGTTGGCGACCGAGACGTCGTGCCCGAGGGCGGTCAGCCGGCGGGTGAGGTTGCCGCCGATGTTGCCCGCACCGATGATGCCGATCTTCATAACAGACCCTTCCTGAATCAATGCACACGCATGTTCCTTGCGGCGCCAACCCCGCGAACTGCCGGGGTATTCCAGGCACTACGCCGATCGGGGCAGCGAGTTGTGCCGCGTGGGACTCGTCGGTCCTTCGCCAACGCAGGCGGCCGACTCACCGGCCCTGGACCCGCCCGCGGCCGCATGCGTTGACGCCGCCGCCGAGGTTGCTGTCGTTGTCCGCGGCAGCGGGGGTGGCACGGGCGAGGACGGCGGCGGCCAGCAGGCCGCCCGGCAGTGACCCGCGCGAAGGGTCGTTCCGGCCCCGTCGGAGAGCATCCGGCGTCCGGTCACCTCGCCTGTCTCTCCGACGACCCGGGAACAGGACCTGTACGTGGGACGGTCACAGGCCGGCGATGTCTCCGGCTCTTTTGGATACGGAGTCGATCGCGTCCGTCACCACGTTGCGCCGTCGGGCGCGTGCGGCCTGGTAGGCCGGTACCAGTCGTGCGGCGGTCTGTACGGCGTGGGCGTCCGGGTCGCCGAAGGCGGTGCGCGGATGTTCTGCGGTCTGCGCGCAGTGTGCCGTTACCTCCTTGACCGCCTGGAGCACGATCGCGCGGTCCACGCCCGGCTGCATGGCCAGCCGCACCTGAAAGCGCGCCATCCACCTTTCACGGTCCTTCTCCTCGGCCGCCCGCGCGCTCCGGTCCTTCTTCGAGCACATAGCGGCGTTGCTCGACCAGCAGCAGCACCTGCACGAGAAGATCCGGTGGTACGAGTCGCAGGTGGTCGGAGATCTGGACGCCGGGGCGGTGTCCGTGGAACCGGCGGCGGCCAAGGGGTCGTAGCTCACCGAGGTTGTGGGCGGGTCTCGGTGCTGTCGCCTCGCTCTCGCGCAACTGTCGACGCGACGGTGAGCAGCGGCCTCGTGCTGTCCCGCAGTACCTCTGCCGGGGTTTCTCATCCCCTTGACCTTTGGCGAGTAATTGCCATGAGGGTCAGCGAGAGGCCGCCCATAGTCGCAAGTATCCCGGCTCCCAGGAGCGCGTAATTATCGCTTCGAGTACCTAGGATGAGACATAACAGGCCGAACGCTGTTCCTATCGCTACGGAAAATGTCAGTTTCTTGGCCGGGCTCATCGAAATGACATGCTCCGTTTGCTTGTCTCCTGCTGACCGAGGAGACCTCAGCCCGCCGCATACAGGACCGCACCCGCAGCCTGACCAGCACACCAGTCGTATCCGTCAAAGCGGAGCAAGCTCATCCGGCGGGACCGAGAAGCCGTCTGTTCTCAGTCCTGTCGTGGGCTCAAGGCGGGGTCCTGCGCCGGGCGGTCGGTCAGCTGACGCTCGACTCGGTGGAAGCGGTCGATGTTGGTTCGGCGCATCCACCACATGCCGCCGACGAAGCCGAGACCGCCGACTGTCCAGGCAATGCCCGCCACGGTGCTGCCGTCCACGAGGAGGACTACGCCCAGCGCGACGAGGATCAACAACAGCGCCGGGAAGGCCAGCATCAGTTTGCTGTGCATCGTCTTCTGGCGGCGGTGCACCAACTGGAGCATGGCCTGCCGCAGCGCCGGGTCATCGGGGATGTCCCCCCGGCGGATCCGCCGCTCCAGGACGGGTACGTCGTCGGTCTCCAGGCCACTCGCGCGCGCGTCACCCCGCTGCCGGCGGCGGATCATCACGGTGAAAACGATCGCGTAGAACCCGGCGCCGGCGACGGCAGCCACCCAGTTGCCGAGATCCTGGAAGAGCAGCCGGACCCCGAGACCGATGGCCAGCGCCATCAAACCGACGACCCACCACTTGTCGACCCACCGTCTCCCCGACTTCAGGTCCGTCTGCCGACCAGCCATCCCGGCCCTCCCACCCCTGCGGAGCACGCCTTCCGCGCCCCAGGACCGCCGGATACCCCCTGTTCAGCAGATGACGCCCAGTCACTTCCTGGCTCCGCGCTGCGGCAGCGACCGGGGCGCCGACATGGTGCCCAACCGGCGCGGTACTGTGGGGCAGCGTCGCGTGCCGGTGGCAGACCGTGTCAGGCATGGAGGCGCCGGATCGAAGGAAGCCGACGATGAATTTGTCGCACCCTTCGTTCTCGCGTGACTGAGCGCGAGACGACCAGGCTCATCGCCTGGAGCCAAGAACTGCGCCGGGTACATGGCCGGCTGCGGGAAGCGTTGTCCGTGACCCGTGCCGCGCTCGCCGACGGTGCTCCGGGTGAGGCGGCCGCCCGTGAACTGCTGCTGTACTGCCATGGCTTCTGTGCGGCTCTCGACAGCCATCATCAGGGTGAGGACCGCACCCTGTTCCCGGCCATCGCAGCCGCGCATCCCGAGCTTCGGCCGGTACTGCGTGCGCTCGAGCAGGATCACTCGATGATCGCCCACCTGCTCGGCGGCCTCCAGGCCGCGGTCGAGCGGGCCGCGCCGCCCGAGGAACTCGACCACCACCTCGAAGGCATCGCCGCGATCATGGAGAACCACTTCCGTTACGAGGAGCGGCAGTTGCTCACCGTGCTCGAGACTCTTGAGCTTGCAGCCGTACCCGGTGAGGTGCTGGGTCCGCTGTGACCCGGGCCGGACAGCGAGTGGTGGTGACCACCGTCTTCAGGGTGATCACTTGCGTGGACAGGTCGCAAGATGCCGAGTGCCCACTTCCGCGCGACGATCGGCGGTGATGCGCCTGCTCACACGGCCGAGCACATGGCATCTCGGCCGGAGCGGACGACGCCCGTGTGAGCAGGACGGCTGGGTCAGCAGTAGCCCTTCGCCGTCTCGGAGAACCGGGCGAACGCGGCCTGGGTCCCCGGCCCGGCGACGCCGTCGATCAGTCCGGTGTAACCCCAGGCGCGCTTGAGAGCACGCTGCAATGCCATCACTGTCTGGGGACCGACGATCCCGTCGATCGCCCCGTTGTAGTCGGAGTAGTCCTGGGCGGCGAGATAGCGTTGCATGGCCTTCCAGCTGTTGGTGCCCAGTGCCCCGTCGATCAAGCCGTTGTATTCCCAGCCATAGGCGAGAAAGCACTGCACGTGCTTGGCCTGGGTGGCGGTCAGGCCAAGGTTGACCACGGCGGTCGCCGCCTGCGGAGCGGCGACGGGGGGTGTCGGGGCCGCGGTTGCGGCACCGGAGACGCTCACGGTGGTCAGGGCAGTAACGGCGATAGCGGTGGCGAGAGCCTTCGTCAGGAAGCTGTGACGCAAGAGAGTTCGTCCTTCCGGGTTGTCGGGTGATTGCGCAGCGGTCGCCGCAGTTCACGGGCCGCAGGGCTGGCGGGCCGATGCGTCAGGCGGTCGCCGACCCGGCGCCGACCACGACCGGCACGTGCCGCTGGGAGCCGAGTGGATCGGCTCCCAGCGGCAGGTGCCATCAGAAGAACATCTGGTAGTAGTAGCTGCCCGCGCGGGCAAAGGCCGCCTGCGTTCCCGCCCCCGCGATGCCGTCGAGCGGTCCGGTGTAGCCCCAGTCCTCCTTCAGCCACCTCTGCAGAGCGACGATGGTCTTCGGGCCCGGAACGCCGTCGAGGGCACCGTCGTAGCCGTGGAACCACTTGAGCATCTGCTGCATGGCCTTCCAGCTGTCGGGGCCGAGAGCCCCGTCATTGACCATGCTGCTGTCGAGGTCGTAGGCCATCAGCATCGCCTGCATGCCCTTGGCCTGGTTGGTGCTCAACCCCAGGTTGACCACGGCGGTGGTCCCGTACGTCCCGGCGCTCGTGGCGCTCGGCCCGGCGGCAAAGCCCGCGCCCGCGCCGGCAAGGCCGACGGCCGTGAGGCCGAGCGCCAAGGACGCTGTGATCAAGGATCTGGTGAATATTCCCGGCCGCACGAAATCTCCCCTTGTCGTGGCGATGGTGATCGCGGTGCACAGCCTTCCCGGCAAGTGGGGGAAGGCCCGTGATGCGAGTGCGTGACGCCCCTTGCTCCGGTCCCGCCCCTGGACCCTAGGGTCATCGTGGCCTTCGGGCTTTGTCCTGCGCGCGCGGAACTGTGTCAGTAGCGCACCACCTCAAGGCGGTACCGCATCGGGCGAGACTCTGGGCCTGTTGCGGCGGCGCCGAGTTGGAGCTGTGCACCACTGACACAGTTCCCTGCACAGGTGACAAAGCTCGAAGGCCACGATGGCCCTAAGGTCCATGGGCGAGGCCAGATAAACCCGTAAGACCTCGCGTGTAAGGGCGCGGAATTTGCCGCTCCTTGAATTTCATTTCCCCTGTCCCGCCCTGCCGGGCGAGGCAGTTGAGAGGAAAATAATGCGACCTGCCTTGACGAGGACATTCGTCAGCGCTGCCACCATCATCGGACTCGCCGCCGGAAGTTTGGCGGGCGCCACCATCAGCTCTGCGGCATCCGAGCCGACCGCCAGGCCTGTGGCGAGCACACAGGACGTTTCCGTTCTCGCGGTGAACAACCTCGGCCAGACCGTCAGCCGGGCGAAGAACTGGCAGTGCTTCCTGACCCAGTCCGGTTACGAACCCTGGGAGCACAACGGGCTGCTGGGCACCGACAGCTGGAAGGCCGCGCAGCGGCTGTTCAACGCGCGTGGCTACAACGGAGGCAGGACCTTGGTCGTCGACGGAATCGTCGGACCCTACACGATCAAGGCATTGCAGCGCTTCTTGAACCATTTTGGCTTCCGCCTTGACGTTGACGGAATCGTCGGACCGAAGACCACGGCTGCCTTCTCGGAATTCAACGACGTCCCAGTTCACGATTCCCGATGTGTGTGAGCCAAGTTGAGCCTGCGGCTGTACCCGGCGAGGTGCTGGGTCCGATATGGCTGCGGGCCGGGCAACGAGACGTGCTCTGCGGCGCGGTTTGCGCCGGCCTGCCGTTGAGTCAGCGGTTGCCGGGGCTTGTTCATTGACTGTCGGGTCAGCTTCCGATTGTGCAGCACAGGAACGTCTATAGCGTTCTGACCTGTGCTTTTAGGTCAGCGTTTAAGGACCTGGCTGGGCGCGTGCCGGTCGGGCCATGCTGTGCGGAAATCCAGGGTGGAGGGGCACACCGCTTCTCCGGAACCCGCTGATGAGGAGAGTCCATGAAGCGCATCCGTACTGCCGCCGTGTCGACCGCCTTAGCCGCGACCGTCATCGCCGGCAGCACCCTACTGGCGGCCGGCCCGGCCTCTGCCGCGCCGACCCGCGACGTGGCCGCCACCGGCGTTGTCGACGCGTCCGCCTGGTACTGCGGCTGGGACAACCGGGTGACGCCGCCCACCATCCGCTTCGGCAGCAGCGGCAACACGGTCCGTGAGGCCCAGTGCCTGCTCATTTCGCTCGGCTACTCCGTCGGTTCGTCCGGGGTCGACGGCCAGTTCGGTGCCAACACCCGCTCCGCCGTCTACGCCCTCCAGGGCGACTACGGGCTCGCGGTCGACGGCATTGTCGGCCCGAACACCTGGAACTGTCTGCGCAACTGCTGATCGCCGCGCGGTGAGCCGCCCCGGGCCTCCGGGGCGGCTTCATCCGTTGTGCACCCACTGAGGAAACCCCACTGAGGAAGACCCGCTGAGGAAGGAAGCGCTCATGTCATCCCTACGCTCGATTGCGGTGGCCGCGGCAGCCGTCGCCCTGACCGCCGCTCTCGGCACGCCGGCCGTCGCCCTGACCGCCGGCCCTCACCGCACCGACGTCGCCGCGCCCGCCGATGTCCAGCCGGCCGCCTGGTTCTGCGGCTACGACAACCGCGTGACACCGCCCACCATCAGCTACCCCAGCACCGGCAACACGGTCAAGGAACTGCAGTGCCTGCTGACCCGGTGCGGCTACTACGCGGGTCCCATCACCGGCATCTTCGACGCGGCGACAGCGGCCGCCCTGCGCCACTTCCAGAACGACCACGGCATCCCCTACGACGGGACCGTCGGCCCCCGGACCTGGAACGCGCTGCGCAACTGCGACGTGGCCTGAGGCGTCAGGGGCCGGCCGCTCTGAGCAGCGCCGAACCCAGCGGGGTCGGGGTGTGCACCACGGTGTTGCCCTGCCGTGTCGAGGTGGTCAGGCCCGCCGCCCGCAACGTCGTGGCGTGCAGGCTCGCCGTGGGCGCGGTGACTCCCGTGCGGCGGGCCAGTTCACCTGTGGTGCAGCTGTTCTTGATGACCGTGAGGCATGCGGCTCTCGTCGGTCCCAGCAGGTTCGCCAGCGCCTGGGCTCCGGGAGCGTGGTCGGGGCCGGTCCACCACTGCGGTCCCCGCTCGACCGGATACAGCAGCACCGGCGGCAGCCCGGGACGGACGACGGTCACGGGCCGGCGCCAGCAGAACGCGGCGGGCGCCAGCACCAGCCCCCGCCCGGACAGCGCGATGTCGCGCTCCGCCGGATGGGCCACCTCAAGCACCGGCGCGTGCCACAGCATTGCCGGCCGCATGGCGGCCAGCAGTCCTTCGCTCCCGTGGCTGAGGACGGTGCGGGCCCTCGCGGCGCGTTCCGCGTCGACAAGTGAGCGCACCCGGGGCCAGAAGGGAGCGATCGCCGCATGGTGGTAGGCGCGAAGTGCCGTGCCGAGCCGCGCCAGTGCTTGCGGCTCGCCCTCGGCCAGCGGCCGCAGCCACGACGGTGCGCCCGGCAGCGCCGACAGTTCCCTGCGCAGCTGGGCGCGCGGGGTGGCGAGCACCGTCTCGATCCCCGCCTCGGTGCCGGCCTCGGTGCCGGCCTCGGTGCCGGCGTCGGTGCCGTGCTCCGTGCGCTGGGGGGTCAGGAAGCCGGGGAGGTCGCCTGCCGGGGGCACCAGGTGGCGCAGCAGTCGTACATGGCGCTGTGGCATGCGGGAGAGCCGGCCGCGGGCCTGTGCCCGCCACGGGTCGAAGACGGCGCCGCCCCGGGTGCCGCGGAGCAGCCTGATGCTCAGCACGGTTTCCCACAGGGGGTCCGGGCTGCTCGCGAACCTGACCTGGAAGAGATCCTCAGTGGTGATGTGCACGCGCAGCATGGCATCCCCCGCACAGCCGTCCCCCGGCTTGCTGCGGCTCACTGTGCACCACTCCCGTCGCGGCCAGGAAGCTCTTTCACGCCACCCCGGCTACCGGCCACGGGAGGGGCGGGGCCGGGTGCCTGTTCCTGAAGCGGGCATGTGCCGCGGCCGATGCGACGGTCGCCGTTGGGGGTCCGCACCACACGAAGTTGCCCGGAACGCCTGCGTTCCGGGCAGCATGCGTGGGCGGCGGCCGTGAAGCTCGCGGGCGAGCCCTCGGGGCACGGCCGTTTCAGGCCGGGGCCGTCGGGTTCGCCGACTGTTCGGCGCGGCGGTACTCGTCGTTGATGCGCTGGGCTTCTTCGAGCTGGTCTTCGAGAACGATGATGCGGCAGGCGGCCTCGATGGGGGTGCCGCGGTCGACGAGTTCCCGCGCGCGGGCGGCGATGCGCAGCTGGTAGCGGGAGTAGCGGCGGTGGCCGCCTTCGGAACGGAGCGGGGTGATGAGGCGGGCTTCGCCGATGGCGCGGAGGAAGCCCTGGGTCGTGCCGAGCAGTTCGGCGGCCCGGCCCATCGTGTAGGCGGGGTAGTCCTCGTCGTCGATACGGCCGAACGAGTCGTCTGCTGTCATCTGCACCTCTCTGTGGAACGCGTCGAGGGGCCTTGGTGCCGTACGGCACCAAGGCCCCGAAGGAACTGCTACACCATCTGCCGGCCGTGGTACTGCGCCGGCGCTCTGTTTCCACAACCCCGACCTGGATGCTGTCGGGGGTGCTGGGATCGCGGTTGCTTGACCGGAGACCACCTCACTATCGATGTCCTGCGGTACCCGGGTTCAAGATGTCTGCCCGGGCGATCCTGATGGCGCGCGGCTCCTCCGTTCTTCCCTCTGGGATCAGCTGCCTACAAGCGGGGTCCTGCGTACTGCTGGGTCCTGCGGACTGCACTTACGGGTACTGCCACCGCGTCAGCCGCGGTCCTTGTTCGCGGCGGCCCCTGATCACTGCGGGCCACCCGGTCCGGTCGTCAGTCCCGTCGCCGTCCTGCAACGCTCTGGCTTCGCGACTCCACCACCGCACCGTCCTGCGCACTGCAACTGCGTGTACTGCCGGCCGGCAGTTCGTCTCTGCCAGGCCTCGTTGATCTCGGCTACGAGAGAAACCATAACCACGCCCCCACCCCAATGTCTACTGCGACAAACACAGATTTCCGCGCGTTCGACGGTGAGACAGTCGGCCTCGAACAGTGACGCTCGAACAGTGACGCTCGAACAGTGGCGCGGGAAGGCGCGAAGCCGTCACGGCCCCGGTCAACGGGCAGGCCCGGCGCGCCTGGCTGTGCTGCTGTCACCCGCATAGACGGCTCACAGTCCGGCGCCTCCCGTCGCGTCGATGACCCGGCCGGTCACCCAGCGCGCGTCGTCGGAGGCGAGGAAGGCCACGATGTCGGCGACATCCTGCGGCTGCCCGATCCGGCCGAGGGCGGCCAGCGATGCCGCGTGTGCCTGGGCCTGCGGATTGCCGCGCAGCCAGGCCGCGTTGAGGTCCGTGTCGATGATCCCGGGGGCCACCGAGTTGGCGGTGATGCCCCGGGGGCCCAGTTCCTTGGCGAGGTTGAGGGTGAAGGTGTCCAGTGCGCCTTTGGTGGCGCCGTAGGCGATGATCTCCGGCATGGCCAGGCGGGCGGCGCCGCTGGAGATGTTGATGATCCGGCCTCCGTCGCGCAGGCGCGGCAGTCCCTGCTGGACGATGAAGAACGGTGCGCGCACGTTCACGGCGAAGACCTCGTCGAAGCCGTCCTCGGTCAGCGAGGCCAGCGCCTCGCCGCTTCCGATGCCGGCGTTGTTGACGATGATGTCGAGTTTCCCGTCGGGCGTGTGGTCCTTGCCCACGGCGTCGAAGGCGGCCCACAGGCGCGCTGCGCCGCCGTGCCCTTCCAGCTGCGCGCGCAGCGCGAAGGCCCGTCCCCCGTTCTTCCGGATGTCTTCGACGGTCTCGCTCGCCGCTCTCTCGTCGCAGGCGTAGGCGACGGCTACGGCGGCGCCGTCGCGTGCGAGCCGTTGTGCGATGGCCCGGCCGATGCCCCGGCCGGCGCCGGTGACCAGGGCGATTTTGCCCTCAAGTGCTGCTGTGGTCATGACTGTTGCCCGCCCCCCATATTTGTTGAGTGATAACTCAAGAATGAACGTAGCACGAGTTCTTGAGCGCACGCTCTAAAATCGGGGGCATGAGTGGATCAGGCGTGAAACGGGGCCGGCCCCCGACGTTCGACCGCGCGACGGCCCTGGCAGCCGCCACCCGGCTGTTCTGGGAGCACGGCTACGAGGCCACCTCCGTCGGCGAGCTGACCCGGGCGATGGGCATCAGACCCGGCAGCCTCTACGCCGCCTTCGGGGACAAGAAGTCCCTGTTCAAAGAGGTGGTCCACACCTACGGACGCTCTCGCGTCGGTGCGTTCGTCGCCGGCGCCCTCACCGAGGAGCCCACGGCCTACGCCGCGTTCGGCCGCATCCTGCGCGAGGCGGCGGCCCTCTACCCCGACCCCTCCCACCCGCCCGGCTGTCTGACCATCAGCGCCGCCACCAACGTCACCGTCCAGGACGCCGAGGTCGCCACCTTCCTGCGCGACCTGCGCAACGCGAACCTGGCCGCCCTGGAAACACGCCTGAGCACCGCGCAGCAGCAGGGAGAACTCCCCGCCGCGGCCAGCCCCCGCGCCCTGGCCGCGTACTTCGCCGCAGTCATCCAGGGCATGTCCCAGCGCGCCCGGGACGGTGCAACGGCCCCCGAACTCACCGAAACCGCGGAACTGGCGCTGGCCGCCTGGCCCCGGGCGCAGGACTGAGCGCCTCGCGGCGGGGTGCGGAAAAGGACCGCGACGGCCAGCAGGGTCACGGCGCGCAGAGGCTCGTTCAGGCCTCCCCGGACCCATTGGTGACCCTCGCTCAAGGCTCCGGCGTTTCCCGGTAGCCGTCCGCCGTCGGGCGGGAGGTCTCAGAGGTCGACGAGGTGGCCCGCGGTGCGCAGCGCGCGTGCGGTGTCGGCGAGGCGGTCCTCGGGGACCAGGATCAGGTCGGCGTCGCGGGTGGAGGCGACGAAGACCGGCACCCCGGCTGCGGCAAGCGGGGTCAGCAAGGAGGCCAGCATGCCGACAACGTCCAGGCCGTGTGCGGTGTCGCCGCTGTAGAGGGCGGCCCAGTACTCGGTGCCGTCGGGGTCCGTGGGGGGCTTTGGCGTGGTGGTCTCGCGGACGACGGTCAGGCCTTCCGGGGCGCGGGTCAGGCAGAGCCAGGGGGTGGACAGGGCGCGGTGTTCGTCGGCGGTGTGCTCGATGACGTAGCGGCCGGGCAGCACACGAAGGTGCTGCGGGGCGGCGGTGGTCATCGGGGGGTGCCCTGCGTGAGGTCGAGGGTGAACGTCACCCGGGCGAGGCCGGGGCCGTCGTAGTGCGGCCTGACGGCTGAGGCCGTGAAGCCGAGCCGGGTGTGGAAGGCCTGCGACGCGGTGTTCTCGGGGCTGGTGACGCAGTGCACGCGGCGGCGCCCGTGCGAGCGGGCGAGCGTGCAGAACGCCCGGTACAGGGCCCGTGCGACACCCTGCCCGTGCAGTGCCGGGTCGACGCCGGCGAAGTGCACGTAGGCGGTCTCCGGGTCGGTCTGCGAGAGGAAACCCACCAGGAACGCGGCGACTTCACCGTCTTCGTGCTCGACCAGGAAGCTGGTGGTGGTGAAGTGCTGGAAGTACAGGCGGGGCAGCAGCAGCGCGCGTTCCCTCGCCCCCGCCTCTGCCTTGAGACCGCCCCACCACGTGTCCAGTACGGCGAGCACACGAAGGTGGTCGTCCTCGCGCAGGTGCCGGGCGCTCAGGCCGGCGGGCAGGTCGTTGATCACCTGTGCAGTGTGTCATCCCGCGTGCGGGGCGCGGCGCACGCGTCCGACCGGCTTCCTCCCACCAGTTGCGCCAGCCGCAGTGCCGCGGTGCGGGCGCCGTCCACCGCCTTGAGGCTGCGTGCGGCCCGGGCGGCCTGGAGGCGGCAGTCGTCGTCCGTCAGCAGCTTCTGGACGGCCGCTCGTATCTCTCCCGGGTCGGCGTCGACCCCCACCGTGATGCCGGCGCCGATCTCGTCGACGAACGCCGCCACGATCGACTGGTCGAGGGCCGCGACGCCCGGCTGGTCCGCGGCCTGGCCCACCAGCAGCAGCAGCGGCGCGCCGTGGCTGAGCGCGCGCATCGCGGTGCCGTGCCCGCCGTGGGTGACCACCGCGGCGGCGCGCCGCATCAGGGCGTCGTGCGAGGCGAAGCGTACGGCGTGCGCGTTGTTGGGGACCCGCAGCAGTGCCGGGTCCACGCCCGAGGTGGTGGTGACCACGTGGACGGGCAGGTCCGCCAGGGCGTCGAGGGTGCGCTGGAGTTTGGCCACCGAGCCCTGGCCCTCCTCGGTGCTGAAGCTGACCACGACCAGTGGTGCCGTGTCGTTTCCGGGCCAGGGAAGGTCGAGGTCCTGTACGCGGCTGTCGTCCTCGAGCACGGGGCCGCCGTGGGTGAGGTGCGGCCACGGGGCGCGCCGCGGCCGGTCGAATTCGGCGAGGGCGTTGGCGTGCAGCACGTCGCGCTCGCCCCAGAGTTCGTCGATGCCGGGCAGCGGCCCGTATCCGGAGCGTTCCCTGACGTCGCTCTGCATCCGCAGCAGGGCGCTCATCCCGTCGTAGGTGCGGTGCAGGAAGCTGTGCAGCATGGTCGCCGTGGGGACGCCGAACCGGGGTGCGACGGCGAGTGCGGCGCTGAAGTGCGCGTCGATGACGACCGCTTCGGGGTGTTCGGCGGCGGCGATCTCGAGGAGTTCCTCGGCGACGACGGGTGAGGTGAGGTAGGACAGGACGGCTCCTCGCGGATGCCAGCGGTAGGCCTCCTGGAGGTCCTGCGCCCGGGTCAGTTCCAGCGCGCGGAACCCGGCCCGGCGCACCCGGTCCAGGAGGGTGGCGCGTCCGGCGAAGACGACCTCGTGTCCGAGCCGGCCGAGCGCTCTGGCAATGCCGATGCTGGGCGGCACGTTTCCGCCGCCGTCGAAACACGCCCACAGGAACTTGCTCATCGTTTCCCTCACGTCGAAGGCGGCCGGTGTGCGGCGCGGGCCTTTCTCCTCGCGCGCCACGGTGGACTGTCCCGGCCGGCACCGGTGCCGCGCGAGCGCCGTGTCGCCACAACTGTCAGGTCAGGTCGCCGGCCGCGGACTTGACGGATCCGGTCCGCCGCGTGCGGCTCACGGTCCGGCCGCGTGCCAGTGTCGGCCGACGGTGGCCCGCCCGCCCCCCTTCGGCCGGGGGGGCGGGCCGCGGTGGGGCGGGGCGCCGCTCGTGCCGACCTGACAGTTCCCCGGCCGGCGGCCTCGTCAACGCGCGCCCGGCCGCGCCACGATCGCTGTGGCCGTACCCGCCCGGCGCGGGATCCGCGGCCGGGCCCCGACCGACCATCCGACGCCCGCCTCGAAGGGACCACCGTGCGCCGCCAACCCAAGTGCACTGTCATCATTCCCACCTACAACCGAGCCCGGCTTCTCGGCTACACGCTCCAGTCACTGGTCCTCCAGGCGCTGCACCCCGACCGGTTCGAGGTGATCGTCGTGGACGACGGGTCCTCGGACGAGACGGCCACCGTCGTCGAGGAGTTCCGTGACGTATTGCAGTTGCAGTACTTCTTCCAGCCCGACGAGGGCTTCCGGGCGGCGACGGCCCGCAACGTGGGCATCCATCACGCCCGCGCCGACGTGTGTGTGTTCGTCGACTCGGGGATGCTGCTGCACGCCGACTTCCTGAACCGGCATCTCGCCCAGCACACCGCCGGCCGGCCCGTCGCCGTGGTCGGCTACAACTACGGGCACCGCCAGGACGCCGCCGAGACGTGGGAGTTGCAGGACGAGCTCGACGTGCGGGATCCGACCGCCACCATCACCCGGCTCGCCCAGCAGCCGCAGTGGCAGGACATCCGTGAGCCGTTCTACGCCAAGTACGGCGACGAGTTCCATCATCTTCCCGCCCCCTGGGTGGTGTTCTGGGCGGGCAACATCTCCGTGCCCACCGAGCAGCTGCATGTGGTCGGCATGTTCGACGAGGGCTTTCGCAGCTGGGGCGGCGAGGACCTGGACCTGGGCTACCGCCTGCACCGCGAGGGTGTGCCCATCGTGCTGAGCCGGCAGGCGACCGCGGTGCATCTGCCGCACGACAAGAGCGGGGACGCCAACGAGCAGTCCGCGGGCGGCAACTACCGGTACATGGCGGCCAAGTACGCCACCCCCATCACCCGGCTGCTGCCGCTGTTCCCGGCCATCAACCCGTTCACCATGAACGACTGGATCACCGATCTGGCACTGCCCTCGTGCGAGGAGTACCTCGGCCGCGACGTCATCTCGGGCATCAAGGCCGCCATCGCGATGACGCAGGGCAGTTCGCGGTGACCCAGCGGATCTCCCTGCTCCGCGACCGGCTCACCGGCCGGCTCACCGACCGGCTGCTGGTACTGCGGCTGCTCCCGCTGGCGGGCCCGTGGGGCGCCGGCGGCCTGGCCCTGCTCCACCTGCTGCTGGGCGTGCTGCCGGTCTCCTTCGTCCTGGCCAACAGCAAGGTGCTGGGCGAGGTGCAGAGCGCGGCGGCGGACGGCAACAGCGGCGCCTGGTCCGGTGTGGCCGCCGCCTTCCTCGTGGCCGGCGCGGTGTTCGTCCTCCAGCAGCTGCTGGCCCCCCTGGCGGTGTGCATCGGCGATCACCTGGCGCGCAGGGTCGACGGCCAGGTCTTCCACGCTCTGATGCTCGCCGCCATGAGCAGCCCGGGTATCGCCCCTCTGGAGGACCAGCGGGTCCTGGGCAGCCTCAAGGTCGCCGCCGGCGAGCTGGAGTCCGGGGTGCAGAGCCCGGGCCAGGCCGCGTCCGGGCTGCTCGCGCTGATCGCCCGCTACACCCAGCTGGCGGGCTATGTGCTGCTGGTGGGCCTGCTCTTCTCCTGGCCCGGCGCGGTCCTGCTGTTCTCCGCCGTGCTGGTCTTCCGCCACGGGCAGAGCGGAGGCATGCGCCGCTACGCGCGCGAGCGCCGCGACCTGGAGGGTGCCGAACGGGAGACGGACTACCTGCGCCGGCTGGCGGTCCAGGACCGGGCGGGCAAGGAGATCCGGGTCTTCGGCCTGGTCGACTGGCTCTCCGCACGGCTGGAGAGAACCACCCGGGCCTTTCTGAGCACCATGTGGGCGGCCCGGCGGCGGGTGTACCTGATGCCCTTCGTCCGCTACACCGCGTACGGGCTGGCCGTGATGGCGGGCGTGCTCGCGCTGCTCGGCGCGCGCGCCGCCGACCAGCTGTCGCTGGCCGCGTTCGCCGTGGTCGTGCAGTGCGCGGTGGCGGCCGTGCGGCTCGGTGAGTACTACCCCGAGTCCGACCTCCAGCTGGCGACCGGGGTGGAGGCCTACCGGGCACTGGGCCGCTTCCGCGCCGACCTGGCGGTGGCCGCGCCCGCCGGCGAAACCCTGCCCGGCCGTGCGCACCGCGGGGCGGTGACCGTCCCCGAACCGCGCGGGACGATCCGCTTCGAGAACGTCACCTTCGCCTACCCCGGCCGGTCCCGGCCGGTCTTCGAGGACCTGGACCTGACCCTCACGATCGGCCGCTCCACCGCTCTGGTGGGGGTCAACGGGGCCGGCAAGACCACCCTCATCAAGCTGCTGACCCGTCTGTACGAGCCGACCCGCGGACGCATCACCCTGGACGGCACGGACATCCGCGCCTTCCCGGTGGACGCCTGGCGCGCCCGGCTGGGGGTCGTCTTCCAGGACTACCTGCGCCACGAGGCCACGGCCCGCGAGAACATCGCCTTCGGCGCCAACGAGCACGCCGGTGACGAGGACGGCATCCGTGCCGCCGTCACCGCCGTGGGCCTGGACACCATGCTGGCCGCTCTGCCCGGCGGCCTGGACACACCACTGGCACGGCACATGAGCGGGGGCACGGATCTCTCGGGCGGCCAGTGGCAGCGCCTCGCGCTGGCCCGGGTGCTGTTCGCGCTGCGGCACGGCGCCCGGGTGCTGGTCCTGGACGAGCCGACCGCGAGCCTGGACGTGCGGGCCGAGGCCGGCTTCTACCAGGAGTTCGCCCGGCTCACCGCGGGCGCGACCAGCCTGCTGATCTCCCACCGGTTCGCCACCGTGCGCCACACCGACCAGATCGTGGTGCTCGAACAGGGCAGGGTCCTCGAACAGGGCAGCCACGAGGTGCTGATGCGGCTCGGCGGCCGCTACGCCGAGTTGTTCACGCTTCAGGCCGAGAGCCTGATGGGCACCGCAGACACGACGGACACCACGGACACCACGGACACGGCGGACACGACCGTCGCGGAGGCAGCGCTATGAAGCAGGTCGTCCATGGTTCGTTGGGCATCCTGGCCGCCGTGTGGCGCATCGACCGGGTCCGCACGGCGGGCGCCCTGCTGCTGATGCTCGGCGGTGCGGGTGCCGCGCCGCTGCTGGCGTGGGCACTGAAGTGGATGACGGACGCCGTCACCGGCAACGACCCGTCGTCGGCCGCCGTGGCCGGCGCCGCCGTCGCCGCGCTCGCGCTCGTCGCCCTCACCTTCTCCCACTTCGCCCACCTCGCCTACTTCGAGCTGGCCGAACTGGCCGAGGTGGAGTTCGACCGCAGACTCGTCGCCCTGTCGAACGGCACCCGCGGCATCGAGCACCACGAGGACTCCGCGCAGGCCGACGTGCTGACGGTGCTCCAGCAGGAGGGCCGGCGCATCCGGGTGGGCGTGGAGTCACTGCTCAACCTTCTCGGTCTGGGCCTCGCGATCGTCCTGACGGCGGTCCTGCTGGCCTCGGTGGATCCGCTGCTGCTGCTGCTCCCCCTGGCCGCGCTGCCTCCGCTGCTGACCGGCCGGCTCGCCGAGGCCACACTGGACCGGGCCCGCACCGACGCCGCCGAGGACCAGCGCCTGGCCCTCAACCTGTTCCGCACCTGCACCTCCGCCACCTCCGGCGGTGAGCTGCGCACCTTCCGCCTGCGCGACACGATGCTGGCCCGCCACCAGCAGCGCTGGGGCTCGGCCAGCCGGATCCTGTGGCGTGCCCAGCTGCGGGGCACCGCGATCCGGGTGGCGGGCCAGCTCGTCTTCGCCTCCTGCTACGTCGGTGCCGTACTCCTGGTCGTACGCCAGGCCGCGCTGGGCCAGCGCGGCGTCAGCGACGTCATCCTGGTGATCGCTCTGGCGGGCCAGGTGAGCGTCCAGGTGAGCAGCGCCGTCGCACTGATGCAGAACCTCCAGCGCATGCTGGCCTCCTACCGCCACATGGACGCGCTCGACCGTGAACTCACCGAGCCGGCCGCCGACGGACCCGAGCCGCCGGCACGTCTGCGGTCCGGGATCACCTTCGAGGAGGTGACCTTCGCGTACCCGCACGGCGAGCAGCCGGTACTGGACCGGGTCGACCTCACCCTGCCGGCCGGCAGCACCGTCGCCGTCGTCGGCGAGAACGGGTCGGGCAAGACCACACTGGTCAAGCTGCTGTGCGGTTTCCACCGGCCCACCGCCGGCCGCATCCTGGTCGACGGGACGGACCTCGCGGCCATCCCGGCCGCACGCTGGCGTGCACGGCTGTCGGCCGCGTTCCAGGACTTCGTACGCTACGAGTTCACCGTCCAGGAGGCCGTCGGTGTCGGTGATCTCGGCCGGATGGCCGACGAGGCGGCCGTGGGCGAGGCCGTGGAACGGGCCGGAGCCGCCTCCGTGGTACGGCAACTGCCCCGCCGTCTGGCCTCGTTCCTCGGCCGGAGCTACACCGACGGCGCCGAACTGTCCGGCGGGCAGTGGCAGCGCCTGGCGCTGGCCCGTGGCCTGCTGCGCGAACAGCCGCTGCTGCTGATCCTGGACGAGCCCGCCTCGGCGCTGGACCCGGAGGCCGAACACGCCCTGTTCGGCCGCCAGCTGGAACAGGCACGCAAGGTGGCCGCGTCCTGCGGCGGCATCACCTTGTTCGTGTCGCACCGGTTCTCCACGGTCCGTTCCGCCGACCTGATCGTCGTCGTCAAGGACGGAGCCGTGCTCGAGACCGGCGGCCATGCCGAACTGGTGCGGGCCGGCGGCCTGTACCAGGAACTCTTCGAAATCCAGTCGCAGGCCTACCGCAAGGTCGAACCGGCCGGGAACTAGGGGTTGCCGAAAGCCAGGAAAGGGGGGTGCAGGGCGATGCGCCGCTCCGGGAGCCGGACCTAGATTCGTCCGATTATGAAGAATCTCCGCTGTTCCTCGATCCCGAGCGAAACCCCTCGAGGGGACGAGCGCTGATGAGTAATCCCGGAATCAATTCTTTCCCGCCCGCACAGGCTCTGGACGGAGTGCGTTTCTCGCGCGGCGCCGGCCCCGCTTTCGAGGAGTTCTGCGACCGCGTCCTGGCGTCGCTGCCGCGCAGCGACCAACGGCGTTACGGACGGCAGTACCTGGGCGGCCTGCTCCAGGTCGAAGGACGCAAGTCCAGCCGCAACCTGTCGACGCTGAACGGCCGCCACCCCGACGAACAGCGGCTGCACCACTTCGTCAACGCCTCCTCGTGGCAGTGGGAACCGGTACGCCGGGCGGCCGCCTCGTATCTGCTCACGGCCGCCCCGCCGGTCGCCTGGGTGATCGGCTCCCTGCACATACGCAAGTACGGGCGCCACGCGGCCGGGGTGGAGCGGCGCTACGTGCCCGGCCTGGGCCAGACCATCAACGCGCAGCTGGCGCTGGGGCTGTGGGCGTCGAGCGTGAACCTCCTGGTCCCCGTCGACTGGACGCTGGTGCTGTCGCGGCACTGGCTGGAGGACCCGGTACGGCGCGCGCGGGTGGCGATCCCGCCGCATCTGACCTGGAGCCCGCTGGTGGACAGCGTGGCGCACAGTGCGCTGCACCCGCTGCAAGCCTGGAACCTGCCCGCGCTGCCCGTCGTGGTGGACGCCCGGGAGCTGGACGTGGAGCTCCTGGCCGGGCACTTCCAACGCGCGGCGTTCCCGGTGCTGATGAGGATCGGCGAGCACCAGCGGCTCACGGTCACCGACCCGGCGCTGCGCGGTGTCTGTCCGCCGAATCTTCCCGTCCACCGGATCCTGCACGTCTTCCGGCACGGCCGGCGTCTCATCGGCTGGCCGCCGGGGGCCCGCCTCGCCGCGCCGCAGACCGGCCTGGAGGCGTCGGTGCGGGTGCGGCTGGGCTCCGGGGCGCCGCAGGGGTCGGCCGACGAGGGGGGCGAGTACCTGCTGGTCGCGGGCGGCAGACGGGGGCACGGGTGGCCGTCCGAACTGTGGCTGACGGATATGACCGCGATGCCGCCGAGCCTGATCCTGCGGATGGGCACGGCACTGCAACGGGTGTCCCAGGAGGCGGCGCTGACCGGCGACTACGTGGGGCTGCGTGACTTCTCCGGGCGTTCCTACGCGGGCTGGCACCGGCACATGACCCTGGTGTCCGCCGCCTTCGCCGCCGCCGCGCTCGGCCGCCCGTACTTCGCCCGCCAGGAACCGGCGGCGTAGGCGCGGGTGGGGGCGAGGGTGGGGGCGCTCCCCCGCGGGCGCCGGGCGCGGGCCGGCTCGGTGAGCGGTGTGCGCCCGCTCTCCCCGAACGGGCGGTCCAGGGGGTCCGCGCACCCCTTTCTGGGGATACGCCGGCCGCATGTCCGGGTCGGCCAATAGGGGTTGATGCCCCCTGACCCCTCACCCATAGTTCAGTCCAGGACGCAGGAAGCAAGGGGCGGAATTCCGGCGTTCTTTCCCTCCTCCGTGAACCCCGCACGCGCAAATTTTCCGGATGCGGAATTGCGCGCGGCCCGCATCCGAAAGAGGACCGATGACTTCGTTGACAGCCCCGGAAATGAACGGCTCTCCCGCCGGACCGGAGGAGTCCTCCATCGGCCCGACGACCCTGCGTCGTCTCGCCGCCGCCTGGCCGCGGCGCGCGACGATACGCACCGACATGGCGACCCTGCACGACCACGAACGCTACGACCCCGCGCTCCTGGACTACCCGCAGCATCTGCTGCCCTTCGCCGAACACCCCGACTTCCTGGCCGCCTCCGAGGACCAGCGCCGGCTGGTGAACACCCTGGGCTGGCTCGCCTACAACGAGCGGGTCATCGCGGCCGAGGAACACGTGGCCAACCCCACCTTCGCGATGCTCGCCCACGGCGACCTGCCCGGCGCCGAGTCCTTCGAGGCGAAGGAGGCCGTGCAGCAGGCCCACATCGACGAGACCTGGCACACGTACATGCACATGCTGGCCGTCCAGCGCACCCGCGAGGCGCGCGACATCCCCGGCGAACCCGCCTACGTACACCCCGTCACCAACCGCACGCTCTACCGGCTGTGCGACGAGAGCGGGGACCGCCAACAGCGCAACCTGCTCTTCCTGCTGTGGACCGCGGTCGGCGAGATCAGTGTGAACGCCTACCTGGACCTGCTGGCCCGGGACCGGACGATCCAGCCGCTGCACGCACACATCAACCACCTGCACGCACGCGACGAGGCCGCACACGGCCCCGTACTCCTGGAGCTGATGAAGGAGATCTTCCCCCGCCTCGACCAAAGCAGCCGCGACTTCGTGATCCGGATGCTGCCCGACGCGATCCTCGCCTTCGGCGCGGAGGACTACGAGTTGTGGCCGCAGGTGCTGCGCGCCTCGGGCATCGGCCGCGTGGACGACATCATCGGGGACACCCGCTCCCTGCCCGGCAGCGAACTGCTCGTCACCGACTTCTCCGGCGTCGCCAGGCTCTGCCGGGAACTCGGCATCGAGGACCGGGTGGAGTTCGACTTCACCACACTCACCGCCGGGCGGCAGGAATGATCCTCACCGGCCCCGAGATCACCGCCGGCGCCGGCGACGGACGCATCGCGATCTCCCCGTTCCGCCCCGAACAGGTCAACCCGAACAGCTACAACGTCACCCTCGGACCGAGCCTGCTGATCTACACCGGCCACGTCATCGACGCACACCGCCCCAACGCGACCCACACGCACCGCATCGAGGAGGACGGCTACGTCCTGCGCCCCGGCGAGCTCTACCTGGGCCACACCGTGGAGAGCGTCGGCTCCGACACCTACGTGCCCCTGCTCTTCGGGCGGTCCTCGGTCGGACGCCTCGGGCTCTTCGTGGAGATCACCGCCCCCATCGGGGACATCGGCTTCCACGGGCAGTGGACCCTCATGCTCTCCGCGGTCCGCCCGCTGCGGGTCTACGCCGGCATGAAGATCGGCCAGGTGATGTTCTTCGCCTCCTCCGGCGACATCACCCTGTACGCGGGCAAGTACCAGCAGGCCGCGGGGCCCCAGGAATCGCGGTACTGGCACGACGTGATGGTCGCCTCGTGATCCTCACCGGGGCCGCCATCAAGCAGGCCGTGCGCAGCAACGACATCGTCATCGAGCCGTTCGACCCGGACCGGGTCTCGCCCAACGCCTACGACTGGCGCCTGGGCGACCAGATCAAGGTCTGCCACGGCACGCTGGACGCGGCCGTCCCCGGCGACTTCGAGGAGTGCACCATCCCCGAAGACGGCCTGGTGCTGCTCCCCGACCGCCTGTACCTGGGCGTGACGTACGAACGCACGAGTTCCGAGCGCTACGCCCAGCTCATCAACGGCGACCACAGCACGGGCAGTCTGGGCATCTGGGTCCACATCTCGGCGCCGCTCGGGCACGTCGGCCACGCGATCCGCTGGACCCTGGAGATCCGGGTGGCCCGTCCGGTGCGGGTCTACCCCCGGATGACCTTCGGCAAGATCGTCTTTCTGACCACACTCGGCGCCCGCACCAGCTACCAGCTGGCGGGCCGCAAGTACCGGGACACGGCCGGGGTCGGGCTGTCCCGGCTGCACGAGGAGCTGCGTTGAGGATCCTGACCGGCATCGACCTGCCCTGGGGCAGCCCCGGCGGCAGCATGGAGCTGCTGCGGGACCTCTACCTGGACCCGGCCGGGCCGCTGTCGGCGGACGTCTTCGCGTTCCCGGGCCGGGACGTCCGCGCGCTCCCCCGCGCGGACGTCCGCGGCGACCACCCGCCCGGCGTGCCGGGCCCGACCGTCCTCACCGTGCCCGGCAAGGAACTGCACGGGCCGCCGTTCTGGGCGTACGTGGACCGGCTGGCCGCCACCCTGCGCGAGCGCTTCGCCCCGGACGCCTACGCGGCCCTGCATCTACAGCATCTGGCGTTCGGCGCCACCCCGGCCCTGATCCGGGCCTTTGCCCGGCTGCCCGCTCTGGCCCTGGTCCACGGCACGGATCTGCTCATCGCCCGCGACCGGGCGACCCAGGCCGAAGTCCTGCGTGAGGCCGTGCGCCACGCCCGCACGGTCGTCGTGCCGACCACGGCGATGGCCGACGTGCTGCGCACGCTGACCCCCGACATGCCGTGCCGGACCGTACATGTCCCCTGGGGCGTTCCCGACGAACTGCTCAAGGCGCCGCTGCCGTCGCGCACCCCCGGGAGCACGGACCGTCTGCGGCTTCTGTACGCCGGGCGGCTGGACCCGCAAAAGGGCCTGGGCCCGCTGCTGAGCGCGCTGGAGCACGTACCCGGTGCGGAGTTGAGTGTGGCGGGTCCGCCGAGCGACCTCGCCGCGCTGGGCCCGGCCCTGTCCGGGCGGCTCACCGCGCTGGGCTGGCTGCCCCGGGCCGAGCTGTGGCGCACGTTCGCCGCACACGACGCGCTGGTCATGCCCTCGACCCGGCTGGAGGCCTTCGGCCTGGTGGCCGTCGAAGCCCAGGCCTGCGGGCTGCCCGTGCTCTACCAGCCGGTGCCCGGCCTCTCCCAGGCGCTGGGCGACTCCGCCCTGCCCGTGGACCTGCACGACGCGAAGGAGCTGGGCGCGGCCCTGGCCGAACTGCGCGCCGACCCCACGATTCTGACGCAGTTGCGTGCCGCGGGACGCCGCAACGCCGCGCGCTATCCGCTGTCGCGCACCGCCCGTCTGCTGCACCAGCTCACCGAGGAGATCGCGTGCGTGGCCCTGTGAACTCCCCCGCCCTGCCCGGCTCCCCGGCGGATCCGGTCCCGCTCACCGTGCAGAGCTGGCCCTTCACCGGGCCCGACGACGGTGTGCCGCAGGATCTGTACGCGGCCGTCCTGACCGGTTCGGTGCGGCGCTCGCGCGGCGCCCTGCACCTGGAGGAGGCCACCCATGTCACCGGGGACACCTACTTCGGGCGTTTCCCGGCCAGTTACTGGCAGCGCTGGACCGACGTCCGCCAGGTGCACGTCCGGCTCGCCGCCGAGGGGGCGGGCCTGGTCCGCCTGCTCGCCGGCGACGTGGACGGCGAGGCCCGGACCGTGGACACGGTCCGGGTGGACGGCACCCAGGACGTGCAGCTCACCGCCGCGCTGGACCGGTTCGTGGACGGCGGGCACCTGTGGCTGGACGCCCGGACCGGGCCGGGCGGGAGGCTGTCGCTGCGCGATGCGCGCTGGGACGCCGCGACGGGCCGCCCGGCCCGGCGCACCACCGCGGTCATCTGCACCACCGACCGCGTCCAGGACTGCCTGCGCACCCTGACGGCCATCGGCGAGGACCCGCGCCCGCGCGCGTTGCTGGCCGGTGTGACGGTGGTCGACCACGGGCACGACCGCGTCGACGCGCACCCCGGCTTCCCCCGGGTGGCGGCCCTCCTCGGCGGCCGGCTGCGCCACCTCGCCCAGCCCAACCTGGGCGGCGCCGGCGGATTCACCCGCGGACTGTACGAGACCCGGCGGGCGGCGGAAGCGGGCGGCGACGTGCTGTTCATGGACGACGACGTGGTCCTCGAACCGGATCTGATCCTGCGGATGGTCCAGTTCACCCGCTGCACCCACGCCCCGCTGATACTCGGCGGACAGATGCTCAACCTGCTGCATCCCAGCCGGCTGCACGCCGGCGCCGAGCACACCGATCTCGACGGGATCCGCCCCGGCGTACCCGCCCCGCACAGCGCGCACGCCCAGGACCTGATCACCCCCGCCCGGGACACCGGGCGCCCCGCCCGCCAGGACCGGCGGGTCGAGGCCGGATACAACGGCTGGTGGGCCTGTCTCGTCCCGGCGGACGTCGTGGACGCCATCGGCTACCCCCTGCCGCTGTTCTTCCAGGGCGACGACGCCGAGTTCAGCTACCGCGCCAAGGGGCACGGCTTCCCCACCGTCACACTGCCGGGCGCCGGACTGTGGCACACGGACTTCCCCTGGAAGGACGACGACGAGATCAACCGGTACTTCATCGTCCGCAACTACACCATCATCTCGGCGCTGCACGGCTCGTTCGACCGCGGGCGGCTGACGCGCGTCCTGGCCACCGAACTCCTCCAGTCGCTCCTCGGCCACCAGTACGGGCGGGCCGCGACCGTCCTCAGGGCCGTCGACGACTTCCTCCGGGGGCCGGCCGTCCTCGACGACGGCGGCGCCTCGACGCTGGTGGCGCTGCGCCGGCTGCGCGCCGCCTTCCCCGAGACCGTCTGCCAGGACTTCACCGCGCTCGCCGCACAGGGCCGGCACGACCTCGCCATCACCGTCGCGGGCCGTCCGCCGCGCTGGTGGCCGGCCGCGGGACTCGTACGGCTCGGCGCGGCACTGCTCGGCCGCCACCGGCACCGGACCGGCAGCGTGCCGCACGACGAGGCGCACTGGTGGCACATCGCACGGTTTCGTACCGCGGCGGTCACCGACGCCTCGCAGCGCGGGGTGCGGCTGCGCTCCTGGGACCGCGGCAAGCTGGCCGGCCTCGCCCGGCGCTCCCTCACCACACTGCTGCGGCTGTGGCTGCGGGGGCCGCGTGTGCGCGCGCAGTTCCGGGCCGCGCTGCCCCGGCTGTCGGCCCGGGAGAACTGGGACCGTATCTACGCGCTCGCGCCGGGCCCGGCAGCGGCGGCGTCCCCCTCGGCCCCGGCCGAGGACCACACACCGGCGCCCGTATGAGCGGCGGCCGCGTCCCGGGCGAGGGAGCCGACCTGGTGGTCGTCGGCTCGGGCCTGTTCGGGCTGACCGTCGCCGAACGCGTCGCGAGCCGGCTCGGCCGCCGCGTCACGGTCCTGGAGCGGCGCGAGCACCTCGGGGGCAACGCGTTCTCGGAGACCGACGGGGCCACCGGCATCGAAGTGCACCGCTACGGCTCGCACCTCTTCCACACCTCCCAGGCCCGCGTGTGGGAGTACGTGCGGCGCTTCGGCGAGTTCACCGACTACCAGCACCAGGTGTGGACCCACCACCAGGGCCGGATCTACCCCATGCCGATCAACCTGGGCACGATCTGCTCCTACTTCGGCCGGCACCTGAGCCCCGCGCAGGCCGCCCGCATGGTGGCCGAACAGGCCGCCGAGGCGACGGATCCCGACCGCAGCCTGGAGGACAGGGCGATCTCCCTGATCGGCCGCCCGCTCTACGAGGCGTTCATCCGGGGCTACACGCTCAAGCAGTGGCAGACCGACCCCCGCCGGCTGCCCGCCGAGATCATCTCCCGGCTGCCCGTGCGTTTCACGTTCAACTCCCGCTACTTCAACGACCGTTACGAGGGGCTCCCCAAGGACGGCTACGCGGCCTGGCTCACCGCCATGGCCGACCACCCGCTGATCGACGTCCGGCTCGGCACCGACTTCTTCGAGGTCCGCGACCACCTCCCGCCGGACGTCCCCCTCGTCTACACCGGGCCGATCGACCGCTACTTCGACTACTCCTGCGGACGGCTCGGATGGCGCACGCTCGACTTCGAACGCGAAGTCGTGCCCGTCGGCGACTTCCAGGGCACCGCCGTCGTCAACTACGCCGACCAGGACGCCCCGTACACGCGGATCCACGAGTTCCGCCACCTCCATCCCGAGCGGCCCTACCCGGCGGACCGCTCCGTGATCCTGCGCGAGTACTCCCGTATGGCGGGCCGGGACGACGAGCCCTACTACCCCGTCGCGACCGGCGAGGACCGCGCGAAGCTCGCGCGCTACCGCGAACTGGCCCGGCGCGAGAAGGACGTGGTCTTCGGCGGCCGGCTGGGCACCTACCAGTACCTCGACATGCATATGGCCATCGCCTCGGCCCTGACGGCCTTCGACAACCGCATCGCCCCGCACCTGCTGCACGGGGCGCCCCTGTCCCGCGACTTCCCCGGCCCGACCGTCCCCGCCTGACGCCACGAGAGAGGCCTGCCATGTACCGAGCCGCGCTGTTCGACCTCGACGGCACGCTCATCGACACCGAGCCACGCAGCCGGGCCGCCTGGTCGCGGCTCCTCGCCCGTCACGGGGTCGGGGCCGGCGGCCCCTCGGTGGACGACTTCGCCGGCCGCCCGCCGCGCGAGGTCCTCCGCGAGCACCTGCACTGTTTCCCCGGGCACGGCGTCGAGGACCTCATCGGCGAGGTGCAGCGTTATGTCGCCGGGCCGGACATGCCCGCCGCACCGCCGGTGCCCGGTGCCCTCGCCTTCGTCCGCCGGCTGAGCAGCGCGGGCGTGCCCGTCGGGGTGGTGACGTCGGCGCCGCGCGAGTACGCCGTCGCCGAGCTGCGCGGGGCCGGCCTGCTCGGCCTCCTCGACACCCTCGTCACCTGCGACGACGTGCGCGCGGGCAAGCCCGACCCGGAGGGGTACCTCACCGGGTGCCGCACGCTGGGCGCCGCACCGCACGAGACGGTGGTCTTCGAGGACGCCCCCGCCGGTGTCACCGCGGCCAAGCGGGCCGGCGCGTACTGCATCGCCCTCACCACGAGCATGAGCGCGCGGTCCCTGGCGCACGCCGACCTCGTCATCGCGGACCTGACCGAGGCGACCTGGCCGCTGGCGGCCGCCGCATGACTGCCGCCGTCCACGACGACTGCCCGTTCTGCCAGATCGCCGCCGGCACCCTGCACGCCGAGGTGCTCCACCGGGACGAGGCGACGATCGCCTTCCTCGACCGCACCGCGGTGATGGAAGGGCACACCCTGGTCGTCCCGCGCGCGCACGCCGCCAACCTGTGGGAGATCGGCGAGGCGGACGCCGCCGCCGTGATGCGCACCGTCCACCGGACGGCGCGCCTCCTGCGGGACGTCCTGGCGCCGGACGGACTGACCCTGTTCCAGGCGAACGAGGAAGCCGGCTGGCAGGACGTCTTCCACCTGCACGTGCACCTGGTGCCCCGCCGTACCGGCGACCCGCTGCGGCGGCCCTGGTCCGCGCGGCCCGCCGACCCGGCCGAACTCGCCCGCACACGGCAGCTGCTGCTGGGCCGCCGCGCGCCGGCGACGGCCGCCCACGGCACCACCGCACCACCCGCCCCCGCCCCCGCCCCCGCCCGGGCAGCCGGGCGCACAGAGTCAGGATGAGGATGGGAACCCTGGAACGTCCCCGGCTCGTCGCCACGGACCTGGACGGAACGATCGTGCGCGAGGACGGCACGATCTCCGCGCGCACCGTCGCCGCCTTCACCCGCGTCGCCGACCGCGGCAGCCGCTTCGTCCTCGTCACCGGGCGGCCGCCGCGGCTGATGGGACCGGTCGCCGACGCCTTCGCGCACCACGGCGTCGCCATCTGCTCCAACGGCGCCCTGATCTACGACCTGCACCGCCGCACGGTCCGCAGCGAACACGCCATCGCGCCCGCGGTGGTGGCCGAGGTCGCGCGCCGGCTGCGCGCCGCGCTGCCCGGGCTGGGTCTCGCCGTGGAACACGCCCACCACCTGGTCGCCGACCCGTCCTACGAACCCGGCGACTGGGACCGCGGCGCGGAGATCGTCCGCGTACCGCCGCAGGAACTGCCGGCGGGCCCCGCGCCCAAGCTGATCGCCCGCCACCCCCTGCTGGGCGCCGACGAACTGCTGGCGAGGGCCGCGCCCCTCGTCGACGACCTCGTCACCGTCTACCACTCCAACGGGGAGCGGCTGATCGAGGCGGTCGCCCCCGGGGTGAGCAAGGCGTCTGCGCTGGAGCGCCTCGCCGCCGAGCTGGGTGTGTCGGCGGCGGACGCCATCGCGTTCGGGGACATGCCCAACGACCTGCCCATGCTGGCGTGGGCGGGCACCTCCTACGCGGTCGCCAACGCCCATCCCCGCGTCCTGGCCCAGGCGGATCACGTCATCGGCAGCAACGAGGAGGACGCGGTGGCCGGTGTCCTGGAGCGGTTGTTCGCCGGCGCTCCCGCCGGTTCTGCCTCCGCCGGAGCCGCTGCTGCTGCTTCCGCTTCCGTTCCGGCGGGGGCGGTTCCCGCCGGTTCCGGTCCCGCCGAAGCCGAAGCCGGAGCCGGAGCCGCTTCCGTTGCCGCTCCCGCTCCCGCTCCCGCTCCCGCAGGGGTCGTTCCCGCCGCACCGCCGCACGCGTCCGCCCGAGCCGACTCCCCCGAAGAAGCGCAGGTGTCCCCATGACCTCCCTCGACGACCTGATCCGTTCCTGCCTGCTCCCGGCCGTCTCCGGCAGCGGACTGACCCCGTGGCTGCGCCGGCAGCTGGAGACCGGCATGCCCGGCGTGCTGGTACTGCCCGGCGCCGTCCCCGCCGGCCGCACCGACGCCGCCGTGCTGGCCGGCACCGTGCACGGCCACGCCGAGGACCTCCTGGTCGCCGTCGACGAAGAGGGCGGGGACGTCACGCTCCTCGACCACGCCGAGGGCAGCGCCTACCCCGGCAGCCTGGCCCTGGGCGTCGCCGACGACCTGGAGCTCACCGCCCGGGTGGCCACCGCCATGGCCGAGGACCTGGCCGCCGCGGGCATCACCTACAACCTGGCCCCGTCCCTGGACGTCAACAGCGACCCGGACAACCCGATCATCGGCGTCCGGTCCTTCGGCAGCGATCCCGCCCTCGTCGCCGCGCACGGCAGCGCCTACATCCGGGCCATGCAGAACGGCGGCATCGCCGTCGCCGCCAAGCACTTCCCCGGCCACGGGGCCACCGTGAGCGACTCGCACCACAGCCTGCCGGTCGTGCCGATCGACGCCGACACCTTCCGCGCCCGCGAACTGGCCCCCTTCGCCGCGGCCGTCGCCGCCGGCGCCAAGAGCCTCATGGCCGGTCACGTCCTCTTCCCGGCCGTCGACCCCGACGCCCCGGCCTCGATGAGCCGCACGATCCTGCACCACCTCCTGCGCACGGAATGGCACTACGACGGTGTCGTCGTCGGCCCGGCGGTGGCCATGGCGTCGGCCCACGGCCCGGACGCCGTGGCGGACGCGGCGGTCCGGTCGCTGCGGGCCGGGGCGGACCTGCTGCTGCTCGGCGGGGCCGACCCGCAGCCCCTGTGCGACATCATCGTCGCGGCGGTCCACGAGGCCGTCCGCGGCGGCGTACTGGACGCCGACGACCTGGCGCGGGCGGCCGGGCGGGTCGCCGCGCTGCGCTCGTGGACCGGCGCCGCCCGCCGCTCCCGCGGCGTCGGCCAGGAAGCCGCGGCCCGCGCCGCCCGGTCCACCGGCGATGTCGTGCTGCCCGGCCCCGCCGTGGTGGTCGAGCTGCGTGAGGACGCACACAGCCAGGTCGGCGGCGCGCACTGGAGCATCGCCGAGCCGCTCGCGGCCCTCGGGCTGACGGCGGCCCGGATCACCGTCGGCCCGTCCGGCGACGGCCCCGAGGAGGTCCTGGCCACCACCGGCTCCACCCCGCTCGTCCTCGCCGTCCGCGACGCCTACCGGCACCCGTGGCAGCGGACCTGGCTGGACCGGGCGCTCGCCCTGCGTCCCGATGCCGTCCTGGTCGCCGTCGGCATGCCCGACGACGCCGCGCTCACCGACACCGCCAGCATCACCACCCACGGCGCGGGCCGGGTCAACACCCGTGCGGCCGCGGACCTGCTGGCCGGCCGCCCGTGAGCGACACCCCCCGGCCCCCGGACCACGAGGTCCGCCTGTCCGTCGTCGTCATGTCCCACCCGCGCCGGCTGGACACCGCGCGCCGTCTCGCCGCACGGCTGGGCCCGTCCACCCGCGTCGTCCTCGACCCCGAGCCGCTGGGACCGCCCAGCGCCCTGCGGACCGCGCTGCTCGCCTGGCGGCAGTGCCCCGACGCAACGACCCATCACGCCGTGCTCCAGGACGACGTCCTGCCCGTCGCCGACGCGCCGCACCGCATGCGGCAGGCCGCCGCCGAGCACCCGGACACGGTGCTCACCTTCTACGCGAACTCCATCAGCTGGAACGGCGCCGCCGCCCGGGCGGCCGTCCTGTCGGGACACACCTGGCTGCCGCCCGTGCGCGGCGAGTACTTCCCGACACTCGCCGTGGTGATGCCCTGCGCCCTCGCGCACGCCTTCGCCGACTACGCCGAACGGCACGAACAGAGCGACGACGAC
Organism: Streptomyces sp. NPDC088387; assembly: GCF_044753385.1. Lineage (NCBI taxonomy): Bacteria > Bacillati > Actinomycetota > Actinomycetes > Kitasatosporales > Streptomycetaceae > Streptomyces > Streptomyces sp. NPDC088387. The sequence goes on from NZ_JBIVNC010000018.1 coordinate 31,450, forward strand.
GAGGTGCTCGCCCAGTTCCTCGACAAGACCCGCGCCCCTGCGCTGCTGCGCGGCCCGTCCCTGGTCGAACACCTCGACCTGCCGAGCCTGTCCGGCTACGACGACGATCCGATCGGGCATCCGGACCAGTACCAGAGCGTGCGCCGCTCGGTCTGCTTCCCGCAGCAAAAGTCGCCGCCCCTCTCGCCGGCGCCGCTGAGGGAACTGGCCGCCTGGCCGCACTTCTCGCAGCGCCGCGCACTGCTGCGGCTGCCCTCCCGCCTGGGCCGCGACCGCTGGCAGACCCAGACCCGTACCGCCCAGCTGCGCCTGCTGGGCCTCCGGCCGGACGAGCACCACGCCCTGGCCGAAGCCGCCTACGAAGAGCTGGAGGCCCTCCCCGAACCCGGCCGCACCGCCCGGCGGTTCCTGCGCGAGACGGCCCTCGCGTCGATCGCCCTGGGCGCCGTCGCGTCCCGGGCGGCGCCGGACTCCGCCGGGCCGGTCCGCAACGCGCTCACCGATACCGCGGTCAGCAGCCTGCTCGACGCCGGCTTCGGCAAGAAGGCCGACGTCACCCGCTGGCAGGGCTCGTGGGAGGTCCTGATGGACCTGGCCTGGAAAGGCATCGCGCTGGGCCGCGCACGGGGCATCGAGGCCCCTCCCCGCCCCTGGACCTGACCGGTCGCAGCACCAACACCGGCCTCCCCTGCACGGCTTCGCCGTGCCTCCTCCGGGCATGCCCTGGACCGACCCCCGGGCCGGGGACGTCAACAGCCCCCGGCCCGGGGGCTGTTCGTGTCCGGGAGGGGCGGGTCCCGGGTGCGGGCCGGGGGTGTGAGGGGACTTGACGGATGCGTCAGGCGCGCTCTCGCCGCCGGTGTGCGGCCGGGGCGAGAGTTCCTGACATGACTCAGACGGTGATCAACTCAACGCCCCTGTTCGAACTGCGGGCCTCGATCCGGGTCGCCGCCGATCCGGCGACGGTCTACTCGGTCGTCAGCGACCTTCCCCGCAGCGGCGAGTGGAGCCCCGAGTGCCAGGGCGGCCGGTGGAGCGTCGGCGAGCCCGGCGCGGTGGGCTCCGTGTTCCGCGGCGAGAACCTGCGCGCCGAGTCCGTGGTCGGCTGGGCCCCGCTGGTGCGCGGCACCTGGTACACGGAGGCCAAGGTGGTCCGGGCCGAGCCCGGCGTCACCTTCCGGTGGATGATGCTCACCCACGCCGGCGAGGACCAGCAGAGCGTCTGGGGTTTCGACGTGGAGGCCGACGGCGCGAGCGGCAGTGTGCTCACCCACCACTTCCGCATGGGGAAGGCCACGGCCGGTATCCACAAGATCGTGGAGGACCTCGACGAGCCGGACCGGGTGCGGTTCGTCGACGAGTGGACCAGCAAGCTCGCCGCCGACCTGGACTCCACACTCGGCCGGATCAAGGACGTCGTGGAGAAGCAGTAGCCGCCCGCGGCCGCCGTGCCGGGCGCCCCGGGGCCGCCCCGCCCCGCGCAATTCGACGATCACCTTCGCATCGAAACGGAGCCAGCGTGTTTCTCCAGCGGATAGGCAACAGGGGCATACGCCTCGGGACGCTCTTCGACCGCGCCGCCAGGCGTCACCCCACCAACACCGTCACCCTCGACCACGACCTCGACATCGCGCCCGGGGCCGGCCGCCGGCTCACCCTGGTCCAGCTCGCCGACCTGGTCGACGACTTCGCCTCGCGGCTGTGGGCCGCCGGGGTGCGCCCCAAGGACCACGTCGTCGTGCACAAGAGCGACGGGTTCGACATCTCGCTGCTCGCGGTCGTCGCCGCACGGATCGGCGCCATTCCCGTGCTGCTCTCCCCCAAGCTGGACGGCGCCACCGTCACCGAACTGCTGCGCCGCGTCGGCTCCCCCTACCTCGTCACCGATCAGGCCAAGCTCGACGGCGAACTGCCCCACGAGGTCTTCGCCCTGTCCCGGTCCGTGCTGCTGACCTCCGGCACCCACCCCGAGGCCACCACCCTCGCCTCACTCGCCGGCGCCGAGCGCGTGCCCGCGGTGGCCATGCCCGCCACGCACCCCACGCTGGTCACGCACACCTCGGGCACCACGGGCATCCCCAAGCTCGCCGTGCACACCGGGCGCAGCTTCCAGGCCCGCTACCGGCCGCAGGCGACGGTGATCAAGGCGATCCTCGGCCGCCGCGAACCGGTGGCCATCCATGTGTCGTTCGTGCACTCGCGGATGTTCACGGCGATGCCCATCTCCCTCCTTCAGGGGCACCCCCTGATGATCCTCGGCGACGACGAACCGGAGTCGGTGGCCACGCTCTTCGGCCGCACGCCCCCCGGTTTCATCGAGGCCCACCCCAACACCTTCCTGCGCTGGGAGGTCCTGGCCGACGACCCGCGCCGGCCGCTGGCCGGGGTCAAGTACTTCAGCAGCACCTTCGACGCCATCCACCCGCGCACCGTGCACCGGCTGCTGCGGGCCTCGCACCGCCGCAAGCCGCGCTTCGCCCAGGCCTACGGGCAGAGCGAGGTCGGCCCGATCGCCGGCCGCACCTACGCCCCCAAGGACGGCGCCTCCTTCGACGGCCGCTGCGTGGGCGTCCCCTTCCCCGGCATGACCGGCGTGCGGGTCGTCAGCCGCAACGGCGAACCGGTCACCAAGACCAACCCGGGCTTCATCGAGGTGCGCAGCGACGGACGGATCGTCACCTACCTCGGCGAGCACGCCCGCTGGCAGAAGCAGGTCAACGACGGCTGGTGGCGCATGGGCGATCTCGGCTACCGCACCAGGCGGGGCTGCCTGCACCTCCTGGACCGGGAAGTGGACGAGATCCCGGGGGTGAGCAGCACGCTGGAGATCGAGGACCGGCTGTTCACCCGTCTCCCCGAACTCATCGAAGTGATCATCGTGCACGGCAGGGACGGCCGCCCGCAGCCGGTGATCTCCACCCGGGACGACAAGCCGCTGGACCGGGCCGCCTGGGACGCGGCCGTCGGCGACCTGGTCGAGATGGCGGCGCCCGTCCAGTGGCGCCTGAGCGACCTGCCGCAGACGGCGACCACGAAGATCAAGCGTCTCGAACTCGCCCGTCTCATCGAGTCCGGCGTCACCGGGATCTCCCCCGACACCGGCAAGGACGTCTCCGTATGACCGGCCGGCAGAGCACCCACCGGGCCAGGGAGGTCTGCGTGATCGGGGCCGGGCCGCGCGGACTGTCCGTGATCGAGCGGCTGTGCGCGAACGCCCGCGAGTCCGCGGCCGCCGGACGGCTCGTCATCCACGTGATCGATCCGGCCGCCCCCGGCGCGGGTGCCGTGTGGCGTACCGACCAGTCCCGCCATCTGCTCATGAACACCGTGGCCTCGCAGATCTCCGTGTTCACCGACGAGAGTGTGCGGATCACGGGGCCGATCGAGCGCGGTTGCAGCCTCTACGAGTGGGCTCAGGAGGTGGCGGTGCTCGGCGCCACCGGGACCGGCACGGGCCACGACGAGCAGACGCGTGCGGAGGCGCGTGCGCTCGGGCCCGACAGTTACCCCACCCGGGCGTTCTACGGCGCCTATCTGCGGGACTGCTTCCGGCGGATCGTGGACCGCGCCCCGGAGCACGTCACGGTCCGTGTGCACCGGGCGCGGGCGGTCGCGATGGCCGACACGCACGGCATTCCCGGCGGCCCGCAGGGGGTGCGGCTCGAGGACGGGGTCCGCCTCGACGAACTGGACGCCATCGTGCTGGCGCAGGGGCATGTCGGTGCCAGGCTCACCCCGCGCGAGGCGCGGGCGGCCAGCCTGGCGCGGATCCACCACCTGACCTACCTGCCGCCGGCCAACCCGGCCGACCTCGACCTGAGCACGATCGGGGCCGACGAGAACGTACTGCTGCGCGGGCTGGGCCTGAACTTCTTCGACCACATGACCCTGCTCAGCGCGGGGCGCGGCGGCGTCTACGAGCGGGTGGAGGGCCGGCTGCGCTACCGGCCGTCCGGGCGGGAGCCGCAGCTGTTCGCCTTCTCCCGGCGCGGAGTTCCCTACCACGCGCGCGGCGAGAACGAGAAGGGCGCCGCGGGCCGCTACTTCCCCCGGCTGCTGACGGCCGGTCACATCGCCGAACTGCGCCGGCGCCGGCGCAACGGTGAGGCCATCACCTTCAGCAGTGACCTGTGGCCGCTGATCGCGCGGGAGGTGGAGTCCGTCTACTACGCGACGCTGCTGTCCGCACTCGGCCGGGCGCCGGAGCGGCAACGGTTCACCGACCGCTACCTGGGCCTGCCCGCCGGCCGGGACGCCGGCCCGCTCCTGGACGAGTACGGCATCGACGAGGAGCGGCGCTTCAGCTGGGAGCGGCTGTCGCGGCCGTACGGGGACCGGGAGTTCGCCTCCCGCGAGGAGTTCACCGGGTGGCTGCTCGGGTATCTGGCGGCGGACGTGGCCGAGGCGCGCTGCGGGAACGTCAGCAGCCCGCTCAAGGCGGCCCTCGACGTGCTGCGGGACCTGCGCAACGAGGTGCGGCTCGCCGTCGACCACCAGGGCCTCGACGGGGACTCCTACCGTGACGAGCTGGAGGGCTGGTACACGCCGCTCAACGCGTTCTTGTCGATCGGCCCGCCGGCCTCGCGGATCGAGGAGATGGCGGCGCTGGTCGAGTGCGGTGTGCTGACCGTCCTGGGCCCTCACACGCAGGTGCTCGTCGATCCCGGCGGCAAGTCGTTCGTGGCCGCGTCCAGTGCGGTGCCCGGGCCCGCGGTGCACGCCCAGGTGCTCATCGAGGCGCGGCTTCCCGAGCCGGACATCCGGCGCACCCACGATCCGCTGCTCCAGCACCTGCTGGACACCGAGCAGGCGGCTCCCTATCTGATTCCGAGCCGCAACGGCGGCTGGTACCAGACGGGCGGGCTCGCCGTCACCGAGCGCCCCTACCAGCTCCTGGACGCCCGGGGCCGGGCGCATCCGCGCCGCTTCGCCTACGGCGTGCCCACGGAGTCCGTGCACTGGGTCACGGCCGCCGGGATCCGTCCCGGCGTCGACTCCGTCACGCTCGGGGACTCGGACTCGATCGCGCGCGCCGTGCTGGCGCTGGCGCCCGCCGCCCGGGTTCCCGCCGCGGTGCGGCCGGCGGCGAGCGACACCGAGCTGTCGGGGGTGCCGGTGTGATCGGCGACGTGACCGCGCAGGCGGGTGCGCAGGCGCCGCAGGGGCGTGCCGCCGACAGCGCTGCCGGGCGGCTGGACGATGTCGGGCTGCTCAGTCCCGTACGGGCGGGAACGGCCGTCGAGGAGATGACCGGGGACCGTGCGTGGCTCCAGGCCATGCTGGACGCGGAGTCGGCGCTGGCCCGCGCGCAGGCCCGGCTCGGGACGCTGCCGGCCACGGCGGCGCGGGTCATCACCGAGACGGCCCGGGCGGACCGCCTGGATCTGCGCGCCATCGCCCTGGCCGCGCGGGAGAACGCGAACCCGGTGGTCGCACTGGTGCAGGCGCTCACCCGTGAGGTGCGGGCCGTCGATCCGGCCGCGGCCGAGTACGTGCACCGCGGGTCGACCAGCCAGGACATCTTCGACACCGGTGCCATGCTGATCGCCCGCGCGGCTCTGCTGCGCACGCAGCAGGACCTGCGGCGCTGTCTCGCCGCTCTGGAGCGGCTGGCCCGCGGCCATCGCGACACGGTGACGGCCGGCCGCACCCTGGCCATGCACGCGGTTCCCACGACGTTCGGTCTGAAGGCGGCCGGCTGGCGCCAGTTGGTCGCCCAGGCGGTGGCCCGGGTCGACGCGCTGGCCGGCGGCGGCCTGCCGGTCTCCCTGGGCGGGGCGGCCGGCACCCTGGCCGGCTACCTCCAGTTCGCGGACCTGGACGGCGCCGGCGGCCAGGGCGGCCCGGGCGGCTACGCCGAACGCCTCACCCGGGCCTTCGCCGAGGAGACCGGGCTGAGTCCGGGAGAGCTGCCCTGGCACTCCTTGCGGACACCGCTGGCCGACATCGCCGCGACGACGGCGTTCGTCACGGGGGCGCTCGGCAAGATCGCCGTCGACGTGCTCGGGCTGGCCCGTACGGAGGTCGGTGAGGTCGCCGAGCCGGGCGGCAGCGGCCGCGGCGGCTCGTCGGCGATGCCGCACAAGCGCAACCCGGTCCTGGCGACGATGATCCGCGGCGCCGCGTTGCAGATGCCGTCGCTGGCAGCGGCCTTGCACCTGTGCCTGCTCAGCGAGGACGAGCGGTCGGCCGGTGCCTGGCACGCCGAGTGGCTGCCGCTGCGCGAATGCCTGCGGCTGACCGCGGGCGCCGCGCAGACGGCCGTGGAGCTCCTGGAGGGCCTTCAGGTCCGGCCGCACCGGATGCGCGACAACCTCCACCTGACCGGCGGTCAGGTGGTGTCGGAACGTATCGCGGCGGTGCTGGCCCCGCTGCTGGGGCGGGCGGCGGCCAAGCAGCTCCTGTCCGAGGCCGCGCTGTCCGCCGAGCGCACCGGTTGCCCGCTCGCCGAGGTCCTCGGCCGCCGCCCGGAGGTCGGTGCCGTCCTGACCCGCGAGGCGCTCGCGGACCTGTGCGAGCCCCGCCACTACACCGGCGCCGCGGGCGAGCTGGTCGACCGGGCGCTCGCGGCCGGGCCGCACGGTGCCGGCTAGCCGCCGGGCGCCCGGGCGGGCACCGGCCCGCCCGGACGGCCGCCAATCCCACCGGCCGGCTGCCGCCCGGCCTGCCGTGCGCCGCCGTCGGCAGCGCGCGGCGGGCCGGGGGCGGCCGCTGCCGGTCCGGTCGGCAGCGGTTCGCGCCAGACCTTCACCCTGCCGGCGGCGAGTACCACTCCCGGCAGCAGGAGCAGTCCCGCGACGACCAGCGCGGAGCCCAGGCCCATGAGTTCGGAGAGCCAGCCGATGAACGGCGGGCCGAGCAGCACGCCGAGGTGTCCGAGGGAGGCGACCTGGGCCACGTTGCGGGCGGTTGTCCTGGTGGCGCCGGACGGGTCGGCGCCCAGACGGCCGGCCGCGCTGGAAACCAGCGGGTCGAGAATCGACACGCCGGCGCCCACCACGGCGAAGCCGGCCACGGCGAGCCAGGTCCAGGGAGCCAGTACCGCGACGAGCATGCCGGCGACGGCGAGCCAGGCGAAGCCGCGCAGCAGCAGCGCCTCCCCGTAGCGGCCGGCCAGCCGGTCCCCGACGAGGCGGACGAGGACCAGTGCCGCGCTGAAGCCCACGTAGCCCAGCGACGCGATGCCCGGTGCCGCGTCCCTCTCGCTGTGCAGGAAGACGGCGCCCCAGTCCTGCACGCCGCCCTGCACGACCAGGCAGCACAGGCCCATGGCGCCGAGGACGACCACGTCCCGGCTCCAGCCGCCGCGCCGCCCGCGCCTCTCGTGGCCGGCGCCGGGCCCGGCGCCGGTGCTGTGGGCGGGCGGTTCCGCCAGCAGGTCGCCGGCGGTCGCCGCCGACAGCACCACGCAGACCACCGCGACGACGAGGTACTGGACGCCCACCCCGGCGCCCGCCCACGCGAAGGCCGCGCCGCCGCAGGCACCGGCCAGCGCACCGAGGCTCCATGCCGCGTGGTAGGCGTTCATCCGGGTGCGCCCGGACGAGGCCTCCACCCGGACGCCCTGGGTGTGCATCGCCACGTACAGCAGGGCTCCGATGACGCCGTAGCAGCACAGGGCCACCACCAGGGCGGTGACGCTCTGCGCGTAGCCGATCGCGGCCAGGGAGAGGGCCGTGCCGGGCAGGCACAGGCGCACCACGGTCCGGCTGCCGAGCCGGGCGAGGAGGGGGGTGGAGACCTGCATGAACAGCAGGCCGGCCACCACGGGGGCCGCGAGTACGGTGCCGAGGCCGCCGGTGCTGAGCCCCGCCGACTCCTTGACCGTGGCGATGCGCGAGAGCCAGCTGGCCAGGATGAGGCCGTCCAGGGCGAAGGTGAGGACGGTGGCCCGGTGCGCGGCGGCCACCGGCCCGTTCGCGGGCCGCTTCACAGAGCGACCGCCACGGCGTCGACCAGCACGGAGCGGTACAGGGTGTCCAGTTGCACGGCCAGCGGGCCGTCGATGTGCGGGGTGAGGAACCGGGACTGGGGCACGGTGCGCTGGTGCAGTCCGAGGGCGGCCGGATTGAGCCGGGTCGAGCAGGGCAGCACCATCGGCCGGCGGGGGCCTTCGATGCGCGGGGTGCGCTCGGCCGGGGCGCGCAGGCAGTAGTCGAGTACGGCCTCGCGCCGGTCGGCCTGTGCCAGGACGCTCTCCAGGTCGCCGTCGGTCACGGAGGCGGAGCCGCTGGCGGCGGCCCAGGCCACCGAGCGGGAGACGAACGGCACGGGCAGTCCGTCCTCGTGCAGCAGCACCGCGGGGGCGAGCAGGCTGCGCGGTGTCAGCAGTTCGCAGCCGTGCACGGTGAGGGTCGGCACGCCGAGCAGCGGGCTGGGGCGGCCGGACACGACCATGGCCACGCTCGCGGGTACGGCGCCCGGTGTGCCGCGCATGGTGGCCTCGTCGGCTCCGCAGGTGGGGCACGGCTCGACCGCGACCAGGGTCATCGACTCCGACGGTGCGGACAGCAGGAGGACCGCGGACTCGCGGCGGGCCATCGCGGTGACCGACGCGCGCAGCTTCCGCGACAGGGTCTCAGCCACAGGTCGCCTCCAGGGGCGTGCCGGGCAGGGCGGGTTCGGCGGCCGGTGTGTGCGGGCCGAAGCCGGCGTCGGTGCGGCCGCGGTCGAAGGCGTCCAGGCCCAGTTCCCGCAGCGTCTCGCGGTCCGCCGCGCTCAGGTGGGCCCGGTCCGCGGCGGACAGGCCCGAGGCGATCCAGGAGTCGAGTGCGGCCCGCAGGTGGGGGGCGGGCCGGCCGGTGCCCGGCCGGTGGCGGCGTACGTCGGCGCCCAGGAGGTAGCAGGCGGCCCAGAACTCCAGGGCCAGGTCGGCGCGGGGTTCGCGCCGGCCGGACAGCCGCCAGGTCTCGGCTATCCGCTCGCGGTCGGCGCCGATCAGGGTGCACCAGTCGTGCCAGGGCCAGCCGAAGGGGTGTTCCACCGGCTCGACGGCCAGCGGGCGCACGGGGCGGATCCGGCAGGCCGAGTCGGCCATCTCCACCGCGTAGTCGAGCGGTCCGGGACCTGCGGCGGCGTCGGGGGGGCAGGGGTGCGTCCAGTGGTCGTGCGCGAGTGCGGGGTCGGGGTGGAAGACGACCGCGTGGCGTATGCCGTGGCCGCCGTTGCCCGCGAGGCTGAGGTCTCCGCCGTGGTCGAGGAGGTTGGGCACGGTGGCGACCACGTCCAGGCCGTAGGCCCTGCGGAAGGGGGTGACCATCTCGTCGTCGTCGCGCAAGTGGTCGGGCAGTCCGGCCAGATGGGCGGCGAGGCCGGCCGCCGCCGCCACCGGCAGGGCGAGGCCGAGGGTGGGGGTGTACTCCAGCGTGGAGAGTTCGGCGAAGGGCCGGCCCCATGCGGCGGCCTGCCGCACCCGGTAGGAGTTCTGCGAGCTGTTCCAGTTGACGTAGAGGCTGACGCCCTGGTGGGGGCGGGCGGCGACGGCCCGCCGGAGCAGTTCCGCGAAGCCGGACACCGGGCGTACGTCGTCCTGGATCACGATGTGGTGCGTGGCTCCGGGGGCGATGGCCGCCCAGGCGCGTTTGGCCGTGCGCAGCGGGCTCGGCGGTCCGTCCGGGTCGGGGTCGGTCACCACACGCGGTGCGAGCCCGGCCAGCGCGTCGAGCAGGCGCGGGAGTCGGTCGGCGCGGGAGGGGTGGTGCATGACGACGGTGCTGAGGTGCAGGCCTGAGGATGCGGCCATGGGTCGTGTGCTCCTAACGCCGGGCTGACGGGGTGCGGGATCGACGGGTGGCACGTCACTGGTCACCGGGGGCGACGGGGGCGAGCGGGCGGCGGCCCGCCGGCTCGCCCGCGTCGGTGAGCCGGGCGGCGAGTTCGCCCCGGCCGGAGACCTTGAGCTTGCGGTAGACCCGGGTGAGGTGCTGCTCGACGGTGCTGACCGTGACGAAGAGGCGCTCGGCGATCTCCAGGTTCGTGTCGCCCATGGCCGCCAGTTCCGCGACCCTTCGTTCGGCGCGGCTGAGTGTCCCGGGGACGTCCTGGGGGACGGCCGGTTCCAGGACGTGCCTGAGCCGGTCGAGCAGGGGTGCCGCGTCGCAGGACTCGGCCACGGCCCGGCCCTGGCGGCCCACCGCGTGCGCGCGCCGGGACTCCCCCGTCGCGGCGTACACCTCGGTCAGGTCGGTGAGTGCCTGGGCCAGTTCGTGGTGGTGGTGGTGGCGGCGCAGCACGAAGGCGGACTGGCGCAGCAGTGCCGCGCGGGCCTGCGGCGGCTCGGTGGCGGCCAGCAGCCGCAGGGCGGTGCCGTGGGCGCGGGGGGAGACTTCCAGGCTGAAGCGGGCGAGTTGTTCCTCGACCAGGGCGCGGGCCCGGGTGCGCTCGCCCGCGCCGAGCAGGGCCTCGGCGAGTCCGTTGCGCCAGTCGGCGAGGCCGGGGGCGTCGAGGTTCCAGGACGTCGCCAGGCTCTGCACGGCCTGGTAGTCGGACAGGGCGCGGGCCAGGTCGCCCTGCTCGGCGTGCAGCCGGGCGCGGGCTTGCAGGTAGGTGAGGGAGTAGCGGCTTCCGGCGACCGCGGCGAGCGGTACGTCGAGCAGGGCGAGGGCCTCCTGGCGGCGGCCTCGGGCGGTGAGTGCGAGGATCAGCGCCCCGACCGGCTGCCCCAGCGCGATTCCCCACGACGCGGGGGCGAGGAGTTCCAGCGCGTGGCGCGCGTCGTGGGAGGCGGCGCGCAGGTCGCCCCGGCGGACGGCGATCTCGGCGCGCAGGGCCAGCAGCCGTGCCCTGAGGGCGGGTTCGGCGCCGGGCGGCACACGGTCGAGGAGTCCGTCCACGTGCTGCGCAGCGAGTCCGGTGCCTTCCGTGTACACGAGGGCCAGCAGGGCGGGCTCCGCGGCCTCGAAGGTGTCGCCGGGCGAGAGGGCTCCCTTCGGCGGCAGTCCGGCGAGCAGCCGGGCGGCCTCGGTGGCCGCGTCGACGGCGCAGTTCTGGCGCAGTACGTCGTGCAGGGCGCGTATCGCGTCGATGCGCCGGCCCTGCTGGATGGGGGTGAAGGCGGGTGCGCCCCACCCGTCGGGCGGCACGGCGAAGGTGTCGCGCAGCGCCGGGTAGGTGGTGTGCAGCCAGTGCTGGGTGAACTCCGCCTCCTCGGTGGCCCGGTGGTCGGCGCGCAGGACGGCCGGGTCGGTTCCGGCGAGGAAGACCCGGGCGCGTTCCGGGCGCCCGAGCCAGGCCAGTGTCCGGGCGAGGAGCAGCGCGTCCGAGCCGGCCAGTGCGGGGGCCGAGGAGAGTTCGGTGATGTGCTGGGCCGCAAGGGCGGGGTCGCCGGGCCAGCGCACCCGGATCAGGGCGCAGGTCAGCCGGTCCGTCTCGCCCGGGTCGGTGGCGATGTCCCGGGCGAGGGTGAGCAGTTCGGCCGCCCGCGTCCGCTCGCCGTCCGTGGCGTGGGCGGCGGCGGCGGACTCCAGCAGGGCGGCGGTCCAGGGCGGGCGGGGCGGGCCGGCCGCGGCGATGTGCGCGGCGAGGTCCTTGGCGGACCGTCCCGCGTTCTGCCCGATCCGTACCGCGCGCAGGAAGAGTTCGTTGCGTTCCCGGGGGTCGAGGTCCTCCAGGACGGCGGCGCGGGCCGCCGGGTGTACGAACCGGTCGTGGTGCCACAGTCCGCTGCGGTGCAGCAGTGCCAGGGCGTGCTGTCCCGATCCCGCGGCCAGTCCGGTGAGTTCCTCGACGTGCTGCGGGTCCCCGATGACGGCGAGGCCCTGTGCCGCGCGGCGCAGGGCGGGGCCGCCGCGGTGCAGCAGGGTCCGTGCGGCCCTGCGGTAGGCGATGGCCGGGGCCGGCCAGCCGGCCGCCGGGCCGGGCGTCGCGGTGGCGTCGTGCGCCCTGAGGTCGTCGACGAGTCCGGCCAGCAGCAGCGGGTTCCCGCCGGACGCGGCGAGGAGTTCGTCGACGGCCGGGGCGGGTGCCTCGCGGCCGGTGCCGCGTTCCAGGATGCTGCGTACGGCCGCCCGCCCCAGGGGGTTGAGCCGCAGGTCGTGGGTGTGCAGCTGGCCGAGCAGTCCGGTCCAGAACTCCGCGGCCTCGGTCTCGACGGTGTCGCGCCGGGTCAGGATCATCAGGAGCCGCACGCCCCGTGCCCGCCGTGCCACCTGGAGCAGTACGGCGGCGGAGGTCGCGTCGATGAACTGGGCGTCGTCGACGGCGATCACCAGTGGCTGGCGCCGGGCCGTCTCCAGCAGGAGTTCGGCGGCCTCGCGGCCCAGGCGGTGCGGGTCGTCCCCGTCGGCCGTCGGCGGCCTGCCGAGCGCCTGGGTCAGCTGGTCGCAGACCCTGAGCGCCGCGGGATGCGGGTCGGTGACGGCGCCGGCCGTCAGCACGCCCTGTCTCTCGGCCCGTTCGGTGAAGGAGTCCAGGAGGACCGACTTGCCGAGCCCGGGTGCCGAGGAGACGACGACGACCGAGCCCTCACCGCGGCGGGCCGCGTCCAGTTGGGAGGACAGGGCGTCGAGCAGGGCCAGGCTGCCGGTGCCGGTGCCGCGCCCGGCGGCGCCCGGTGCCGGCGCGACGCCGAGGGGCAGCTTTCGCGTGACCAGTGCCATGCCGTGCCTCCCCGTGGATCAAGCGTTCGGACACCCCCGGCAGCGATGGGGCTACCTCAGAAAATCATTCCTCCGTAAAGGTTTCAAATTTCATCGGAGATTCCGATCGGGTGTGCCTGATCCCGACCAGAGGTGCCGGCGGGGCGGTCGGGGCGTTCGGCCTGCGTGCGGCGGCGGGTCGCGCACCGTCGCACCGCCGTGCGCGACCCGTGCGCGGCAGGCATCAATACCGGCCGTTCCGCGCCGCCTTGCTCAGTCGGCTTGCACTTTCGGCCCCCAAGCAGAAAAGATTCCACCCCAAAGGATTTTTTCTGCGCGTGCAGGAGGGCCAAGTGAAGCAGGACCGGGCGCGTCGCACACATGCTCTCGTTCTCGACGCCGCCGCCATCGAGTTCGCCGCCCATGGCGCCGCCGGATGCTCGCTGGATCGCGTGGCCGCACGGATCGGCCTCACCAAGGGGGCCCTGTACGGCCACTTCGCGTCCAAGGCCGCCCTCAAGGCCGAGCTGCTGTCGCAGTTCGAGTCGGCCTGGCGCGAGCTGCTCGACCGCGCCGACGCCTCCGCCGAGTCCGCGCTCGACGCGATGGACACCCTTCTGACGGGCCTGACCCAGCGGCTGGGGCACGATCCCCGGTTCGGCTGCGGTATGCGGCTGATCACCGACGAGGCCCAGGTCGAAGGGCGGCTCCCCCCGCAGTACCCGGAGTTGCGCAACCTGATCACCCGGCTGGCCGCCCGGGCGCAGCAGCAGGGCGAGCTCGCGCCGGAACCCTCGGCGGAGACGGTCGGCGACTCGATGCTGGCCATCCTGGTGGGGGTGCGCCACACCACCGCGAGCAACCAGCCCGACCAACTGGTCACCAGGGTGGCGAAGCTGCGCGACATCCTGCTCAGCGACCGCTCGGCCGCCCCCGGCTGACAGCACACCCGCCCTCCCCCGCGGGGCGCGCACGGCCGGGGGCCGCCCGGAACTCTCCGGCGGCGACCGGCCGGTCCTCGCCGGCGGGGACCGGCCGGTCGCCGGCCGTGCACACGGGCCCGCACCCGGTGCGCCCCTGCACGCGGCGAGTTGCCCCCGGCGGGCGTCGCGGTGTGCGCGGCGGGCGCGGTCCACGTTGCCGTGCGCGGCGGGGCGCCTGGTCCACGATCCCGCACGCACGGCGGGCTGCCGGCCGACGTTCCGGTGTGCACGGCGAGTTGCCCGGCCGCGTCCCTTGCGCGCTCAGAGCGCTGCCAACGTTCCCGTGCGGCGAGCTACCGGCCGGCGTTCCCGCGCCCACGGCGAATGCCCGGCCGGCGTTCCCGCGTGCGCGGCAAGTGCCCGGCCTGCGTTCCCGTACGCACAGCGACTTTCCCCGGCCGGCGTTCCCTTGCGTGTGCCGGTGGCCGGCCCGCGTTCCCGTGTGCCCGGTGAGGGGTCGGCCGGTATCCGGGGTGTCGGGCCGTCGAAGCCCCTGCTTTCCGCACCCGGTTGGCGCCGCCCGGCGGCGCGGTGGCCGTCCGGGCCGACGGCCGCGGCCGGCCTCGGGCCCGGTCGCCGTGGCGCCGCCGGCCTCGGGTCCAGTCGCCGTGGCGGCGTCGGCCTCGGGCCCGGTCGCCGTGGCGGCGTCGGCCTCGGGTCCAGTCGTCGCGGCGGCGTCGACTTCGGGCACGGTCGCCGTGGCGCCACCAGCCTCGGGCACGGTCGTCGCGGTGTTGTGGTCCGAGGGGTGTCGGGGTGCTCAGACCCTGCGCAACGACCTCAGCTCGGCCTTCTGGTCGTGGCTCTTGGCGCGGCCCGCCCTGCCGCCGCCGCCCTGTAGTTCGCGGATCTCGCGCTGGGCGGTGTCGACGACCGCCAGGATGTCGTCGACGCGGGTCTGCAACAGCAGTCCCGCTTCGGTCAGTTCGACCCGGCAGCGGCCTCGCCGGCGGAAGAGTTCCACGCCCAGCGACCGTTCCAGCTGCTGTATCTGGGCCGTCATCGTGGACTGCGCGCAGTGCAGCTTCGCGGCGGCGCGGGTGAAGCTCAGCTCCGCGGCCACCACACGAAAGGCTTTCAGATGGTGGAACTGCATGGCCGGCCGCCTTCCGTCGTGATCGCGTGGGCCGCCGGAGCAGCACGGGGCGGGAAGGCCGCCGGCCCTTCAGAAGGCCTCGATCGGCGCCGCACGGTCCGGCTCGCCGAGAGCCGGGGTGCGACGGAGCAGGCAGTGGCTCTCGGCTCCCGCACCCGGTGCAGGAAGGGAAGCCGGGCTCGCGGATACCGGCCGTTCGAGATCACGGTTCCCCCAAACCGTCGCCCCCGGAAGGGGGAAATCGGGCTCCGTTCCGCACTGGACGGAGCCGCGCTCACAGGGAGAAAATAAACCTACGCAGAGGTATATTGCAATGGCTCATCGACTCGGACTCCAGGGAGAGCTCGCGCATGGCACCGTCCTCCGGCCGGCCCCTCAAACCACTCAAGCAGGAGCGGGCGCTGCGCACACGCAGCGTGATCCTCGACGCGGCGGCCGAGGTCTTCGCCAAGGAGGGGTTCGCCTCGGTCACGCTCCAGGACGTGGCGGAGCGCGCGGGCCTCACCAAGGGAGCGCTCTACTTCCACTTCTCGAACAAGGAGTCCCTGGCCACCGAGATCGTCAACATCTACCTGGCCCGCTGGCCTCCCCTGATCAAGTCGATAGAGGAGGCGGGCATGTCGCCCCTCGACACGCTGATCGAGATCCTGGACCGGGCGGAGGAGGCCTTCCGCGGCAATGTCATGATCCAGGCCGCGGCCCGGCTACAGATCGAGCGCTCGCTGATCCACGCCGACCTCCCGACGCCCTACACCAGTTGGGTCACCACGCTGTCGGAGGTGACCCAGCGCGCGAAGGACGCCGGCGAGCTCCGCGAGAACGTGGACCCGCAGGCCGCGGCGCGCTTCATCGTCTCCTCCTTCTTCGGCATGCAGCACGTCTCCGACGTACTGACGGGCCGCGCCGACCAGCGGGCACGCTACGAGGAGATGCGCGACCTGCTCCTGGAGGGCATCCGCGCCTGATCTGCGCGGCGCCCGGCCTTCCATCACATTTCCCGATCACACTTGAAAACCTTTCCGAAGGAATGATTCCCTGAAGGGGCAGCCTTCCTCTTCAGCGGCGTCGAGAGGTCCTGGGCCTGCATGTGCCGGCCCGTGTCGGCATCCGCTGACATCCGAAGGGACTTGCTCATGGTCACGTCCGCCTGGTCGGGGAGCGCAGTGCTCTTCGACCTCGACGGGACTCTCATCGAGTCGATGCCCACGATCGAACGGCACACCCGGCTGTGGGCGGCCCGGCACGGCCTGGACCCCGAGCACACGCTGGAGATCTGGCACGGACGCCGGGACAGCGACGTGATCGCCGAGCTGGTCGGTGCCGGACTCGTCGAGGCGGAGCTGGCCTGGATGCGGGACATCTCCTGCCGGGACGTCGCCGGGATCACCGCGCTTCCCGGCGCGGCCGGCCTCCTGGGCCTGCTGCCCCCGCGCTCCTGGGGCATCGTCACCTCCGGCGAGCGCGACGTCGCCCGCGCCAGACTCGCGGCGGCCGGTCTGCCGGTCCCGGACGTCCTGGTGAGCGCGGACGACGTGACGAAGGGCAAACCGGACCCGGAGGGCTATCTGCGCGGGGCGCGGCTGCTCGCGGTGGACCCCGCCGACTGCCTGGTCGTCGAGGACGCCGCCACCGGAATCGACGCCGCGCTGTCGGCCGGCATGTACGCCGTGCTGCTGGCCGGCGAGCCCGCCGACTCCCCCGCCGCCCTGCGGCTCAGCACCCTGCTGCACATGGAGGTCGAGCCCTCCTCCGCGCCCCTGGTGCGGCTGCGGTTCGAACCGGCCGGGTCCCTGCCCGCCGCGGGCCGGCTCCTCGAGACGGCGGGCCCCGCACGCCGCGGCGGCGGCGCGCCCGTGCCGCGGCAGGACCTGGAGGCCGTCGGTTCCGGGCGGGCCGCCTCGTGAGCGCGTACGGGCCCGCCTGGGGTTCCGGGCCGGCCGACGTCCTGCCGGCGCAGCCGCCGTTCACCCCTCCCCGCGCGGAGCGCCACCTGGCCGGCACTCCGAGCACGGCCCGCGTGGTGAACGACCGCGCGACGCTCACGACGCTGTTCACCAGGGCGCGCACCATCGCCGAGATCCGGGCCCTGACCGGCGTGTCGAAACCCACCGCCTACCAGTCCGTCGCGCGGCTGCACGCGCTGGCACTGGCCGAACCGGTCCCCGACTCCGCGCGGCCGGGGGCCCACTCCCCCGGTCCGCCGCCCCAGCAGTTCCGGATTCCGCCGGGGACCGCCCCCTTCGCGGCCGTGTCCCTGGCGGGCGGCCGCCTCCAGGTCCGGCTCGCGGACGCGGCGGGCCGGCTGCTCGGCGAGAGCGACGGTGCCACCGCGCCGGCCGCCTCCCCCGTCACCGCCGACGACGTGTGTGCCGCCCTGGCGGCGGCCTGCGCGAGCAGCGGGCTGCTCCCCGCGCAGCTCGACGTGGTCGTGGTGGCAGCCCCCCTGCACCTCGCCGAGGCCCTGGGCGCTTCCGCGCACGGCGCGCTCGCCGACCGGGCCGGCACCGACGTACAGGTCGTCATCGACGCCGACTCGGCCGCCACCGCCGCACACGACCTCGACCCCGCGGCCCGGACGGACACGTATCTGTTCGTGTGGGCCGACGCGGAGATCCTGCTCTCCGGCCGTCTCCAGGGGCGTCCCGTCAGCGGATGCTCCGGCAGCAGTCTGGCCCGCCGCACCGCGCGGTTCTTCGATGGGGTGGACACGGCCGCGCTGGACGAACTGCGCCGCACGGCGGCCTGCCCCGCCCGGAACGCCGGCTCCCTTCCCGGCGGGACTCCCGGGGCGCCGCCGCCGGGCGGCGCACGCACCCTCGCGGCGCAGCTCGCCCTCGCCCTGGCCGGCCCCGCGGCGTTGCTCGACCCGCGGACCGTCCTGCTGGCCGGGCCCCGCTTCGGGTCCCTCGCCCCGGTCCTGGCGCCGCTGGTCCAAGAGGAGTTGGAGCAGCTGATCCCCGCACCACCCACCGTCTGCGCAGCCGGCGTGCCGGGTGACGCGGTCATGGCCGGCGCGCTGCGCCAAGCCCTCACACACGTGCGCGGCCGCCTCGTCGGGAGCATCGACGAGGGTGCGGCGCAGCGCATGCCCCGGTACGCCTGAGTCCGCCGGGCAACCGCACAAACCCCCGCCACACCCGTACCTCCCCGTGTTCCACTCCGCCACTCGTCAACACCTCCAAAGGTTGGTAATCACCATGCTTTTCGCCGGAGTCTCCTGGTCGGCCGACGGATTCACGGTCGAGGTCATCGACGACGCGGGACAGCCCGCCGCCCCCTCCCGTCAGTACGACGCGGCCCACGTCGGCGACCTCATCGCCGACCTCATCGCCCTGAAGGGTTCTTCGCAGGGGCAGCTCAAGACCGTCGTGGACAGCACCAACGGGCTGATAGACGGCAGCCTTTCGGTCGCCGGCCTGGAGGTCTACCGCGCCGACCCGCACGTGCTGGGCCTGCGCCCGCCCTTCGGGTCGGTCGGCGCCGCGCAACTGGCCGAGCTGGGCCGCCGCCCGGTCAAGGCCGAGCTGCCCCGGCTCTCGGTCAAGGACGGCACCCTGCGCGGCCGTATCCCGGAGCTCGAGGACGGCTGGTACCTCATCCAGGAACGCATGGACGACATGGCGTCGGCCGGTACGCTGCTGCGCCACGGATCCCGGGACACCGACACCGTCGCGCTGAGCTTCGACGACGGACCGCACCCGCTCTACACCGGTCAGGTCCTCGACGTCCTCGCCCGCTACGACGTGCCCGCGACCTTCTTCTGCACCGGGCTCAGCGTCAACGCCCTGGGCACGGACATCGCGCGGATGGCGGAGGCCGGCCACTGCGTGGGCAACCACACCTGGTCGCACCCTTATCTGCCCGACCTCACACCCTCCGAGCTGCGCGAGCAGGTCGAGCGCACCTCCGACGCCATCACCCGCGTCACCGGCGAACGGCCGGACCTCATGCGCCCGCCCTACGGGTCGCTGACGCCCCGGGTCATGGACATGTGGACCGGCTTCGACGAGAAGATCGCGATGTGGGACGTCGAGGTGGACGACTGGGCGATGCCGGGCGCCGACATCATCGCCGAGCGGGCCCTGTCCCAGGCCCGGCCCGGCTCCGTCATCCTGATGCACGACGCCGGCGGTGACCGCTCCCAGACCGTCGAGGCCCTGCCGGCCATCATCGAGGGCCTCCTCGAGCGCGGCCTCAAGCCGGTCACCATCCCGGAGATCGCCGTCTGACGCGCCGCGGAAGCGCCTGCGCGGCACGGCGGAGCCCCCGGGGTCGGACCCCGGGGGCTCCGCCGTGCCGCGGGCCGCGGGCCGCGCACCGGCACCCGTCCGGGCCGGGTGGACCGTCCGGGCCGAGTGGACCTGTCCGCCTTCCCGACTCCCCCTCCAGATGTTCTTGAGGCGTCATCGGGCGACTCACGACGGAAACAAAAGCCGGGGCTTTCAAAGATCTTGCCGGACGTGGTCCGGCCACCATTCGACGCCCACCCGGCTTCCAGGCCGTGTTCGCCAAAGCGGATCAGTGGCCGTGTCAGTGCAACTGCCTCCACCGGGGCGGCCCGCGACAATTCCGTTCAGCGGTGAACCACCTTGCGGGCCGGGCATCCCCGATACGTCCGGACGACCCGTTCGACGTCTGTGAGCAGGGAGTTATCCGTTTATGGAGCGCCGGCCCCGGCAGACCCCGCGGTGTTCCGAAGACGTCTTGGCCCGCACACCAAAAGCGGAATGCCGGACGCCATTTCACCCGGCTCTGTTTTCCATCGCAAACTACCTTCAACGGGAACACAAGGGGGACTCGTCACCCCGGCCGGAACCCGCCGGCCCGCCGCCCGTCGCCGACCGGTCACAGCATTGCAATATACCTTCGGGTCAGTATATTTTCGGCGCGCAGACCGGGCCCCACGCTCGCACCCTCGCCGGTCGCGCTGCCTCTTACACCTTCCAGAAGGACGTCGTAATGCACGCACCGCACCATCACTCCACCCTGCCCGAATCCGAAGAGCCGGGCATCGCGGAGGACGCCGGCGCCGAGCCCCAGCTCTCCTTCGTCACCTGCGTCCCGCGCACCATGGTCCACAAGAGCGCGGTGTCGGAGGTGTTCATCACCGACGCCGCCCGCACGGGCGAGCACCGGTTCGCCGTGGCCGCCCAGTGGCCGCGCGACCACGTGTTCTTCCGGCCCGGTACGGACGGATCCGGTGACCCCCTGCTGTGGATCGAGACGGTCCGCCAGGCCGGTATCTACCTGTCCCACCGTTTCTACGGGATCCCGCACAGCCATCCCTTCGTCCTGAGCGACACCGCCTTCGAGGTCGACGAGCCGCGGCCGGTCCACTCCAGCGAAGTGCCCCTGGAGACCACCCTCGACATCACCTTCCAGGTGGGGTCCGCCGACCCCCGGCGCTTCGTCGCCGCCCTGGAAGCCGTGATCAGCGTCGGAGGCCGGCCGCGCGGCTCGGTCACCATGCACTGGCGCGCGCTGGATCCCGAGCGCTACGCCCGGATCCGCCGGCGGGCCGCCTCCGAGGCCGGCCACGTCACCGGCCCGCGGACGGCACGGGTCCCGATGCCGCCCGAGGTCGTCGGGCGCCGCTTCGAGCGTGACATGCTCCTGACCGAAGCGCCGGGCGGTGCCGACGGCTGGCAGCTGCGGCTCGACATGTCGCACCCCGTCCTGTTCGACCATGTCTCGGACCACATCCCGGGCATGGCGCTGATCGAGGCGTTCCGCCAGGCCGGCGCGCTGGTGGGCATGCGGCGGTCGCTGAGCGTGCTGCCGCCGCGCGCGTGGACCCTGCGCTCCGGCTCCCTGTCCTTCCGTACGTTCGGCGAACTGGACACCCCGACCGCCATCACCATGACCACCGAGCGCCAACTCGGCTTGAACGGCAACGAATCGATCCTGCGGGCCAGTGCGACGCAGGGCGGACGCACCCTCGCGGAGGCGACGTTATGCGGGCTGCACGTACCCGCCGCGCCGCCGGCCCGCACCGCGACCGGCACCATCCCCTTCACCCGCGCCCGGCACCGCGGCGACCGTTCGCCCGCCCTCGCGCAGTCCGGCGGTGGCGCATGACCATGACGGTGCCCCCGCCTTCGCCCTCCGCCCCGGGACCGGCCGCGCCCCTGCCCCGCCCGCTGGCCGAGACGGCCAAGGACGTCGCCCGTCTCGCCGCGGCCTCCCAGCAGGTGGTGGACGAAAGCCACCGCCTCACCCCCGAACTCGCCGGCGCCCTGCGCGGCGCCGGGTTCGCCCGCCACTTCGTGCCGCGGCGCTGGGGCGGCACCGCCGGCTCCTTCACGGCGGCACTGAGCGCCACCGCCGCCCTCGGCGAGACGTGCGCCTCGACCGCGTGGTGTGCGGCGCTGTACGCGGCCCACGGACGGCTGGCGGCCTACCTTCCCGAGGAGGGCCGGGCCGAGGTGTGGGCCTCGGGTCCCGACACCCTGATCGCCGCCTGCGTCAACCCGCCCTCGGGGACGGCGGTCCCGGTCGCCGGGGGGTGGCGGCTGAACGGCCAGTGGCGCTACGCCAGCGGCGTCGACCACGCCGACTGGGTGCTCCTGGCCAGTGGGACGGAGGACGGACACGACGGCGGCCGGCGGGTGTTCGCCGTGCCGCGCGCGGACTGCGCCGTCCGTGACACCTGGCGCAACCTCGGGCTGCGCGGCACCGGCAGCAACAGCCTCACCGTGTCCGACGTCTTCGTCCCGGCCCGCCGTGTCTTCGCCCCGGCGGACCTGGGACGGCCCGCGGGCGAGGCCCGCTGCCACCGCATCCCGTTCATGCTGGTGGCCCCCCTCCAGTTCGCCGCGCCCGCCCTCGGCGCGGCCCGCGGCGCCCTGCGCGAATGGACCGGGTGGACGGCGCGCACCCGGCGGCCGTCCGGTCAGTGGCTGCACGAACTGCCCTCCGCGCAGGAGGTGCTGGCCCGCACCAGCGGCGACATCCACCTGGCGGGGCTGCTCCTGGACGAGTGCGCCCGGCGCGCCGACAGGTCGGCGCCGTCCCCCCTCGCGGTGGCGGAGAACCTCCGCGACAGCGCCACCGCGTCCGCCCTGTGCCGTTCCGCGCTCGACCGGCTGCTCCACGCGTCGGGGTCGTCGGCCCAGGCCGACGGGCACCCCTTGCAGCGCCGCTGGCGCGATGTGACGGCCGCCGCGAGCCATACGACGCTCAGCTTCGACGCCGCCTCGGCCGTGTACGCCAGGGAAGTGTTCGCCGCCGCCGGCACCGAGGGCACCCGATGACCGCGACGGCCCCGCCGCCGGGCGCCGCCACGGCCGGTGCCGCCTTCTTCGACGTCGACGAGACCCTCCTCGGCTTCAAGTCGCCCGCCTCCTTCTGGGGGGCGTGGTCGGCCACCCCCGAGGGCCGGCGGCGCAACGGCGCCTTCGAGGACCTGCTGGCGCGGGCACGCGCCGGCGCCCCCCGGGCCCTGGTCAACCGGGAGTACTTCCGGCTGTTCGAAGGCGTTGCCGTGACCGCGTTCGAGCGGGTCGCCGCCGAGTGGTACACCGCCGTGCGTGCCGGTCCGCACACGGCGGTGCTGTCCGCCCACGCCGCCCTGCGCGGGCACCGGGCGGCCGGTGACCTCATCGTCCTGGTCTCCGGTTCGGTCGGCCCTCTGCTGGCCGGCCCCGCCCGCGACTTCGGCGCCGATCTGGTGCTCTGCGGCCGGCAGCTGGCCGAGCACGGCATCCTGACCGGCGAGGTCGCCGTGCCGATGATCGGCGCCGCGAAGGCGGCCGCGGTGCGCCGGGTCATCGCCGGGCGGAGGCTGGACGCGGCCCGCTGCCACGCCTACGGCGACCACGCGAGCGACCTGCCGATGCTCGAGTGCGTCGGACACCCCGTCGCGGTCGGCGAGGACCCCGAACTGGCCGCACGGGCCGGGGCGTTCGGCTGGCGCGTCCTGTCCCGCGCCACCGGGCCGCTGGAGACCCGGCCGGATCCCGTGACGGTCCCGCCGGGCGGCATCCCCCGGCGGCGGGCGGTGCGGGCCCCCGTGCGGGCGGGACGGTGAGTCCCCTCGCGCGAGCAGGCCCCCGGTCCTGTCACGAGCCCACGGTCTCCCGGCCGGCGAGGGGCCGGTCCAGGAGCAGGCCGTCGAGCAGCCGGCGCATGATGCGGATGCCGTCCTGGGTGAGCACGGACTCCGCGTGGAACTGCATCGACGCGAAGTGCGGGCCGCGCAGCGCGTGCACCTCCCCGGTGGCCGCGTCACGGCTGACCTCCACCGCGCCGATGCCTTCGCGGTCGACGACGTCGTGCGCGCTGTGGGCGGCGAAGGTGTTGTAGAACCCGACGTGCTCGACGGTGCCGAACAGGTCGATGCGCCGCTGGGTCCCCTGGTTGGGCACCTCCCGGCGCACCAGGTCCAGGCCGAGCCGGCGGCTCAGCACCTGGTGGCTGAGGCACACGGACACAAACGGCCGCTGTTCGTGCAGCAGGAGCCCCACGGCCGCGTCCAGGCTGAGGATCTTGGGGTGGCTCAGGTCCCTCGGGTCGCCCGGCCCGGGGCCCATGACGACGAGATCGTACGGATCGAAGGAGTACGGCTCGTCGAAGCGGCGCACGGTGACGTCGAGTTCCATGGAACGCAGCTGGTGGCCGATCATGGACGTGAAGGTGTCCTCGGCGTCCACGACCAGGACCCGCCGCCCCGCGAAGCCCGGCTCGGGCCGTGCGCGCCCCCGGGGGGCCGTGAGCCAGAACCCGGCGAGGACGTCGTTGCGCCGGTCCAGGGCCGCGCGTACCTCCGGGTGGGCGGCGAACGAGGTCCGGGGGGCGGCTTCCAGGGCGGCGATCAGCGCCGCCGCCTTGGCGCGGGTCTCCGCCACCTCGGCCAGCGGGTCCGAGTGCCGTACGAGGGTGGCCCCCACGGCGATCCGCACGCGGCCCGCGCTGTCGATGTCGGCGGTGCGGATGAGGATCGAGGAGTCCAGGGTGTGCGCGCCGTGCCGGTCGCGGCCGATCAGCGCGACGACCCCGCTGTAGTAGCCGCGGCCCTCCGGTTCGTAGCGGGAGATCACCTTGGCCGCGCTCTCCAGCGGGGACCCGGTCACCGTGGGGGCGAACATCGTCTCGCGCAGGATGGTGCGCGGATCGAGGGTGGTGTGGCCCTCGATGAAGTACTCGGTGTGCGCGAGCCGGGCCATCTCCTTGAGGTACGGGCCCACGACGCGGCCTCCGTCGTCGCAGATCCGGGCCATCATCTTCAGCTCTTCGTCGACGACCATGTACAGCTCGTCGGCCTCCTTGCGGTCGCCGAGGAAGTCCATGACCTCGGCGAGCGAGGGGCCTTCGGCCGGGTACCGGTAGGTCCCGCTGATCGGGTTCATCACGGCGGTCGACTCGTGCACGCTGATGTGGCGTTCGGGGGTGGCGCCGACCAGGGTCCGCTCGCCGGTGTGCACGATGAAGGTCCAGTACGCGCCGGACTCGCGTTCCAGCAGCCGCCGGAAGAGGGTGAGGGCGCTGTGCGGGGCGAAGTCCGCGATCTCGGTGACGAAGGAGCGCTTGATGACGAAGTTGGCTCCCTTGCCCTCGCCGACCTCCTCGGCGATGACCCGGCGCACGGTCTGCGCGTAGGTGTCGTCGTCGATGTCGAAGGCGCCGCCGACGAGCCGGATCGCGCTGTCGGCGATGCGCCGGCGGGCCTCGCCCACGGACATCAGCTGGCGGGCCCCGACCTGCATGGCCAGCAGCGGGGTGTGGTCGTCGGCGCATCCGTAGCCGCGTTCGGTGATCTGCCGGTACGGGACCAGGACCAGGGTGTCCCGGGTGTGGTCGTCCGGGCCGTGTGCCGCCGGCAGGGGGATGTCCTCGAGCGTCGCCGGGCGGGTCACCTCGCCGGTGAGGATCTCCAGGACACCCCCGCCGGTCGCTTCCGGGCGGTGCAGGATGGCGAACGGCGGCGGTTCGGGGCCGGTGATGCCGGCCAGCAGGTCGTCGGGGGCTCGGAACACACTCATGCGAAGATCTCCTGTGCGGTGGTGACCATCGCGCAGCGGCGCGCGGCGTAGTCGAGTGCCAGCCGGTGGTCCTGTTCGCTGAAGTCGCCCAGCGCGTCGGCGACGAGGAACGTCTCGATGTCGTGGCTGAACGCGTCGACCGCCGTGGCCAGGACGCCCACGTGCGCGTACACACCGCACAGGATGAGCTGGTCGCGTCCGCCGGCGCGGAAGCGGTCGAGCAGGTCGTTGTTGAAGAAGGCGCTGTAGCGCCATTTCGTCAGGTGCCAGTCGCCGGCCCCGGGGGCCAGTTCGTCGATCACCCGGCGGTCCTCGGGGGCGGTGCGCATCCCCGGCCCCCAGAAGTCCTTGAGCAGTCCGCGCTGGGTGTCGGTCATCCCTCCGGGCTGTGCCGTGTAGGCGACGGGGACGCCCAGTGCGGAGCAGCGCCTGCGCAGCAGTGCCGTGTTGGCGACCAGTTCGGCGCGCAGCTTGGCGGGCAGGGGCTTGAGGAAGTAGCGCTGCATGTCGTGCAGGAGCAGCACGGCGCGCGCGGGATCAGGGGTCCAGCCGGCGGTGTTGACGGGCAGGGCGCCGGCTGTCGGCAGGGGGTAGGGGGCGATGGCGGGTATGCCGGCCACGGGCGGCCTTCTTTCGTCGCGGGGGGTGGGGGCGGGGGTCATACGCCGAGCGCGGCGCCGCCGTCGACCGTGAGGGTGTGCAGCGTGATGTGTGCGGCACGGTCGGACAGCAGGAAGACGACGGCCTCGGCGACGTCCGAGGGGTGGGCCAGCTTGCCCAGGGGGATGCCGACGCGGAAGGCGTCGGGGCGGCCCTCGATGGTGCCGCGCGGTCCCGAGTCGTCGTCCCACATCGCGGTGAGCATCGGGGTGTCGGTGGAGCCCGGTGCCACGACGTTGCACCGGATGCCGTACCGGGCGGTCTCCAGGCCGAGGCTCTTGGTGAACATCGCGGCGGCGGCCTTGGAGGCGGCGTAGGCGGCCATCTCGGTGCGCGGGGTGTCGGCCGCGTTGGAGGCGACGGTGACCACGACGCCCCGGCGGCGGGGCACCATGCGGTTGACGACGGCGCGCGACAGGTGGAACACCCCGCTGGAGTTGACCGCGAAGGTGGTGTTCCAGTCCTCGTCGGACAGGCTTCTGGCCTCGCCCAGCCGCAGCACGCCGGCGGCGTTGACCAGGAAGTCCAGTGGGCCGATCGTCTCCTCGATCTCGGCGACCGCGGACTCGACGGCGCTGCTGCGGGTGACGTCGGTGACGAACCCGCGCACCGGCAGCCCTTCGGCGACGAGCGTGCCCACCGTCCGCGCGAGCCGTTCCGCGTCCCGGTCCACCGCGGCCACCGTGGTGCCCAGCCGGCCCAGCGCCCGCACGATCGCCTCGCCGATTCCGCCCGCGGCACCGGTGACCAGGGCCGTTTTCTGTTCCATCGCTGTTCTCCTTGAGGGTGGGATCCAACGGGTCAGCAGTGCCAGGCCGAGACGACCGAGATGGCCTGGCCCGGGTTGAGGCGCGGGTCGCAGTGGCTGGTGTAGGTGCCGCCGGTGCGCGCCAGGTCGCGTTCGTTGCGTACGCATTCGGCGACCGGGTGCGGTGTGGCCTCCAGGTGGAGTCCGCCCGCGGTGCCTCCGCCCTCGCCCACCGCGTGGCAGAAGGCGGCGACCTCGCGTTCGAGGGTGTCGACGAAGCGGGTCTTGTGGCCGTGGTGGGTGGTGACGGTGTTGCCGTGCATGGGATCCGTCAGCCAGATGACGGGGTGTCCCATGGCGGCCACCGCCTTCACCAGCGGGGGCAGCCGGCGCGCCACCGCGTCCGCGCCCATCCGCGCGATCAGCGTGAGCCGGCCCGGTACCCGGTCGGGGTCGAGCCGTTCGCACAGCGCGAGCAGATCGTCGGGCTGGATGCCCGGCCCCACCTTGCAGGCCACGGGATTGGCCACCTCGGCCAGCAGCGCGACGTGCGCGCCGTCGACCTGCCGGGTGCGTTCACCGATCCACGGCCAGTGCGTGGAGGTCAGCAGCAGGCTCCCGTCGTCCGACCGGCGCAGCATCGGCAGTTCGTAGTCCAGCAGCAGCGCCTCGTGGCTCGTCCACACGTGGGGCAGGCCGGTCGCGCGCCCGCCGTCGGTCCACCCCAGTCGGCACATGACGTCCCGGGCGGCCATGTAGCCGGTGAGCAGCCGCAGCGGATCGGCGCGCCGGCTGTCGGGGTCGGCCTCGGGGCCGTTGACCATGTGCCCGCGGTAGACGGGCAGTTCGACGCCGTCGACCACCTCGGTGGGCTTGGAGCGGGGTTTGGCGAACTGCCCGGCGATACGTCCCACCCGCACCACCGGGCGCCGGGTGACCAGACCCAGCACGCCCGCGAGGAGATCCAGCAGCGCGGCCTTGGACGCCACACGTTCGGCGGTGCAGTCGTCGGGGTCCTCCGCGCAGTCCCCGGCCTGGATCACATGGCCGGCGCCAGCCGCCACGCCGGCGAGCCGGTCGTGCAGGGCCCGCACGTCGGCCGCCCGGACCAGCGGCGGGCGCGCGGCCAGGTCCGCCCTGACCCGCTCCAGTTGGCCGGGATCGCCCCATGCGGGCTGCTGAAGGGCTGGTTTGCATCGGATGTCGAGCAGGGCGTTGTCCACGAAAACCTCCGAATGGGCGTGGTGAGCGCCGAAGTCGGTGCGCAGCGGCGCGCCGGGACGGTGCCGGCTCGCGGTGTGCGGAAGTGCGGTGTCGGGCCGTGGCCGGCCGCGGCGGCTACGCGGTCGCCGGCCCGGCGGCGGCCCCGGACGTCCGGGGGTCCCCGGCGCACGGCGGCGGGCCGGCGTGGTCCGCACGCGGCGGTGGCCGCGAACCGCCTTCGGGGACCGGCCCGTTGGCGGCGGCGGACCGTGCCGGGTGGCCCGGCGGCGGGTGACGGGTGACGGCAACCTCGGTCATGACCTGCTCCTCCCAGGCCGGCGGATGAGGACTGCCTGATCGTGAGCGGTGGAGGCGAGACCGGCCAAGGGGGTGCCATCGCGATCCGTCAAGTGCCGCCCCGGGGCGGCCCGGTGGCCGTGTCACCCGATCCGACCTGCCCAAACGCGCCGGGAAGCGGTCGGCCGTATCCGCCCCACCAGGGCAAACTAAACGGTGCAGTTGACACAACAACACCACTCAGTTTACTTTTTGGGCTGCCGCACCCCGCCGGCAGCACCACCTCCCCGTCACCCCAGGAGGGGCCGCCATGCGCAACGACCTCAACGTCCTCGCCGTCTCCGGAAGTCTGCGCGGCGACTCGCACAACACCGCGCTGCTGCGGGCGGCGCAGAAGCACGCCCCGGGCGACGTACGTGTGGAGATCTTCGACGGCCTGCGCGACATCCCGCCCTACGACCAGGACATCGACTCCCCGGAGCAGTGGCCGGCCCCGGTCGCCGATCTGCGGCACCGCATCACCCGGGCCGACGCACTCCTCATCGCCACGCCGGAGTTCAACTACTCGATCCCCGGCGTGCTCAAGAACGCCCTCGACTGGGCCTCCACCGACTGGACCGGCACCGCGGGCCTTCCCCTGCACCGCAAGCCCGTGGCGATCATGGGTGCCGCGCCGACGAACTTCGGTTCCGTGCGCGCCCAGCTGGCGCTGCGCCAGGTCTTCGTGTGGACCGACTCGGACATCGTGGTGAAGCCCGAGGTGATCGTCTTCCGCGCCCACGAACGATTCGACGAGGCCGGCAACCTCACCGACGAGACCACCATCGCCCTGCTGCGCAACCTGCTGACCGCTCTCGCCGACAAGGCACGCAGGACCGAACAGGCCGCCTGACCCCGGCGCCCGCCCGCCGGGCCGGCGCCGTCCCGCTCACGGCGCCGCTCCGGGCCGGCGGCACACCGCAGTACGGACCACGGGGGCACACCGGACCGAAACCGAGGACGCGAACATGAGCACCGAGACCCTTGCCGACGAGAGGGACGAGTTCGGCATCCCGATCGTGCCCGCCGTCGCCAACATGTCCCAGCGCAAGCGGGAGTCCATCGTCGCGGCCGCCACGGACGAGTTCCTCACCCAGGGATACGCGGCCGCCTCGGTGGACACCATCGCCGCCCACGCCAGAGTCTCCAAGCCGACGATCTACAAGCACTTCGGCAACAAGGAGCGGCTCTTCCTGGCGGTCGTCGCCGGCTGCCTGCCCAGGACGTACGCGGACCTCCGCCCCCTCAACTCGCACATCGCCGAGGCCCCCGACCTGCGCGCCGCCCTCATCGACCTCGGCAGCGAATGGGCCCGGATCCTGCTCAGCGACGACATCA
The DNA here is from genome assembly GCF_044753385.1 of Streptomyces sp. NPDC088387. Classification (NCBI taxonomy): domain Bacteria; kingdom Bacillati; phylum Actinomycetota; class Actinomycetes; order Kitasatosporales; family Streptomycetaceae; genus Streptomyces; species Streptomyces sp. NPDC088387. The sequence goes on from NZ_JBIVNC010000018.1 coordinate 60,369, forward strand.
TGCGGCTGCGCCGCCTGTGCATCGGCGAGGTCGGCCGCTTCCCGCAGCTCGGCGAACTCTGGTACCGGGTCAGCTACGACATGAACAACGGCCCGCTCATCGAAGCCTTCGCCGAACTGCACCGGCGCGGCGACCTGAACGTCCCCGAACCCGCGCTCGCCGTACAGCAGTTGGTCGCCGTCAGTATCGGAGTCCCCCAGCTGGTGAAGACCTTCCGGCCCGACGCCGAGTTCGACGCCGACGAGCTGACCCGGCTCATCACGTCCGGCGTCGACACCTTCCTCGCCCGGTACGCCCCGGGACCGTCCACCGCGCCCTGAGGCCCTCGCTCCGGACAACGCCCCCGCAGCCCCTCCCCGCCGGCGGACCGCCGGCCCGGCATGCTCAGGTCGCCTCCCTCGTGGCCCGCTTCTCCAGGGCGCGGTCGGTCAGGTGCGGCGCGCCCCCGGTGTAGCGGGCCGGGTCGCACAGTGCGGTCAGTTCGGTGGCGGTGAGGTGCCCGGTCAGGGCCGGGGCGGCGGCGAGGACGTCGGACAGGGGGCGGCCGGTGTGCCGTGCCTCCTGCGAGGCCTCGGTGAGCAGTTGCTTGGCGGCCGCCCTGCCGAGGCGGGGGGTCAGGACGGCGGCGATGCGTTCGGAGACCACCTGGCCGCCGGTGATGCCGAGGTTGGCGCGCATGCGCGCCTCGTCGACGCGCAGGCCCCTGGTGAGGTCCACCGCGGTGTGGGCCGCTCCCCCGGTCAGGCGCAGGCATTCGCGCAGCAGCAGCCACTCGGCGTGCCACACCCCGCCCGAGCGTTCGTCCTCGGTCACCAGGCACTGGGTCAACGCGGCCGACAGGGCGGGGACTTGGAGGGCGGCCGTGCGGATCATGGTGGCGAGGACCGGGTTCTGCTTGTGCGGCATCGCCGAGGAGGCGCCGGTGCCCGCGGCGGCCGGTTCGCTCACCTCGGCGGTCTCGGTGCGGGTCAGGAACTGCACGTCGACGGCGATCTTCCCCAGGGCGCCGGCGGTGAGGGCGAGGGCCGCGGCGAGGTCGGCCTGCGGGGTGCGCAGGGCGTGCCACGGCAGTACGGGGCGGGCCAGGCCCGTTTCGGCGGCGAAGGCGTCGACGAGGCGGTCCAGGTAGGCGGCGCCCGGTGTGTCCCGGGTGTCGAGGGCCGCGTACTGAAGGTAGCCGGCCAGGGTTCCGGCGGCGCCGCCCAGGGACACCGGCAGGCCCCCGTCGAGGACGCGTCCGAGGCGGTCCTGGGCGTCGCGCACCAGTTCCCGCCAGCCCGCCGCCTTGAGGCCGAAGGTGGTGGGCACGGCGTGCAGGGCCAGGGTGCGTCCGGCCATGGGGGTGTCCCGGTGGCGCTCGGCCAGGGTGCCCAGCGCGTCGGTCACTTCGGTGAGGTCGGCCCGGACGATCCGCAGGGCGCGCGCGGCGACCAGCATCATCGCGGTGTCCAGGACGTCCTGGCTGGTGGAGCCGCGGTGGACGTACTCGGCCGCCGCCGCATCGTGTGCGGCGACCCGGCGGGTCAGGGCCTGCACCAGGCCCACCACCGGGTTGGCGGTCTCCCGTGCGGCGAGGGCGAGTCGGCGGGTGTCGAAGGCCTCGGCCCGCGCCAGCTCGGTGATCAGGGCGGCGGCGGACGGGGGGACGGTGCCCAGGTGTGCCTGGGCGCGGGCCAGGGCCGCCTCGGCGTCCAGCATGGCCTGCAACCACGCCTCGTCGGACACGGCGGCCTCGACGGGGGTGCCGGCCCGTACGGGGGCCAGCAGGCCGGTGTCGTGTCCCGCGGGGGCGCTCATACGATCACGCCCGGCAGGTCCGCGTCGTCCCACACCGTGGGCCGTACGCCGGCCGGTACGTGGGCCACCGGGGGCAGTTGGAGGGCGGCGCGGGCGATGGCGTCGGAGTCGGCGAGGGTGACCGAGTCCACGCCGGGGCGGATGCCGGCGGCGGTGACCCAGTGCACCGACTCGGTGGGCACGCCGTAGGCGAAGCGCCGCGGGTGGGCCTGGCCGCGGCCGTCGACGAGCCGGTAGGGGCGCTCGGTGACGGCGAGGCCGCCCGTCTCGTAGGCGGCGGTGTGGCCGCTGCGGATGCGGTAGGGGGTGGCCTGGTCGGTGTTGAGGAGGTGCTGGAGCAGCGGGTCGGCGGTGCGCCGCAGGTCCGGCTCGGGCAGCCGGGCCTCGATCAGGACGGTGGCGGGCACCGGTTCGCCCGGCACCGTCTGCGACTGGGCGACGAACTGCGGGGTGGTGGGGTCGATCCGCACCTGGGTGCCCGGGCCGGTCAGGGTGAGGACGCCGGCCTCGACGAGGGCGATCATCTCCTCGATACGGGAGGCGGGCGGTCCGATCGACAGGAACGCGTTGAGCGGGGTGTACCAGCCCTCCAGGTCGTCGCGGTGCGAGTCGCCGTCGAGTCCGCCGTGGTCGACGGCGAGGCGGACCTCGTTGCGCAGGTCCCGCAGGACGTCCAGGGCCGCCTTGAGGGGGCCGCTGACGTTGCCCTCCCGGGCCGCGCGGACGTCGTCGGCGAGGTGGCCGAGCAGCCACTGCCGGAACGCGGCACGGTCGGTGAACTCGCGCTGCCCGTAGGGGCGGGTGAGGCGTTCCCAGTCCCAGCGGACGGCGGTCTCGATGCCGTACTCGTCGAGCAGGTGCGAGGCGTCGGTGTCCGGCGGGAGGGCCAGGAAGCGCTGGGCGAAACGGTCGGCGACGGTGCTGTCGGCGGTAGCGCCGGCTGGGGTGCCGACGGAGGTGTCGCGCGAGCGCAGCAGGGTCTCGTAGTACACGCACTCGACCTCGCGGGCGATCAGCGGCCACAGGTCGGCGCTGAAGGACACCCAGCTGCCCTGCTCACCGTGGCGGCGCAGGTCCGCGATGAACTGCGGGGTGAGCAGCCGGGGGAAGTAACGGCCGTGCGGGCCCTTCTCGTTCTCGCCGCGCGCGTGGTACGGGATGCCGCGCCGCGAGAACGCGTACAGCCGGGGCTCCTTACCCGAGGGGCGGTAGGCCAGCCGCTCCCCCTCGCGGACGAAGGTGCCGCCGCGGCCGGCGGTGAACAGGGCCATGTAGTCGAAGAAGTTGAGGCCCAGACCGCGCAGCAGCACGTTCTGGCCCGGCCGGATCCCGCGCAGGTCCACGTCGGCGGGGTTGGCCGGGGTGAGGTAGGTCAGGTGGTGGATCCGGGCCAGGGACGCCGTGCGCGCCTCGCGGGTGGTGAGCCTGGCGGGAAGGTGGCCCAGCGCGAGGACCACACCGTCGAGTTCGTTGAGGCGGGTGCCGTTGTCCAGCCGTACGCCCTGCGGGCCGCCGGGCACACCGTGCACGTCGGACATCGCCACCGCCCGCGAGCGGTGCACCCGCACGGTGACATGGGCGGGGGCGCGTTCGATCAGACGCCGGAAGCAGTCGTGCAGGTACTCGCCGTACAGCGCGCGGGTGGGGTAGGTGTTGGGGCCCAGCCGGCGGGCCTCGTCCAGGGTCAGCGGGTTGTGGTCGCCGGCGTCGGCGAGCAGCGCGAGCGACTGCGCCCACTGGTGGAGGCTGGGGCCGGGTTCGACGGGGCCGTCGATGGTCGAGCTGTCGTCGGTGAACACGGTGATCTGCGAGGCGACCGTGTTCATCAGCAGCTGGCGGGACTGGTCGGAGCGCCATACGGCGCCGGCTCCCGGGGCGTGCGGGTCGACGACGTGCACGGTGAGCGCCTTGTGGCGTGGCTCGTGGCGTTCGTTGGCCAGCAGCCGTTCCAGGACGGAGAGTCCGCGCGGGCCGGCACCCACCACGCACAGTTCGACATGACCAGCACTCATGTGGAATCTCCGTTTCTGCGTCCGGGCGCATACGTCCTGGTGGGACTCGGGGCTGAGCGTGCGGGGCCGGGCCGTGCCTGGTCAACGGACCGTCCGCACCTCCGTCAAGTCGCGGCGCGGGCGAGGCGGGGGCGGGGGCGTGGTGCCGGATGCGCGGAGGGGGCGCGGCCGTACGCTGCCCGGGCCGGACGGCGGCGGGCCTGATGCGCGCGGCGGACAACGCTGTCCTACATTGAAGTTGAAGGTCACTGCCGCTGGAGGTCTTGTGCCGACCGTTGAACTCACCCGCTTCCGTGTCGAACCCGCGCGGGTCGCCGAACTGCTGGGCAGCAGGCCCGCGATGCTCGCCGACTTCCGTGCCGATCGCGCCGGTTTCATCGACGCCCGCCTGGTCCGGCTGGCGGACGACGAGTGGCTGGACATCGTGACCTGGCGCAGCCCCGAGGACTTCGCGGCCTCACGGGACAAGGGCGCCAACCTGCCGGGCATCGCCGCCTTCTTCGCGGCGATCGCCTCGCTGGTCAGCTCGGAGGAGGGGTCCGACACGGACACCGGGACCGGGCCGGAGGCCGGCGAGTGACGACCGGCGAGTGACGAGGGGCGCTGAGACCGTGGCGACCATCGAGGTCGGCCGCCAACCCGTCGACAGCGCGCTGGATCCCTCCGGCAACCGGCTCCACGTCGCGAACCGGCAGTCGCAGAGCATCACGGTCGTCGACACGGCGGCGCTCCGGGCGACGGGGACCATCCGGCTGTCTCCTGCGCCGGCCATGCTCTGGTGACCGTGCACGACGAGTGGTGAGAACGCGGAACTGAAAGGGGCTGCGGAAGCAGGGGCGGGCCGCCTCGGCGCCGCGGCAGTCGGGCGCGGGCACGCGAGCGAGTGCTGAGATCCGACGACCGGTGAAATCCGTCGACCGTCCAGTGGTGTTCCGGTCAGGATGTCGTTCCGTGAACGATGTGCTGTGCGGCCTCGCCGCCAATGAGGCCCTGCCCTTCGAGCTGGTCGAGCGGCTGGTCGCCGTCGCGGACGCGGACATCGCCCACAGCCTCGCCGGCCGCGCGGACCTCCGCCGCGAGCACGCCCTGCGCCTGGCCGCGCGGGTCGGGGAGAGCGCCGTACCACTGGCCTACGAGGGGCTGCTGACCGCTGCCGACATCGACCCCCTCGCGCAGCCGTCGGCGGCGCTCGCCCTGCTCGAGGAGGGCCGGGGCGCCCCGGGCTGGGCGCGGCTGTTCGCCGGGGATCCCGATGTCACCCGCCGGGAGAAGCTGGCCGCCTGTCCCGGACTCCCGGCCGGTGTACGGGAGATGCTCGCCGCCGACCCGGACGTACGGGTCGTCGCGGAACTGGCGTGGTGGACCACGGCGGACCTGGCGGCCCGCCTCGCGCACCACCCGCATGCCGAGGTCCGCCGTGCGGTGGCCGGGAATGAGGCGACGCCGCCGCGGGTCCTGGCCATGCTGATCACCGGCGAGGGACTGGCGCCGGCACAGCGGTGCCTGGTCTGCGACAGCAAGGAAACGCCCTACGTACACGATCCGCACTGTCCTGAGCCCGGCTGCGGGCTGCGGTCCGGCGCCCGGTGTGCGGGCTCGCACGAATCCACCCTCCACGAGTTGGCGGAGCAGGCGCTGCACAACCCCGCCACACCGGTCGGGGTGCTCCTCCGGTTCGCCGATCACCCTTCGGCGCTGCTGCGTTGCCTGCTCGCCGCCCGGCGCGACCTGCCGCCGCGGACCGCGGCCCGGCTCGCCGACGACCCTGTTCCCGGTGTACGCGCCGAACTCGCGCAGAACCCCGCGATCGACGACGTCCTGGTCCGTGTGCTGGCGGCCGACCGTGGCTACGACGTGCAGCGCAGGCTGGCGCACCATCCCCGTGTGCCGCTCGACGTACTCTCCGGCCTGGTCGCGGCCACCAAGGTCGGCTCGGTTCTGCTGCCGCGGATCGCCTCCGCTTCCCCCACCGAGGTCGAGGACCTGGCCCGGTCGTCGGATCCGGTGCTGCGGATGCTCCTGGCCGAACGGCGCGATCTGCCGGCCGGGATCCGCGATCTGCTGGCCGACGACCCCGACGCCAAGGTCGTCAAGTCCGTCGCGGGGCACCCGGGTCTGTCCGGGGTTCAGCTGCGGTCGATGGTCGAACGCCATGGAACGCAGGTCGCCGCCAAGGTGGCCGCCAACCCGCAGACCCCGCCCGGACTGCTGGAGGATCTGGCCGCACGCATACCGCCGGTGGGGAAAGCACTGCGTGAGGTGGCCCGGCACCGCAACGCGACTGCCCCGGCGCTGCTGGCCTGTCTGACGGACGTCCGGGCCCGGCGGGCGGCTGCCGGGCATCCGGCCCTGCCGCCGGAGGTCGTCGTCGGGCTTCTCGCCGACGACGACTGGCAGGTGGCGCAGGCCGCCGCCGCGAACCCCGCTCTGCCGCCGGCCGTGATGGCGGAGCTGATACCCGAGCCCCACACGACGTAGATCCGGTGCGGCACGCCATCACGTCGGCGTGCAGGATCACGCTCACGGAGCGGCCGGACGGACAACCGCAGGCCTGACGTGCGGATGGAGGGCGGCTCGGTTCTCGGACCGGCGGAAGCGGAAGGGGTCCCTGGCGCCGCGCAGGTGGCGGGGCGCCTTGGCGGGCGGGCCTTCCGGCAACCCCGGCGCGGTGACGCCGGGGTCAGAAAGGTGTCCAGAGTTCAGGTCGGCGACGGCACAAAGTGCTCTAACCCCTGAGCTACACCGGCATGGAAGCCGGTGACAGGACTCGAACCTGCGGCCACTCGATTAACAGTCGAAGTACCCGTTGCCTTCGCACCTGGACATCCCTCACCGTAGCCGCCGTCCCGGGTGCGGGCACGCGAATTGAGTCCCGTCGGCGGACGGGGCGGGGGTCAGCCGGTTGTCAGGGAGCGGACCGCGGCGGTGGTGTGGTCGATGACGTTGCCGTTGGAGCAGTTGTTGACATGGTTGCCCACCCAGTCGCCCAGGACGGGTACCACGGCGACTTCCTGGAGGCAGACCGCGGCCGCGGTGAAGTTCCAGTTGTTCGCGGCGTTGACGCCGCTGCCGAAGTTGCTGTCGTTGTCGGCCACGGCGGGGGTGGTGGGGGCGAGGACGGCGGTGGCCAGCAGGGCGCCTGTGATGATCTTTCGCATATCGGGACCAACGCCTGCGGGCGTGTTCGGTCACGCCCCTGAGGGGTGCCAGCAGGTGCTGGGTACGGCCGCCGAGTCGAAGCCGCCGCGGGCCAGGGCCGGTCCGGTGACTTCTGAATGCCGATGGTGAGTGGGGCCGCGACGCAGTCCGGGTGTCGTGGCTCCGGGATGCTCGACGCCCGGACATGACGTACACCCACTTAGTACATGACCCATCATTGGTACATGTCCATGAAACGCACGAACGTCTATGCCGATCCCGAGGACCTGGCGATCATCAAGGAGGCTGCCAAGCGGCGGGGCATAAGCGAAGCCGAGATCATCCGCCAGGGGATTCATCTCGCGGCGATGGCGAACCGGGTCTGGGACGAGCCGCTGTTCTCGCGGACCTTTGAAGGCCCGGGTCGTACGCCGTCGAAGAGCGAGGTCCGTGACGCGGTCGCCGACGCGGTCCGCCGCGAGGCGGACTCCGGATCCACCGCGTGATCATCGTCATCGCGGACACATCCGGCCTCCTGGCCGCCCTCGACTCCACGCACCCGGAGCACGGAACGGCCAATGAAACGATCATGTCTGCCGGACTCTTGATCATGTCCCCGCTCTTGCTGGCGGAACTCGATCATGTGGCCACGCGTGAGCTCGGGCGAGCGGCGGCCGTCAGCGCGGTCGACGACCTCCGCCGCTGGATGAGCCGGGGCCGGGTCGTCCTGCCGGAGATCACCGAGGACCACCTGAGTGCGGCCCAGTCCGTGCGTGTCCGCTACCGCGCCCTGAATCTGGACCTTGCGGACGCGGTGAACGTGGCGCTGGCAGCGGACTACGACACCGACGCGATCCTCACCGTCGACCGGCGCGACTTCCGTGCCGTACGGCCCCTGGGCCGGCACAAGGCATTCCGGGTCCTGCCCGATGATCTGCCGCTGTGACGAGAGCTTCCGGCGACAGGGCCTCCCGGTGTTCCCGGGAGGCCCTGTCGCGGGGTCGGTCCTGTCAGCAGGCGCTCACTACGGCTGCCGAGTTGAAGCCGCCGCGGCCGCGGGCCAGGACCAGGGCGTGGCGGACGCGGGTGTCGCGGGGGGTGGTGACCAGGTCGACGGGGCAGTCCTCGGCGGGGGTCGTGGTGCCGGTCGTCGGGGGGATGATCTGGTCGCGCAGGGTGAGCAGGGCGGCGGCCAGGTCCAGGGAGGCGCCGCCGGCCAGGAGGCGGCCGGTCATGGTCTTCGGGGCGGTGACCGGGACACCGCGCGGCCCGAACAGGGCCGCCAGCGCCTCGGCCTCGGTGCGGTCCGCGGTGCGGGTGCCGGCGGCGTCGGCGAAGACGACGTCGATCTGGTCCGGGCGCAGCCGGGCGTCGGCGAGCGCGAGGCGGGCCGCGTCGGCCAGACGGGGAGCACCGGGGCCGTCGAAGGTGGCGGCGTAGCCGGCGAACTCGCCGTAGACGCGGGCGTCGCGGTTGCGGGCGGTGGCGTTCTCCAGGATGAACAGGGCGCCGCCCTCGCCGACGACATGGCCGCTCGCGTCGGCGGCGAAGGGGAGGTAGGCGCGGGCCGGGTCGGCCACCGGGCTCAGCTCGTCGGCGGCCAGGTGGGCGGCCCATCCCCACGGACACAGCGCGGAGTCGACGCCGCCGGTGACCATCAGCGCCGCGCCCTTGCGGATCTGGCGCCGCGCGTGGGCGACGGCGTCGAGGCCGCCGGCCTGTTCGGTGACGACGACGCCGCTGGAGCCGCGCAGGGCGTGCCGGATGGAGATCTGGCCGGTGTTGACGGCGTAGAACCAGGCGAAGGACTGGTACGCGCTGACGTGGGCGCCGCCCTTGGACCACAGGGCCTGGAGTTCGCGCTGGCCGAACTCGAAGCCGCCGGCGGAGGAGGCGGTGACGACGCCGGCGCCGTAGTCGGGCAGGTCGGCGGGGTCGGTGCCGCAGTCGTCGAGGGCTTCCTTGGCCGCGGTCAGGGAGAGCCGGGTGACACGGTCGGTCTGGGTGAGGAGCCGGTGGGGCAGGTGGTCCTCGTCGACGAAGCCGGCGATCTCGCCGGCGATCCGCACCGGGTAGCGGGAGGCGTCGAAGCGGGTGATGGGGCCGATGCCGCTCTCGCCGCGCAGGGTCGCCGCCCACCAGGCCTCGGTGCCCAGCCCGTTGGGGGCGGTGACGCCGATGCCGGTGACGACGGTCGCGGCGGATGCGGGACGGTCCGGCCGGGCGGCGGGACGGGCCAGGGTGGCGGTGGTCATACCGTCGTCTCCTTCAGTCGCGGCCGGGTCAGGACCATGGCGCTCTGGAAGCCGCCGAAGCCGCTGCCGACGCTGAGCACGGTGTCGGTGCGCTGCTCGCGTGCGGTCAGCGGGGTGTAGTCGAGGTCGCAGGCGGGGTCCGCGTCGTGCAGGTTCGCCGTGGGCGGCACGGTGTGGTGCTCGATGGCCAGGGCGCTGGCGGCGATCTCCAGGGAGCCGATCGCGCCGAGCGAGTGGCCGATCATGGACTTGATGGAGCTGACCGGCACCCGGTAGGCGTGCTCGCCCAGGCTGCGCTTGAACGCGGCGGTCTCGTGGCGGTCGTTCTGCTTGGTGCCGGAGCCGTGGGCGTTGATGTAGTCGACGGCGGTGGCGTCCAGGCGGGCCTCGTCCAGCGCCGCGCGGATCGCCTCGGCCATCTCCGCGCCGTCGGACTTGAGGCCGGTCATGTGGTAGGCGTTGCTGCGGCCGGCGAACCCGGCGATCTCGGCGTAGATGTGGGCGCCGCGGCGCCGGGCGTGGCCGAGTTCCTCCAGGACCAGCACGGCCGCTCCCTCGCCCAGGACGAAGCCGTTGCGGGAGCGGTCGAAGGGGCGTGAGGCGGTGGCCGGTTCGTCGTTGCGGTTGCTGGTGGCCTTGATGGCGTCGAAGCAGGCGACGGTGATCGGCGAGATGGGTGCCTCGGTGGCGCCGGTGACCATGACGTCGGTGCTGCCCTCGCGGATCAGGTCGACGGCGTGGCCGATGGAGTCCAGGCCGGAGGTGCAGCCGGTGGAGACCAGGGAGACCGGGCCGTGGGCGCCGACGGCGGCGGCGACCTCGGCCGCCATCGAGCTGGGCACGAAGTAGTCGAAGAGATGCGCCACCGCGCGGGTGTGGTCGACCTCCCAGGTGCTGCCGTTCTCACTGACCACCCCGTACTCGTTGTCCAGGCCGGTCGTGCAGCCCACGGCGCTGCCGAGGGTGACGCCGGTGCGGACGGGGTCGAGTGTGCCGGTCAGTCCGCTGTCCTCGACGGCCTCGCGGGCGCTGACGAGGGCGAACTGGGCGGCGCGGTCGAGGCGGGCGGCCTCGGCGGGCGTGAATCCGTGTGCGGCGGGGTCGAAGTCCGCTTCGGCGGCGATGCGCGAGCGGAACGAGGACGCGTCGAACAGGGTGATGCCGCGTGTGGCGGTGCGGCCCGCGGTCAGCGTGTCCCAGAAGGCCCGGGTACCGACGCCGCCGGGGGCCACGACCCCGATGCCGGTGATGACGACCCGCCTCATCGGTTGTCCCTCACTGTTGTCCTCCAGGTATGAGCCCAGGTGTGAACTGCATGCGTCGTGCCACCCGGCAGGCGCGCCCGATGAGCCGGGGTGCGTGCGGGCCGCGGACGAAGAAGTGGTCGCCGGGGACGGTGCGGCGCACCAGCCGGCCGGTGGTCCAGCGGGACCAGCCGTCCAGGGCGGCGGCGGGGACGACCGGATCGTCCTGTCCGCCGACGGCCAGGACGGGCACGGTGAGCGGGGCGGCGCTCGCCTCGTCGGCGAGGGCCGCCTCGCGCAGGGCGGCGGCGAGCGCGAGGTCGTCGCGCAGGACCGGCAGGACGGTGCGGTGCCACAGGCTGCCGGGGGCGGCCAGGACGCCTTCGGGGGCGGCGCCGAGGTCGGCGACGAACCGCAGAACGTGGTCGTCGGCACCCGTGCCGGTGGTGGTGCGCAGGGTCAGGGTGTGGGGGGCGGGGCTCGCGCCGACGGCGAGGAAGGCGGGGGCGGGCAGGGCGCGGGCGGCCAGCGCGCGGGCGAGGGTGTGGGCGACGATGCCGCCCAGGCTGTGCCCGTACAGGGCGTAGGGGCGGTGGTCGGCGACCTCGTCGGCGAGCGGGGCCAGCAGTGCGTCCAGGAGCGCGGCGCGTGTGGTGGGGCGTGGTGTGCGGCTGCTGCGTCCGGGCAGGGCGACCGGCACGATACGTACGCCGCGGCCGGTGCGGGTGCGCCACGGGGTGTAGGCGGACACGCCGGCACCCGCGTGGGCGAAGCAGTACAGCGTGATCGGACGGTCGTCGCGCACGGGTGTCGTACCTCCTCCGCCGCCGCATGGGGGTGAGCCGTTATGGCTGTCTTTGAGCCTCGCCGACGTGCCTGGAGGGCGGCTCGAATCAGCCACGTGTGGACGGTCCCGGCCGGGTGAGGGGGCCCGGTTCGGGTGCGGTGAGGGGGCCCGGTTCGGGTGCGGTGAGGGAGGCGGTGGTCAGGGCGGCGGCTGCGCCGGTGTAGGTGACGGGGTCCAGGAGGCGGTCCAGTTCCCCGGGGGTGTGACAGGCCGTCACTTCGGGCAGGGCGGCCAGGACCCGGGCCAGCGGGACGCGCTTGCGGCCGGCTTCCTCCGAGGCGTGGGCGAGCAGTTCCTTCGCGCGGGTACGGCCCAGGTGCGGGGTGAGCAGGGCGGCGAGGCGTTCACTGGCGACCTGGCTGCCGGTCAGACCGAGGTTGTGCAGCATGCGCCCGGGGTCGGGGGTCAGTCCCCCGGCGAGTTCGGCGGCGGTGTGGGCGGCGCCGCCGGCCAGCCGCAGCGCCTCGCGCAGCGGCAGCCACTCCGCGTGCCACACCCCGGCCGAGCGTTCGTCCTCGGCGATCAGACACTGCGTCAGCCCCGCCGTCAGCAGCGGCACCTGGAGGGCGGCGCTGCGGATCAGCGTGGACAGCACGGGGTTGCGTTTGTGGGGCATCGCCGAGGACGAACCGCGTCCCGCTACGGCGGGTTCGGCGACCTCGGCGATCTCGGTACGGGCCAGGACCTGGACGTCGGCGGCGAGTTTGCCCAGCGCGCCGGTGGTCAGCGCGAGGGCCGCCGCGGTGTCGGCGACCGGGGTGCGCAGCGCGTGCCAGGGCAGGACCGGGCGGGCCAGCCCGGTCTCGGCGGCGAAGGCGTCGACGAGCCGCTGCGCGTAGGACCCCGACGGTGCCGGGGGCTCGGCGCGGGCGGTTTCCGGGACCGTGGCCGTGGCCGTGGCCGTGGCCGTGGCCGTGGCCGGAGTGGCGAACTCCAGGTATCCGGCGAGGGTTCCGGCCGCTCCGCCCAGGGACAGCGGCAGCGCGGTACGGGCGGCCTCGACACGGGCGGCGGCGTCCAGGACGAGCCGGCGCCAGCCCGCGGCCTTCAGCCCGAAGGTGGTGGGCACGGCGTGCAGGGCGAGGGTACGGCCCGGCATCACCGTCTCGCGGTGCCCGTCGGCCAGGACGGCGAGCGCGGCGGCGGTGCGGTGCAGGTCCGTCCCGATCAGCTCCAGGGCGCGCCGGCACATCAGCATGGTGGCGGTGTCGAGGATGTCCTGGCTGGTGGAGCCGCGGTGGACGTACTCGGCGGCCTGCGGGTCGCGGGCGGCCACCAGGTCGGTCAGGGCGCGGACCAGCGCCACGACCGGGTTGGCGCTCTCGCGGGCCTGTACGGCCAGGGCGCGCAGGTCGAAGTGTTCGGCGCGGGCGGCGTCGGTGATGGCGCGGGCGGCGGCCGGCGGCACGGTGCCCAGACGGGCCTGGGCGCGGGCGAGGGCCGCCTCGGCGTCCAGCATCGCCTGGAGCCAGGCGCTCTCGCAGACGGCCGCCTCCACCGGGGTGCCGGCCCGCACCGGGGAGAACAGCCCGGCGTCCAGGCCACCGTCGAACGGGGTGGCGGGGTCTGGCACTTCGGGCAGGGCGGCGCGCTCTGCCGTATCTGCCGCATCTGCCGCATCCGACGGACCGGCGCGGTCTGCCACGGCGGACGGGCCGGAGTGGGCTGTCACGCCGGACGGGCCGGAGTGAGCTGCCTCGGCGGACAGGCCGGTGCGGTCTGCCTCGGCGGACGGGCCGGAGGGAGCCGTCACGGCCGACGGACCGGAGGTGACTGTCACGCCGGACGGACCGGAGGGAACTGTCACGGCCGACGGACCGGAGGGAGCCGCCACGACCGACGGACCGGAGGGAGCCGCCACGGCCGGCGGGGCGGAGGGGGCTGTCACGGCCGGCGGGGCGGAGGGGGCTGTCACGGTCGGCGGGGCGGGGTGGGGTGCCGTCTCGGATCGGGTGGTGGGGGCGGTCACGGTGTCAGCTCCAGCAGGTTGCCGGGGCGGGCGGGGGCGGGGGCTTGCGGGTGGACGGGGGTCAGGTGGAGCAGGGCGCGGGCGATGGCGTCGGAGTCGCCGAGGATGACGGAGTTGACGCCGGGCCGGATGCCGGCCGCGGTGACCCAGTGCACGGACTCGGTGGGCACCCCGTAGGCGAACCGGCGGGGGTGGACGCGGCCCCGCGCGTCGATCGTGCGGTAGGGGCGGGGGGTGACGGCGAGGCCGCCGGTCTCGTGGCCGGCGCCGGTGGTGGTGGTGATGCGGTAGGGCGTGGCCTGGCCGGTGGTGAGCAGGTCGCGCAGCAGCAGGTCGGCGCTCGCGCGCAGGTCGGGTTCGGGCAGCCGCGCCTCGATCAGGGCCGTGGCGCGTACGGGTTGGCCGTCCACGGCGGGCGAGTAGGCCGTGAACGCGGGGTGTTCGCCGCGGGTGTCGAGGGTGAAGCGGGCGGCGGGGCCCAGGAGCCGGACGACGCCGGCGTTGATCAGGGCGTGCAGTTCCTCGATGCGGGAGGCGGGCGGGCCGATGGACAGATAGGCGTTGAGCGGGGTGTACCAGCCGGTGAGTTCGTCGCGGTGGGAGACGCCGTCCAGGCCGCCGTGGTCGACGGCGAGGCGTATCTCGTTGCGCAGGTCGCGCAGGACGTCCAGGGCGGCCTTGAGGGGGCCGTCGACGTTGCCGGCGCGGGCCTCGCGCACGTCGTGGGCCAGATGCGCGCACAGCCAGTCGTGGAAGGCGGCCCGGCTGGTGAAGTGGCGGCCCGCGGTGGGGTGCTGGACCCGCTCCCAGTCCCATCTGAGGGCCGGGGGAATGTAGTGGGCGTCCAGGAGGCGGGCGCGGACCGGCGCGCCGGGGGCGGCCAGGTAGGCGGCGACGAACCCGGCGCACTCGTGGGGGCGGCCCGACGCGCGCAGCAGGGTCTCGTAGTAGACGCTCTCGACCTCCAGCCGGATCAGCGGCCACAGGTCGCTGCCGAAGCCCACCGGGTGGCCGGCCTGCCGGCGGCGGCGCAGGGCGTCGAGGACGGCCGGGGTGAGCAGGCGCGGCTCGTGGCGGCCGTGGGCGCCCTTGGCGTTGTCGCCGCGGGCGTGGTGGGGAACTCCGCGCCGCGAGCCGGCGACGATGCGCGGTTCGCGGCCCGAGGGCCGGTAGACGAGCGTGCCGGCGCGGCGGGTGAAGGTGCCGCCGCGGCCGGCGGTGAGCAGGGCGATGTGGTCGAAGAAGTTCAGCCCGAGCCCGCGCATCAGCACCGGCTGCCCGGCCGGCAGGTCCGCCAGGTCGAGGTCGGCGGGGTTGGCGGGGGTGAGGTAGGTCAGGCCGTGCCGGGCGGCGGCCCGCAGCCAGCGCGCCTGCTGCCCGCCGGGCCGTTGCGGCAGGTGGCCCTGGGCCAGGACGACGGCGTCCAGGGCGCGCAGCCGCGTCCCGTCGGCGAGGGTCACCACCTGGGAGCCGCCGGGAGCACCGCCGGTGTCGCGCAGGGCGACGGCGCGGGTGCGGTGTTCCACGATGCGGCAGCCGTGCGGGGCGTGTTCCCGGATGCGGCGGTAGGCGTCCCGGAGGTAGCTGCCGTACAGGGCGCGGGTGGGGTAGTCGTCGGGGCCCAGGGCGGCGGCCTCGGCGCGGGTGGCGGCGTCGAAACGGGCCGGCGGTGCGGCGGGGACGACGGTGCGCGCCCACTCGTACAGGCTGGGGCCCGGCTCCACGGGGCCGTCCATCTCGACGGTGTCGTCGGTGAACACGGTCACCTGGCAGGCGACGGTGTTCATCAGCAGCAGCCGTGACTGGTCGGTGCGCCAGACCTGTCCGGCGCCGGGCGGGCAGGGGTCCACGACGTGGACGGTGAGCGCCGGGGCGGCGGGGGCGGCGCGCTGGTTGGCGCACAGGCGTTCCAGGACGGACAGGCCGCGCGGTCCCGCTCCCACGACACAGACCTGGAGGTGTTCCCGGCTCACCGGGCCTCCCCCGCCACCGGGGTGGTGGGGCGCGGCGCGGCGCTGGTGGCGGGTCTCGGGGGCCGGCGCGGGGTGCTCATGAGCGGGTGTCTCCTCGGGTGGGTTCGCCGGCCCGGTCCGGTCCGGGGGTGGGCGCGATGTGTACCGGTGGCTCGCCGGCGAGCAGGGCCAGCGCGTCGGCGACCGTCGCCGGGGCCCTGAGGTCCGGCAGTTCGCGCAGCAGGCGGGCGCACTGGCCCACCAGCCGGGCGGCGTCCGGGTCGGCGAGGCGGGCACGGTCGTGGACCGCGACCAGGACGAGGCCCTCGCCGGCCGCGGGGCGGGCGAGCAGGGTGACCGGGAACGCGTTCTGTACGCCGCTGCTGCGGGCGGGTCCGATGCCGATGCCCTCGGCGGCCAGTGCCGTGCGCTGGTCGTCGAAACCGCGGGGGAAGCCGTGGTGGCTGTCGAGGACGATGAGGCTGTCGACGAGTCCGTCGCCGGGGCGGCGCCCGCTCCACCGGTGGATCTCGCCGAGCGAGGCCCATTCGTATCCGGCCATGTCCAGGGCCCGGTCGCGCAGTTCGGCCAGCAGGGCGTCCAGGGGCGCGGCCGGGTCGACGTGCAGGGTCATGGGCTGGGAGTTGGCCAGCAGGCCGGGCAGCCGTTCGACGGCGTCCAGGGCGATACCGCGCCCGGAGACGGTGACGCCGAACCCGACCGGGGCGGGGGCGCGGGCCGCGCCCGCGCGGTAGAGGAGCAGCGCCCATACGGCTTGCAGGGCGCTGGACTCGGTGGCCGTGCAGGACGCCGCCCACGCGCGCAGCCGTTCCAGCTGGGCGGCGTCCAGGCGGGCCTCGGCGCGCCCGGCGCCGGACAGGCCGGTGGCCGGGCCGGGGCTGCCGGGCCGGATCAGGGCGGCGGGGCCGGGGGCGGCCGTGGACCAGAAGTCGCGGGCGGGCGCGGTGTCCTGGCCGGCGAGCCAGCGCGCGTAGTCCCGGATGTCGGGGCGCCGCTCGCCGCCGGGCAGCGGGCCGCCGGACAGGTAGGCGCGGTAGAACTCCTGGAGCAGGACCCACACGCTCCAGGCGTCCAGCAGGACCTGGTGGTAGGTGAGCAGGATCCGGGCGCGGGGGGCGCTGCCGGGCTCGTCGGCGACGGTCACCCGCAGCAGGCCCGGGGAGCGCAGGTCGAAGCCGCGGCGGCGGTCGTGGCGCAGCAGGTCCTGGAAGTCGACGCCCTGGGAGGCCGGGTGGCGGGCGATGTCGGCCCTGACGTGTTCGTGGAGTACGAGGCGGGGTTCGCGGCCCTGGCCGCCGCCGTCGTCGCAGAAGTCCCCGTCGAAGGCGGCGTCGAAGGCGGCGTCGGGGTCCGTGTCGAAGGCTGCGTCAGGGTCCGCGTCGGTGCCGTAGGCCGTGTCGGCGTCTTCGTGGGTGTCCTCGTGGAAGTCCCCGTCGAAGGCGGCGCGCAGTACCGTCTCGCGGTCGAACACGGACTGCCAGGCCGTGGTGAAGCGGTCGAGGTCCAGCGGGCCCCGCCACCGCCAGAACAGCTGCTCGACATAGCGGCCGGTGCCGGGGTGGGCGAACGCGTCGCGGAGCAGGTCGCGCTGGTGGGGGGTGAGGGCGAGGGTGGGCGGCCGGTTGCGGGCGAAGTCCTCGGCGGTCACTGCCGGGTGGGCGGGGGCGGAGCCGGCAGGGGGCGCCGGAGGATGCGTGCCGTCCATGTGCGCGCGGGGGGCGTCTTCGGCGCCCGGGGTGCCGGCCCCGGAGGCGTTCTCCGCTCCCCCGACGCCGTACGGCGTGTCCTCGGCGTCCGCCCCGATACCGTCCGCCTCGACGGCGTCCGCCCCGATACCGTCCGCCTCGACGGCGTCCGTTCCGATGCCGTCCGTCCCGACGGCGTCCGCCTCGACGCCATCCATTCCGGCACCGTCCACTCCGGAGCCATCCGCTCCGGCGCCGTCCGCTCCGGCGCCGTCCACTCCGGCGCCGTCCACTCCGGCGCCATCCGCCCCGGCGCCGTCCACTCCGGCGCCGTCCACTCCGGAGCCGTCCGGCAGGAGGCCGTCCGGTCGGCCGGTCAGGGTCGCCAGGGCGCGGTGGTCCGGGGCGCCGTCCGGGAGGCGGGGAATGTGCGGCACGCGGTGGATGAGGGCCGGCATCAGGTGGGGCGGAAGGCGTGGTTCCAGTGCGGCGCGCAGTTGGGCGGGCGGGGTGCGGGTCACCACGTGGGCGACGATCCGCAGGGCTCCGCGGGCCTGGCGGGCCGTGTGCACGGCGGCGTCGCCCACGCCCGGCAGGGACAGCAGGGCGGCACGCACTTCACCGAGTTCGACCCGGTTGCTCATGTCCGTCTCCCGGTGATCGGCGGCAGGGCGGGGCGGGCCCGGTCCGCTGTCGCCGTCGGCGCTGCCGTCGGGCTGACACGCCGCTGACGGGCCGGACCTGACCTGACCTGGTTGTCCTCCCTGCGATGACAGGCCCCACGGGTGGAGCGCCGCTGTGGTGGCGCTGGTGGGCGGCTGGTGCGGGCGGCCCGGGAAGGGCGCGGCGGCGGTTCAGCAGGGGCCGGCGGCAGGGCGGGCCGGCGGGTGCGACGGTGCCTGCGGGCGGGTGCGGGCCGGGCGGCAACAGCCGCCGGGGCCAGGCCTGTTGGGCCGCATCGGCCCCGTACGCCCGCCTCCGGGCGCCCCCCGGCCCGCCCGGAGGCGGGCGGGGTGAAGGGACCGGGACCGGGTGGGCGGGGCCGGGTCCGGGGCGGGGGCGGCACCGGTGGTTGCCGTGCGAAGTCCAGGCACCCTGCGACCGGTTCTCGACCAGT
The DNA here is from genome assembly GCF_044753385.1 of Streptomyces sp. NPDC088387. Lineage (NCBI taxonomy): Bacteria > Bacillati > Actinomycetota > Actinomycetes > Kitasatosporales > Streptomycetaceae > Streptomyces > Streptomyces sp. NPDC088387. Next base: position 78,406 of record NZ_JBIVNC010000018.1, read on the forward strand.
GGTCCAGCGAAGCCCCGGAGGCTTGCCGCACTGCGGGGAGGTGAGAGCACCTCCGTTCGGCGTGAGGAGTGCGTGATGCGCAAGGTCGTTTCCCGGGACGGCACAACGATCGCCTACGAGAAGGCGGGTGAGGGTCCGCCGATCGTGCTGCTCAACGGCTCGTTCCGGGACCACACCATCTTCGACGCGCTGGTGCCCGAACTGACGGCGCACTGCACGGTGTACGTCTACGACCGCCGGGGCCGCGGCGAGAGCGGCGACTCCCCCGTGTACGCCGTCGCGCGTGAGATCGAGGACCTGGAGGCGGTGATCGGGGCGGCCGGCGGTTCGGCCGCGGTGTTCGCGGGCTCCTCCGGCGCGAACCTCGCCGTCGAGGCGGTCCTGGCGGGCGCCCCGGTCAGCAGGCTCGCCCTGCACGAGCCGTTCTACCGGGTCGGCGCGTTCCCGAAGCCTCCGTGGAACGTCGCCAAGACGCTGCGGGTCCTCATGGAGGAGAACCGGCGCGAGGAGGCGGTGGAGTACTACCTGGGCAGTTTCCTCGGCCTCACCCCGGACACCGTCGCCCAGTGGCGCCAGGGCCCCATCTGGCGGATCAACACCGCCAACGCCCACACCCTCGCCTACGACCTGGCGATCTGCGGCGACTGCACCGTGCCCGCCGACCGGCTCGCCGGCTGCGCCACGCCGACGCTGGTCCTCAACAGCGACCACACCAGCGAGTGGCTGCGCGCGGCGGCCCGGGCGACCGCGGACGCCTTCTTGCACGGCCGCTCACTGGAACTGCCCGGGTCCTGGCACCGGATCGACATGGACGTCCTGGGCCGCGCCCTCACCGAGTTCACCACCACCGAGGACCCCGCCCGCAACCCCGCCCCGGATCCCGCGCAGAGCACGGCCCAGGGCCCGGCCCAGGTCCTCGCCCGCAACGCCGCCTGACCCCGCCCGACCCCGCCGACACCCCGCCCGGCACCCCGTCTGCCTCCCGTCACTCCACGATCAGGAGAGCGCCCACATGACCACAGCTGCCGCCCTGGCCCCCGGGACGACCGCCGCCATCCCGCAGCCGTCCGGTGCCCGGCACCGGCTCGGCGCCACCGTGTGGCTGACCGGGCTGCCCAGCGCCGGCAAGAGCACCCTCGCCCGCGCGCTGGCCGGGCGGCTGCGCGCCCAGGGCCGCGCGGTGGAGGTCCTCGACGGTGACGAGATCCGCGCGGCGCTCTCCCCCGAACTGGGCTTCGGCCGCGAGGACCGGCACACCCAGGTGACCCGGATCGGTTTCCTCGCGCAGAAGCTCGCCGCCCACGGGGTGATCGTGCTGGCCCCGGTCATCGCCCCCTACGCCGTCTCGCGGGCGGCGGTGCGCGCCCGGCACACGGCCGCCGGCACCCGCTACGCGGAGATCCATGTCGCCACGCCCCTCGAACTGTGTTCCGCGCGGGACGTCAAGGGCCTGTACGCGCGCCACGCCGCCGGTGAACTGCGCGGCCTGACCGGCGTGGACGACCCGTACGAGGTGCCGCACGACCCGGAGCTGCGTATCGCGACGCAGGGCCGGACGGTGGCCGACACCGCGGCCGCCCTGCACGCCTTCCTGACCGAGAGGGGCCTGGTATGACACCCGCTGACCACCGTCCGACCCAGGTGCTGGATACCGCACCCGACACCACACCCGGCACCGCCCCGGCCAGCACACCGCACAACACACCCAGGAGCACGCCGAGGAGTACGCCGGAGCGGGCGTTCGCGCTGTCGCACCTGGACGCCCTGGAGGCGGAGTCGGTGCATGTGCTGCGGGAGGTGGCCGGGGAGTTCGAGCGGCCCGTCGTCCTGTTCTCGGGCGGCAAGGACTCCCTGGTGATGGTGCATCTGGCGCTGAAGGCGTTCCATCCGGCGCCGGTGCCGTTCGCGCTGCTGCACGTGGACACCGGGCACAACTTCCCCGAGGTGCTGGCCCACCGCGACCTGGTGGCCGAGCGGCACGGGCTGCGGCTGCACGTGGCGTCCGTGCCCGAGTTCATCGGCGCGGGCCGGCTGCGCGAGCGCCCCGACGGGCTGCGCAACCCGCTCCAGACGGTGCCGCTGCTGGACGCGATCGGCGCGCACCGCTTCGACGCGGTGTTCGGCGGCGGCCGGCGCGACGAGGACAAGGCCCGCGCGAAGGAGCGGGTGTTCTCGCTGCGCGACGAGTTCGGCGCGTGGGACCCGCGCCGCCAGCGCCCCGAGCTGTGGAACCTGTACAACGGCCGGCACGCGCCGGGCGAGCACGTGCGGGTCTTCCCGCTGTCGAACTGGACCGAGCTGGACGTGTGGCAGTACATCGCGCGCGAGGACATCGCTCTTCCGCCGATCTACTACGCGCACCGGCGTGAGGTGTTCGCCCGGGACGGGATGTGGCTGACGGCCGGGTCGTGGGGCGGCCCGCGGGCCGGCGAGCGGGTGGAGAAGCGGCTGGTCCGCTACCGCACGGTGGGTGACATGTCGTGCACGGGGGCGGTGGACTCCGACGCCGTGAGCAACGCGGACATCGTCGCCGAGGTCGCCGCCTCCCGGCTCACCGAGCGCGGGGCGACCCGGGCCGACGACCGGCTGTCCGAGGCCGCGATGGAAGACCGCAAGCGTGAGGGGTACTTCTAGCCATGACGACTGTTCCCGAAGTGTCCGAGGTGTCCGAGTTCTCCGGGGCGGGCGGGGCCGCTCCTGCCGCGCTGCTGCGGTTCGCGACGGCCGGGTCCGTCGACGACGGCAAGTCCACGCTGGTGGGCCGGCTGCTGCACGATTCCAAGTCGGTGCTGGCCGACCAGTGGGAGGCCGTGGAGCGGGCCTCCGCGAGCCGGGGCCAGGAGGGCCCGGACCTGGCACTGCTGACCGACGGGCTGCGCGCGGAGCGCGAGCAGGGCATCACCATCGACGTCGCGCACCGCTACTTCGCCACTCCCCGGCGGCGGTTCGTCCTCGCCGACACCCCCGGGCACGTGCAGTACACGCGGAACATGGTCACCGGCGCGTCCACGGCCGAGCTCACGGTGATCCTCGTCGACGCCCGGCACGGGGTGGTCGAGCAGACCCGCCGGCACACCGCCGTCGCGGCCCTGCTGCGGGTGCCGCACCTGGTGCTGGCGGTGAACAAGATGGACCTCGTCGGCTACGAGGAGTCCGTGTTCGCGGCGATCGCCGCGGAGTTCACCGCGTATGCGGCGTCGCTGGGCTGCGCGGAGGTGACGGTGGTGCCGCTGTCGGCGCTGGCCGGCGACAACGTGGTCGAGGCGTCCGCGCACATGGACTGGTACGGCGGGCCGACCCTGCTGGAGCATCTGGAGAGCGTCGCCGTCGGCGGCGACCCGGACCGTGAGCCGGCCCGTTTCCCGGTGCAGTACGTGATCCGCCCGCAGAGCGCCCGGTACCGCGACTACCGCGGCTACGCGGGCCAGTTGGCGTCCGGGGTGCTGCGGGTCGGGGACCCGGTGGCGGTGCTGCCCTCCGGGCAGTCCTCGACGGTGGCCGGCATCGACGTGCTGGGCGTGGAGCGGGACCTCGCACGGGCCGGGCAGTCGGTGACGGTACGCCTCGCCGACGACCTCGACATCGCCCGCGGCGACATGATCACGGCCCGTGACGCGCGGCCGGTGTCCACGCGGGACGTGCGGGCGCACGTGTGCCATCTCCACGAGCGGGAGCTGGCGGCGGGTGACCAGGTGCTGCTCAAGCACACCACCCGCACCGTGCGGGCGCGGGTCGCGGAGATCTCGTACCGGATCGACATCAACTCCCTTGAGCGGTGCCCGGGTGAGGGGGTGCTGCGGGTCAACGACATCGGGCGGGTGGTGCTGCGCACGGCCGAGCCGCTGGCCCTGGACGACTACGCCGGCAACCGGCGTACGGGCTCGTTCCTGCTGATCGACCCGGCCGACGGGATGACGCTGGCGGCCGGGATGGCGGGCGAGGCGCTGACCGCGGTGCGTGCGGGCGGGGGGCGGGGGTGATGCGGCGGGTCGCGGTGGTCGGGGCCGGTGCGGCCGGGTCGCTGACCGCCGTCCAGCTGCTGCGCCAGGGCGACCGGCTCGGCATCCGGGTCCAGGTGTGGCTGATCGACCCCTCGCCGCGGACCGGGCCGGGCGTCGCCTACGGCACCACCGATCCGCGGCATCTGCTGAACGTGCCGGCGGGCCGGATGAGTGCCTTCCCCGACGAGCCCGCGCACTTCCTCGACTGGCTCCGCACACGGCAACCCACGGTCGGGCCCGGCGACTTCGTGCCGCGCGCCGTCTACGGGCGCTATCTCGGCGAGGTCGTCGCCCGGGCCGCGGGCACCGGCCCGGGCGCGCGGATCCACCGGGTGCACGACCGGGTCACCGCCGCCCGCCCGCGCAGTACGGGGTGGGTGCTGGAACTGGCCGACGGCGGCGCGGTGGAGGCGGACGCGGCGGTGCTGGCGCTGGGCAGCCCGGCGCCCGCACTGGACTGGGCGGGGCCCGAACTCGCCGGATCCGGGCGGCTGGTGGCCGACCCGTGGGCGCCGGGCGCGCTGGACACAGTCGGCGGCGAGGGCGACGTCCTGCTGGTGGGGACGGGGCTGACCATGGTCGACGCGGCGATCGCGCTGGGCCGGCCGGGCCGTGTGGTGCACGCGCTGTCCCGCAGCGGGCTGATCCCCGCCGCGCATCTGCCGCAGCCGGCCCAGCCGGTCGCGGCGCCCGACCTGGACGCCGGGTGCGGGCTGGACGCGCTGCGCCGCCAGGTGCGCCGCCATCTCGCCGCGAGCCGCCGCGAGTGCGGCGACTGGCGGCCCGGCATGGACGGGCTGCGCCCGGTCACGGCCCGCTGGTGGGGGCAGCTGCCGGTCGCGGACCGGGCCCGTTTCCTGGCCGAGGACCTGCGCCTGTGGGAGGTGCACCGGCACCGGATCGCGCCCGCCACCGCGGCGGCCTTCCACGCCCTGCGCGAGGCGGGCCTGCTGCGCACCGGGACCGGGCAGGTGACCCGGGCGGCACCGGACGGGGACGCGGTACTGGTCGACGTGGACGGCGGGCGCACCCTGCGGGTCGCGGCGGTCGTCAACTGCACCGGCACACCGGCGGATCTGCGCCGCAGCACCGACCCTCTCGTACGGCGGCTCCTCGACGAGGGGTACGCGCGGTGCGGGCCGGCCGGGCTGGGACTGGACACCGACGACGACGGACGCCTCCAGCCCGCCGCCGGCGGGGCGGGCGGGCTGTGGACGATCGGGGCGGCCCGGCGCGGGAACCTGCTGGAGACCACCGCCCTGCCCGAGATCCGCGCCCAGGCCGCCGCCGTCGCCACCGCCCTGCTCACCACCCCCGTCCGCCGCGGCGGACGGCCGGTGGACCGCTACGGGCTGGCGCTGAGCACCACGCGCGAGGCGGCCCGGCTGTACGACGGGGCGCTGGAGCGGATCCTGGCGGGCCGCACCTGCGCGCAGGAGCTGCTGGAGCAGGCCGTGCGGGCCGATCCGGGGTTCGCCCTCGGCCATGCGGCGCTCGCGCTGCTCGCCGGCGACATGGGGGATCACGACCGGGCCGGGGCGGCGCTGGCCGCCGCCCGCCGGGCCGCTCCCCGCTCGGACGCGCGTGAACGCGGCTGGGTGGGCGTGGTGCACACCCGGCTGACCGGCTCCGAAGCGGCGGGCCGGACGGGCCTGCTGGAGCATGTCGGTGCCCATCCCCGTGACGCGCTCGCGGTCGGCGTCGCGGTCCCCACGGTGTCGTTCAACGGGATCACCGGCACCGACGAGTCCTGCGCGCTCGTCGAACGGCTCGCGCCCTTCTACGGCGACGACTGGTGGTATCTGGGCCAGCTCGCCTTCGTACGCCAGGAGCAGGGGCGCTGGCAGGAGGCCGAGGAGCTGGCCGTGCGGGCGCTGCACGGGTATCCGGCGGCCGGGCACGCCGTGCACGCGCGCGCCCACGTCCTGTACGAGACGGGCGAGCACCGGGCGGGCCTGGCCTGGCTGGAGCGGTGGCTGGACGAGCACGGCGACACCAGCGGGCAGCGCGCCCATCTGTCCTGGCACGCCGCCCTGCACGAGCTGACCCTCGACGACCTGCCCGCGCTTCTGGCCCGCTACCACCGTGAACTGACCGCGTCGCGGGTGAGCGGGGGCCGGCTGCTGGTGGACTCGGTGTCGCTGCTGTGGCGGGCCCGGATGACGGGCAGCTGGAGCGGTGAACTGCCGGTGGCCGAACTGCTGGCGGCCGCCCCCGACGAGTGGCTGCACACCCCGCCCACGCCGTTCGCGGCGCTGCACGGTGCGCTGGCGCACGCCGCGGCCGGTGACGTGGCGGCGCTGGCCCGGCTGCACCGGTGGGCGGTGGCCGGCGGGCAGGAGCTGCTGGTGGGGGTGATCGCCCCGCTGTGCGAGGCGCTGACGGCCGTACTGGAGCAGCGCTGGCAGCAGGCCGCCGTGCGGCTGGAGCCGCTGCGGGCCGTGGTCGGGCGGGTGGGGGCGAGCCGGGCGCAGCAGGAGGTCGTGGAGGAGACCCTGCTGTACGCGCTGGTCGCGGGCGGTGCCCGGGAGCGGGCCGGGCGGCTGCTGGCGGCGCGTCTGGAGCGCCGGGCCTCGCCGCTGGACCGGCGGCGCCTGGCGGCGCTGGACGGGGCGCGCCGGGCGGGCCGGCGGCCGGTGGCGGTGTTGAGTGCGGCCGGTGCGCCGCTCCAGCGGGACTCGACGGATTACCAGCTGCCTCTTGAGATGAGTCGCTCAAGGTGGCGGTGAACTCCCCTTATGTGTGGGCTGGGTTGCGGAAACGGAGAGGGACATGCGCAAACGCGAGGGCGGCCCGCTGCGGGCGCTCGGCAGGAGTGTGGGCGAGGGCCTGATGTGGATGGGCTTCGCCTGGTACGGGACGCAGAGCCCGCACCCGTGGACGGAGTGGGCGGGCTGTGCGCTGCCGCCCACCGGGCAGCCGCCGTGCCTGCCGCCCGTGCCGCACGAGGTGCTGGCCGAACTGGACGCCCTCCAGGCACTGCACGAGCTGGAGGAGCGGCAGGAGCTGGAGGAGCCGGGCCGTTGGACGGTGCCGGCCGAGCAGGTGTGACACCCCGCCCGCAGCCGCCGCGCCGGGCCCCTTCGAACGGACCTGACCCAAGGAATAAGGAGACCCAGGTGACCACCACCGGGCCGGGCACGGCTCACCACCCCGTGCACAAGCGCCGCATCCTCAAGCTGTTCGGCCCCTACCGCCGCAGTCTGCTCTTCGTGGCGTTCCTCGTGGTGGGGTCGTCGCTGGTCTCCCTCGTCAACCCGTTCCTGATCCGCGAGATCATCGACACGGCGCTGCCGCAGGGCCGCACCGGGCTGCTGTCGCTGCTGGCGCTGGGCATGGTGGTGGTCGCGGTCGTCAACAGCTCCTTCAACGTGTGGCAGACGTATCTGTCGGCGAAGGTCGGCCAGCTCGTCATGCACGACCTGCGCACCTCGGTGTACGCGCATCTCCAGCGGATGTCGCTGGCGTTCTTCACCCGCACCCGCACCGGTGAGGTGCAGTCGCGGATCGCCAACGACATCGGCGGTATGCAGGTGACCGTGACGACGACGGCGACCGCGCTGGTCTCCGACGTGACGACGGTCCTGACGACGGTGACCGCGATGGCGCTGCTGGACTGGCGCCTGACCCTCGCCTCGCTGGTGGTCCTGCCGGGCTTCGTGTGGGTGAGCCGGCATGTCGGTGACGAGCTGCGGGTGCTGACCCGGGCGCGGCAGCGGCAGTTCGCCGATCTGTCGTCCAACGTGCAGGAGTCGCTGTCGGTCAGCGGCATCATGCTCGGCCACACCATGGGCCGCTCCCGTTCGCTCAGTGACGCGTTCGCGACGCAGTCGCGCAAGCTGACCGACATCGAGGTGCGGGCCAGCACGGCGGGCCTGTGGTACCAGTCGACGATCTGGATCGTGATGGCCGCGATGCCCGCGGTGATCTACTGGGTGGCGGGGCTGACCACGACCGGCGGGCACATGTCGATCTCGATCGGTGAGCTGGTGGCGTTCGCGACGCTCCAGCAGATCCTGTTCCGGCCCGCGCAGCGGCTGCTGACGATCGGTCTGGACATCCAGAGTTCGCTGGAGCTGTTCGGGCGGATCTTCGAGTATCTGGACATGCCCGTCGACGTCGCCGAGCCACAGCACCCGGCGGTGGTGCCGGCCCGGCTCGGCGGCGAGGTGCGCCTGCGCGGGGTGGGGTTCTCCTACGCGGGCGCCGAGCGGGCGACGCTGGAGGGCATCGACGTACGGGTGCCGGCCGGGCGCAGTCTCGCGGTGGTCGGCGGGACCGGCTCGGGCAAGACGACCCTGAGCTATCTGATCCCGCGGCTGTACGACGCCACCGCGGGCTCGGTGACCATCGACGGTGTGGATGTGCGGGAGCTGTCCTTCGACACGCTCACCGCGACGGTCGGTGTCGTCTCGCAGGAGACCTACCTCTTCCACGCGACGGTCGCCGACAACCTGCGCTTCGCCAAGCCCGGCGCCAGCGACGAGGAGCTCGTCGCGGCCGCCCGCGTCGCCCACATCCACGACTACCTGATGTCGCTGCCCGACGGCTACGACACGGTCGTCGGTGAGCGCGGATACCGTTTCTCCGGCGGGGAGAAGCAGCGTCTGGCCATCGCCCGCGCCATCCTGCGCGATCCGCCGGTGCTGGTCCTGGACGAGGCCACCAGCGCCCTGGACACCCAGACCGAACGCTCCGTGCAGAAGGCCGTCGACGCCGCCAGCGAGGGCCGTACCACCATCACGGTGGCGCACCGGCTGTCGACGATCCGCGGCGCCGACGAGATCATCGTGCTGGACCGCGGCCGGATCGCCGAACGCGGCACCCACGACGAACTCCTCGCCCTCGACGGCCACTACGCCGCGCTGCTGCGCCGCGACACGCAGAGCGAGTCGGAGGAGGCCGAACTGGCCGCCGCCTGACCGGCCCCCGCCCCCGAGGGGGCGGGTCTGGAGCGGTCCTTGAGCCTGTGGAGCGGTCTTCGAGCGGTTGTGCAGGGGGTGTTGCCTAGCATCCGGCGCATGGAGACTGCTTCTGGCGACATACCCGACTCGCCCCGAATCCACCGCCGTGCGCTGCTGCGGGGCGGTGCCGTCGCCTCGCTGGGCGCGCTGGTGTCCGCGTCGGCCGTCTTCGCGGCGTCCGACACGGCGTCCGGCGCGTCCGCGCCGGGCGGTCCCGAACCGTCCGCGCCGGCGCTGCGGCTGGAGAAGTTCACCGACGCGCTGCGCCGCCCGCCCCTGCTGCGCCCCGAGCGCAGGGGCGGGTACGACGAGCTGACCGTGCGGATGCGCACCGCGAACGTCACCGTGCACTCGCAGCTGCCGCCGGTGCGGATGTGGACGTACGAGGGCGCCTTCCCGGGGCCGACGATCGAGGCGGTGCGCGGCCGGCCGCTGCGGGTGGCGTGGGAGAACCGGCTCAGCGGCACCCTGCCGGTGCGGGCGGTCGACTTCGGGCAGGCCGGCGGGCCCTCGCCCGACCCGCTGTCCAACTACCCCGGCACCCAGGGCTGCCGCGAGGTGGCGGGCGTGGCCGGCCTTCAGCCGTGGGCGGCGGTGCATCTGCACGGCATGCTCACCGGCGGCGGCAACGACGGCTGGATGGAGAACCTCCTGGCCCCCGGTGACGTGCAGCTGTCGGCGTACCCGAACGAGCAGCCCGCCACCACGCTCTGGTACCACGACCACACCCACCATGTGAGCCGGTTCAGTGTGTACGCGGGTCTGGCGGGCGCGTTCGTCCTGCGCGATCCGGACGAGCGGGACCTCGATCTGCCGTCCGGGGCGCGGGAGATGCCGCTGGTCCTGGCCGACCGCAACTTCGCCCTGGACGCCTCCGGTGCGCTCACCGGCTCCCTCGTGCACAAGGTGGAGATGGTCGGCACCAGGCTGATGCGGGTGCACGCCGCGCCCTACACCCTGGTCAACGGGGTGATCTGGCCGTATCTGAAGGTCGATCCGGGCTGGTACCGGTTCCGGGTCGTCAACGCCGCCAACTCCCGTCTGTACCGGCTGATGCTGCTGGCGGACGGCGTGCCCGTGCCGGGCGCGCTGAAGGTGATCGGCACCGATCACGGGCTGCTGGACGCGCCGGTGCCGGTCGAGGGCGCGCTGAACCTGTCCGCGGGTGAACGCGCCGACGTGATGGTCGACTTCGGGGCGTTCGCCGGGCGGACCCTGAAGCTGGTCAACACCGCGGACGGGGTGACTCCCGGCGCCTCCAGCGTCCGCGACGACCTGCTGGAGCCCGACGTCATGCAGTTCCGCGTCACCGACCGGGCCCGCTCCGCCCGGCACGCACCGCCCCGCACCCTGTCCCCCGGCTTCAGGCGGCTGACCCCGGCGGACCTGCCGGCCGGCGCGCCGGTGCGGTGGGTGGTGCTGGTCGGGCCGGGCACCGCGGACGTGCCCGAACTGTGGGAGATGGAGGAGCTCACCGGCGACGAGACGGCCGGCCTCACCTTCCCGGCGGCCGGGATCGTCCAGGTCGCGGACGCCGACGGCGCCCTGACCACCCTGCGCCGCACCGCCATGGACTACGACGACGGCCGCACCCTGACCGCGGCCCAGCACCGCACGGAGGTGTGGAAGTACCTCAACCTCGCCGCCTCCCCGCACCCCATGCACATCCACCTCGCGCACTTCCAGGTGCTCTCCCGCGACCACGTCGACATCACCGGCTTCGACCGGGTCGTACGCGGCACCGCGCGGCCCGTCACGTTCCGCTCCGCGGGCGTCCTGGAGGCGCACGAGCGGGGTGGGAAGGACACGGTCCGGGTCGGCACGGCCGGGCGGATCACCCCGGGCCCGAACGGCACCCCGGGTGAACTCGTCACCGCCGTCGTGCACTTCCCCGTCGTCGGGCGCGGTGTGCACCACTGCCACATGCTGGAGCACGAGCAGCACATGGTGCGGCCCCTGGTCGTCGCGCCGGCCGGCCACGCGCAGACCGGCGGGCACGGCACGAGCGGGCAGGAGCACGCCGGTTCGCATCACTGAGCGCACGGCACGTGCCCGCGGCCGGGTCGGTCGCGGGCACGTGGGGAGCCGTCGGAAGAGGGGGCGGCCCAAGCCGTTGTGCGGCCTCGAAAAACGCCCAGAAGCTCAGGCGGCCCTGCGGACGATCTCCACGGCCCCCGCGTCCAGCAGGGTCTTCACGGCGGCCTCGCCGCCCTCGACGTCCAGGTCCATGTCGTGCAGGCGGCCGATGACGTTGCGGACGACCTTTTCCGGCTGCGTCTTTTCGGTGCCCTCCCAGACCAGCTCGGGGAAAACGGTCAGAAACACCTTGTCGTTTCCCTGCGTGTAGATGTTCACTTCCATCACGTCACGCAGAGCCATCCGGGCGTTGTAGATCAGGTTGTTCATGCAAGCCACCGACTTTCGGTATCCGTTATTCGCAGGCTTCCTGGCCACACGTACGGACCTCATGATGGTCAGCGGGCAAGAAGTGCGCAACGCAGCCCGCGATATACCCCGTTCAACTGCGCGAAATCCGCGATTGAACACCCTTGCCAATTGATGGTGTTTGACAGAGAAAGCCCGCGCTGCGGACCATCGATGCAGTTCGCAAATGCTTTAGGCCGCGTCCCACGAAAAGCATCCGGAGTGCCATGAAAATCCTGTTCATCACCACGGGCAGCCAGGCCACCTACTATGCCTCTGCCCCCCTGGCGACGGCCGCGCGAAATGCAGGCCACCAGGTCGTACTGGCCGCCCACGAGCCGTGGGTGGAGACCGCGGAGGCCATCGGCCTTCCCACGTTCTGCTACACGGTCGACCCGATCCGGCACTTCATGCGGATCAGCAACCCGGGCAAGGGCCTGCGCTTCCCCCGTGAACTCGGCGACGAGGAGATGTTCGGGCAGGGCCGCGGCTTCGCGCAGATGGGCCTGGCCGGGGTGGAGTCCCTGCTGGAGCTGGCGAAGGACTGGACCCCGGACCTGGTCGTGGGCAGCTCGCAGAGCTACGCGGCGATGCTGCTCGCCGCCCACCTGAAGATCCCCTACGTGCGTCACGTCGAGTACCTGGGCATCCCGCTCACCGGTATCGACCCCGGCGCCGAGGCCGAACTGCGCCCGGAGCTGGAGAAGCTGGGCGTGGACGGGCTGCTCAAGCCCGACCTGCTCATCGACTCCACCCCGCCCTCGCTGCGCCCGCAGGGCGACCCGGACGCGCAGGCGATGCGCTGGATCCCCTCCAACCCGCAGCGCCGGCTGGAGAAGTGGATGTACACCCGCCCCGAGGGCAAGCGGCGTGTGGTCATCACCTCCGGGTTCCGCAGCCTGATGTTCCGCGACCCGGGCTGGTCCATGCCGCTGCTGGTGAGCGAGCTGGGCAAGCTCAACGCCGAGGTCCTCATCGCCGCCTCCCCCGGCGCCGCCGAGCGCTTCGGCGACCAGCTGGGCGACGCCCGCGTGGGCTGGATCCCGATCGACACCACCGCCGCCACCTGTGACCTCGCGGTCCACCACGGCGGGGCGACCACCGCCACCACGCTCATGGCCAACGGGGTGCCGCAGCTGGTCATCCCGGAGAACCCGCCGGAGTTCCCGCCGAACTACCACCGGGAGGCCATCGCCAAGGCCCTCACCGACTTCGGCGCCGGCAAGACGCTGTGGCCCAAGGCGCAGGAGCCCGACAAGGAGCCGGGCGAGGTGATCGCCGCCGCGTGCAAGGAGCTGCTGGACAACCCCAGCTACACCGAGCGCACCCAGTTCATCGCCAAGGAGATCTCCACGCTGCCCACGCCGGCCGAGATCGTGCCCAAGCTGGAGGCGCTGGCCTGACCGGCCGGCACACCCGAAGCGGGACGCGGGCCGCCCCGGGGCCGCGGAGAGCGTCACCCTCTCCGCCGGCCCCGGGGCGGCCCGCTTCCTGCCCCGCGCAGGCGCAGACAGCAGGCACGGACGGCAGGCACGGACGGCAGGTGCAGACAACAGACAGACAGACAGGCAGACGGGCGGGGGCCCGCCGGGGGGGGGGGGGGGCCGGGGCCCCCCCGGGCGGGGGGGGGGGGGGGGGGGGGGGGGGGCGGGCCGCGGGGGGGGGGGGGGGCGGCGCCCCCCCGGCCGGGGGGGGGCG
>NZ_JBIVNC010000018.1:91502-180001 GCF_044753385.1 Streptomyces sp. NPDC088387
CCCGCGGCCGCGGACCTTCTGTCGGCCGCGTCCGGCCCCCGGGGGTGTGGCACACAAAACACCCCCCCCCCCCCCGGGGGGGGGGGGGCGCCGGGGGGGGGGGGGCCCCGCCGCCCCCCCGCCCGTCTGTCCGCTGTCCGCGCTGTGGTGGCCGTCAGGCCGCGAGGGCCTCGATGTCGCGCAGCACCTCGTCCGGGGTGGGCAGGACGGCGCTCTGCGCGGCGAGGATCCGGCTGCGCTGCGCGTAGCGGTCGTCGGCGAGGATCGCGCGGCAGGCGTCCGCCGTGGCCTCCTCGGGGTCGGTGCCGGGCCGCGGCCGGTGGCGGTCGACCAGGATCGCGGCGCCGAAGCCGCTGACGGCCTCGGCGACCGCCTTGCCGTAGCCGTTGTCGGGGATGATCGCCTGCGGCACGCCGGCGTTGATCAGGGTCATCGCGGTGGTCGCGCCGCCGTGGTGGATCGCGAGGTCCAGGGTGGGGGCGACCACGTCCAGCGGGATCCAGCCGATGCGTACGTCGCCCAGCTGGTCGCCGAGCTTCTCCGCGGCCTCGGGCAGCGCCGCGATCAGCACCTCGGCGCCGGAGCCGGTCAGTTCGTCCACGACGCGCCGCAGTGAGCTGCCCGGGGTGTCGAGGACGAGGTTGCGGGTGCCGGCGGTGATCAGGACCCGGCGCGCGCCGTCGGGGCGGGTGTACATCCACGGCTCGACGGCGCGCTGGCTGACCCGGGGCACCCAGCGCATCGAGCGGGCGGCGGGGGCGCCGGGCGGGCGCAGCGCGGGCGGGCACAGGTCGATGAACAGGTCCGGGTCGGGCAGCTCGGTCAGGCCCAGGCGCTCCAGCTGGGGCTGGAGTTCGGCGATGGCGGTGCGGTCGCGGCGGGCCATCGGGGCGATGTGCCAGATGTGCCGGACGTAGGGGACCTTCAGCCGGGCGGCGAGGACCCGCGGGACGTGCGAGAGGCCGCCGACGACCAGGTCGGGCGCCCACTGCCCGGCCAGTTCCAGGAGGGCGTCGATGCGGGTGGTCGCGGTCATCGCGTCCTGGCCGTAGCGCATCCGCTCGGGGGTGATGCAGACGGCGGGCAGGCCCACCGACTGTGCCGCCGCCATCAGGGGCTGGTCGGCGGCGAGCAGGATCTGGTGGCCGGCGTTGCGGGCCGCCGCGGCGAGGGGGGCGACGCCGAAGACGGCCGCCTGGCTGCCGCCGACGGTGAACAGGATCTTCATAGCTATCGCTCTTCTTCCGGTGGAAGGACGCCCGGACGGGCGCGGGGCACGGCACGACAAGGGCACGGCACGACAAGGGCACGGCACCGCGGGGAGAGGCCGGCGGCAGTGCGGGGAGGGTGGTGGCGGGTGCGGGGGTCAGCCGGCCTGGGCCATCTCCATGACGTAGCGGCCGTAGGCGGAGTTCGACAGGCGGCTGCCGAGCCGGTAGCAGGCGTCCTGGTCGATGTAGCCCATGCGCCAGGCGATCTCCTCCAGGCAGGCGATGCGCACGCCCTGGCGGTGTTCCAGGACCTGGACGTAGTCGCCCGCCTCCATGAGCGCGTCGTGGGTTCCGGTGTCCAGCCACACGAAGCCGCGGCCCAGCGGGATCAGCCGGGCCTCGCCGCGTTCCAGGTAGACCCGGTTGAGGTCGGTGATCTCCAGCTCGCCGCGCTCGGAGGGCGCCAGGTGGCGGGCGATGTCCACGACCTGGTTGTCGTAGAGGTACAGGCCGGTGACGGCGAGGTTGGTGGCCGGGCGGGCGGGCTTCTCCTCCAGGGCGATCAGCCGGCCCTGTCCGTCGAGGGTGCCCACGCCGTAGCGCTCGGGGTCACGGACCGGGTAGCCGAACAGGACACAGCCGTGGATGTCCTGCGCGGCCCGCTGGACCATGGGCCCGAACTCGTAGCCGTGGAAGATGTTGTCGCCCAGCACCAGGGCGACGGAGTCGTCGCCGATGTGGTCCTCGGAGACCAGGAACGCGTCCGCGAGCCCGCGGGGCTTGTCCTGCTCCGCGTAGGTCAGCGAGATCCCGAGCCAGGAACCGTCACCGAGCAGCCGGCGGAACATGTCCGCGTCGTCGGGGGTGGTGATGATCTCTATTTCGGTGATCCCGGCCAGCATGAGCGCGGACAGCGGGTAGTAAATCATCGGCTTGTCGTAGACCGGGAGCATTTGCTTCGAGACTCCGAGGGTGATCGGATGGAGCCTCGTGCCATTGCCGCCGGCCAGGATGATGCCCTTCACCGTGGCGCCTCCTCAGTGACATGGTGCCCATGTGGGCATGCCGGCACTTTATCCGCGTACGGCATGCGGCCGAAAGTTTCTTCCGGGCCCGGCCTTCGTGAATAGCCGCATTGTTGACAGGGACGGGTCCGCCTACTCAGGCTGACGGTATACCGGTTCAGGCACCCGAATTCCGATCGTCGTTTAGGTGGACCTGTGAAAATCGAAGCTCTGAAGCCCGAACTCGAATATGAGCAGAGGGCCGGTATCGGCATCATGGGATGCGCCGACATCGCGGTGCGCCGTGCCCTCCCGGCGATCCGGCGCTCCCCCTTCAAGCTGGCCGCCGTCGCGAGCCGCTCCCACGAGAAGGCCGCGCGCGTCGCCGCGGCCGACGGTGCCACGGCCGTCGAGGGCTACAAGCGGCTGCTGGAGCAGCCCGGCGTCGACGCGGTCTACATCCCGCTGCCCAACAGCGAGCACGCCGTGTGGGCGCGCCGCGCGCTGGAGGCGGGCAAGCACGTCCTGATCGAGAAGCCGGCCGTGTCCAGCGAGGACAGCGCCCGGCAGCTGGTGGCGCTGGCCCAGGCGCGCGGGCTGGCCCTGATGGAGAACTTCGCGTTCTTGCGCCACCCCCAGCACGCGCAGGCGCAGGCGCTGATCGCCGACGGGGCGATCGGGCGACTGCGCGCCTACAACGGCTCGTTCGGGATCCCGCCGACCGACCCCGGCGGCATCAAGTACCAGGCGGACCTCGGCGGCGGCGCCCTGTGGGAGGTCGGCTGCTATCCGGTGCGTGCCGCCCAGGCCTATCTCGCGCCCGATGCCCGGGTCCTGGGCGCGGGGCTCACCTTCGACCCCGCGCTGGGCGTCGACGTGTCCGGGTCGGCGCTGCTCCAGGACGGCGACGGGGTGAGCGCGCACTGCTCCTTCGGGCTGTCGCACGGCTACCGCTCGACGTACGAGGTGTGGGGCAGCGCGGGGCGGCTGGTCCTGGAGTGGGCGTTCACGCCCTCGCACAGTGCCCGCCCGGTGCTGCGGTTGCAGCAAAAGGACCGGGAGACGAGCATGCTCGCGCCGGCCGCCGACCAGTTCCTCGGTGTGTTCGACGCCTTCCACGAGGCGGTGCGTGATCCCGCGGCGCGGGCGGTGCACCGCGAGGACCTGGTGCGCCAGGCCACGCTGATGGCCGCGATCCGGTCCCACGCCCGCCCCTGAGAACGGCGAAACGGCAGCCGGCGTCCTGGACGCCGGCTGCCGTTCGTGGTGTCGCCACGGCCCGGGGGGAGGCCGCGGCGACCGGGACTCACCCCGCGCGTCCTCGGGCGGGGTGAGGCGCGGAGAGGGCGAGGGGGCGCGGCGGGCACTGCTCCCAGGTGGGCAGCAGTCCCGCGGCGGCCGCCTCGGCCAGGGTGGGCGCGGCGGCGTCCTTGTCCGAGCGGATCGGCTCCTGCGTGAGGTCCCAGGGCAGGGCGAGCGCCGGGTCGAGCGCGTCGACGTCGATCATGGTGCCCGGTACGTACTCCTGGGAGCACAGGTAGCTCATGCAGGTGTCGTCGCTCAGGGCGAGGAAGGCGTGGCCGACCCCGTCGGGCAGGTAGACGGCGGTGCCGGTCTCCGGGCTCTGCAAGGTGACGTCGTAGTGCCCGAAGGTGGGTGAGCCCACCCGCAGGTCGACGGCGATGTCCAGGGCGCTGCCCCGCACGCAGGTGACGAACTTGTCCTGGCCGGGCGGCACCTTGGTGCCGTGGATGCCGCGCAGGGTGCCCCGCCGGGACACCGAGTAGTTGACCTGGCGTACGGCGAACTCCCAGCCGCTGCCCGCCAGCAGGGCGCTGGCGCGCACCGACTCGAAGAAGTGCCCGCGCCGGTCGCTGAGCGGTTCGGGCTCGACGCGGTAGGCGCCGGGCACCGTCATTTCGGTTATCAGCACAGCAGGCTCCTCCAGCTCCTTCGCGCTCAGCCCGCGGCCGGGGCGCCGGCGGCGGCGGCCGCGACCCGGCGGCGCATGGACGCGGTGTCGTTGGTGCGCGGGAACGGCTCGGCGGGGACGTCGGTGCCCAGGAAGTCGCACAGCGGCTCCCATCCCTGCCGCACGTCGTAGACGAGGACGTTGCCGGCGCCGAGGGCGTCGACGACCTCGGCGTTGTGGCGGTGGTAGACGTCGATGGCGTGGTCCTTGTCGGCGAAGCGGCCGCCGAACAGGCCGTCCCAGACCATCGCGGAGGTGATGCGCAGCAGACGGGCCGGCGGGCTGCCGGGCGGGGGCGGGTCGGCCTTGGCGCGCAGGGCGAACTGGTAGAGCGTGTCGTGGGTGCTGCGGTACCAGCTGTCCGCGTCGCGCACGGTGAGGATCAGTTTCGCGTCGGGAAACGCCTGGCTGAGCTGCCGGTAGTACAGGGCGCAGGGGCCGTCCACGGCGGAGCGGTATCCGTCGAACACGGCCGCCCAGTCGGGGGTTTCGCCGTCGCAGACGATCCGTTCCCACTGCTCGAGGCGGCGGGCGTCGCCGACGATGTCGAACATGTGGAAGGAGGGTCCCAGGCCCAGCCGGTCCAGGGCCGCCTTCAGTGAGGTCGTACCGGTCCTGCCCAGACCGGTGTTGATGAGCTGCACGATGTCTTTCCCCCCTTGTCCGCTAGCGCCAGGCCGCCGGTTCCTCGCGGTTGGCGACGTTGACCCGGTTCCAGAAGTTGACCAGTCCGATGTGCATGACGAGCGCGCCGAGCTGCTCGTCGGTGTAGTGCTGGGAGGACTCCTCCCACAGGGTGTCGGAGGCCATGTTCTCCGGGTCGGTGGTCAGGGTGATGGCCTCGGCCATCTCCAGCGCGGAGCGTTCGGCGTCGTCGAAGCAGTCCTCGGTGCGCCAGTGCGCGACGCGGGGCAGGCGCCCGTCGAGCTTCTCGGCCCGGGCCGGGTCGTCGGGGAAGAGATAGGTGCGGCGGTTGATCTCGCTGACGCGCAGCCGCACCAGGTCGAGGGTGGTCTGCGGCACGCCGACCTTGCCGATGACCTCGGTCAGGTCGAGCAGGGGCTGTAGGGCGCCGGGAACGACCAGGGAGGGGTTGTCCATCCGTGGGGCCATCAGGGTCTTCTCCTGTGCGGTGTGCGGGGATGAGGTGGACGGGGGCCGGCCGCGGCCGGCGGGCCGGGTCAGGCGGGGACCGCCTCGATGACCGACAGGGGCGCGGTCGTGGGCACGGCCCGGGTGAGGGTGAAGCCGGCCTTGGCGAACAGGTCGGTGTACTGGGCGAGGGTGCGTTCGCGGGCGCCGAGCATCAGCATCAGCCACAGGTCGATGGTGTGGCCGAGGTGGTCCTCGTTGTTCTCCGGCAGGACGTACTCGATGACGAGGAGCTTGCCGCCGGGGGCGATCGCCTCGCGCGCGTTGCGCAGGGCGGTGACCGCGTCGGCCTCGGAGAAGTCGTGGATGATGTGCTTGAAGACGTAGGCGTCGGCGCCGGCGGGCAGTTCACCGAGGTAGCCGCCGTGCGCGATGGTGAGCCGGTCGGCGACGCCGGCCGCCTCGAACAGGGCCGGGGAGTCGACGGTGGCGACCTCGGAGTCGTACAGGATGCCCTTGGTGTCGGGGGCCTGGCGCAGGATGCCGGCCAGCAGGTTGCCGCGGCCGGCGATCACGTCGACGACGGTGGCGAACGGGCTGAAGTCGTAGGCGGCGAGGATCGGTTCGGTCTCGGACGCCGACAGTTCGCCGAAGGCGCGGAAGAAGACGGCCGCGTAGGCGGGGTCGGAGTGGAAGAAGTCCAGTGCGCCCATGCCGCGCAGCTTGGGCAGGTTGGCCTCGCCGCTCTCCACGGTGGCGTCCAGGTGGCCCCACTCCTCCCACAGGGTGGGGTGGTTCATCAGCAGGGCGAAGCCGCGCAGGGAGTCGGTGACGCCCTCGCGGAGCTTGTCGGACAGCGGGGTGTTCTCGTAGCGGCCGTCGGGGCGGACGGCGAACACCCGGTGTCCGGTGAGGGCGCGCAGCAGCCGGTGGGTGGCTTCGGCGTCGGAGCCGGCCCGGGCCGCGATGTCCTCGACGGGCAGCGGTCCGTCGGCCAGGACGTCGGCGATGCCGAGCCGGGCCGCGACGGAGATCGCCTGGGTGATCACGGCACCCTGAATGAGACGGAGCAGCGCGTACGAGTCGGACTGGTCACGAACCTCGGGCAACACAGTCATGCCTATCCCTTTCAGAGCACCTCAGTCTTCGCGTTTCCCGAAGATATGTCGGTGCTTCGCGCAGCCGCAACCACGGCCGGATATCCGCGGTAATTCGCCTGTTCAACCGGGGAATTTGAGCGGTTGAACAGGCCACTTCCAGTGCCGCTCCAGCAGAATTCCGGGCCTTCTTGTCAAATTGTTGCGGTCCGGCTATATCGAGGAGGCCTCCGTTGCGGCACGACATCCAGACCCCGGTGGATTTCTGGTTCGACCCGACCTGCCCGTGGGCGTGGCTGACCTCGCGCTGGGTCCTTGAGGTGGCCCGCCAGCGGCCCCTGGAGGTGCGCTGGCATCTGATGAGCCTGGCCGTCCTCAACGAGGGGCGTTCGGACCTGCCCGAACGCTGGCACCGCGACCTGGCGTTGCGGATGGAGCCGGTGCGGGTGTGCGCGGCGGCCGAGCAGCGTCACGGCCCCGGTGTGCTGGGGCGGCTGTACACCGAGCTCGGGACCCGCTTCCACCTGGAGCAGGCGCCCAAGGAGCCTGCCGTGTACGCGGCGGCGCTGGCGGCGGCGGGCCTGGATCCGGCGCTGGCCGGCGCGGCCCGCTCCACCGAGTACGACGAGGCGGTGCGGGCCTCGCACCACGAGGGGATCGGCCGGGTCGGCTCGGACGTGGGCACGCCGGTCGTCGCGGTGGGCGACGCGGCGTTCTTCGGGCCGGTGGTGACCCCGTCGCCGCGCGGCGAGGCGGCGCTGCGGCTGTGGGACGGGGTGCTCGCGGTGGCCGGGACCGACGGGTTCTTCGAGCTGAAGCGGACCCGGACCCGGCAACCGGAGTTCACCTAGAAAGGGGCGCTCGTGCGGGGTCAGGCGGGGACGGGGGCCGTCCAGTTGCCGGCCAGCCAGCTCTCCAGGGTGACCAGGTCGCGGCCGCGGCGCAGGGTGTCGAGGTCGGCGCGGAACCCGTCGCGCTCGAACCAGTCGAACATGTTGGCCAGGTCGGGGCGGGCCTCGCGCAGCGGGCCGATCGGCAGCTGCTGGTAGCGGGTGGGTATGCCGCCGGCGGCCTGGAACGCGGCGGCCATCTGCGGGCCGGTGAGGCTGTCGCCGGCGATCTCGACGGTGCGGCCGAGCCAGGCTGCGGGGTTCTCGAAGGCGTCCGCGGCGAACACGCCGATGTCGCCGGCCGCGATGAGCTGCACCTCGACCGCCGGGTCCAGCCACATGGCCAGGACCAGTTCGCCGCCCGAGGGGCGCGGGGCGATGTCGAGGAGGATGTCGTGGAACATCACCGGCCGCAGCACCGTGGTGGGCAGGTCGAGGGTGTGCAGGTACTGCTCGATGCGGAGTTTGCTCTCGAAGTGCGGGACGCGGGTGTCGCGGTCCGCGCCGCCGACGGAGCTGTACACGAAGTGGCCGACGCGGGCGCGTACGGCGGCGTCGGCGACGTTGCGGCCGTGGCGTTCCTCGGCGTCGACGCCGCCGGGGCCGCGGAAGGTCTGGACGCTGAAGACGCCGTGGACGCCGCTCATGGCGGCGTCCAGGGACGCCTCGTCGTCCATGTCGCCGCGCACGAGGACCGCGCCGGCCGCGGCGAGTTCCCGGGCGGCGGGCTTGGTGTCGTCGCGGACCAGGGCGTGCACGGTGTGGCCGCGGCGCAGCAGTTCACGGGCGGTGGCCCCGCCTTGGCGGCCGGTTGCGCCCAGCACCAGGATGGTTCCTTCAAGCGCCACTGTCTGTCTCCAAGTCTTGTGCCCGCCACGGGGTGTTGCCGGGGGCGGGGTGGGTGTCGGCCGGGTGGGTCTGCGGGCCGCGGGGTGCCCGGGGGCCGGGGTGCCGGGTGGTGTGACCGGGGCACGGGCGGCGGGGGTCACCAGGGCACGGGGTGCCGGGGCGGCGGGGTTACCAGGGCACGGGGCCGTCGTCCGCCAGGCACTGGCCCGTCGGGCCGCTGTCGTCGAGCAGGGCGAGGCGGACCACGATCTCGGCGCCCTCGGCGGGGGTGCGGTGTCCGCGGTGGTGGTTGATGTCGGTGGCGACCACGCCGGGCAGGGCGGCGTTGACCTTCACCGGGGTGCCGGCGAGGTCCTTGGCGTAGGCGGCGGTGATCGCGTTCAGGGCCGTCTTGGAGGACTGGTAGGCGATCATGCTGACGCCCGCCAGGGGGGCGCCGGGCGCGGTCAGGGTCAGTGAGCCCACGTGGCTGGAGAGGTTGACGATGCGGGCGGCCGGTGAGCGGTGCAGCAGCGGCAGCATCGCGTGGGTCACGGTGACCACGCCGAAGACGTTGGTCTCGTAGACCTCCCGCAGGTCCGCGGCGCTCGCCTCGCCGGGGGTGCCGGTGAAGGAGCCCGCGGTGCCGGCGTTGTTGACCAGGATGTCCAGGCGTCCGTGGCGCCGGTCCAGGACGCGGGCGGCCTCGGCCACGCAGTGGGGGTCGGTCACGTCCAGGCACAGGGTGCCCGCGGTGATGCCCTCGGCGGCCAGCGCGTCGGCGGCCTGTTTGCCCAGGACCTCGTCGCGCGCGCCGACGACGACGGTGACGCCCCGCTCGCCGAGCGCGCGGGCCACGGCGAACCCGATGCCCTTGTTGGCGCCCGTGACAAGTGCGATCTTCTCGTCCGCCACGTCAGCTTCCTTTCCACGGCCGCAAAAACAATCGAGGGTCTGCGCATTGCCTTCGGGGAACGGAAAAACCCGGGGCACCCGACGATATTGGGGCGGTGCGGACGTCACGTTCAAGTGTTCACCGCCGGTGTTCAATCACCGCGATTCCTCGGTCGAACGCGCCGTGACAGCGTTCCTCTATTTCTTTCGTTGCGGCCGGACATTGCCCTGAGTAGTTTCGCCATGGCCAACTATTGCCGCAGCGCAGGGGTCTGGGACAAAGATGAGAACTAGTGACGTCATAGTGGTCGGCGCGGGACCGGCCGGCCTGCTGCTGGCCGGTGAACTGGGCCTGGGCGGCGCCGATGTGGTGGTCCTGGACCGGCTGCCCGCCGCGTCCGGGCAGTCCCGGGCGCTGGGCTTCAACCGGCGGGCCGCGGAATCGCTGGACCAGCGCGGGCTGCTGGGCCGCCTCGGCGCGGTGCGGTGGGGCCCGATGGGCCACTTCGGCGGGGTCCGCTTCGATCTCAGCGTCCTCGACGAGGACCACAGCGGGATCCTGGGCCTCTCGCAGGCCCGCACCGAACAGGCGCTGGCCCACTGGCTGGCCGACCTCGGTGTGCCGGTGCTGCGCGGCCACGAGGTGAGCGCGCTGCGCGAGGACAGCGACGGCGTGGTGGTGTCCTTCACCGGCCCGGACGGCGACGGCGAGCGGCGGGCCGCCTATGTGGTGGGCTGCGACGGCGCGGACAGCACGGTGCGCCGGCTGGCCGGCATCCCCGTCACCCGCATCGAGCCCACCCGCGGCATGTACACCGCGGAGATCACCGGGGTGCGGCCGCGGCCGCGGCCGATCGGTGAACGGCTGCCGGGCGGGCGGATGGTGGTGTGCACCCCGCTGGGTGAGGACCGCTGCCGGGTGGTCGTGCACGACCCGGACCTGCCGTCCCGGCCGGTGCCGGGCGCGCTGACGTTCGCCGAGGTCGCGGCCGCCTGGCAGCGGCTGACCGGTGAGTCGATCGAGGGGGCGCGGCCGCAGTGGCTGTGGGCGTGCGGCAACTCCGCCGCCCTCGCCGGGCAGTTGCGCAGCGGGCGGGTCCTGCTGGCCGGGGACGCGGCGCACGAGATCCCGCCGCTGGCCGCGTGGGGGCTCAGTGCCGGTGTGCAGGACGCGGCCAACCTCGGCTGGAAGCTGGCGGCGGTGGTCACCGGCCGGGCGCCCGAGGAGCTCCTGGACACGTATCACGCCGAACGCCATCCGGTGGGGGCGCAGTTGCTGCGCGACGCGCGGGCGGCGGCCCAGCTGTATCTGGGCGACGAGGCCATGGACCCGGTCCGTGAGGTGGTGGGCGAGCTGCTCGCGCACCCGGACTCCGCCGAGCGGATCGCCGGGATCGTCAGCGGTCTGGGGATCCGCTACGACCTGGGCGTCGGCGAACACCCCCTGCTGGGCCGCCGTATGCCCCCCGGCACGGTCCTCACCCTCGCCGACGGCACCCGCACCCGCGTCGCCGACCTCCTGCACACCGGAGCCGGCCTGCTCCTGACCACCGGCCGGGACACCACGGCCCTCACCGGGGCGGCCCGGGGGTACGGCGACCGGCTCACCGTGGTCGAGGCCGACTTCACCACCGCCCATGCCACGGACGCGGTGCTGGTACGCCCGGACGGCTATGTCGCCTGGACCTCCCCCGGCACCGCCGCCGACCTCGATGACACACTGCGCCGCTGGTTCGGCGCCGGACGCGTCCCGCAGCCGGCCGGCCGGTGAACACCGCCGCCGGCAGCGGGCAGAACAGGAGCGCACACATGCCCACGGACAGGGATGTCGATGTCGTCGTCGCCGGCGCGGGCCCGGTCGGGCTCATGCTGGCGGGCGAACTGCGGCTGCGGGGCGTGGACGTGGCCGTCCACGAGCGGCTGGCCGAACCGACCCGGCAGTCGCGCGGCGCGAGTTTCACCAAGCGCACCGCGGAGTGTTTCGACCAGCGGGGCCTGCTGGGTCGGCTCGGTGCGACCGAGCCCGCCGACAGCCACTTCGGCGGGGTGCCGGTCGACTACCGGATCCTCGCCGAGGACCACTACGGGCACCGCGGCGTCCCGCAGTTCCGCACCGAGCAGATGCTCCAGGAGTGGCTGCGCGAGCTGGGAGTGCCCGTGCTGCGCGGCCACGAGGTGACCGGCTACCGCGAGGAGCAGGACACGGTCACCGTGCAGGTGACGGGTCCCGGCGGGCCGGGCGAGGTGCGGGCCGCCTATCTGGTGGGCTGCGACGGCGGCCGCAGCCGCATCCGCAAGCTGGCCGGTATCGGCTTCCCCGGCACCGAGGGCCGGCGCGGCTTCCTGACGGCCGACGTGAGCGGTATCAGCACCCGCAAGCGGCGCATCGGCGAGGACCTGCCGGGCGGCAGCATGGTCATGGCGATGGACCTGGAGGGCGGCATCACCCGGCTCGTCGTGCACGAGGCCGGCACCGGGCCGCGCGCACGCGACACCCTCACCTACGCCGATCTCGCCGACGCCTGGCAGCGGCTGACCGGCGAGTCCCTCCACCACGGGCAGTGCCGCTGGATCAGCTGCTTCACCGACGCCTCACGGGCCGCCGACACCTACCGGCGCGGCCGGGTCCTGCTCGCCGGGGACGCCGCGCACGTGCAGCCGCCCGCCATGGCGCAGGGACTGAGCGTGGGTGTGCAGGACGCGGTGAACCTGGGCTGGAAGCTGGCGGCGGTCGTCCAGGGGTGGGCGCCCGACGGCCTGCTGGACACCTACGACAGTGAACGCAGGCCGGTGGGCGAGCAGTTGGCGCGCAACGCCCGCGCCGCCATCGAACTGCGCCTGAGCGGTGCGGAGATGGACCCGGTCCGCGAGATCGTGGGCGAACTGCTCGCCCACGAGGGGGCGGCCGGCCACATGGCGGGCATGCTGAGCAACATCGGCATCCGCTACGACCTCGGCGCGGGCGCACACCCCCTGCTGGGCCGCCGGATGCCCCCGGACACCGCCCTGACCCTCGCCGACGGCACCCGCACCCGCGTCGCCGACCTCCTGCACACCGGGACCGGCCTGCTCCTGACCACCGGCCAGGACACCACCCCCCTCACCGGGGCGGCCCGGGGGTACGGCGGCCGGCTCACCGTGGTCGACGCCGCCTGGGACCTCGACCACGCCGCGGACGCCGTCCTGGTGCGCCCGGACGGCCATGTCGCCTGGACCTCCCCCGGCACCACCGCCGGCCTCGACGAGGCCCTGCGCCGCTGGTTCGGCACCCCACAGCACGCACACGCCCTCTAGGGCGTGTCTCGAAAGCCCCGCCTGCCGAGCGGACGACGGGACTTCGAAACACGCCCTAGTCGCCCTCGACCGGGGGGCCGGTGCCCCCCGCGAGACTGCCAGGACCTGTCCTGGCGCCGGATGCCCGGTGCCGGGACAGCCCCCGCACGGGCGGCAACCGCGCCTCTACGACAGCTACCGCGAAGGATCGGGTGGAATGGCTCGCACCGAACAGGATCAGGTGAGTGGAAAGCCCCATGTGGTCATCATCGGGGGTGGTATCGCGGGACTGGCCGCCGCGTTCCGGCTCCGCAACGAGCCGGTCCGGGTGACGGTCCTGGAGGGCTCCGCCCGGCTCGGCGGAAAGCTGTCGGTCTCCGAGGTGGCCGGCGTCGCCGTCGACGAGGGCGCCGAGTCCCTCTACGCCAACCGGCGCCGCACCACCGGGCTGATCGGCGAGGCCGGGCTCGGCGAGCAGATCATGCCGGCGGGCGTCACCGCGTCCGCGATCTGGAGCCGCGGCGACATCCTCAGGCAGCCGGACCGTCAGTTCATGGGCGTGCCCTGCGACATGGACGACCTGGCCCGCTCGGGGGTCGTCTCCGCCGAGGGCGTCGAGCGGGCCCGGCAGGACCTGGTGCTGCCCTCGTTCGACCAGGACGGCGACGTCTCCGTCGCCTCCTACGTCGGCGGCCGGCTCGGCAAGGAGGTCGTGGACCGGCTCGTCGACCCGTTCCTGGCCGGCGTGTTCTCCGGCCGGGCCGAGGACCTGTCGTTCGAGGCGACCCTGACACCGCTGGCCAAGGCCTCCGCCCACCATGTGTCCCTCGCCGACGCGGCCGCCACCCTCACCCCCGAACTCGCCCCGGGCCAGGCGCCGCCGCCGGTACGGGTCGCCACCCTGGACGGCGGGTTCGGCTCCCTGCCCGCGGTGCTGGTACGGGAGATCCTCGCCGCCGCGCCGGACGCGGCCGTACGCACCGACGCCCCCGTGCGGGAACTGACCCGCACCGCGGACGGCTGGCGGCTGATCGTCGGACCGGGCACGGACGGGGAGCGGATCGACGCGGACGCCGTCGTCGTCGCCGTGCCCGCCGCCCCCGCCGCCGCCCTGCTGCGCCAGGTCCCCGGCACGGGCGCGGCCGTCGCCGCGTTCACCGACGTGCCCTACTCCGGGGTGGCGATGGTGACGCTGGCCTACCCGCGCACCGCGTTCCCCGGCGGCCTCACCGGCCGCGGCTACGCCGCCTACCGGGTGCCCGCGGTGGAGGGCAGGGCGGTCAAGGAGGTCACGTTCACCACGGTGAAGTGGCCGCACCTGGCCGGCGAGGTCGACATCGTGCGCTGCTCGATCGGCCGGCTCGGCGAGGAACACCTCCTTCAGCGCGACGACGCCGCCCTGATCGCGCTGGCGACGGCCGAACTGGCCGAGGCCACCGGGGTGAGCGGGCCGCCGGTGGCGTCCCGGGTCAACCGCTGGCCCGACGCCCTGCCGCAGTACACCGTCGGCCACCTGGCGCGGGTGCGGCTGATCCGGGAGACGGTCGCCGCCCAGCCGGGCCTCGCGGTGTGCGGGGCCCTGTACGACGGGGTGGGGGTCGGGGTGTGCATGGCGTCCGCGCGCACGGCCGCCGACCAGGTCCTGGCCCAGGTGAAGAAGGCCCCGGTGACCGCCGGCGTCTGATTGCACCGCACACACGAAGAAGGGGGCCGTGTCCGGATCCGGACACGGCCCCCTCTTTCTGTGCTCTGTGCTCTGTGCTGCTGTGCTCTGTGCTGCTGTGTTCTGTGCTGCTGTGCCGGGGGGTGGTTCAGCGTTCCAGGACGGCGGCGAAGGCCTGCGCCAGTGCCTGTCCGGGGTCCTCGCCGCCGGCTTCGGTGGTGCGCCAGGCGATGTGCTGGTCGGGGCGGACGAGCAGGGCGCCGTCGGCGCCGATGCCGCTCACCGCGGCCCAGCCGCCGTCGGGGTCGGCCCAGTCGGCGCCGGCGCCGATGGTGACGGTGTCGACGCGCACCGCGTACTTCTCGGCGATCCGGGCGGCCGCCTCGGCCCAGGCGGCGCCGCCGGGGCCGGTGATGAGGGTGAACGCGGTCAGGCCGGTCACGTCCAGGGTGGAGACGCGGCGGCCGTCGCGCTCGATCCAGGCGTGCGGCAGACGGTGCCCGGGGCGGGAGGTGGGGATGTGCTCGTTGCGCATGGGCACGCGGGCGGGCGGCTCGCTGCCGTCGGTGACGAGGGCGCCGTCCTCGTAGTGGAAGCCGATCTCCATGTCGAGGGACTGGCAGCCGCCGCGGTGGGTGTGGAAGACCTCCAGGGCGCGGGCCCGTACGGTGTCGCCGAGCGGGGAGGGGTCGAAGTAGGACTGGAGGCGCTGGGTGCGGCGCCCTGCGGGGATGTTGGGGCCGGCGCCGACGGCGTCGATGACGGCCTGGTGGTGGACGGCCGCGGAGACGGCCCAGTCGACGTTCTCGCGGCCCACCGGGCGGCGTTCGGACTCGTAGGTGTCCAGGAGGGCGTCGGTGGCGTGGCCGCCGGTGACGGCGGCGAGTTTCCAGGCGAGGTTGTGGGCGTCCTGGATGCCGGTGTTCAGGCCCAGGCCGACGGCGGGGGGCTGGCGGTGTGCGGCGTCGCCGGCGATGAGGATGCGGCCGACGCGGTAGCGGTCGGCGAGGTGGGCGTGCACGATCCAGTCGGTCACCTTGTGCACGGTGACCTCCAGGTCGGGGATCTGGAGGAGTTCGCGGATGCGGGGCACGACGCTCTCGTTGTCCCACCGGCCGGGCGGGCCGGGCATGAAGTGCAGGCCCCACTGCTCGCAGTTCTTGCCCCAGCTGGGGCCCATCTCGATGAGGTTGCTGGACAGTTCGGGGTCGGTGGGGTGCAGGAAGTGGGTGATGAGGGTGCCTTCCTGCCACCACGCGGAGAGGTCGGCGGAGAAGTACACGGTGGTGGTGTTGATCAGGCCGGGCGGGCCCTGCATCTCGATGCCGGCCGCGGCGCCGACCATGCGGCCGCCGTCGGCGCCGATGAGGTACTGGGCGGTGACGGTGGTGAGTTCGCCGGTCTCGGTGTCGCGGATCTCGGCGACGACGCGGTCGCCCTCGTCGCGGAAGGTGGTGAGTTCGTGGTGGAAGAGGATCCGGCCGGGATTGCGGTCCTCGGCGTGGCGGCGCAGGATCGGCTCCAGCCACATCTGCGGCAGCTTGGCGGGCAGGACCGGCCCGGCCGCCTGGTAGATCTCGCGCAGGTGTCCGCCGCCGAAGGCGTCCATCTCGTGGATCACACGGCGGTCCAGCGGTCCGTCGCCGGCGAGTGTGGTCTG
The DNA here is from genome assembly GCF_044753385.1 of Streptomyces sp. NPDC088387. Lineage (NCBI taxonomy): Bacteria > Bacillati > Actinomycetota > Actinomycetes > Kitasatosporales > Streptomycetaceae > Streptomyces > Streptomyces sp. NPDC088387. Next base: position 107,087 of record NZ_JBIVNC010000018.1, read on the forward strand.
CCAGCGGACCTTGCCGAACTTCTCCAGCGGTGCCGCCTCGGCGAAGACGTCGTCGGCGAGCGCGTGCGTGCGGAAGATCTCCATCGTGCGCTGGTTGAGATAGTGCGCCTTCGGGACCCTCGACGTGTCCGGGTGCCGTTCCACCAGCAGATGACCGACGCCGTGGTCGGACAGGAACACGGAGGCGGACAGGCCGCATCCGCCGCCGCCCACGATCAGGACCGGAACCTCGATGGCTCCCATATTCGCCCCTCCAGATTCGACAGATGTGTTGCCTGCGCAGCCTGGCAAAACCGTCTTCAGCACCGGTCAAGCACGGCTGGAGGGCGCCCGCCGGACCCGGCCCCGCCGCATCGCGGGCGGGGCCGGGGCGGGGGTCAGCCGGTCCAGGTGCCGTCGCGCATGAGGCCGCGTCCGGCGAGCTCGTTCGCCTCCCGCCAGGCCTGGATGCGGCGCGGCCGGATCCGGAAGTACTGGTAGGGGTCGGTGAGCTCACGCGGGTCGAAGCCGGTCCTGGCCGCGAAGTCGTCCGCGGCCGGGCCCAGGTCGGCGACGTCGACGGGCTGTGCGTCGCCGTCGACCATCACCACGTCGCGGGTCTGGCCCAGGCCCAGGCGGACCTGGCCGCCGGCGAGCAGGTTGCGGCCGGTGACCGAGTCGCGGGGGGTGGAGATGACGATCGCGGTGCCGTCCCACAGGTAGGACAGCGGTACGAGGTGCACGCCGCCGGCGCCCGCGGTGGCGACCCACAGGTCGACGTCGTTCTCGAGCCGGGCCCGAGTGTCCTTCAGCCGCTCCTCAAGGCCGCGCGGCGGCTCCTTCTTGCTCATCAGTCCTCCAGCTGTCGTCGGATGGGGCCGTCTTGGGGGTGTCTTCGCCGGTGTCCGGACAGCTCACCGCGGCGGTGGCGGCCACCGCCGCGAACGCGCGGACGGCCCGGCGCACACCGATCATGTCGTGTGCGCGGTGGGTGACGAAGCGGACGTGTCCGTTCGGCAGGGGCAGGACGTGAACGCCGTGCCCGGCCAGGCGCCGGGCGCACTCGGGCGCGGACAGCCCGGCCGGGCGGGCCATGACGATGTTGGTCGGGTGCGGCGCGTGCAGCAGGCGGGTGCCGGGCACGGCGGCGAGCCCGGCGGCCAGGCGGGCGGCGAGGGTGTGGTCGGCGGCGAGGTCGTCGAGGCGGTCCAGGGCGAGCAGGCCGGGGGCGGCCAGGACGCCCGCCTGGTGCAGGGCGCCGCCGAGCTGGGCGCGCAGGGTACGGGCGCGGGCGATGTAGGGGCGGGTGCCGGCCAGCAGGGCGCCGGCGGGGGCGCCGAGTCCTTTGGACAGGGAGAAGGTGATGCTGTCGGCGGGGGCGGCGAGTTCGGCCGGCGGCACGTGCAGGGCGGTGGCCGCGTTGGCGAGGCGGGCGCCGTCGAGGTGGAGGTGGGCGCCGTGGCGGTGGGCGAGCGCGGCCAGGGTGCGGGTGGCGGCGGCGTCGAGGGCGTTGCCCGCGCACATCATGCTGGTGTTCTCCAGGCAGACGACGGCCGGTGCCCCCGGCGCCGAGAGCAGTGCGGTCAGGGCGTCGGGGTCGGGCAGGCCGTCGGGCTGCTGGACCACCGGCAGGAGTTCCAGGCCGGCGAAGCGGCGCAGTCCGTCCGCCTCCAGGAACGCCATGTGGCTGCCGGCGCCGGCGAGCAGCCGCGGCGCCGGTGTGCCGGGCGCGGCGGCGGCGAGCGGGGCGAGGAGGTTGGCCAGGGTGGCGGTGGGGGTGAACAGGGCGTCCTCGGTGCCCAGCAGGCGGGCGGCCCGCTCCTGGAGGAGGGTGACGGTGGGGTCGTCGCCGTAGACGTCGTCGCCGACGGCGGCGGTGGCCATCGCGCGGCGCATACGGGCGTCGGGCAGGGTGCGGGTGTCGCTGCGGAAGTCCAGGTGCGCTGCGGCGGGGGTCATCGCGGGCCCTGCGGGGTGCTGCGGTGGGCGACCCAGACGGCGCGGGGGCGGGTGTAGCCGTCGGCGGCGTGCAGGCCGAGTTCGCGGCCGTAGCCGGACTGTCCGTGGCCGCCGACGCTGATCGCGGGATCGGTGTCGCCCCAGGTGTTGACCCACACCATGCCCGCGCGCAGGGTGCGGGCGAAGTGTTCGGCGCGGTGGGCGTCGGCGGTCCATACGGAGGCGGACAGGCCGTAGGCGGTGTCGTGGGCGAGGGCGAGGGCTTCGCTGTCGTGGGTGAAGGAGGCGACCGCCAGGACGGGGCCGAAGATCTCCTCGCGCCAGGCGCGGCCGGTGCGCGGTGCGTGGTCGATGACGGCGGGGTGGACGTAGAAGCCGCCGTCGAGGTGGTCGCGGGGGGTGGTGCGGCCGGGTGGCAGCAGGACGCGGGCGCCTGCGGCGGCGGCCTCGGTGACGAGGTGTGTGGTGCGGTCGGCGGCGGCCGCGCTGATCAGGGGGCCGAGGTCGGTGGTGGGGTCGGTGGGCCGTCCGACCCGCAGGTTGGCCGCGAGTTCGGCGACGCGGGCGACGAGTTCGTGGTGGACGCGGTCTTCGACGATCAGCCGGGAGCCGGCCACGCAGACCTGGCCGGTGTTGCCGGTGAAGCCGGTGACCACCGCGTGGGCGGCGGCGTCGAGGTCGGCGTCGGCGAAGACCACGACGGGGCTCTTGCCGCCCAGTTCGAGGGTGAGGGGGGTGGGGCCGTCCGCGCACAGCCGGGCCACCTCGCGGCCGGCGCGGGTGGAGCCGGTGAAGGAGACGGCCCCGACCTGGGGCCGGGTGCACAGGGCGCGGCCGGTGCGGGCGCCGCCGTAGACGGCCGACAGGACGCCGTCGGGCAGGACGTGCGCGGCCTGCTCGACGAGGCGGCGGATGCTCAGGGGGGTTTCGGGGGCGGGTTTGACGACGACGGTGTTGCCGTGGGCGAGGGCGGCGGCGATCTTCCATGTGGCCAGCAGCAGGGGGAAGTTGTTCGGGACGATCGCCGCGCACACCCCGACGGGCAGCCGGTCGGTGTAGGCGCGCAGGCCGGGGCCGGCCGGGTGGGTCTCGCCGACGGGGTGGCGGGCCGCGGCGGCGAAGAAGTCGGCGGCCTCGGCGGCGAAGGCGATCTCGCCCTCGGCGCGGGCGGTGGGTTTGCCGGTGTGGGCGCGTTCCAGGGCGGCGAGTTGTCCGCTGTCCTCGCGCAGCAGCCGGGCCAGAGCGGTGAGGGCGGCGGCCCGCTGGGCGGGGGTGGTGTGGGCCCAGTGCTCCTCGAAGGCGTGCGCGGCGCGGGCGGTGGTGGCGGCGACGGCGTCGGGGGTGGTGTCGGGTAGGTGGGTGAGGACGGTGCCGGTGGCGGGATCCAGTACCGGCCTGCCCTCCCCCGGCCCGCCGGGCACGAGGGGCACGGGTGTGGTGGGGGCGGTCATGCCGGCAGTTCCTTGCCGGTGAGGTCGAGAGCGGTGTCGAGGCCGGCGACCAGGGTGAGGAAGGCGTCGCGGCCCAGGCCTTCGCCCGCGCTGCCCAGCAGGCGCAGGGTGTGGCCGCCGGGGTGCTGCCAGATCGCGTCGCAGGCGCCGAACTCGGCGCTGAGGTGGCCGAGATGGACCGGGCGGGCGAAGTCGCCGGGTGGGGCGGGCAGGGTGTGGACCTCGGTGGTGGCGGGGTGCTTGTCCTGCTCGGGCGGGACGGTGAGGCGGCCGGCGCCGGTGCGCTGGACGGTCAGGCGCAGTTCGCCGCCGGCCGGCGAGAGGTAGACGACGTCCAGTGCGCGCCCGGCCGCGCCGTCGCCGAAGAGGGCGGCGCTCTCGGCACGGAACACCCCGGCCCGGTGGGGGATGCCGTGGGTGGTGAGGAAGGCGGGCAGCTGTGCGGTGGGGATCCAGTCGCCTTCGGCTTCGCGGCCGCCGCGGTGGACGTGGAAGACGCCGGTGGGCACCGACACCGGTTCGGCCCCGTGGCGGGCCCAGTAGCTGAGCTCCGCGAACGGGGTGGCCAGGATCCGGGGCACCGCCGAGGGGTCGGCGGGGCGCAGCGCGGTGTACAGGTCGGTGAGTTCGGTGTCGGTGAAGTCGCCGTCCAGGACGGAGAGTTCGACGGTGGTGCGGGCCATGCGGGCGGATGCGGCCGGGTGGCCGAGGTAGTCGGTGCCCAGCCACACCACCCGTCCTTCGCCGAGGGGGGCGGGGCGGGTGTCGCTGCCCCACAGGCAGGGGTGGTCGGCGGCCGGGAACGCCCAGTCGTACAGGAACTGCTTCAGGCGCAGCCGGCGGCCGCCGCCACTGATCTCGGTGCGGTAGCCGGCGGGGTTGGCGTCGCTCCACGGGGTGCGGCCCGCGGCGTCGACGCGGCCGGGGGGTGCTTCGCGGCGCAGGGTGCCGGTGGCGGTGGTGCAGCCGGCCGGGAGGCGGGTGGGCTGCCACAGGACGAAGTTGCACCAGGGCTGTGCGTCGGTTTCGGCGAGGGTGGGCGGGACGGGGTCAAGTGCGTCCGCCCGGGGCAGAGTCCGCCAGTGCCACCGGGGTGCGGAGGGGTTCACGGTGACTCCTCGGGTCGGTTGTGAGTGTGCTGAGGTGGCCGAGCCAGGCGGAGGTCGAGGCGAGGAACATCCATTCGCCGACGCCCAGTTCGGCGCGCAGGGCGGCCGGCAGGGGCGGCAGCCCGAAGGGGGTGCCGAGGTCGTCGGCGAGAGCGGCCAGGGTGGCGAGGTAGCCGGGGTCGGTGGGGCTGGGGAAGCCCTGCTTGGGGCGGTGGCGTACGGAGTCGGGCAGCAGGTCGGCGAGGGCCTCCTTGAGCAGGCCCTTGTGGCTGACGCCCGCTTCGCCGGTGTCCTTGAGGTGTTCGGGGCAGCGGAAGGCGAGTTCGGCGAGTGCGACGTCCTGGAAGACGGGCCGGTCCTCCAGGGTGAACGTCGCCGAGGTCGCGTCGACCATGTCGTTGACGTAGACGAGGAAGCGGCGCAGGAGGTGGTGGCGGCCGCGTTTGAGGGGGGAGGCTGTTTTCAGGGCGCGGTATTCGTCCATGGTGCGTTCCCACACCCGGTCGGTGACGGTGCTCATGTCGACGTCGAGTTCGCCGGCCATCCAGGTCACCAGCCGGGCCCAGACGGGGCGTTCGTCGGCGTGCAGCTGGTGGGTGAGGTAGTGGCGGCCGTGGATGTAGGTGGGGGCGTAGGGGTCGACGACGGGGAAGTAGCGGCCGGCCTGGTAGCCGAAGAGTTCGTCGGCGCCGTGGCCGGAGTAGACGACGACGTTGCGGTCCTGCGCGATCGCCCCGTACAGGTGGTGCATGGCGAGTTCGGCGCCGTGCAGCAGGGGCCGCATCAGCCGGGTGGGCAGGACGGGCACCAGGTCGGCGGCGCGGTGGCGGTCCAGGTCGCAGACGGTGAGGGGGACGCCGAGCAGTTCGGCGGCCTCGGCGGCGTGCACGGCGTCGTCGCCGGAGCCGCCGATGCCGTCCTGGTAGCGCAGGACGTATCCCTCGACGGGGACGCCGGCGCGGGTCAGGGCGGCGACGGTGGCGGTGGAGTCGACGCCGCCGGACAGGACGGCGGCGCGCGGGACGTCGGAGACGGCGCGTTCGGTGATGGCCCGGTCGAAGGCGTCGCGGATCTCCTCGGCGCCGACCAGGCCGTCGACGGGGGTGGGCTGCCAGTAGCGGTGGGTGCGGGTGTGGGGCCGGTCCACGATCAGGTATTCGGCGGGCTGAAGGGCGCGGATGCCGTGCAGCCAGGTGTGGTCGTCGGCGGCGTCCATGCGGATCCAGGAGCGCAGCACGTACTCGGTGGGGTCGACCTCGGGGGTGATGAGGCCGGTGGCGAGCAGGACGCCGGGTTCGGAGGCGAAGAGCAGGCCGCCGTCGGCGCGGGCGTAGTAGAGGGGTTTGACGCCGAAGTGGTCGCGGGCCAGGACGACCCGGCCGGTGGTGGTGTCGTGCCAGGCGAGGGCGAACATGCCCGACAGCGGGCGCAGTGCGTCGCCGGGGTCGTCCTCGCGGCAGACCTGCTGGAGGGCGAACTCGGTGTCGCAGTCGGTGCGCCGGGGCCACAGCGGTGCGGCGGGGGCGCGTGAGCCGTAGATCTCGCCGTTGTGGACGAGGACGGTGCGCCGGCCGGGGTCGGTCATGGGCTGGTCGCCGGCGTGGCTGCGGTCGCGGACGGCGAGCCGGGTCGCGCACAGCATGACGGTGGCGCAGGAGGAGACGTAGGGGGCGCGGGCTCCTTCGCCGCGGTGGGCCATGGCGTCGGTCATGGTCCGCCCCAGCCGGGCGAGGCGGTCCGGGTCGCGGGGGCCGTCGAAGCTGACGAAGCCCGCTATGCCGCACATGTGCCGGCCTCCGTCCCGGGGAACTGCCGCCACAGCCGCCACAGGCGGGCCAGGGCGTGGGTGAAGACGTGTTCGACGCCGTGGTGTCCGCCGTCGTGCTCCAGGTAGTCGTGTGCGACGCCGTGGCTGTCGAGGGCGGCGTGCAGGGCGCGCACGCCCCAGTGCATGCCGTACTCGTCGCGCCGGCCGACGTTGAGGTGGAGCAGGTCCAGGCGGCGCAGGGGGCCGGTGTGGGCGGGCAGCATGCGTACGGGGTCGTGGGTGAGCCAGCGCTGCCACACCTTCTCGCGGAAGGCGCCGGTGGCGGGGTCGCAGGGCAGGGCGTCGGCGGGGGTGACGGCGGGGTCGTCGGCGTAGCACATGCCCATCGCGACCAGGCTCATGGCGACCATGAACGGGACGTCGTGGGGGCCGCTGCCGCGCCGGGCGAGCAGGGCGTCCAGGCCGCCGGCCGCGCGTATCGTGTCGAGGGCGGCGGGCAGCAGCGGCAGGTAGCAGTGTTCGAAGCCGGCGTCGGGCGAGCAGGCGATCACCGCGCCGAACAGGGGGCTGGTCATGCCGGCGACGAGGGCGCCGTAGCCGCCGCTGGACTTGCCGCCGATCGCCCGCCACCGGGGTTCGGGCAGGGTGGCGAAGTGGTGGTCGGTCGCGGTGACGACTTCGGCGAGGTGGCCGGCGTAGTGGCCGGATGCGGCGGAGTCGATGTACTGCGAGCCGCCGTAGGCGGTGGTGGCGTCGGGTACGACGAGCAGGGCGGGCGGGATCCGGCCGTCGATCATGGCGGTGCGCAGCCGGTCGGCGACGGACGTGCCGAAGGCCAGCGGGCGGTGGGTGAGGGTGGGGTGGGCGCCGAAGCCGGGCAGCCAGTACACGGCCGGGTAGCGGCGCACCCCGTCGTAGCCGGGCGGCAGGTGGACCTCGACGCGGCGGTGGTGCGGGTCGCCGAGCGGGTTGCCGCGCAGGGCGGGGCTGTCGAGTTCGAGGACGGCCGGCTCGCTCATCGCGTCGTCGCCTCCCGCAGTTCGCGCTCCACGTGGCGGGTGTAGAACGCGGGGTGGTGGAAGACCGCGGAGAGCAGGACGCCGTCGCTGGCCCACAGGCCGAAGGAGCTGCCGAAGAGCAGGTCGGCGTGGAGCATGGCCTCCAGGGTGGCGGCGGCGATCTCGGTCCAGCCCTCGCCGCCGGCGAGGTGGCCGCGGGCCGGGCCGTCGCCGAGCCGGGTCACCCGGTCGGCGACCAGGTCCAGGAGGTAGGAGCTTTCGCTGCCGTCGTCCTCGTACAGGGAGATGACGTGCCGTCCGGAGCCGTTGTCCAGGGCCCGGTACCAGTAGTCGGTGGCGACCAGGCGGTCCAGGAGGTCGCGCAGCAGGTCCGGGGCGGGGCGGGACTGGTGGCCGTAGCGGTCCAGGGAGGCGTCGAACGGCGGCACCGGTGTCGTGGGGTCGAGGGTGACCTCGGCGTAGAGGGCGTCGAAGTCGTAGCCGTCGGGGGCGACCGGGCCGTCGACGAGGGTGGCCTTGCCGCCGGTGATGTCGATGACCTGGCCGGGCCCCCACAGCAGTCCGTCGCGGCCCAGTTCGTCGAGGCGGGCCATCGCCTGGACGGGGGTGAAGGGGAAGATGGTGCGGTTGCACCAGTCGTAGTCGCGCCCGGTGTCGCCGCTGATGCGCCAGCCGAAGCTGGAGGGCACCGTCACGGTCGCGGGCAGGGTGCTCACGTAGCGGTCGAAGTTGGCGATCGCGCGGGCGCGGGCGGCGTCGGGGTCGCTGACGGAGCGGCGTTCGGTGAGGACGCCGGGCGGCGAGATGCTGTGCGCGGGCACGAACAGGGCGTCCAGGCGCGGGGCGTCGTCGCGGGCGAACGCGGCGACGGTGTCCTCGTGCAGCAGGGAGTCCCCGCACAGCATGACCGCCGCGTCCTGGTTGTGGACCAGCACGCTCATCTCGGGGAAGGACACCGCCGAGGGGAAGGTGCGCAGGGTGGCGCCGCCCAGGGTGACGGTGTCGCCGGGGGTGACCGGGTGCAGGTGCTCGAAGCCGAACCGGCGCAGCGTCCAGGCGATCGCCTGGTGGCCGAGCCCCGACGCGGTCAGCTGCGGCGGCACCGGGCCGGCCGGGTAGATGCAGGTGACGCCGGCGCTCTGGCGGGGGCTGTCGTCGAAGTCGACGTCGGCGCCGTCCACCAGCCGGTGCAGGGAGGGGTAGTGGTGGTGGTCGAAGTGGTGGTGGCTGAAGACGACGTAGTCGACGCCCTCGTCCAGGACCCGGGCGACCAGGTCGTCGGGCAGCGCGGGGTGGTGTTCCCAGAAACGGTCCAGGCGCTGGGTCAGCCACGGGTCGAACAGGATGCGCTCGCTGCCGGTGTCGACGAGGACGGCGGCATGGCCCAGGGAGGTCAGTCGCATCAGTCGCTCGTCTCGTACACGCAGCGGAAACCGACCTCGTTGTGCCGGTCGGTGATCAGGTCCTTGCCCCGGTAGAACGTGGTCAGGCAGGCGGGCGGGGACGTCCAGGTGCCGCCGCGCAGCACGTGGAAGGCCTCCTTGCGGTTCATGAAGTCCAGCGGGTGGCGGCCCTTGAAGAAGGGGTCCATGTCCTCGCCGGTGTAGAAGTTGGTGCGGGTCAGTTCCCACACGTTCCCGGACATCTGGAGGGCGCCGTAGGGGCTGGCGCCCTGCGGGAGGGCGTCGGCGGGCAGGACCGGGTGGGCGGGGTTCTCGCCCGCGGAGATGGTCACCAGCAGCGCTTCCAGGGAGTCCAGGTCGGCGACGGGCTCGCCGAAGGACCGCTCCACGTAGTTGACCCGCTCCGGATCGAACTCCTCGCCCCAGGGGAAGCGGCGGCCGTCGACGCCGCGGGCGGCCTTCTCCCACTGGACCTCGCTGGGCAGTGCTCCGCCGGCCCAGCGGGCGAACGCGTAGGCGTCGTACCAGTCGATGCCCACGACCGGCAGGTCGTCGGCGTTGAAGCGGGCGTCGTGCCAGTGCGCGGGCCGGTGCGAGCGCTCCAGCGGCTGGTCGGCGTGGTCGAACTCGCCGCTGTCGCCCGCCTCCTGGAGGAACTCGCGGTAGCGGGCGTTGGTGACGGTGGTGCGGTCGATGAGGAACGCGGGTACGTCGACGGCGCGCAGGGTGCTGTCGTCCTGTGCCATGCGGAAGGCGTCGGGCTTCTCGTTCGCGCCGAACACGGCGGGCCCGCCGGGCACCAGGACGACGTCGGTGGTGCGGCGCGGGCGCTTGCGGGCGGCCTCGACCCGCGCGCGCAGGTCGGTGAAGTACTCGTCCTCCAGGCGGCGCAGTTCGGCGGGGTCGCGGGTGCCGAACACGGCGATCAGGGCGCGCTTGGTCAGTGCGGCGCCGCAGCCGACGGGCTTGCGGACCCAGTCGGAGCGGGTGAAGTTGCTGGGCCAGCCGGAGATGCGGATGAGGTCGGGGACGGCGGCGGCGATCCGGTACTCGGTGATCACCTTCAGGGCGGTGAACGCGACCCAGTCGACGGTGTCGTGGGTGGCCGCGGCGACCGCCGCGTCGGCGTCCGGCTCCCCCGCGTGGTGGGCGGCGAGCAGCCGTACGGCGCCGGCCCGCACCGGCCACTGGGGATGGTCGACCGCGAGACTCGCCAGCAACGGTGTCCCGCCGGCGGCCCGTCCACGGTCCTCGGCCAGCGCGACGACGCGCTCCACGGACGCCCAGTACCGCTCGTCGGTGGAGTCGTCGACCGCCAGCAGGTCGGCGGGAATGTCGATGACGTGTGAAACGCGATTGCCTACCATCAGAAACCTCTCTTGGACGACGCAACGCCCGTACGGATTCGATTCCATACGGGCGGCGCGTTTCGCTTTTTCAGCGGATTACCACTTGCTGGTCTCCTGCTGCGCGTCACGGGTGTCGATGAAGTCGCGGTCCGTCATTTGTCACTCCTTCCGCCATATCCAGTTTTCGTGGGTCTGATGACCTCACGGCCCGAAAGCATAGGGAGCCCGCGCGAGTATCGGCAACGGGCGCCGGCCCGGGCGGGCTTGAACATGAACACGGCCGTGAATATGCGCACCGGGTGCGCGACGATCCGGGGTGAGAAGCAGAGAGGGAGGGATCAATGGTGGACACCGATTACCGTGATCTGCGGGAGAACGGATTCGTGACGCTGCCGCGGCTGGTGGCGGGCGCGGAACTGCGCCGGCTGCACGGCGCGGTGGACCGGCTCAAGGAGCTCGCCCGGGAACGTACGGTCTCCTCGGGGGACTTCGTCCTGGAGGCGGCCGGTATCGGCGGCTGGGCGGCCTGGCAGCAGGGGGCGCGGGCGCTCACCGGGGTGCTGCGCTCGGCCGACCGGATCCACGAGCACGTCCCCGAGTTCGACGCCGTGCAGCGTTCGCTGGACCTGGCGGGCGGGCCGGTGGCCGGCGCGGTGGGCAGCGCGGGGCGGCTGGTCAACGCGTTCCTGTGGGCGAAGCCGCCGGTGGTGGGGTCGGGCAAGCCCTGGCACCAGGACATCGCGTTCGCGCCGCCGCAGTTCGGCGCCGAGGACAACGGCATCGTGACGATCTGGATCGCGCTGGAGCCGGCCACCGAGCACAACGGCTGCCTGGAGTTCATTCCCGGCTCGCACCTGCTCGGGCTGTTCCCGCACACCGGCGACCGGGAGCGGCTGCCCGGCGAGGCACCGCTGGACGCGGCGGTGGAACCGCACGTCGCCGACAGGCACCTGCCGCCCGTCCCGGCACGGACCGTGCCCCTGGAGCCGGGCTCGGCCGTCATGTTCGACGGCATGGTCCTGCACCGCTCGGCCCCCAACACGACCACCGCGCAGCCGCGCACCGCCGTCAGCTTCGTCTACCAGGTGCCGCGCCCGTCCTGGACCCGGTGGAAGCCGGCCACCACCGACACGGCCGGCGTCTGACCGGAAGCGGGGCGGGACCGGCGGGGCGGCGGGACGGGTGCGGTGGTGGGGTGTTCGACTGCTGAGGTTCCGCAGTCGAACGGGCCGTTGCCGGTCAGGCCGCCGTGTCCGGGGCGTCGTCGAGGGCGTAGAAGGCGTGGCCGTCGAGGTGGCGGATGGTGTTGAGGTCGCGCTGCACGACCTCCTCCAGGTCGTGCACGAGCGTCACCACGACCGGGTAGGTGAGGTCGTTGACGGTCCGGGCGATCTCCTGGCCGGGCCTGACCGGGGTCACCAGGGCGTGGAAGCTCTCCAGCCGCTCGATCTCCCCGATGCCCCGGTAGGTGCTCAGCACCCCCTCGACGGGTGAGACCATCCCGGCGATCGCCGCGTAGCGGCGCACCTGGTAGGGGGTGCCGGCGCGGGCGTGGAACCGCTCGGGGCGCAGGAACGCCTCGACGGTCCAGTCCAGTTGCGACGCGCCGATGCCCAGGCCCGCGGTGGCCGGGATGTTGCCGCCGGCGATGCGCGCGCCGACCTCGACCAGACAGGGCCCGTCCGGGGTCATCCTGATCTCCAGGTGCGCGGGGCCCTGCCGGATGCCCAGGGCGTCCAGGACCTTGAAGCCGTAGGCGCGCAGCGGTGCGACGACCCGGCTGCCGGAGTCGATCAGGGACAGCGAGTCGCACAGGTCGACGATGCCGTTCGCGCTGACGCGGCCGGTGCGCCAGACCTCGCACACGTGGTGGACCCCGTCACGGCTGACGGTGTTGACCATGTACTCGGTGCCGGGCAGGTACTCCTGGGCCACGGCCCCCTCGTTGGGGCGGGAGAACACGTCGTCGACGCCGGCCAGCGCGGCCAGCGCGGCGGCGGACTCCTCGGGGGTGTCGCAGAAGGACACACCGTGGCTGCCGGCGCCGCGCAGCGGCTTGACCACCACCCGGCCGCCGATCTCGCGGTGCCAGGCGGCGAGTTCGCCGGGGTCGGTGGCGCGCAGCTGGCGGGCCGCGCGCAGGCCCGCCGCGCGCACGGTCTCGATCATGAGGTGCTTGTCGCGGCGCGCGGCGCTCAGTCGGGTGCTGTTGCCGGGCAGGCCCAGCCGCGCGGCGAGCAGGTCCGCGAACTCGACGCCGCTCTCGCCGCCGCAGATGACGGCGGCCGGGGAAAAAGCGGCGACGGCCGCGACGGTGGCGTCCAGGTCACCGTCGTGGACGATATCCGCGACGAAGTCCCCGGGAACGTGAGGCGACTTGCGGTAGACGAACGGCACCTCGCGGGTGCTCTGCACACGGACGAGGGAGCACCCTTGTTCAAGAAATGTCAAAACAAGTGAACGGACCGCCGCATAGGCGTCGACAAGTACGATGCAGGTACGGGCCTTTTCGGCTGCTGTCATACGTTCAAAGTAGACAGAGTCTTCCCTCGCGGAAAGCTGTTCAACTCTGCCATCCTCCAGCCGCTGGAGGAGGAGAGAATGACGTCTTTTTCCCTGAGGTTCCGTTCCCCGAATTTCACGCCGGTGCTGCTGTTCGTGAACACGCTCGGCAGTTTTGTGGTCCTGGTGAGTCTGGCGACCCACGTGGGTTCGGTGACCGGTTCGGGACTGCTGGCGGGGGCGGTGCTGAGCGCGCCGTGGCTGCCCGCGCTGCTGCTGGCCGGCGCCCTGAACCGGCTGCTCGGCCGCCGGCCGGCACCGCGGCTGGTGCGGGGCGCGGAGGCGGCGAGCCTGGTGCTGACCGCGGCCGCGCTGCTCGCGCCGCAGGGCGCGCTGCTCGCGGTGGCGGCCGTTGTGCTGGTGGTCCGCGGCTACTTCGAGGCCGTCACGCGTTCGGCGACCGCGCTGGTGCTGCGCGCGGCGGTCCCGGCACAGCGCCTGGACCGGGCCAACACCTTCGCCGAGATCGGCAAGCTGACCGGCATGAGCGTCGGTGCGGCGCTGGCCGGGCCGGCCGCCTCGGTGCTGTCGCTGCGCGGGCTGCTCGCGGTGAACGCGGCCACGCTGGTGCTGTCCGCGCTGCTGGCGTGGGCGCTGCCGGACACCCCCGGCAGGACCGCCGGCACACTCGCCGGCGTCGGCGCCGACACCGGTGCGGGTGCGGGTGCCGGGGGGAAGGCGGGGAGCCGGCCGAGGGTCGAGGACCCGGTGCTGCGGCGGCTGTTCGCGCGTTTCCTGCTGGTCGCGTTCTGGCAGGGCTTTCACACGGTGGCCGTCACCGTCGTCCCGGTCCAGGTCCTTGCCGGCGGGACCCGCCTGGTGGGCGTCTTCGTCGCCGTCTCCTCGGTGGCCATCTTCGCCGGATCGCTGGCCGCGCTGCCCGCGCAGCGCTACCTCGACCGGGTGCCCTCGGCACTGTGGGCCCTGCTGCCCATGCCGCCGCTGCTGGCGGCCCTGCTGATCGGCCGGACGTTACCCACGCTGGCCTGCTACGCGCTGTTCCTGCTGCTGTTCGAGGTGGCCTACGTCCACTACAACAACCGGCTGCTGGCGGCCGCCTCCGAGCAGGAGCTCGCGTCGGTGGTGACGCTGAAGGCGACGCTGATGCCGTCCGGGGTGGCCGTGTCGATCCTCGCCATGGGCGCACTGTGCGACCTGGTGGGGCCGGTGCCGGCCGCGTTCGTGGTGGCCGCGGTGACGGTCGCGGTCACCGCCGCGACGACCGGCGGGGCCCGGCCCGCCTGGCCGCAGCGCAGGCGCAGACGCCGCCTGCAAGACGCCTGACCGGCGCCCCTCCCCCACCCCACCCCTCCCCTTCTCGCCGCCTCATCTCTCCAACTCTCCAACTCTCCTTCTCTCCTCTTCGCCTTTACGTCGTCCGACGGGTCCGCATGGCGTGCTGCGCGCGCCGTGCCCGCCCGCCGGTTCTCCGTCCTGTCCCCCACCTTTGAGGAAGTGCATTGTGCGGGTGCTCGTTGTGCCGTTTCCGTGGCAGACCCATGTCTTCAACCTGGTTCCGCCGGCCTGGGCCCTTCAGGCCGCCGGACACGAGGTCCGGATGGCTGTATGGCCGGACCAGTTGGATGCCGTCACCGGCGCCGGCCTGACGGGGGTGGTCGTCGGCCCCGGCGAGAGCGCCCAGCAGCGGGCCCTGCGCGACCGCAGACGCAGCTCCGCGCGCGGGCCCGCCGCCCCGCAGTCCGGGCCCGCCGCCCTGCGGCCCGCGCCCGCCGACCTCTCCGCGCTGTTCGACATCCGCCCGCACCGCGAACGGCTGGGCTGGCCGGAGGTGTCCGGCCTGTTCGAGGACCTGGTGCTGCCGCAGGCGCAGCGCTTCAACGACCCCATGGCGGACGACCTGATCGCCTACGCCCGCCGGTGGCGGCCCGATCTGGTGCTGTGGGGTGCGAAGGCGTTCGCCGGCGCGCTGGCCGCCGCCGCGGTCGGCGCCGTGCACGCCCGGGTGCTGTACTCGGTGGACGTCTATCCCCGGATGCGGGCCGACTACCTGCACGCCATGGCGGGCCTGCCGACCGGCGAACGCGTCGACGTGCTCGGCGACTGGCTGGCCGGCTGGGCCCACCGCCACGGTTTCGCGTTCGACGAGGACCTGGTCAACGGGCAGTTCACGGTGGACCCGCTGCCGGACGCGTTCCGGCCCGACCCGCGGGCGGCCATGCTGCCGATGCAGTTCGTGCCCTACAACGGGCCGGCCGTGGTGCCCGACTGGCTGTCCGGCACGGAACGCGAACCCGCCGTGCCGCGGGTGCTGATGACGTTCGGCGACGCCGTCAACGACGGGCCGGTACGGCTGCTGCTGTCCGAACAGCGGGTCCAGCAGATCCTGGACGCGGTGGCCGACCTGGACATCGAGCTGGTGCTGACGCTGCCCCGGACGTCCTGGGGCGCACTGCGCCAGGTGCCGGCCAACACCCGGCTGGTGGAGTCCGTACCGCTGTCGGAGGTGCTGCCGACCTGCTCGGCGATGGTGCATCACGGCGGCGCCTGGTCGTTCGGCTGCGCGCTGCGCTACGGCGTGCCGCAGCTGCTGGTCAGTCAGGCCTTCGACGCGCCGCTGAAGTTCGCGTGCCTGGAGCGGGCGGGGGCGGGGCTGGCGATGCGGCCCGGTGAGGCGGACGGGCCCGCCGTGCGGGCCGCGCTGGTCCGCCTCCTGGACGATCCGGCGATCCGGGCCGGCGCGGCCCGGCTGGGCGAGGAGGTACGGGCCATGCCCTCCCCCAACGAACTGGCCCGCACCCTGGAGGAGGCGGTGACCGCGGCGGGGGCGCGGCGGGCCGCCTAGCCCGACACGGCAACCGGAAGCGGCACGAGGGGGTCCGTCCCAAGGGGCGGGCCCCCTTCACACACCCCCGTCGCACGCCCGCGGCGCACACCCCCGTCACGGACCCGCGGCGCACGCCCGCGGCGCAACACCCCGCACCGCAACACCCGTACGGCGCGGCATGGGTGGTTGTACGGCGACGGGCCCCGTGGCGTCCGGACTGTTCCGGCGGCGGGGCCCGTCACTGTGGCGGGGCAGGGTGACTCAGGGATGGGGCGGGGTGGGGCGGGGCGGGGTGGGTCAGGGGGTGGGGACCGGGTCGGCGGCCGCCTGGCAGGTGGCGTCGATGCCCTTGCGGGAGGCGGGGCGGGTGCCGTCGCGCAGGAAGTCACCGACGTAGGTGTTCAGGCAGGTGTTGTTGTTCGCGGACAGGGCCGCGCCGACGTTGTGTCCCTTGGCCTCAAGGACGAGGCGGGAGTTGGGGAACAGGCCGTGGGTCTCGACGGCGCCGGCGACGCCGTGCGCGGTGTCGAACTCCGGCTGCACCAGCAGGACGTTGACGTTCTTGCCGCCGACCTTTTGCGGCTTGGCCTTCGCGGGGACCGGCCAGAACGCGCACGGGGCGCTGTACCAGGCGTTGGTCCAGGTCAGGAAGGTGTTGCCGGCGTTGTGCTGGGCGGTGTAGTCGTCGTGCCAGCGGTTCCAGTTCGTGGGCCAGGGGCCGTCGACGCAGTTGACCGCGTTGGTCATCGCGTGGCGGTTCTGGTGCGGGAAGCCGGGGTCGGAGTAACTGGCGCGCAGCGTCGCGGAGTTGTTGTGCACGACGTAGTCGGACAGGACCTTGGCGCGCGAGGTCCAGGTCCAGCTGCGGTAGACGACCGGCTCGAAGATGTCGGCGAACTCGGAGGGGCCTATCTCGCCGTCGAGGGGGGCCGCGCGCAGCTCGTCCTGGACGAGGTAGTAGTTGGCCTCGACCGCGGCGGCGGTGGTGCCCAGGTGGTAGACGCTGTCGTACTTGGCGACCCAGGCGAAGAAGATCTCCGCGTTGCGTTCGGACGTCACGTTCTTGGCGAGGTTGTTGCGGTAGCCGACGCCGCTGGGGCGCACCACGCTGTCCAGGACCATCCGCTGCACACGGTTGGGGAACATGGTGGCGTACAGGGAGCCGAGGTAGGTGCCCCAGTCGGTGCCGAAGTAGGTGATCTTCTCCTGGCCGAGCGCGATGCGCATACGGTCCAGGTCGCGGGCGGCGTCGTCGGTGCCCAGGTGCTCAAGGAGGCTGCCGTAGGCGTCGTCGCAGCTCTGGGCGTAGGCCTCGGCGCGGTCGACCCAGGCCTGTTCGGCGGCGGGGGTAGGCGGCACCGGGTCGGGCTGGGCGTGGCCGGGGTCGACGTAGTCGCTGTCGCACAGCACGGCGGGGTCGCTGGCGCCGACGCCGCGCGGGTCGAAGCCGATCCAGTCGTAGGCGGCGCCGACGTCGGCGGCGAGTCCGGTGGTGCCCTGGGCGTAGCGGGTGGGCAGGTCACGGCCGATGCCGCCGGGCCACTGGCCGCGGTTGAGGATGACGACGCCGCGGTACTGGTCGTCGGGGGCGGTGTGGCGGGCCCGGGTCAGCGGCAGGCTGATCTGCCGGCCTGCGGGCCGGCTGTAGTCGAGCGGCACCTGCACGGTGCCGCAGTCCAGGCCCTTGAGCATGTTGCCGAGGACCGGGTCGTTGTCGGGACACGGCACCCAGTCGACGGTGGTGGCGGCCGGCTTCGGCGACCTGCCGGCGGTGGCGGACTCCTTGGCGGACGCGGCCGGCACGAGGGCCGAACCCACCAGACCGGCGACGACCACGGATGTGAGCAACGTAAGCTTTTTCACGTCAATTTCCCCTCCTGAATTCAGCGCGCTCGCAGCCTGGCACCGGCTTCTTTGCCGCGGCTCAAGAACGCCTGGAAACCGGCTTGAGCAGGAGGGGCGGCGGATGTCACGCCTGCGCGGATTTCCCTAGCATGGGGCGACCGAAAACCCATGACCCCCCGGGAGTTCAGAATGGCTGACTCGGCCATCCAGGGAATCAAGACCGTGCTGCATCCCGTGGCGGACGTCGCCGCGGCCAAGAAGCTGTACGCGGCGCTGCTGGGCACCGACCCGCAGACCGACTCGGAGTACTACGTCGGTTTCGACGTCGCCGGGCAGCACATCGGGCTGGTGCCGGCCGGGGCGCAGGGCCTGACCTCCCAGGTCGCCTACTGGCACGTCACCGACATCGAGGCGAAGGTCGCCGACGTGGTCGCCGCGGGCGGCACGGTGCAGAGCCCGGCCACGGAGGTCGGCGGCGGCCGGCGGGTGGCCACCGTCACCGACCTGGACGGCAATGTGCTGGGGCTGCTCCAGGACGGCTGAGCGGGCGCGCCGCATCGCGTTCCGCCCTCAGGACCCTCGACCCCGATTCGAGAGGGCTTTGAGGGCGGCCGTGCACCATCACGGGACGGCGGGGGCCGCACAGCGGCCCCCGGTCCGGGGAGAGGGATGAGCCGGCTCTCGCGGCCCGCTCCGGCCGATCGGGCCGCGGCACCCCCCTTTCCGTCCCCTCATCGGAAAAGGACTCAACCCATGTTCCGAGCACGGAATTTCGAACGCGATGTGATCGAATGAAAATTCTTGTCACCGGTGGGGCCGGGTTCATCGGCTCGCACTATGTACGCACTCTCCTCGACGGCGGATATCCGGGTTTTGAGGACGCGCACGTCACGGTGCTGGATCTGCTGACCTATGCGGGAAACCGGGAGAACCTGCCCGCCGCGCATCCGCGGCTCACGTTCGTGCACGGCGACATCCTCGACCGGGATCTGGTGACGGCTCTCGCCGAGGGCCAGGACGCGCTCGTGCACTTCGCGGCGGAGAGCCATGTGGACCGCTCGATCCGCAGCGGGGCCGCGTTCGTGCGCACCAACGTCGAGGGCACCCAGGCGGTCATGGAGGCCGCGCTGGCGGCGGGTACCGGGCGGGTGGTGCACATCTCCACCGACGAGGTGTACGGCTCGATCGAGGAGGGGGTGTGGGACGAGTCGTCGCCGCTGCTGCCCAACTCCCCCTACGCCGCCTCCAAGGCGGCCTCCGACCTGGTGGCGCTGGCCTACTTCCGCACCCACGGGCTGCCCGTGTCGCTGACCCGCTGCTCCAACAACTACGGGCCCTACCAGCATCCGGAGAAGTTCATCCCGCTGTCGGTGACACGGCTGCTGGAGGGCCGGCCCATCCCGGTGTACGGGGACGGCGGGCAGGTGCGTGAGTGGCTGCACGTCGACGACCACTGCCGGGCCGTGCAGCGGGTGCTGGAGGCGGGCCGGGCCGGTGAGGTCTACAACATCGGGGCCGGCAGCGCCGTGACCAACCTGGAGCTGGCGCACCGGCTGGCCGAACTGTGCGGGGCGGGCCCGGAGATGATCCGGCACGTCACCGACCGCAAGGCCCACGACCGGCGTTACGCCCTGGACCAGGGCAGGATCGAACGCGAGCTGGGACACCGGCCGCTGACCGGGTTCGAGGCGGGCCTCGCGCAGACCGTCGCCTGGTACCGGGACAACCCGCAGTGGTGGAAGCCCGTCGTCGAGGACGGTGAGCGGCCGTGAGCGCCCCCGCACAGCTGATCCCGCGCAGCACGGCCGGGGTCGCGGACCGCATGGCCCTGTCCGCGGCGACCGCGACCGGCGTGCACATCGACACCGGTGAGGTGCCCGCCTGGCTGGCCCGGCACCGGCACGGCTGCGGCACACAGGTGCGGCGCATCGACTTCGCGGAGCTGGACCACTGGTCGTTCGCCGCCGACAGCGGCAACCTGCACCACAGCAGCGGGAAGTTCTTCACCATCGAGGGCCTGCACGTGGTGCGGCCCGAGGCGCAGTGGCAGCAGCCCATCATCGTGCAGCCGGAGATCGGCATCCTGGGCATCCTGGCCAAGGAGTTCGACGGTGTCCTGCACTTTCTGATGCAGGCGAAGATGGAGCCAGGCAACCCCAACCTGGTGCAGCTCTCCCCCACCGTGCAGGCCACCCGCAGCAACTACACCAAGGCGCACGGCGGTGCGGAGGTCCGCTATCTGGAGCACTTCCTCGATCCGGACCGCGAGCGGGTGCTGACCGACGTCCTCCAGTCGGAGCACGGCGCCTGGTTCTACCAGAAACGCAACCGGAACATGATCGTCGAGGTGGACGGTGACGTGCCCCTCCACGACGAGTTCTGCTGGCTGACGCTGGGGCAGATCGTGCGGCTGCTGCGGCTGGACAACATCGTCAACATGGACGCGCGCACGGTGCTGGCGAGTGCTCCGACAGCGCCCGCGGAGCCGCAGGCACTGTCCTCGGACGCCGATCTGCTGGCCTGGTTCACCGGGGAGCGGGCCCGCCAGGACGTCCACATCCGGCGGATGCCGCTGCGGGAGGTGGCGGGCTGGCACAGTGACGAGCGGGCCATCAGCCGCGACGACGGCCGGTTCTTCAAGGTGGTCGCCGTGTCGGTGGAGGGCGCCGGGCGCGAGGTGCGCGGCTGGACCCAGCCCATCATCGAGCCGGTCGAGGCGGGCATCGTCGCCTTCGCCTACCGCCTGTTCGACGGTGTCCCGCACGTCCTGGTGCACGCGATGGTCGAGGGCGGCTTCCTGGACACCCTGGAACTGGCGCCGACGGTGCAGTGCGTGCCGTCGAACTACGCCCATCTGCCGGCCGCGCAGCGCCCGCGCTATCTGGACCTGATGCTCGGCGCGCCGGCGGAGCGGATCCGTTACTCCACGGTCCACTCCGAGGAGGGCGGCCGGTTCCTCAACGCGGAGAGCCGCTATCTGATCGTGGAGACCGACGAGGACACCACGCCCGCGAAGGCGCCGCCCGGCTACCAGTGGGTGACGCCGGGTCAGCTGAGCTGGCTGGCCGGGCACAGCCGCTACATCAACGTCCAGGCACGCACCCTGCTGGCGGTGCTCAGCACCGGCGCGGCGGACCTGGGCCGCGGTACGGCGGGGGCCCGGCGGCTGCCCTGAGCGGCCGCCCTGAGCGGCTGCCGCACCTGAAAGTGGTGTTGCGGGAAGCGGTGCACGGCGAAGGCCCTGGCCGGCGGAATGGGGAGATTCCGCCGGCCAGGGCCTTCGTGTGGTGCGCGGTGGTCAGGGGGTGGTGGCGAGGCGGCTGGTCATGGGGGTCCAGGTCTTGGGGTTGATCCGCCAGTCGACGGCTTCCTGCCGGGTGGCGACGTTGACCCGGTTCCAGAGGTTGACCAGCCCGATGTGCAGGACCACCGCGGCGAGCTGGACCTCGGTCCAGTGCCGTGCGGCCTCGTCCCACACCTCGTCGGAGACGGGGTCCTCGCGGTCGTCGATACGGGTGGCGGCCTCGGCGAGGGCGAGCACGGAGCGTTCGGCGTCGGTGAAGCAGCTCTGCTCGCGCCAGGTCGCGACGACGGGCAGGCGGCGGTCCTCCTCACCGGCGTCCTCGAACTCCTTGGGCTTGATGGGCAGGTGGACGGTGCGGCCGTTGATCTGGCTGATCCTCAGATGGACGAGGACGAGGGTCTGAAGAGGGACGCCGACGCTGTTGACGGCCTTCACCAGGGCGCGCATGGGCGGCAGAACATCGGGAACGACCAGCGACGGGTTGGGCATCCGCGGCGACATCTCAGAAATCTCCTTCGCATGGGGAACCGAAAAAACAGTCTGGGCTCGCAGGTGGTGTGTTCTCAAGAAACCGGCAATAGTGCGGCCCGCTCATTCATCGAACGCCGGGCGGCGTCCGCGAGTGCGTAATGCAGCCGTTTGTCGGACGTCTGGCCGCATTCCCATTGCACGCCGACGACAAAAGCCCGACCGGCCGCCTCGACCGCTTCGACGGTGCCGTCGTCGGCGCGGCCGGTGACCGTCAGGCCGGCGCCGACGGTGTCGAGGGCCTGGTGGTGGTGGCACGCCGTGTACGGCCCGCCCCCGCCCCCCGCGCCCCCGTCCGCGCCCGCGTTCCCGTCGGCGCCGCTGTCGGCGTGGTCGGCGTTGTCGGCGTGGTCGAGGAGGGCGGCGAGGCGGCTGCCGGGCTCCGTCTTCAGCGGCAGCCGGCCCAGGGTGAACGTGCTGGTGCGGGGGCGGTGGCGGTCGTGGCCGGTGACCTCGGCGAGGTGCTGGTGCAGGGTGCCGCCGTGCGCGACGTTGAGCAGCTGCATGCCCCGGCAGATCGCGAGCAGCGGCAGACCGGCGTCAAGTGCCCTGTGCAGCAGGGCCAGTTCGGTGCGGTCGGTGTCCGGGGACGGTGCCCGGGTCGCCGGGTGCGGGCGCTGCCCGTACAGGGCCGGGTCCAGGTCGGGGCCGCCGGGCACGAGCAGGGCGTCCAGGGTGTCGACGAGGTCCTCGGCGCCGGGCACCAGTGGCAGCAGGACGGGGGTGCAGCCCGCCTCGGCGAGGAACGCCACGTGCGTCTGGAGGGTGAGGGCGACGACGAGGTCGCTGCCCTGGAGCGTGACGGGCGCCGTGCGGGCGCAGATCCCGACCACCGGCCGGCGTCCGGGGCGCGGCCCGTTCGTTCCTGGTTGCATGACCATCCTCTGCTCGGAGTTTCCGGTTCAACTGCGGAAAGGAAGCAGATGAAACAGGCGCTTCCCCCGACGGCCCGAAACGCCAAAATAGCCATGCGGTGATGCGGGGGCCATCGTTCACGCCCGCTCAAGGCGGCGACTACTGAACAGATAGCAATCCTGATATCACAGATGCCCGGGGGAGAAATTGCCCCAGCGAAACTCTCGCAGGCCATTCAACCGAGGTGACCATGATCGAGGCCAAGAACCTCACGAAACGCTACGGCGACAAGACCGCCGTGAACGACCTGTCGTTCACGGTCGAGCCCGGACGGGTCACCGGTTTCCTGGGACCCAACGGCGCCGGCAAGTCCACCACGATGCGGCTGCTGCTGGGCCTGGACCGGCCCGACGCGGGCGAGGCCACCGTCAACGGTGTGCCCTACCGGGACCTGGCCGAGCCGCTGCGCGTGGTCGGGGCGCTGCTGGAGGCGCGGGCCGTGCACACCGGCCGCAGCGCGTACGACCATCTGCTGTGCCTGGCGCAGACGCAGGGCATCGGAAAGCGGCGGGTCGGGGAGGTCATCGACCAGGTCGGCCTGTCGTCGGTGGCCCGCAAGCGGGCGGGCGGCTTCTCGCTGGGCATGGGCCAGCGCCTGGGGATCGCCGCCGCGCTGCTGGGCGACCCGGCCGCGCTGGTGCTGGACGAGCCGGTCAACGGGCTGGACCCCGAGGGCATCCTGTGGATCCGCAACCTGATGAAGTCGCTGGCGGCCGAGGGGCGGGCGGTGTTCGTCTCCAGCCATCTGATGAACGAGATGGCGGTGACCGCGGACCATCTCGTCGTCATCGGCCGCGGCCGGCTGGTCGCCGACTGCTCCACACAGGAGTTCATCGAGCAGAGCACCGAGCAGTCCGTGCTGGTGCGCACCGGCGACGGGGCGAAGCTCGCCGAACTGCTGGGCCGTGAGGGCGCGGTGGTCACCACCACCGCCGAGGGCGAACTCGACGTGAGCGGGCTCGCGGCGCCGCGGATCGCCGAACTCGCCGCCGCCGACGGCCTCGTCCTGCACGAGCTGTCGACCCGGCGCGGCTCGCTGGAGGAGGCCTTTATGGAACTGACCAAGGACGCCGTCGAGTACGACGCCGGCGTCGGTGCTGCCGGAGGTGTGAAGTGACCTCGACCGCCCTGTCCCCCGGCGCCGTGCGCCCGGCGGCCGGCCGCGACTTCGGCCGGCTGATGCGCTCGGAGTGGACGAAGATCCGCTCGGTGCGCTCCACGCTCTGGTCGCTGCTGGTGCTGGTCCTGCTGACCTGGCTGTTCACCGCGCTGTTTATGCAGATGGGCATCGCCAACTGGGACAAGACCAACGCCGCCCAGCAGGCGGAGATGCGGGCCGATCCGACCGGCACCATCCTCGGCAGCGGCATCCTGCTCAGCCAGCTCGCCGTCTGCGTGCTGGGCGTGATGGCGATCGCCTCCGAGTACTCCACCGGCATGATCCGTGCCAGCCTCCTCGCGGTGCCCCGGCGGGTGCCGGTCCTGACCGCCAAGAGCGCGGTGTTCGGTCTGCTGGTCCTCGCGGTGGGTGAACTGACCGCGTTCGGCTCCTTCCTCATCGGCGCCCCCGTCCTGGACAGCAAGGCACCCGTCTCCCTCGGGGACCCGGGTGTCCTGCGGGCGGTGGCCGGCTGCGGCCTCTACCTGGCGCTGCTGGGCCTGTTCGCCCTCGCGGTGGGCGCGCTCGTGCGGCACACCGCGGCGAGCATCACCGTCGTCATCGGTTTCGTCCTGGTCATCACCCCGATGGCGGGCATGCTGCCCGGCACCGTGGGCGAACACATCCACGCCTACCTCCCCACCGAGGCCGGCTTTATGATCACCCAGCAGACCGAGCGCGCCGGAGACCTCCTCGGGCCCTGGCAGGGACT
Organism: Streptomyces sp. NPDC088387; assembly: GCF_044753385.1. Classification (NCBI taxonomy): domain Bacteria; kingdom Bacillati; phylum Actinomycetota; class Actinomycetes; order Kitasatosporales; family Streptomycetaceae; genus Streptomyces; species Streptomyces sp. NPDC088387. The sequence goes on from NZ_JBIVNC010000018.1 coordinate 130,934, forward strand.
GGGTGTACTGGCGCTGTGGACGGGCGCCCTGCTGGCGCTCGCGGCGCTCCAGCTGCGCCGCCGCGACGCCTGAAGAAAGTAGGAAACCAAGCCCCCGCGGGCGTCCGCCGGCACGGCCGGACGCCCGCGGTGTCCTCCCTTCCACTTCCCTTTTCCGGGGCCGGATCCTGGGGCTTCCAGGCAGCGTTGACCTGCCCTCCAGTCAAGCTGGACACCCTCCTGCGACCCTCGTCGGCAGCGGCAGCAGAGAGGGAGTTACCGGAATGGCTCAGAGCAACGCGCAAGCAGTCTCGATTACGAGTGCATTCAGTCCCGTCCGGATGGAGGGCGTCGGTTCGTCGACCCGCAGCGAATTCGATCTGAAGAACTTCGAGGCACTGCCGGCACGCGAGATCCCCATTTCCGCACTGTCGCCCGGAGTTTCCCTGCGGCAGGGCGGAACGGACGCCGCCCACATACGACTTCTCATCGACGCGGCGGATTCTGCGCAGCTTCCGCCCATTCTCGTCCAGGTGGACGGCTGCCGGGTCATCGACGGTCTGCACCGGCTGGAAGCGGCCCGTCTCATGGGCGAGTCCGGCATCCTGGCCCGCCTCGTCGACTGCTCCAACTCCGAGGCCCTGGTCATCGCCATGAAGGCGAACGGCACCCACGGCCTGCCCCTGTCCAAGGCCGACCGCGTTGCCGGCGCCCAGCAGGTTCTGGGCTCGCACCCCGACTGGTCCGACCGCGCCATCGCCCAGATCACCGGGCTGAGCGCGAAGACCGTCGCGGCGCTGCGCGAGAAGTCGGCCATCGCCGCCCCGCTGGGCGGCAAACGCATCGGCCAGGACGGCAAACGCCGCCCCGTCGACGCCGGCGAGGGCCGGCGGCGCGCCGCGCAGTACATCGCCGCCCACCCCGACGCCCCGCTGCGCCAGGTCGCCCGCGAGACCGACGTCTCGCTGGGCACCGTGCACGACGTCAGCGCCCGGCTGCGGCGCGGCGAGGGACCCGAACGCGCCGGCCGGCAGGCCTGCGAGACCCGCCCGGCACACATGCGGCCCGTCGCCGCGGTGCCCGCCCCCGCCCCGCCCGTGCACAGCGAGCCGGTACCCGACAGCGGGACGGCCGGGCACCGCGCCGCACTGCGGGTGGCCCGCTACGACGAACCCGCCCCCGCCCCCACCACGGCGCCGCGCCGCAACCACAGCGAACCCCCGCCCACCTGGGCCACGGTGGCCGCCAAGCTGGCCACCGACCCCGCCATCCGCTACACCGCCGGCGGGCGGGAGTTTTTGCGCTGGATGCAGTCGCACGCCGGCGGGCCCGGCGAGGACTGGCAGCGCCACGTCGAGGCGGTACCGCCGCACTGGCTGGGCGTCATCGCCCCGATCGCCGAGCACATCGGCCGCGAGTGGTGTCTGCTGGCCGAACAACTCAAGGCCCGCCAGGACCTGTGCCGCAACCCCACGACCCGCCCAGGCCCCTGACCCCACCGGCCGGCGCCCGTGCCCGCACAGCACTCAAGCCCCCGACCCCAGCGACGACACCCCGCCCACACAGGGCTCAGGCACCTGACCCCAGCGACAACGCCTGTGCCGCGCAGGGCTCAAGCCTCTGACGACAGCGGCAACGCCCCGCCGGCGCGCAACTCAGGCCCCTGACCCCACCGGTCGGCGCCCGTGCCCGTACAGCACTCAAGCCCCCGACCTCAGCGACAACACCCCGCCCACACAGGGCTCAGGCACCTGACCTCACCAACGACGCCCGCCCGCGCGGAGCTCAAGCCCCCGACCCCAGCAGCAACGCCCCGCCCGCACAGGGCTCAGGCACCTGACCTCACCGACGGCGCCCGTGCGCGCGGGGCTCAGGCTCCTGACCACAGCGGTGGCGTCCCCGCTCGTGTGGCGGGGAACGGCCGCAGTACACCTCCGCCCGCCCCGGCGGCCTCCAGGGCTCCCGGGATCGTGGGGGGTGGGGTGGGGGCGGCGACGCAGGGCGGGCGCGGTGCGAGCAGCGTGGGGGGTGTGAGGTCGGGCAGGGCCAGCAGGACCGGCGCGTCGAGCGGGGCGGGCGGGTGCAGCCGCAGCGCGGCGCTCGTCATCGCCCCCGCCGTCACGCCCACCGGCCGGATTCCGTGTCCGCCGACGAGGGCGGTGTGCCCGGCGGCCGGGTCGTGCCCGTCGCCGGCGGCCACCGCCGCGGCGAGCAGGTACCACTCCCCTGGCGGCACTTCGGAAAGCCGGTAGCAGACGGGGCCGCCCGCGGGGACGTCGACGACGGTGGCGGCGGCGAACGGATGCTGCATCAGCGCGGTGGGAAAGGCGCCGACGAACACCCGCGCGGCGCCGAACCCCGCCGGGACACGGACCGTACCCGCCACCGCCCCCACGCCCGGCCCGGTGTCCGGGACGGGGGTGGGGCCGGGCAGCGGCCGGCCGGTGTCCAGCGTGCGGCGGCGGAAGCGGCCCGGCGAGAGGCCGACGCTGCCGGTGAAGAAATGGGTGAACGAGCCGAGGCTGGCGTATCCGACCGCCGCGGAAATCTCCGCGACCCCCGCCGACGTATCGTCCAGGAGCCTTTTCGCCTCGTCGACACGGACCGCGGAAAGGAACCGTCCCGGACTGATTCCGGTCTCTTCCTTGAAAATCCGCGAGAAATGGAAAGTGCTGAGCAGGGCGCTCCCGGCGATTTCCGTGACGGTCAGCGGACCGCCGAAACGCGCCCGTATGCACGCGACCGCTTTCTCCACCGCTTCGCCCATGGCGCACCTCATCCGTGTCGATCCGCTCAACAGCGTGCCGCGCGCCTGCCGAAAGCCGCTCGAAGCCCGCTTGAGAACCGCTACAGGAGCGCGGCGCCCGCCGCGGCCACACGGCACGATCAGGAATCGAGAAGCCCCGCGCGCACAGCGCGGCTAGCGTGACGACGCCGGCCCCGCGACGACGGGGCGGGCGAACAGAAATGGAACGGACTGGATGAGAGGGGCCCCGCCCATGTGTCATCCCGCCCTGAGGCGCGCGCTCATCGCGGCGCAGCGCCTGCGTGACCTGGCGCAGCTGCGCCGGGTGCGTGACCGCATGGACCGGGAGGTGGCGCGGCCGCTGGACCTGGTGGCCCTGGCCCGCCTGGCGGACATGCCGTCCGGGCAGCTCAGCAGGCAGTTCCGCCTGGCCTACGGGCAGAGTCCCTACGCGTATGTGACGGCACGCCGGATCGAGCACGCGATGGCGCTGCTGCGCCAGGGCGGCACGGACGCCGGGCAGGTGTGGCGGGCCGTGGGCTGCCCCACGGCCGGTGTCTTCGGCGCCCGCTTCACCGCGCTGGTCGGCATGTCCCCCGACGACTACCGGCGCCGTGCGGCGTTGGACGTCCCCGGGCCGCCGTGGCGGGTGCCGCCACGGGCGGCGGTATCGAGCAGGATCGAAGAAGCACCGGCCCGGCCGGCGCGGATAGCGTGAAAACCATGACTTCCCTGGCATCCATCACCCTCGAGGTGGCCGACCCCGCGGCCGCCGAGCGTTTCTACAGCAGCGCCTTCGGACTGGGCCCGCGCCTTGGCCTGCGCGCCTCCGAGGCACCCACCTCCGGCTTCCGCGGCTTCACCATGTCGATCACCGTGGCGCAGCCGGCCGACGTCGACAGCTTCATCGAGTCCGCGCTCGCGGCCGGCGCCACCACCCTCAAGCCCGCCGCGAAGTCCCTGTGGGGCTACGGCGGCGTCGTCCAGGCCCCGGACGGCACCATCTGGAAGCTGGCGACCTCGGCCAAGAAGAACTCCGGCCCGGCCACCCGCAAGGTCGACGACCTGGTCCTGCTGCTCGGCGTCGAGGACGTCAAGGCGAGCAAGCAGTTCTACGTCGGGCAGGGCCTGGACGTGTCCAAGAGCTTCGGCGGCAAGTACGTCGAGTTCACCGCCGGCGACGCCAGCCCGGTGAAGCTGGCCCTGTACAAGCGCAAGGGCCTGGCCAAGGACGTGGGTGTCGGCGAGGAGGGCTCCGGTTCGCACCGGATCGTGCTCGGCGGCACGGCCGGTTCCTTCACCGACCCGGACGGTTTCGCCTGGGAGAGCGCGTCGGTGACCTCCACCCCGGCCTGAGCGCCTTCCCGGCGCGGGCGTGCTCGCACGGGAGGGCCACGGCCACACACCTGGCACGAAAGGACACGCCATGAAGAGCTCGCAGTCGTCCCCCAAGACCTCCGCCGCGGACGAGTCGTTCACCGCCGAGGAGCGTGCGGCCCTCAAGGAGCGCGCCAAGGAGGTGCAGAGCGCCAAGCGCGGTGCGCGCGGCGCCAAGGCGGACCCGGAGGCCGAAGTCCTCGCGAAGATCGCCGAGATGCAGGACGCGGACCGGGCCCTGGCCGAACAGGTCCACCGGATCATCCGGGCGAGTGCCCCGCACCTGACGCCCAAGCTCTGGTACGGGATGCCCGCGTACGCCAAGAACGGCAAGGTGCTCTGCCACTTCCAGAGCGCGGCGAAGTTCAAGACGCAGTACGCCACGCTCGGCTTCAGTGACCAGGCCGAGCTCGCCGACGGGGCGGTGTGGCCGGTGGCCTACGCCCTGACCGCCCTGGGCCCGGCCGACGAGGAGCGCATCGCCGCCCTCGTCAAGCAGGCCGCGGGCTGAGGCCGGCGCGCGCCCCCACCCCGGGCGCCCCGGCCCTCCCGCACCCCGCGACACGACGAAGCCGCCCCGTGGACAACCGTCCACCGGGGCGGCTTCCCGCATGACCGGTGCAGACCGCGCAGACCGCGCAGACCGCGCAGACCGCGCAGACCGCGCAGGCGGCGGGGGCTGCGCAGGCGGCGGGGGCTGCGGAGTGCGGGGGGCGGGCATGCCGGAACCCGGCCCGTGCGGTGGTGTCGTGGCGGTCGGCGCGCCACGTCCTGCCGTGCACGGTCCGGGTTCGGACACAGGGCCGTCGGCCCGGCGGGTGCGCCGGGCCCTCCCGCCGGCTCAGCCGAAGGAGATGTTGGTGCCGACGGCGCCGGTGGCCTCCAGGTAGGCGACCAGCTGGCACTGCTGGGCGCCGCAGTCCACGGTGACGGTGGAGCCGGTGCTCCAGTCGGTGGCCGTGAAGGACTTGCGGACGCTGTACTGCGCGCTGAAGCTGCCGTTGGCGCCGACGGTGGCCCGGGTCAGGGAGTCGGTGCAGGTGGTGGCCTCACGGCACTGGGAGACCGCGACCTCGGAGCCGGCCGGGAAGCCGGTACCGGTCACGGTGACCGTCTGGCCGTTGGACAGGCCCGAGGCGGGCGAGGCGGCGACCGCCGGGGCGGCGGAGGCCGGGCCCGCGGAGAAGGCGAGAGCGGCCACGGCGGCGGCGCCCAGCATGCCGGCCTGGGACAGACGCGAGCGGATCTGCATGGTCATCTCCTTGACTACGTACGGAATTTCCGTGGGGGGCGGCGCGCCCGGTGATCAACGCGCCTCACTCAGGCTGGGGGTCCGCGCATGAGAGTCACTCGAAGATCACTCGAGAAGGGTTCGGCCTCCGCACAAGACCCAACGGAGGCCGGACACAAAGGAGTTGGACGTTCACTGGGATCCGGCACGGGCCCGCCAGGGCCCCTGTGCGCCCGTGTGCGGGCCTGTGCGGCCCTGCGCGGATGCGGGCAGGGCGCCCGGGGGTTGCGGGCGGCGGGCGGGGCTCTGGGGGCGGTGCGGGTCAATGCACCAGGTCGTGTCCGCAAGGTCGGGGCAGCCACAGTCGTAGGCAGGCCAGGGTGACCAGGGCCTGGTCGTGGCAGGCGCGTTTGTCGTAGCGGGTGGCCAGGGCCTTGTTGTGCTTGAGCCGGTTGAAGCAGCGTTCGACGATGTTGCGGCGGCGGCAGGCGGCCCGGTCCAGCCGGCAGCGGCTCTCGCCTCGCCGGATACGGCCCTTGATCTGGTCGATCCGTTCCGGGACGGCCGGGCCCGCACCGCTCGATGCGGACAGTGCGGCGACGTACCCGGCGGCGTCGGGGCGTGGGCCGTGGCGGCGGGCGAGCAGTTCCTGGGCGTGTGCGGGGCTGTCGTGCCACAGCCGGATGGCGACCTCCAGCTTGAGCGCCGGCACTGCTCCGGCCGTGTCCTCGGGGGCGCGCGTCCTGCGCCGCCGCTCTCACCGCGGCTCCGGCCTGCTCCAGTGCCGTTCGCGCGATGCCGACCTGCGCCTCCTCCTTGCTCCCCAAGTACTTGCAGACCGTGGGGCGCGGCAGACGGGACTCCCCGACGGTGTCACGGACCTACTCCGGCCCCTCGGTCACCGACTGCGGCGCGGCAAGCCCCATACAGGTCGCCGCCAGCAGGCGGCGCAGCGTGCCGAGAAAATCGGTGACCGAGATCGCGGCGAGATCGGGATCCCTCAGCTGCGCCGACGCCAGGCCCTGCGCGGGATGCGTGACCTGCCACAGCGTCGCCGCCAGCGCGTCGGCCGCGAGGACCACGTCGCTCGCGGCGCGCGCGTCGAGGGAAGGAGCCGCCGCCGCGATCGCCTCGACCATCGCGGCGATCGGCGCGCGGGTGCGTTGCTTGAAGTCGATGACGCGGTCCACGTCGACCGCGTGTTCGAGGTGGAGCGGCACATTGGCCAGCAGGTCGCAGAACAACGGGTCGGCGGCGAGCGTGGTCGCGAGAACGTCGGCCAGCCGGTCGGCCTCCGCACGCTCCCCCCGAAGAGCCTCGCAGACCGCCTGCGACCAGCGGATCCACCCCTCCGCGGCGAGATGGAGCAGCACTTCCTTGTGCGAGTCGAAATAGCGCCGCACCGCCGAGTGGTGGACCCCGGCGCTCTGCGCGATGGCCGTCAAAGTCACCCCGGCCACCCCTTGTTCGGTCGCCAGGACCCGGGCGGCGTCGATCAGGTCCTGGGCGCGTCGGCGCTTGCTCTCGGCGGAGCGCGCGCGCTGGAAGGGAGGCGTGGTCATACCCACAAGATAACGCACAGGCCGTGCGTTGCTTTCCGGGCAGGATGGTCGTACGGTTGTTAACGAACAGACCGTGCGTTAACAACGGCATCGTCACGCCGGACCGACCCACGTTCACCGATTACCGCGTCAGCCGATCCCGGCCTCGGCCACATCCCGCCTCGGCGGACCCCCGCCTCGGCAAATCCCCGCTTCGACCGGATCGCGATCCCCTGCACCGCACACGACCTGTGCGGATTCCGTTGGAGGTGTCTCATGACCACCCGCTCGAACACGAACACGACCCCGGACTCGGACTCGGGCTCGGCCCCGGTCCCGGACTCGGCCGCGACCCCGTCCCCGCGTTTCCCCTCGCCCGCCCATTGGATCGGTGGCCGGCCGGTGCCGGGCGGCCCGGACGTCATCGACGTCGTCAATCCCGCGAACGGCCGAGTCATCGCCGCGGTCCCCGCGGGCACCGCGGCGGACGTGGACTCGGCGGTGGCAGCCGCGCGTACGGCCTTCCCGGCGTGGGCCGCGACCGGGGTGACCGACCGCGTGGCGACCGTACGCCGCCTGGCCGACGTCCTGGAGAGCCGCGTCGAGGAGATCGCGCTCACCATCACGGCCGAACTCGGCTCGCCCCTCACCGAGTCCCGGATCGCCCAGGCCGGTCAACCCGTCGCGCTCGCCCGCGCCACGGCCGACGTCGCCCAGGACTTCCCCTGGAGCGAGACGATCGGCAACTCGCTGGTTCTCCGGGAGTCCCTGGGGGTGGTCGGCGCCATTACGCCCTGGAACTTTCCCCTCAACCAGATGATGTCGAAGGTCGCCCCGGCGCTCCTCGCGGGCAACACGCTGGTGGTGAAGCCGTCCGAAGTCACCCCGCTGACCGCGCGCATCCTCGCCGAGGCCGCCGCGGAGGCGGGCCTGCCCGGCGGCGTCCTCAACATCGTGCACGGCGCGGGTCCGGTGGTGGGCGCGGCGATCACCGCCCATCCGGACGTCGACATGGTGACCTTCACCGGTTCCACGGCCGCGGGCCGGCTCGTCGCGGCATCGGCCGCCGACAGCGTGAAGCGCGTGACGCTCGAACTCGGCGGCAAGTCGGCCAGCGTGGTCCTCCCCGACGCGGACCTGGAGAAGGCCGTCGCGCTCAGCCTCGCGAGCGCCTGGTTCAACAACGGGCAGGTGTGCGCCGCCTGGACCCGGCTGATCGTGCCCGCCGATCGTCAGCGGCAGGTGGCGGAGCTGCTCGTTGCTGCCGCGGAAGGCTTCCGTGTCGGAGACCCGATGAGCGAACCGACCCGCCTCGGGCCGTTGGTCTCCGAGACCCAGCGGGAGCGCGTGGACGCGTACATCCGGCGGGGGCTGGCCGACGGCGCCCGCCTCGTCTTCGGAGGTCCGGGCCGCCCCGATGGATGCGAGACGGGCGCCTACGTCCGGCCGACGATCTTCACGGACGTCGATCCCGACGCGGTCATCGCCCAGGAGGAGATCTTCGGCCCCGTGCTGTCGGTGATCCCCTACACGGACGAGGAGCACGCCGTGGCCATCGCCAACAACAGCGTCTACGGGTTGCACGGCGCCGTCTTCGGCGAGCCGGACCACGCCCTGTCGGTCGCCCGCAGGCTCCGCACCGGGCAGGTAGACGTCAACGGCGGCCAGTACAACATGGTGGCGCCCTTCGGCGGATACAAGCAGTCGGGCAACGGCGGCCGGGAGTTCGGCCGCTACGGCCTCGACGATCAGCTCGAAACGAAGTCCGTACAGCTCTGAGCCGGTCCGGGAACTCCCGGGACACCGTGGAGGTTCCGATGCGCGGCGGGGACGTCGAGGATCCGATGCGGACCGGGACCGCTGAAGTGCCGTTCACACTCCGCCGAACACTGTTTCCGGGCGAATACCGACCGCCGTGTCCGCAAGCAACCCGCTGACGCGGGGCCCGCGAGCTGCGGCGGGTACGAAGTCGCCCTGGTGGAGGGGCAGGTGGCCGCGCGTGCTCAAGGGCCACCCCGAGGTGGACCGGCTGCGGCGGTCCGCGAAATGGCCGGATCGGCGCGCCGCAAAATGTTCCCGTAGGACCGTCTCCCGCGGCGTCTCACCCGCCTCGGCTCCGCCGCCGGGCATCGGCCAATGTCCCGGCCACGCGATGCCGGCCTTGTTGTCCCGCGGCTGGAGCAATCGGCCCGGGGCGCAGCGCAGTCGCCGGCCGGGGCAGGCCGGGCCGGGGAGATGCGGGAGCGGGGGTGGGGGGTGCGGCCCGTCCCGGGGCGGCCGTCTGCTCAGGACGAGGCCGGGGCGGTCAGTGGCGGGTGCCGCTCACGTGTTCCGGGCACGCAGGAAGGCGCCGGGGACCGCCTCACGCCCCGTGCGCGGTGTGCCGCTGTCCGCGGCGGTTCAGGGGGTGCCGAGCATAAAGCCGACGCCGCGGACGGTGATGATCCAGCCGCTGTCACCGAGTTTGCCGCGCAGGCTGCTGACGTGGGTGTCGACGGTGCGGCGCGACCAGGAGTCGCCCCAGACCTGCTGGAGGAGCTGCTTGCGCGGGATGACGGTGTCGGGGTGCGAGGCCAGCAGGCACAGCAGGTCGAACTCCTTGCGGGTCAGGGCGACTTCCTCCCCGCCCAGCAGGACCTCGCGCGAGCCGACGTCGATGTGCAGGCGGCCGTGGCGGATCTCGCGGGCCGCGGCGGGCTGCCACTGGGTGCGCCGCATCACGGCCTCGATCCGCGCCATCAGTTCCCGCAGCCCGTAGGGCTTGGCGACGTAGTCGTCGGCGCCGGCCTGCAACCCGAGGACACAGTCGAGTTCGGAGGCGCGGGCGGTGACGATGATGACGGGCACCCGGCTGACCGCGCGGATCGCTCGGCACACCTCCAGGCCGTCCAGGTCGGGCAGTTCGAGGTCGAGGAGGACCAGATCGGCGTCCTCGTGGGCGCGCAGCGCGGCGCTGCCCCGTTTCACCCCGTGTGCCTCGTGGCCGTGCCGGCGCAGCTGGGTGAGCAGCAGGTCGGCGCAGGAGGTGTCGGCGTCGACGACGAGGACCCGGCGCCCGGAGGGCATCGAGACGGGCGCGCCGAGACCGAGGACGGCCGGCCCGGGCGGTTCGCGGTCCGCGACGGGCCGCGGGAACGGCGACGGGGCGGGTGGACGCGGGTCGAGCAGCGCCTGTGCCGGTGTGTGGGTCATGCCTCCCCCAGGGGCCTGGGCGGGCGCGCGTGCCGGGGCCCGCACCCTGGTGTCGAATCTAGGCACCGGCGGTCGAGCCCCGGTACAGCCGCCACCGACCCGGCCGGCCGGTGCACGCCACCCGGCCACGCCCCCCAGCAGGCCACGCACCCCCCAGCCGGCCCGGTCCGGCTGCCGGCCGGGGGGGTACGGCCCGATGCCCGCCGGAGACGGTGCTCCGGCGGGCATCGGACTTGTCGGGGGGCCGGGGTGCGGCGGGGCCGGCCCGGGGTGCGGGCGGGCCCGGGCCGGCGGCCGGGTGTGCGGGGACGGGGGTACCCGGGGGCGGGTTTAGAAGTAGTGCTTGCGTCCGCCGACCATGCGGCCGCTGGCACCGAGGATCCACAGGACCGCGCCGACCACGACCAGGATCCCGCCGACGGTCGTCAGGAGCGAGACACCGACCAGCAGGCCGATGAGGAGCAGGATGACGCCAAGGACAATCATGTCGGTTCCGATCTTCACGTCTCTTCGGTGCGTGCGGGCTCTCGCTCGCTCGCAGCACCCTGTTTCCGGTCACGGTGCGCCCGGTCGTGCACCCCCCGGGTGCCCCGCTCACGCCCGCTCATGCCCGGGCCGTGACCGGAACCTGCCGCCCTTTTCGTCAGGCGGTGCTGCTGAGGACCCAGGCCGAGGCGTGGCGGATGAAGCCGAGGTGGGGGTAGTAGTCGACGGCGGCCGGCGCGGACAGCAGGACGATCTTGGCGTCCGGGGCCTGGGCGCGGGTGGCGTCGATCAGGGCGCGGCCGATGCCGGAGCGCTGGCGGCCGGCCACGACGGCGATGTCGGACAGGTAGGTGACGTAGGAGAAGTCGGAGACGGCCCGCACGATGCCCAGCAGGGTGTTGTCCTGGTCGCGGGCGACGAGGACGAGGTTGGCGTGGGTGAGCATGGCCGCGAACCGTTCCCGTTCCTCCACCGGGCGGCGTTCGCCGAGGCCGGAGGCGTGGTAGACGGCGAGGACCTCGTCCAGGTCGAGGGTGGCGCCCTCGACGCGGTCAATCTTGACGCTCATGCAGTTTCTCCAGTCGGGTGCGGATCACGTCGTGGCGGGTGAGGAACCGCTCGGGGGCCAGTGCGGTGGCGGGGTGGATGCCCTGGGCGGCGAGGGCGGCGCCGAAGTGCTCGCCGGTGGTGACGGTGTGCAGGGCGGCGGCCTGGACGCTGCGGTAGGCGTGTTCGCGTTCGGTGCCGTTGCCGAGGAGTTCGGCCAGGACGCTGGAGCTGTACAGGAGGCCGTCGGTGTTGTCGAGGTGGGCGCGCATCCGGCCGGTGTCGACGTGCAGGGATGCGATCAGGTCGGCGGCCTTGGTGGCCTGGTAGTGGCCGACGCTGAGGCTGTCGGGGAGGATGACGCGTTCCACCGACTGGTGGGCGAGGTCGCGTTCGTGCCACAGGGCGACGTTCTCCAGGGCGGTGTCGGCGTAGCCGCGCAGCAGCCGGGCCAGCCCGCACAGGCGTTCGCTGGTGGTGGGGTTGCGTTTGTGGGGCATGGCGCTGGAGCCCTGGTAGGCGCCGGTGCGGGTCTCTTCGACCTCGCGGACCTCGGTGCGTTGCAGCAGCCGCATCTCCAGGGCGATCTGTTCGACGCAGGCGCCCAGGGTGGCGACGGCCTGGAGGAGCTGGGCGTGCCGGTCGCGGGCGACGACCTGGCTGGGTGCGGGTTCGGCGGCGAGTCCGAGGGCGGCGCACACGTGTTCTTCGACGCGGGGGTCGATGAGGGCGTAGGTGCCGACGGAGCCGGAGACGGTGCCGACCGCGACGGCGTCCCGTGCGGCGGCCAGGCGGTGCAGGCAGCGGTCGATGCCGAAGGCGTGGCCGGCGAGTTTGTGGCCGAAGGTGGTGGGTTCGGCGTGCACGCCGTGGGTGCGGCCGACCATGACGGTGTCGAAGTGTTCCAGGGCGCGGGTGGTCAGGACCCGGCGCAGCCGGGTGGCGGCGGCGGTGAGCAGGTCGGTGGCCGCGGCCAGGGTGTGGCCGAGTGCGGTGTCGACGAGGTCGTAGCTGGTCATGCCGTGGTGGACCCAGCGGGCGGAGGCGGCGGGGATGTGCTCGCAGTAGGCGGCGAGGAAGGAGAGCACCTCGTGGTCGCGTTCGCGTTCGATCTCGGCGACCCGGGCGGGGTCGGGGACGGGGGCCCGGCGCATGTCGGTGACCGCCTGCCGCGGTACGTGGCCCAGGTCGGCCTGTGCCTCGGAGGCGAGGATCTCCACCCGCACCCAGGTGGTGTAGCGGGCGTGGTCGGTGAACAGGGCGGCCATCTCGGGCAGTGTGTAGCGGTCGATCATGCGGGCCTTCCTCGGCAGGAGGCGGAACAACGGCACGGCCGGGGGGACCGGCCGCCCATGTGGATGTGTGGGGGGGGTCAGTAGGCGCCGAAGTATTCGCGCTGTTCCCAGTCGGTGACCTGGCCGGGGGCGGGGTCGGCGCTGTGGCACCAGGTGGTGTAGCGGTGCAGTTCGCTTTCCTTGAGTTTGGTCAGGCAGGCGGTCAGGGGTGCGCCCAGCAGGGTGGCGGCGCGGCCGGCGCGGAAGGCGTCGAGGGCTTCGGCGAGGTGCTGCGGGACGAGTGCGGGCGGCCCGGGAGCGGTCGCGGGGGCGGCGGGGGCGGTGAGTCCTTCGAGGCCGGCGAAGAGCTGGGCGGCGATGGCGAGGTAGGGGTTGGCGCAGGGTTCGCCGATGCGGTTCTCGATGTGGGTGCCGGCGCCGTGGCCGACGATGCGGAGCATGGCGGTGCGGTCTTCCTCGCTGAAGCCGGGCCGGGTGGGGGCCAGGGCGTGTTCGGCGGCCAGGCGGCGGTAGCCGTTGACGGTGGGCACGGACAGCAGCAGCAGTTCGCGGGCGTGGGAGAGCAGGCCCTCGGCGTAGGCCTTGCCGTGCGGGGACACTCCCGCGGACAGGCCTTCGGCGCGAAAGAGGTTGGCGCCGGTGGTGAGGTCGGTGACGGACTGGTTGAGATGCCAGCCGCTGGGGTCGGCGGCGTCCAGCTGCGGCAGTGACATGAAGGAGGCGTGGTGGCCGCGCCGGGCGCACCAGTTCTTGGTGACGGTGCGGAACAGGAGCATGGCGTCGGCGGTGTCCAGGGCGGACATCGGGCTGAACGTGGTCTCGACCTGGCCGGGCCCGGACTCGTGTTCCATGGAGCGCAGCGGCAGTCCCAGGCGCAGCAGGTGCAGGGCGAGGGGGTCGGTGAGGGGGGCGACGGTGTCGTAGTGGGTGTCGAGGTTGAACTGGTAGCCGGCGTTGACGGCCTCGACGTGGGGTGCGCTGCCTTGCAGGCCGAAGCCGTTGCCGGTGTTGCCGGGGGCGTTGTCCAGGCGGCGGGTGAGGTACCACTCGACTTCCAGGCCCAGTACGGGGGCCAGGCCGCGGGCGGTGTAGCGCTCGACGGTGCGGCGCAGTACGGCGCGGGAGGACAGCGGGTGGGGGGTGCCGTCGCGCAGGTACTCGTCGCCGATGACCCAGGCGGTGCGGGCGCCTTCGCCGGGCAGTTCCTGGAAGGTGAGCGGGTCGGGCACCAGGACGAAGTTGCCGGCGCCGGTGATCTCGTCGACGCCGATGCCGTGGTCGCCGGTGAAGTCGACGGCGACGGCGTGTCCGGTGTCGAAGAGGTAGGGGCCGGGGCTGAAGTTCATGCCGTTGCGCAGGACGGCGCGGAAGGCGTCGGCGGTGAGGGTTTTGGAGCGGGCCAGGCCGTGCGGGTCGCCGAAGGCGAGGCGGACCAGGTCGATGCCGTCCAGGGCGGCCTCGACGCGTTCGGCGGCGGCCAGGCGTGCTGCGTCCCACAGGCCGTGGTCGGCGACGAACGAGGGCCGTCCGACGCTGCCGTCCGCGGCGGCGGTGGACCATGACCTGACATGCATGGAAGCGTCCTTTCGACGGGCAACGGGCAACGGGCGGGCGGGCGACGGGCGATGGCCGGGCGCGACGGGCGGGGGTCGGGCGGGCGGTGGGCCGCCGGGGGCTGCGGGGGCTGCGGGGGGCTGCGGGGGGCTGCGGGGGGCTGCGGGCCGGGCGGGGTCAGTGGGTGGTGGCGGGGTGGTGGGTGGTGCGCAGGGGTGGGGGTGGCAGGAGGCCGAGGTCGGTCTCCAGTCGGGCGGCGAGGGACAGGACGAGTTCGTCGGCGCCGACCGGGCCGACCAGTTGCAGGCCCACCGGCAGGCCGGCGCGGGTGAGTCCGGCGGGCAGCGACAGGGCGGGCTGGCCGGTCATGTTGAACGGGTAGGAGGCGGGCGCCCAGGCCAGCCATTGCAGATCGCGCGGGTCGGCTGCCCAGGCGGGGCCGATGGCGCCGGCCTCGAAGGGCTCGACGGGCACGGCGGCCATGGCGAGGATGTCGTAGCGGTCCATCACCGCGCGCAGGGTGGTGCGCAGGCTCTGGCGGACCTCTTCGGCGCGGATGACGTCGGCGCCGGACAGGGTGCGTCCGTGGCGGATGACGGCGAGGCGGCCCGGGTCGGCGTCCTGGTCGTCGCCGGGGCGGGCGCCGGCCGCCTCGAAGGCGGCGGTGATGTCGACGAGGGCGGGGTAGATCCGCTCGCAGCGCACCTCGACGTCCTCGATGGTGTGGCCCTGGGCGGCCAGGGCGTGGCGGGCCTGTTCGCTGACGCGGCGTACTTCCCCGCCGGTGCCGTCGTACTCGATCCAGCCGATGCGCAGCACGGGTCCGGTGCGTGGTGCGTCGAGGGAGCCGAGGCCGGAGTCGGGGTCGTCGGGGTGCGGGCCCTGGAGGGTGCGGGCCATCAGGGCGGCGTCGGCGACGGTGCGGGTGAGGGGGCCCTGGTGGGCGAGGCGGTCGGCGCCGTGGGGGAAGTAGGGGATGCGGCCGTAGGAGGGTTTGAAGCCGACGACGCCGCAGAAGGAGGCCGGGATGCGGATCGAGCCGGCTCCGTCGGTGCCCAGGGAGGCGTCGCACAGGCCGGCGGCGACGGCCGCGGCGGCGCCGCCGCTGGAGCCGCCGGCGCTCAGGCGCGGGTCGTAGGGGTTGCGGGTGGGCGGGGCGACACGGCTGACGGTGGAGGCGCTCCAGCCGTATTCGGAGGTGGTGGTCTTGCCGACGACGATCGCGCCGGCGGCGCGCAGCCGGGCGACGGCCGGGGCGTCCTGGCGGGGCCGGTCGTTGGGCAGCAGGGAGCCGCGGGTGGTGGGCAGGTCGCGGGTCTGGAGGAGGTCCTTGACGGAGACGGTGACGCCGAGCAGGGGCCGGCTGTGCCAGGCGTTCGGGCCGTGGCGGCGGATCAGGGCGTCGGCGTGTGCGGCGGCGGCGAGTGCCTCCTCGCCGGCGACGGTGACGTAGGCGCCGAGGGTGTCCTGCTCGCGGGCGGCCGCGAGGACGGCGGTGGTGTGCTCGACGGCGGACAGGTCCCCGCGCGCCAGCAGGTTCCTGGTGTGGCTGATGCCGCGGGCGTTCATCGCGCTCCCCCTACGTTTTCGGGTCGGGCCGCTCGGCGCACGGGGCCGGCGGCCGGGGTCAGGACGCCCGGCGGACGGGACCGGCCGTACTGGCGGCGTCGGCGGGTGTCTGGCCGGTGACGGTGTTCAGGTGCCAGGCGGAGTCGAAGGCGGTGACCTCCAGCGCGGTGCCGGCGGCGGCGAGCCGGGCGGCCAGGGCGGTGGCCCGGCCGATGAACGCCGACACCCGGTGTGCGGCGAGCAGGTCCTGTTCGTCGAAGGGGTCGCCGGTGCAGCGCAGCAGCCGCAGGTCGGTGAAGCCGTCGAAGCGGCGGCCGTCGACCTCGATGCCGTGCGGGGAGCGCAGCGCGAACCGCACGTTGTTGTTGACGTGGCCGTGGTGGTGCTGGTCGGAGTAGAAGGCGATGTCCGGCAGGAGCGGCGGGACGAAGTGGTCGCGGGCGGTGACTTCGGGCACCGGGGGCAGGTTGCCGGCCAGGAAGTGCCAGGAGTTGTACTGCATGCGGGAGGACATCGCCCAGGCGGCGTCGGCGAGGGCGGTCTTCGAGCCGCCGAAGTGGGCGGCGGCCTGGGGGCGGGGTACCACGCAGCAGAAGAAGTGGGTGATGTCCCAGTCGCAGATCTCCGCGAACCGTTCGCCGCGCAGTGCCCGCACCAGGTCGGGCAGGGAGCGCATGCCGCGGCTCATCGCGAAGTCCGCGCCGAACGCGTCGGTGGTCGCGGCCACCGTCTCGAAGACGAGGGACTCCAGGCCGGTGGCGAACGCCCCGTGGGGCTGGGCCAGTACGCCGGGTGCGGCGGCCAGGTGGCCGGCGAGTTCGTCGAGGGTGGTGCCGGGCAGGCCGAGGGCGGTGCGCAGGCGGGCGGTGACGGCGTCCTCGCGGGCTCGGGCGCGATCGCCCGGGGCGGCGGCCACCCGTTCCACCTTGTGCATGAGCGCCCCGTGGATCTCGCGGTAGAGCTGTCCGCCGGCGCGGGCCAGGGCGGGGCGTGCGGTGCGCAGGGCGGTGGCGAGCCGGTCGAGGTCGGCGACCTGGTGGGAGGCGGCGGCCGGTACGGGGGTGAGGCCGGGGACCGTGTTGTAGGCGCGGCGTACGCGTTCCAGGGTGTGGGCGACGTGGTCGACGCTCAGCTGGGTGCCGTTGGCCTCCTCGACGCGGCCGAAGCCGGCCGAGCGGATGAGCAGGGTGAGGCAGACCACCAGCTGGGTGTCGTGGTCCGACCACAGGTCCAGCGGGAGGCCTTTGAGGGTGCCGAGCGCGCAGTGCGGGTGGCCGGGGCCCAGGGTCTTGCCGGTGAGGGTGTTGGGGCCGCGGAAGTTGGTGTACTGGCGTTCTTCCTGGTGCAGGACGAACGGGGCGGTGCGCAGTGCCGCTTCCTGGGCCTGGGCCAGCAGCGCGTCGCGGCCCTGCGGGCCCTGGGCGTCGAGCCAGGCACGGCAGTCGGCGGCCGCCTGCTCGCCGCGCAGGCGCAGCCGTTCGCGTTCTTGCCGGTACCTGGTGAGGGTGTCGGCGTCCCATGCCACGCGGCGTACGCCGCCGACGAGTTGGCGGGGGTCCAGGGGGCCGCTGCCGGGGGTGCGCAGCGCGATCCGGCCGCCGGTGGTCAGCCCGATCTCGCCGGGGAACACACCCCGCCCGCCCACCGGCACACCCGCCCCCGCTTGCGCCGGCCCGGGGTGGGGGTGTTGCCAGTTCAGTCCGGTCAGGGCGGTCAGGGCGGCCTGTTCGGCGCGGCCCAGGGCCCGCAGCTGCACGTCGGCGGGGACGTGTTTGTCGAGGGTGAGCAGCACGTGCAGGCTCTCGCCCAGGCCGGCGGCGCCGGCCGCGCGCTGCCAGACCCGCTGGAGCAGGGCGGGGAACCCGGCGTCGGGTGCGGCGGTGCGGTCGGGTACGGGGGTGGTTCCGGCGGGGATGCCGAGCCGGCTGGGGCGGCGGCTGATCCGCTTGCGCGCGTTGGCGGCGCGGCGGGAATCGGGGCGCCCGGCGGGGTCCTTCACGCGGCACCTTCGGCGGTGAGTTCGATGTGGTTCCACATCGCGGGGTCGGTCGGACTCCAGCTCTCGTCGACGTAGATGCAGTCGACGGGGCATTCCAGGACGCAGGAGGGGCAGCCCGAGCACAGCTCGGGGACGATCACCACGTCCAGGCCGATGTCGAAGACGGCGCCGAACTCCGCGGGGCAGCCGCGCAGACAGCTGTCGCAGGTGATGCACTCGGACGTCTCGATACGCCGCGGAGGCTTCTTCCAGTTGTCGGCCCGGGAACGCCGGGCGATGCGGTCGGCGCGCTCCGACAGCGCTGCCGACGAGGCAAGCTTCTTCACGGGATCGGCCCCCTCCGGGAGTCTTCTCGGCCACGGCCGAGACGGACGGTCCCGATCGTCACCGCCGCCCCTGGACTGCGCCCGGAGCGCGGGTGGGGACCAGCTGGAGCCCCGCCCCGCCCGGCACGAGCCCCCGCAACAGGCCGGGCGCCGGGGCGGGTTCGAGCGGGGTGCGAGCGGGGCCCGGCCAAGGGCGTGCAGCGTGGGGGGTCCAGGCGTGCATCCGGGCGAAGTCCGGTTCCGGGTGGGCGCCGGCCTGTCCGCCCCCGGCGGGGTGGGCGGGCTGCGCCGCGATGCTGCCCGCCGCCCCCCAATTTTTGCTTTCCGACTGTCGGAGGATGTCCCATGCCGCTGCCGCCCGCCCGTGTCGTCCGGGCCGTCGAGGGTGTGCGCAACGCCCTGCTGAAGCTGGTGCGCAAGCTGGCGCCCGCACCGTTCTCACTGCTGGAGATCGTGCAGGGCGCCATGCTCAGCCAGGCCGTCTACGCCGCCGCCGAGCTGCGGGTGGCCGAGGCGCTGCGCGAGGGCCCGCTGGACGTGGACACGCTCGCCGGGCGGGTCGGCGCCCACCCGGAGACGCTGGGCCGGCTGCTGCGGCTGCTGGCCGCCAACGACATCTTCCGGCAGGGCAGGGACGGCCGTTTCGAACTGACCCCGATGGCGGGCGCGTTGCTGGAGGACGCGCCGATGTCGATGCGCGGCATCGCGGTGCTGATGGGTCATCCGGTGCACTGGGAGGACTGGTCGCACTTCGTGGAGGCGGTGCGGTCGGGCGAGCCGAGCCTGCCCAAGCTGCGCGGCATGAGCGCGTTCGAGTTCCTGGAGGCCAAGCCGGAGTACGGCGAGGTGTTCGCCAAGGGCATGGGCGCGATGTCGGCGACGGAGACCGAACCGGTACTGGCCGCCTACGACTTCTCCGCCTTCAATACGGTCGTGGACTTCTGTGCGGGCCGCGGCGAGCTGATCGCGGGCATCCTGAAGAAGTCACCGGGGACGCGCGGGATCCTGTCCGACCCGCGGGTGGCGCACAACGGGGCCGCCGAGTATCTGGCCGGGCAGGGGGTGGCCGGGCGGTGCGAGGTGGTGCAGGGCGAGCTGTTCGGGCCGGTCCCGGGCGGCGGGGACGCCTACGTCCTCAAGCACATCGTGCACGACTGGCCGCCGCGGCAGGCGCTGGAGATCCTGCGCAACGTGCGGGCCGCGATGCGGCCGGGCACACGGCTGCTGCTGATGGAGATGGTCGTCCCCGACAAGCGCAACGCCCCGCACGCCTCGAAGCTGGTCGATCTGTGGCTGATGCTGCTGGTGGGCGGCAAGGAGCGCACGGCGGCGCAGTACGGGGAAATCCTCACGCAGGCCGGTTTCCGTCTGGAGCGGGTGGTGCCGACCGCCGGGGCGATCGCGGTCGTGGAGGCCACCGCCATCTGACACCCCATCACCCCCGTCAACCCCGGCAGCCGGGGCGGGGGGTGGGGGGTGGGGCGGGGTCAGTGTGCCGCGCGCGCCTTTTGCGCTTCCCGCGCTTCCCGTGCTTCGCGGGCTGCCTGGACGGCCTCGCGGACGTCGGGGTGCGGATCGCCGGCGAGGGTGTCCAGCAGGTTGCCGACGCCGGGGGTGGACCAGCGGGCGACGGCCCGTACGAGGTCCTCGCGGACCCCGGCGTCGGGGTGGCCGGCGAGGCGGCCCAGCTCGGCGAGCGGGCCGCGCCGGCGCCGGGCGAAGCCGTGCAGGGCCTGGCGCAGTACGGCCGGGTCCCCCGGGTCACCGGCCGCCGCGACCTGGGCGAGCAGGATCCGGGCGGGCGGCGGCGGGCCGTCCAGCGGATGCGGCAGCCGCTCGCGCAGGCGCCGCGCCCCCCAGCCGCCGCGCACCTGGCATCCGAAGCAGGTGCAGGGGCGCACCCCGTGCGCGTCGGGCACATAGCGCCAGCCGGTCACCTGCGGTGCGGTGCGCAGCCGGTGTATCTCGCGCGGGCGGATCGCCCGGGGAACGAACACCTCCCAGCCGCGCGGGTCCTCCAGCGCGGCGATCCGGCGTACCGCCTCGGACGCGGCGACGCCCGCCTGCGCGTTGCCGGCCCGGTCGGCGTAGCGTCCGACGAGGACGTCCTGGGTGTCGTCCAGGCGCAGGTGGACGGCGATCAGCCCGCCCCGGCTGCCGAACCGGGCCAGTTCGCGCAGCCACTGGTGGGTGAGGGTGTAGGAGGGCAGGACCGGGAAGCAGTACACGCCGCGTGCGCCGTCCTGTCCGTGGCTGACGGCCCGGATGCCGCAGCGGCGGATACGCGGCGCGTGGGCCGCCGAGGTCAGGTGCACGAACATGGCCATGCCGGGATGTTAGGTGACCGCCTCGCCAGGGGCCCGGCCGGGCACGGGAGCCGGGGGCGGCGCGCGTGCCGTGCCGCGGGTGTGCGAGGGCCGGAGACGACGAGAGGGGCGCCGTCCGCGTGGTGCGGACGGCGCCCCCTTTCTTTGTCGTCGTGTGGGCGGGTCAGGCGGCGGTGCCGAACCAGCGGTCGAGGGCCTCGGCGAGACCCTCGATGGCGCCGGGGGTGTTGCTGGTCCAGACGACGTGGCCGTCGGGGCGGACCAGGAGGGCGGTGGCGCCGGCGAACGCGGCCTGGGCGGCGGGTCCTTCGGGGGTGACGGTGAGGGTGTCGACACGGTCGGCGTGGCCGGCCGCCGCGGTGTGCAGGGCGGGGTCGGCGGTGAGGCCGAGGAGGAGGCCGCGGCCGGTGTGCAGGAGGCGGAAGGTGTCGGTGGCGCCGTCGGGGGTGGCCAGCGGGTGCTTGCCCAGGCGGCGGCCGAGCAGCGGATGCCCCTGCCCCGCGTCTGCGGCCGGGTTCTCGCTGTCGGCGGGGTCGGTGAGGTCGTAGCGGATGTCGAGGTGGGAGACGATGCCGGCGAGGTGGCGGCGGACCGTTTCGTAGCCGGTGAGTTCGCCCAGTACCAGGCGCAGCGGGTCGGCGCCGTCGCCGCCGAGGAAGACCATGCCCTGGGCACGGGTGTTCATCAGCAGCCGGCGCCCGACGGGGTGGCGTTCGCTGTGGTAGGTGTCCAGGAGGGCGGGGTGGGCGCGGCCGGTGGTGACGGCGGCGAGTTTGAAGCCGAGGTTGACGGCGTCCTGCACGCCGGTGCTCAGGCCCTGGCCGCCGGCCGGGAGGTGGATGTGGGCGGCGTCGCCGGCGAGCAGGACCCGGCCGCTGCGGTAGGTCTGGGCCTGGCGGGTGGCGTCGCTGAAGAAGCTGACCCAGGCGGCGCCGCCGTGGCTGATGTCCTCGCCGGTGATGTGCTCCCAGGCCTTGGCGACTTCCTCGAAGGTGACGGTGTCCTCGGCGGAGCGGGCGGCGGCGCCGTGCGGGCAGACGATGATGCGGTGCACGCCCTCGCCCAGGGGGGCGGCCATCACCATGCCGTTGGGCAGGGTCTCGCCGAGGTAGCGGGGTGTGAGGTCGAGGCCGGTGATGTCGGCGAGGAACATGGCGCGGGTGGCTTCGGTGCCGGGGAAGCCGATGCCGGCGAGTTTGCGGACGGTGCTCTTGCCGCCGTCGCAGCCGACCAGGTAGGGGGCGCGCAGGGTGCGGGGGCCGTCGGGGGTGGAGACGGTGATCTGGACGTGGTCGGCGGTGGTGAAGCCGTCGTCCAGGGCGGTGATCTCGTGGCCGCGGCGGATGTCGGCGCCCAGGTCGCCGGCCCAGCCGGCGAGGACGGCCTCGGTCTGGCTCTGCGGGATGCCGCGCGCCCCGAAGTGGGCGCCGTCAAGGGCGGTGAAGTCGAACTGGACGCCGCCGAAGTGGCCGATGTCGCTGACCGCGAGTGTCTCGCCCTGCCCGAAGCGGGGCAGGATGCCGCGCTGGTCGAAGACCTCCATGGCGCGGGCGGTGAAGCCCAGGCCGCGGGACTGTCCGGTGGGCTCGGCCAGCCTGTCGAGGACGATCACCTCGGCCCCGCCCAGGCGGAGTTCTCCTGCGAGCATCAGCCCGGTCGGGCCGGCGCCGACGACGATGACGTCGGCGTCCATCGTGGTGTCCTGCATGGTCGTGGATCCCTCTCGGTAATCAAGGCTCGGACGGCGGCGGACAGGGCGCGGGTGAGGGGCGGCGGCAGGCCCAGGAAGCAGGCGGGGGCAGACGGTCGGGGACGGGGGTGGGGATGGGGTGGGGTGGGGGTGTTCAGGGGGTGCCGAACCAGCGGCGGGTGGCCTGGTCGAGCCGGTCGCCGTCCGGGCCGCCGGTCCACACGATGTGGCCGTCGGGCCGGATCAGCAGGGCGGGGGTGGCGGCGAGCGGGGTGCGGGGGGCGGCGCCGGCGGTGACGGTGTCGATCCGGTCGGCCAGGCGCGGGTCGAGGGGCGGGGGTTCGCTGCCGACGCCGAGGAGCAGTCCCCGCCCGGAGCGCAGCAGTTCGGCCGGGCAGCAGCGGATCGCGCCGACGCGCAGGGCGACGTGCGGGACACGCCGGCCGCTGAGGGGGTGGGCGGGGCCGCCGGTGTCGTAGCGGACACCGAGGCCGCTGACGGCTTCGGCGAGGCGGGTGCGGACGCTGTCGTGGGTGAGGAGTTCGGTGAAGACGGTGCGCAGGCCTTCGATGTCGGGGCCGGCGAGCAGGAGGTGGGCCTGGGCGCGGATGTGGGCCAGGGCGGCGGCGCCGACCGGGTGGCGTTCGCTGTGGTAGGTGTCCAGGAGGGTGTCGGGGGCGGTGCGGTCGAGGGTGGCGGCGAGTTTGAAGCCGAGGTTGTGGGCGTCCTGGAGGGCGAGGTTGAGGGACTGGCCGCCGATGGGCATCTGGCGGTGGGCGGCGTCGCCGGCGAACAGGACGCGTCCGTGCCGGTAGTGGGCGAGCTGGCGGGCGGCGTCGTCGAAGTGGTTGACCCACAGCGGGGTGCCGGTGGAGATGTCCTCGCCGGTGACGCGTTTCCAGGCGTCGGTGATCTCCTCGAAGTGCGGGGCGCTGCCGGGAATCCGGTCACGGGCGGGGGTACCGAAGGCGTGGACCATGACCCGGGTGGTGCCGGCCCGGTTGCGGGCGGCGACGGCGAAGCCGGCGGGCAGCCGCTGGAAGCGCCGTTCGGGGATGTCGATGCCGTTGACGTCGGCGCGCAGCAGTTCCCGCGTGGCGGGGGTGCCGGGGAAGGCGGCGCCGGTCAGGCGGCGCACGGTGGAGTCCTGTCCGTCGCAGGCCACCAGGTAGGCGGCGCGCAGGGTGAGGGGGGTGCCGTCGCGGCCGGTGGCGGTGGCCTCGACGTGGGTGGGGCGGGCGGTGACGGTGTGCAGGGTGTGCCCGCACCGGAGGTCGGCGCCCAGGCCCAGCGCCCATTCCTCCAGCACGGCCTCGGTCCTGGCCTGGGGGACTTTGAACTGGCCCGGCCAGGGGGTGGGCAGCGTCAGGTCCATGGGGATGCCGCCGAAGTGGCCGCGTGGCTCGTTCGGGGCGCCGGTAAGGCCGGTGAGCAGGCCGCGGCTGTCGAGGATCTCCATGGTGCGGGCGTGCAGGGTGGTCGCACGCGAGGCGGTGCTGGGGCGGTGGCGCTGCTCGACGAGGGTGACCTGGATGCCGCGCAGGGCGAGTTCCCCGGCCAGGAACAGGCCGGCCGGGCCCGCGCCGACGACGATCACCTGGGTGTCGACGTGCCGCGCGGGCCCGGCGGGTCCGGCTGTGCCGTGTGCGGGAGGGGAGGCCATGTCAGCGGTTCCGCTCCGCGTAGGCCTTGGCGTGGCCGAGGGTGGCGAGGCTGTTGGTGCTCAGTGCGCCGTGGACGTAGGCGCGGGCGTCGGCGACGGTGGCCTGCGGGCCCAGAACCGCGGTGATGTTGGCGGTGTTGAGGGTGACGGTGTGCTGGGAGGAGGCGCTGGCACCGGTGTTGGTCTCCTCGAACGTCCACACGCCGGTGTGCAGGGTCATCAGGGCGGGCAGGGTGACCTGCTTGTAGGCGATGCGGGTGGGGCTGGTGACGACGCGGTAGGACTTGGTGGTGTGGGTGGAGCCGTCCTTGGCGCGGGTGTCCATCTCCAGTTCCTGGAGGCCGGGGGTGTCCTCGGTGAAGCGGACGCGGGCCACGTGCGGGAGGCGTTCGCTCCACCGGCCGGCCTCGTTGACGAAGTCGAAGGCGTCCTTGGCGGCTCCGTCGATCGTGACGGTGTCGGTGAAGGAGAACGTCAGGTCCTCGGTGTCGGCGCGGTGCACGCGTTCGACGTTGTCCTTGAGGGCGGCGAGTTCGGCGGTGCTGTTCTTGTCGACGGCCCGCTCGATCCACAGCAGGTCGTGGGGGTCGTCGCCGACGGCCCGGTAGTCGTGCAGCAGCCGTACCCGGGCGCTGTCGTGGCCGGCGTCCTCGACGATCCAGGTGCCGCTCATGGCGGCGACCGGCGGCGCGGGTACTTCCTGGCGGAAGGTGATGCGCCGGGCGGCGGCGTCGAGGGTGCGGTGGGAGGTCCAGGTCTTGGGTTCGCCGTTGGCGGTGGCCCAGATCCGGATGCGTTCCTCGTTGCCGGCCGCTTCCTGCCGGTCGACGTGGATGGTCGGCGGGAAGATGAGCGGCCAGTTGGTCACCTCGGCGAGGAGACGGTAGACGGCGGCTGCGGGTGCGCTGATCGTGATCTCGTGCTCGACCTCACGAGTCGTCATCGGGGCTCTCCTCGGTACGCGGGTTGAGGGCGGGGCGGAGCTCAGAAGTTGCCGAGTCCGCCGCAGACGTTGAGGGCCTGGGAGGTGATGGACGCGGCGGGGTCGGAGGCCAGGTAGCCGACCAGGCCGGCGACTTCCTGGGGGGTGGAGTAGCGGCCGAGGGGGATCTTCGCCTGGAACTTCTTGAGGATCTCGGACTCGGTGGTGTCGTAGGCGGCGGCGTAGCCCTGGCGGACCCGTTCGGCCATGGGGGTCTCGACGTAGCCGGGGCAGACCGCGTTGACGGTGATGCCGGTGGGGGCGAGTTCGTTGCCGAGCGCCTTGGTGAAGCCGACGACGCCGTGCTTGGACGCCGAGTAGGGGGCGCCGAGGACGACGCCCTGCTTGCCGGCGGTGGAGGCGATGTTGATGATCCGGCCGCGGTCCTTGGCGCGCATGCCGCCGGTGGTCAGGACCTCGCGGGTCATACGGAAGACGCTGTTGAGGTTGGTGTCGACGACGTCGTTCCACAGTTCGTCGGTGAGGTCGGCGGTGGGGCCGCCGCCGGAGCGGCCGGCGTTGTTGACCAGGACGTCGACGGAGCCGAACACGTCGACGGCGGCGCGCACGAACTCCCGTACGGAGTCGGT
Source organism: Streptomyces sp. NPDC088387 (assembly GCF_044753385.1). Lineage (NCBI taxonomy): Bacteria > Bacillati > Actinomycetota > Actinomycetes > Kitasatosporales > Streptomycetaceae > Streptomyces > Streptomyces sp. NPDC088387. The sequence continues at coordinate 156,027 of NZ_JBIVNC010000018.1, forward strand.
GTCGCGGACGTCGAGCTGCTGCCCGTCGACGTCCAGGCCCTCCTCGCGCAGTGTCTTGGCGGTGCGGGAGACGTTCTCGGCGTTGCGGGCGCCGATGAACACCTGGTGGCCCTGCTGGGCCAGCAGGCGGGCGACTTCCAGGCCGATGCCGCTGGTCGCGCCGGTGACCAGGGCCACCCTACGGATGGTGTCGGGCATGAGGGTGTGCTCCTGTCAGGCGGCCGCGGAAGACGGGGACGGGTTCTGGGTCTGGGTCTGGGTCTGGGAGAGCTGGGCGTTGACGGCGTCGATCAGGTCGCCGGGGGTGATCTCGTCGCTGAGGTCGTCGTCGTCCAGGACGATGGCGTACTCGCGTTCGATGCGCCCGCCGGTCTCCAGCAGGGCGATGGACTCATAACCGAGCACCTCGAACGTGGTGTCCAGGATGTCGCCGGCGAGGTCGACGTTCTCGTCCGCGCCCGCGGCCTCGATCAGGATCCGCCTGAGGTCGTCGAGGGTGAACTGGCTGCTGGCCATGGGTGATTCCTTCGGTCTCGGGGCCGTGGGCCCCCGGCTGATCGGTGCGTTGCCCCCCGGCCGGACGCCGGGGACGAAAGGGAGGAAAGGCGTTCGGGGTCAGGCGGGCGGGGCCTGCCAGCGGTAGAAGCGGCGGGCCATCGCGTCGGCCGGGGAGCGCCAGGTGGCCGGGTCGTAGGGGTCGATGAACGGGGTGAGGTCGTCACTGATCCGCCGGAAACGCGGGTCGTCCTTGGCGGCCTGGATCAGTTCGCCGCCGTTGTCCTCGTCGAAGTCCTGGAGGTGGAAGTACAGGCCGTTGAAGGCGAACAGCTGGCGCCGGCGGGTGCCCATGCGGTGCGGCATGTCGGTCTCGTCGAAGGCGGCGAACAGCTTGGCGACGTCCGTGCTCGCACCGGGCGCCATACGGGCCACGATCAGCGTGCTGTGCATAGGTCTCTCACTCCTTGGCGTCTCAGGGTCCGGCGCCCGGCGGGCCCGGCACCCGGGCGGACCGGGGGCGGACCGGTGCGGGCCGGGTGGACCGGTGCGGGCCGGTGTCTGGCGGTGCAGGTCGGCGCGTGCCGGGCGGACCGGTGCGGACCGGGCGGGCCGGTGTCTGGCGGTGCAGGTCGGCGCGTGCCGGGCGGACCGGTGCGGACCGGGCGGGCCGGTGTCTGGCGGTGCAGGTCGGTGCGTGCGGGGCGTGCCGGTGTGGCGGCCGGGGCCCGGCGGGCCGGTGTGCGGCCGCAGGGCCGGACGTAGCCCGCAGGGCCGGTGTGCGGCGCTGCGGGCCGCGCTGCCGGAGCCGGCCCGACCCTGCCCCGCCCTGCCCTGCCCCGCCCTGCCCGGGTTCGGGTTCGGGGTGGGTGGGTTATTCGCCGGCGGCGCGGGTGTGGACCACGCGGTAGGTGTTGGAGTCGCTGGCCGTCTTCAGGGCGTCGATGCGCTCGTCGTTGACGCGGCGCGGCTTGGGCTTGTCCTCGTGGGGCAGGGCGCGGAAGGCGTCGTAGCTCTCCTTGCTGTCCCACTGGGAGTAGACGACGGCGAAGGCGCCCTCGACGAACATGGCGCGCAGGCCGCGGAAGACGCTGTGGGAGCGGTAGCCGGGCACGTTGACGAGCCAGTCCTGGCCCTGGCCGAGCAGGGTGAGCAGTTCGGCCTGGTCGGCGTCGGCGACCTGGTAGACCTCGATGGCGGTGTAGTCGTCGCGCTGCGGGGAGACCTTCACACCGTCCAGGCCGGGCCGGCTCTGGCTGAAGACGATCTCGTTCTGGAGCAGCCGGATCGCGGTGGTGATCTCACGGAAGACGGGCAGTGTGCGGTGCTTGAACTCCTCGCCGGAGTACCGCTTTTGCAGGTCCTCGCCGCTGCGCCACTGGATCAGGTTGGCGGTGCCGGGGCTGTCCTGCCCGGCGTGCACGGTGGAGGAGATCCACCCCTCGTAGGCGGCCGCGTCGACGATCTTCTGCATCTCGGTGAGCAGCTGGTCCTGGTTTTCGGGGGTGTCGGTGGTGAACAGGTTGAGGACGGTCAGGTAGTTGTCCTCGGTGGAGATGCTCGGCATGGTCTCTTTTCGCTTCCTGGAAGGGTGAACGAACGGGCGTGGACGGGGCGCAGGCCCGCAACAGCGGGTGCCGGCGGGGTGCCGGTCAGGTGGCGGGGCCGAACCAGCGGGCGAGCGCGTCGGTGAGCGCGATGCCGGCGGTGCCGGCGCCGGGGCCCTCACCGGGGCCGCCGACCCAGGCGATGTAGCCGTCGGGCCGTACGAGGAGCGCGTCGAGGCCGCTCTCGCCGTCGGGGTCCTGCACGGTGACGGTGTCGACCCGGTCCGACCAGCCGGCGCCCGCCTGCCGCAGTGCGCTGCTGCCGGTGAGGTCGAGGAGCAGTCCGCGGCCGGCGGCGAGCAGGCCGATGACGCTCTGCTTGTTCCCGTCGCGGGTGATCTCGCGGTCGGCGAGGCGCCGGCCGAGCAGCGGGTGGCCGTCCGCGCCGACGTCGTGGCGGATGTCCAGGCCGGTGACCATGCCCACGAGGTGGCGCTGTACGTCCTGGTTGCCGGCGACCAGTTCGGTGAAGACCTCCCGCAGCGGGCCGGCCTCCTCGCCGCCGAGGTAGAGGGTGCGCTGGGCGAGGGTGTTGGCGAGGATGCGGGCGCCGACCGGGTGGCGTTCACCGTGGTAGGTGTCCAGCAGGCCTTCGGGGGCCCGGCCGTTGATGTCCAGGGCGAGTTTCCAGCCGAGGTTGACGGCGTCCTGGATGCCGGCGCTCATGCCCTGCGCGCCGATCGGCAGGTGGATGTGGGCGGCGTCCCCGGCGACGAAGACCCGGCCGCTGCGGTACTGGGCGGCCTGCCGGCTGACGTCGGTGGTGGAGGACACCCACCGCGGTGTCGCGGCGCTGATGTCCTCGCCGGAGAGGCGTTCGAAGGCCTCGGCGACCTCGGCGAAGGTGATCGGCTCGCCGGCGGTGCGCAGCGGCTGGGCGCGGTCGTAGTAGATGACCCGGCTCATGTCCGGGCCCAGCGGCAGCACCATCACCATGCCGCCGGGCACCGGCTCGCCGCTGAACCGCGGCCGCAGCGCTACGCCGGTGATGTCGGCGAAGCGCAGCTCGACGGTGGGCGCGGTGCCGGGGAAGTCGATGCCGGCGCCGGTGCGTACGACGCTGCGGGCCCCGTCGCAGCCGACGACGTAGCGCCCGCGCAGGCTGCCGTCGTGGGTGTGGACGTCGACGCCGTTCTCGTCCTGGGTGATGCCGGTGACCTCGACCCCGCGGCGCACGCGCACCCCGCGCTCGGCGATCCAGCCGGCGAGCATGGCCTCGGTACGGGACTGGGGAATACCGCGGGCTCCGTAGGAACCGCCCTCGACAATGCGGTAGTCGAGCGGGACTCCACCGAAATGCCCGAACGGAATGACATCGACGTCACCGAGCCGGGAAAGCAGTCCGCGCTGCGCGAATTCCTCGATCGTGCGCGCGGAGAAACCGAGTGCGCGGGATTCCCGGATGGGCTCGGCAAGCCGGTCGACAACCAGGGCGGAGACTCCATGGAGACTCAACTCGCCCGCGAGCATAAGTCCGGTGGGACCTGCTCCTACTATGATCACGTCCGCGTCAAAGGTATTCATCTGCCCTCTTCCGACTGGTGTTTGACGAGTATTGCCGGGCCATGAGTGAACGGTAAAGCGACTGCTGTACAGGCCTTTGACAATCCGTTACAGAACTCTGGCGGTAATGTCAGATCTCTGGCAGGGATCTGGTCGCGGAAGTACGGGCGGCGCCATGCTCGGGCGGTGACTTCCAACCATGTGCGTGCGGCCGCACACCCGGCCGCCGAATCCGCCGAATCCACTGAAGCGGTCCTGGTCGCGGAACTCCTGGGCCGTTATCTGATCGCGCTCGACGACGGGGAACTCGACGACGCGTGGGCGCGGAGCCTGTTCACCGGCGACGCGGTCGTCACCTTCCCGATGAGCCGCCACGAGGGGCGGGCCGGGCTCGCCGCGTGGCACCGGGCCTCGCTGGCGTCGTTCGCGGCGACCCAGCATCTGGGCTCGCCGCCCGTGGTGGAGGTGGCGGGCGGGCACGCCCGGTTCCGGGCGCAGGTCCTCACCACCCATGTCCACCATCCCGGCGCCGACGGGCCGCCGCTGTTCCGGGCGGGCACCCTCGCCACCGGCAGCGCCCGGCGCACCGGCGAGGGCTGGCGGCTGGACACCCTGTCCTTCCACGTCCTGTTCACCGAGGGCACCCCACCCACCCGCCCCTGAACCCACCCCCCGGCCCGGCCCGGACCTCTCCCCCGGCCCGGACCTCTCCGCCGGCGCCCGGGCTCCTCCCCCGGCCCCGGGCTTCTCCCCCGGCCGCCGTTGCCGGCCCTGTTGCCGGTCCCGTCTTGCCCGGCGCCCCGGCGCCCGCGCGCCCTGACGTCCTGGCGCCCGCGCGCCCTGACGTCCTGGTGCCCGCGCGTCCTGGTGTCCTGGTGTCCGGGGCGGGGTGCCGGGTTGGCCGGGCGGGTGCTCGTGTGTGTCGGGCAGGGGCGCCGGTGCCGGGTGTTGGGGTGGGCCGGTGTCAGATGTCGACGACGTCCGGCCGCTGTTCGCCGGGGGGTGTCATCGCGGTCAGCAGGCGGCGGTCGAGCATGGTGTCCACCGAGGTGTCGCCGGCCGGGTCGAGGCCCATGTCGTGGCAGGCGGCGCTGATCAGGTAGCGGCCCAGGACGGGGTGGGTGGCGAAGGCCCATTCGTCGCCGAGGGCGGCGCCGCCGTCGGGGGTGCGCAGTCCCCCCAGCGCGAGGTCGAAGCCGAACTCGGTGAAGGGCAGCCGCATGCCCTGCCCCAGTGCCTTGGTGTAGGCCTCTTTCAGGGTCCACAGCCGCAGGACGCTCGCGGCCCGCTGGTCCTCGGGCAGGGCGTCGAGGGCGGCGGCCTCGGCGGGGGTGCACATCTGGGTGCGCATGACGGAGAGGTCGAAACGGCGGTCGGCGCGTTCGGCGTCCAGGCCGATCCGTCCGATCCGGCTGATCGCGACGGCCATGAGTTCACCGGTGTGGCTCAGACCCACCTCGACCTGGTCCAGGCCGCGCAGATAGGGGCGTCCGCCGAGCCGGTAGGCGATGTCGAGGTCTTCGGGCGCGATGCCCAGCGCGGCGGCGGCCGTGTACTTGATGAGCAGCCGGGACGCGGCGAACCGGCAGCGCACCGCCGGGTCCTGGGTGGCGGTGTAGCGGGCGAAGTCCCGGCCGAGCAGGGCCCGCAGCCGGGGGGTGGTCAGGACCGCGGGCAGCCATTCGGTCCAGGTCGCGTACGCCATCGCCGCCCCGCGGTCCAGGAGGTCCTCCCGGATCCGCAGCCAGGAGCTGTCGGGGCGGGGGATGTGCACCGGCGGGGCGATCGCACTGCCCTGGGCGGTGGCGACCGTGCCCAGGGCGCTGAGCCGGTGCAGGCCGTCCAGGACCCCGGCCACGTCCCGGGCGTCGAGGTCGTCGGTGGCCCGCCCCTCCTCGCGGGGCGCGGCGGTGGGCTCGCTGTGGTGCACGGCGTTCGCCTCCTTGGGTTCGTCGGCCGGCCCGGCCCCGGGCGGGGCTATGGGCCGCGCCCGGTGCGCAAAACCGTTTCTGCGGGGGGCGGTTGTCATGCGAGGCGCATCCCGTACAGGTCGAAGCTGTAGCCGTTTCGGTAGCGCTCGACGAGGCCGGCGGCGAGGTCCTGGGTGACGCCGTCGGGCGGGGCGGGCACGTCCAGGCCCAGGCGGCGGCCGAAGCGGGTCAGGGCCAGCAGCGCCCAGTCGGGGGCGGCGAGCAGGGCGCCTTCGGGGGTGTGGGGGCGGGCGTTCTCGCGGACGGCGAGGCAGGAGGCGGCGGCCAGGAGCAGGCAGTAGCGGTCGACGAGGACGTAGGCGGCGGGGGCGGTGGTGGCGGGGCGCGAGGTGAGGGCGGCGCAGCGTTCGGCGAGGTGGTGGACTTCGGTGGCGAAGGCGGCGGCCAGGTCGGCGAGGGCTGCCCAGCGGGGCCCGTGGTGGCGTTGGCCGTCCAGGCGGGCGGCGGCGCCCAGGAGGACGGCGAGCAGTCCGTCGCAGCCGGCGCCGGCGTCGCGGGGTTCGGCGTCCAGCCGCCGGAAGTCCAGCCCCCCCACCCCCGACCCCGTTCCCGTTCCCGTTCCGCTGGTGTGGGTGGCGGGGGTGAACAGGGCGGCGGGTGCTTCGTGTCCGGGTCCGTCGCGCCAGCCGGCGCCGGCCGCGGCGAGGCTGCGCAGGTGGGGGACGAGGACGGCCTGGGTGTCGGCGGTGCCGGCGTGGCCGAGGCCGGCCACGGGCAGGTCGCGGACGAGTTTTTGGAATCCGCCGTAGGCGGGGCCGCGGTCGTAGCCGCGGGCGCCCAGGACGGCGGCGAGTTCGTCGAGGTCCTCGTGCAGGAGTGCGGAGACGGCGTACTTGACGGCGGCGGAGGGGATCAGGGCGTGTTCGGGGGCCAGGTCCAGCAGCCGCAGGCCGGTGACGGCGAGGCTGTCGCAGGCCAGCAGGTCGGCGAAGACGCCGGCCAGGACGCGGGCCCGGCGTCCGCGCAGGACGACGCCGCGGCGGGACTCGGCGACCGCGCGCACGGCGTAGCGCAGGGCGCTGTCCATGCCGGCGACCAGGGCGCCGCCGGAGACCAGGGCGCGGCTGACCTGGAAGGTGCGCAGGGCGAGCGGGACGCCGTCGCCGACGGCGCCGACAAGGGCTTCGGCGGGGACGGGGCAGTGCAGGAGTTCGAGTCCGGCGTAGTGGGCGCCGCGCATGCCGTGGGTGCGGGCGCGGGGCAGCCGGCGCAGGGCTTTCGCGGGCAGCCGGCCGGTGTCCAGGAGGAACACGGAGTGGCTGTCGGGGCCTTCGCCGGGGGCGGTGCGGACGTAGGCGACGAAGGCGTCGGCGCGGTCGGCGTTGATGACGACTTCTTTGCGGCCGTCGAGGATGTGGCCGCCGCCGGGGGCGGGGCGGGCGGTGTACTCGCCGCGCAGGATGGCGTTGGCGTGGGCGAACTCGCGGTGCAGGATGGTGATCCGGCCGCCCCCGAGGAGGAGCCGGGCGGTGTCGCGGCGCTGCTGTGCGGTGCCGGCCGTCCACACCACGGACGCGGCGAACAGGGCGGTCATCCCGGCGCCGAAGCCCAGCGCCACGTCGCGGCGCAGCAGGGGCCGCAGGACCTGGGCGAGGGCTTCGACGCCGGTCAGGCGCCCGCCCAGGGCGGCGGGCACGAACTCGGCGCCCAGCCCGTAGCGGTGCAGGAGTTCCTCGGTGGCCGCGGGCACCTCGCGCCGTTCGTCGGCGGCGAGCAGGGCGTGCTGGCCATGCGGGTTGGCGGCCGCGAAGGGATCACCCAGCAGCTCCTCGACAAACCGCGCCCGCACGGCCCCGCCCCCGGCGGGCGGGGTGAGGACGGAGAGAGGAGAGGTGGTGGGGCCGGTGGTGGGGCCGGTGGTGGGGCGTCCCCCGGGCGCGGACAGGTCGGCGGCGCCCGCGGTCAGGCTGTCGTTCACGTGGAACCTCCGGCTTCAGGACGTCCGGTGTTCGCGGACGGGCAGGCGGTGCGGACGAGGCGGGCGGACGGGACGGGGGCGGTTGGCGGTTGGTTGGTGCGGGGGGCGGAGGCTTTCCGGGGGGGGGAGGGCGTGCCGCCCGGCGGGGTGGGGATCCCGGGGGCGGCACGCCCGGCAGGGAAGACCGGCGGACCCGCCTCAGGACCCGGGGCACCCGCCTCGGGCCCCGGGGCCCGGGCCCGCCGGTCGCGGGGCCCGGGGAGGGGGCGGCCGGGGTCCGGATGGGCCGGCGGACGGGCGGGCGGGGGGTTCAGGCTCCGCGGGCCATCGCGTGCTCGGCGTGCTCGGCGTGTTCGCGGGCCAGGCGCAGGGCGACGGCGCTCTCGTGGCCCAGGCGGGTGCGCAGTTCCTCGCGTGCGGTGCGTACCGCGTCGGGGCCCAGGCCGTAGCGGCGCCGTACGCCGTCCTCGTCGAGTACCGCGTGGTGGCGGGCGACGACGGTGACGCCGGTGCCGTGGACGTCGGGTTCGACCGACCACTCCCCCGTGTGGGCGGACAGCAGGGCGGGTACGGCGCTGTCGCGGATCTCCTTGTAGACGATGCGCGCGGCGTGCGGGAACCCGATCCGTACGGATTCGGTGGTGCGTTCGGTGCCGTCGGGGCCGGGCCGGCGCACGGTCATGATCTGTACGCCGGGCCCGTGTTCGGTGATGTCGATGCCGGTGGCACCGGGCACGGCGTCGCCGCGGTCGCCGAAGCGGTGCAGGAACGCGTAGACCGGCTCGACGGGCGCGTCGATACGGGCGGTGTCCTCGAAGCTGAGGACGAGGTCGTCCAGGCGCTGCCAGCGTTCGGCGAGCTGTTTGAGGTTGTCCAGGCCGGCGCGGCTGTTGGCGGTGGTGGCCCGCCGGACCCAGTCGACGTCGGCGCGGGCGTTGCCGTCGACGGCGAAATCGTTGCTGAGGGTCACCAGGGAGCGTTCGGGGCCGCGTGGTTCGACGACCCAGCTGCCGCCCATCGCGCTGACCGGGCGGGGCAGGACCTCCTGGCGGAACTCGATCCGGTGCGCGACGGGGTCGAGCAGGCGGCGTGTGGTCCAGGAGCGGATCTCGCCGTTGGCCGTCACCCACATCCGCAGCCGTTCCGACGCGCCGTCGAACTCCAGCTGCTCGACGTGGACGGTGGGCGGCAGGAACACCGGCCAGCGCAGCGCGTCGGCGATCAGGCCGTAGAGCACACCGGCCGGGGCGTTCACCTCGGCGTGCTGGGCCATACGGTGCACAGGCGCGAGGTACATACGTCACACCCCTCTCGTCTCGGACCTCTGGCGGGCCGGCCGGACGGTCACGGGACGCCGTAACCTGCCGGCCCGTACAGGCACGCCATGGACTGTGTCCTGATCGGGTGGAGGCCCGCTCGCCCACGCCTGGAGAACCGCTCAAATGCGCAGCACGCCGCCCCCGCGCCCGCCGCGCGCCACCCGTACTCCACCGCGGCGCGGCACGGCCCCGACCGGGACGCGGCCGCCCGTCCGTAGCCGGGGGCGCGGCGTACTGCGCACACGCGGGCGGCAAACGGGGGGGCGGGTCCGGCCTGCTTGGGGCGGCACTCGAGCGAACGTCATGCCGTTCACGAGCCCCCCGCCCCAGCCTGACGGCACGACAGAAGCAGCCCACAACCCACAGCCCGGGATCCTTGACCCGGGATCCGGGATCCGAGACTCATGAGGGAGTGCCGATGGGGGTTTCCCGCGTCCGGCGCATACGGCGCCTCGTCCGCGCTCTGGCCGGCTGGTTCTGGCGGGGCCTGGTCGCGGCGGGCTCGTACCAGATCACCGGCGAGGCCATCCACGCCGCCGCCGTCCTTGACGCACCACCGCCCGGCCACCCCGAACGCCTGTGCCCCAACCGCCCCCTGACCGCTTTGGAACGCACCCTGCTGAAGGAACTCGACCTCGCCCGATGAACCCCCGGCCGGCCCCGCTGCCGGGCCGCGGATACGTCCGTTGCGGGCGCGGGTCCGCTCCGGCCGCTCCTACGGGCCCGCGCGACCGGGTTCCCCGCCGAAGCGCAGCCGCCAGTCAAAGGGGTAGAGGTCACTCTCCCAGCCTGCGTCCGAGGGCGGCGCCGTGTATGCGGGTGTGCGCAGCAGGCAGCGGTTGCGGAGCAGTTCACGGCGCTCGGCCGGTGTCAGCGGTGCCTCGGCGGGGCTGGGGTCGCCGTCGGCCGTGTCGATGTCCAGGTGGCCGTCGGCGTTGATGCGCCTGCCCGTCGGTGTCCGGTAGTCCAGGCGCAATTCGGTGCGCCACTGCGCGTGGCTGCCCCATCCGTGCGACTGGTCCACCGTCGGCCGGTGACGGCGCAGGAAGGTCCAGTAGAGCGGGGAACGGTCGGCCCTGCCGCGTTCCGCGTGCCGTGCGCCGGCGCGGACGCGCACTCCCGCACGGCTGAACAGCAGCGGCCCCAGCCACAGTCCCGGCCAGACCACCTCCGTGACCCGGATGGGCTCCTGCGGGTCCTGGGTCTGCTCGACCTCCACGATCTCGTGGAGGAAGGGGTCGAACGATTCCGTCTCCTGGAACGGCACCAGTCCCAAAGCGGTGAACAGGTGCAGGTACTGCCCCAGGCCGAGCGCCGGCCACTGATCGAGCGGGTGCAGCCGGTGCGCCCAGGGCGCCTCCCCGCCGGCCTCGTAGGGCGGCTGGTGGGACAGCAGCAGCACGTCACTGACCCGGCTGAGAGCGTAGAGCTCCCAGCTCATTTCCCCGCGAAGAGCGGCGGGCGGCTCGAAGTCCTCACGGCACAACGACGTGGCGGCCTTCGCCAGCCGGTCCCGGTAGCCGGCCACGGCTCGTGCGAGCCACGGCGTCACCACCGCCCCGAAGGCGTCCGGGCCTTCGTGGTCACGCAAGGCCACGAAGAGGCCGAAGGCATCGACCGGCTCGTCTTCCCCGTCCATCCGCGCAGCGTAGCGGTGCCACCGGGCCGCGGCCGACTGCTTTCTTCCCGTGCCCTCTCGGAGTGGTCCGGTCACGGAAACTCTGATCAGGAACCCGATACCTAAGAGAACCGGGGGCGGCCGGCCTGCCCCAGGGCGGGCCCGGCTGCACCCGCGGCTCGCGCTGCCGAGTCGAGACAGCCGGCCTGCCGGCCCTGCCGGTCTGCCGGTCTGGTGCTGTGACCGGGAAGGTTCACCGGAGTCGGGAGCGGATGAGCCCATGGAGGGAGCGGATGGCTGTGGGCCAGGCGTGAGAGGATCGCGGCCGTGACCATCAAGCTTCATGACTTCGACGGCGAACACTCGCTAACGTTGGATGTCGGTGGCCTGGTTGCTGATGCAGCAGTGGCCGATGCGGGACACGAGCCGAACGGATACTTCTGGGAAGGTCTCGTGCGGTTTGCCTGGCCAGACATCGCCGAGCGCATCGACTTCGACAGCGAGGCCGGCATGTTCTGCGCGGTCGGGAGTCCGAGCGACCTCGCGCTTCTCAAGACGGCCGTTGAATCAGTCGTCACGAGCCCCGAGGCAGTCCGCGACATCATCGCCCGGGCGGAGAGTTCGGGCTTCGAGTTCGACGATTAGAGACCAACCGGACAGCAACATCAGTTGGGTCAGGCCGCTGTGCTGAGTGGGCGTCCGCCCCAGCCGATGCCTTGACAGGGTGTCGCCGCCGATCGAGTAGCAACGGTGGAAGTAGCGGATGCCGTGGGTGCGGTGGCAGGTCGCGGGGGTGCCGCTCGGGGAGGCGGCGCGGCGGGCGGCAAGGGGACGGGCGCGGGGGCAGTGAGCCGGTGGGCAGGTGGTCAGTAGCGGTGGCCGGGCCAGTGCGGGTCCTCCCACCGGTCGGGGCCGGTGAGGCCGAGCAGCCCTATCCGGTGCAGCAGTTCCCCGGACGCCCCCACCGCACTGAGGCGGGCCGGAGCATGGCGGAGCAGCCAGGCGGTCGGCTCGGCATGCATCTCCTGCTCGTTCTCCCAGGCGCTCCAGGGCAGTTGGTCACCGAGCAGGTCGTACTCCCACCGGGCCGCCGCGTCGGCCAGGTGCCGGCCGGCCACCGCTCCGGGCGTCGCTGCCCAGGTGTGCAGCCACCAACTCACCGTGCCCGATGCCTCGGCGCACACGACGAGGACCTCGTGCGCGGGTACGGCGGGATCCGGATCGGTGAGCGTGTACGCCCACGCCATGACCGCCACCTGCGAGGCCGACTGGCGGGCCGGCCTGCCCGCCGCCACCGAGCGGCGGCTGACCGATGCCCACCTCACCGAAACCGAGGCCGGCCTGGTCCGCCGCCTACAGCACCGCTCCGCACGAACCCGGCCCGCACGAAACCGGCCCGTATGAAGCGGCCCGTATGAAGCGGCCCGTATGAAGCGGCGGCGCGTTCAGGCGGCGTAGAGGTCGAAGGTGGAGGAGCGGCGCGGCCCGGACACCACGTCGAGCTGCGGGTCGACGGCGAGCATCGCCTGGTGCAGCCGCTGCAACTGCGGCGAGGGCTCGACGCCCAGCTCGTCGACCAGGCGGCGGCGCAGCCGGTGGAAGACCTCCAGTGCGCCGGCCTGGCGGCCCGAGCGGTACAGCGCCACCATGGCCTGCGAGTGCAGTCCCTCGTGTTCGGGGTGACGGGCGATCAGGTCCATCAGCTCGGCGGTGACCTCGGCGTGCCGGCCGGTGCGCAGGTCGGCGTCGATGCGGCGTTCGCGGGTGACGAGCCGGCTCTCCTCCAGCCGCATCGCCTCGATCTCCAGTACCGGTCCCACCCGTACGTCGACCAGGGCGGAGCCCTGCCACAGGTCCAGGGCCCGGCGGTAGGAGCGGGCGGCGACCTCGTCGTCGCCGTCCTCGAAGGCCTGCTGGCCGGCGGTGACCAGATGCTCGTAGGCGTGGACGTCGACGGCCTCCGGGGGTATCTGGAGCAGGTATCCGCCGTGCCGGGTGGCCAGGACGTCCTTCGCGGTGCCGGGCGTGCCCGGCCCCATGGCCGTGCCGAGCCGGCGCCGCAGTTGCAGGATGTAGGTCTGAAGGGTGGTCAGGGCGGACTGCGGAAGCTCGGTGCCCCAGATCTCCTCCATGAGGGTGGGCACGGGCATGACCCGGCCCGGGTACAGGGCCAGCAGCGCCAGGATCTGCCGCGGCTTGCCGGCCGTCGGAACGATCGACATCCCGTTGACCTCGGCGCTCAGTGGACCCAGAACACAGATCTTCATGATTTTCCCCTCCCCGTACCTCGACGGCTGGACTCGGCGTCCGAACGGTGTACGAATCGGTGCCCGAGGTTCGTCGATATTGCGCCACACGGGACGAGCGTGTCCCTGCCCCGCGACGTATGCACGAGGCGCACCGTATCCCGGCGCGTTCCACCCGTCGGGAATTCTCTAGTTGTTGTCGAGCCGCCTTCGCGTAGGGGCTCGTTCCGCTTTCCCCGGCACTGTTCTGACATGCCGTTGACGGTACGGGCGTGTATTACGGGGGTCTTTTCCCGCCGTGTTCACGCTGTTAGCTTTCCGCGTCATGGAGGCCATCAGAAACAACGGACCACACGGCACAGCCACCCCACCCGAAAACACCACGGCCCCGAACACGCGGGCCCAGGACACGCGGGCCCAGAGCACGCGGGCCCAGAAGACGGCGGCCGGGCCCGGCGCCGCGGCCGAGGACACGCCGGCCGGGCCCACGGCGCCGGCGCACGGGAGCCCGGAGAGCCCGGAGAGCACGGACACGGGGGCCTGTGAGGGCACGGCGGTGTCCGAAGGCGCGGCGGGCGGGGGCTGGTCGGCCAGGCGGGCGCAGGCGGGCGGGACGGCGCCGGGGGGTGCGGATCCGCTGATGCGGCAGCTGCTGCGCCGACTGGACGCAGGCGCAGGCGCGGACGCGGGTGCGGACACGGGTGCGGACACGGGTGCGGGTGCGGGTGCGGGTCCTGCCTGCCGGCCCGGAGGGGATGCCGAGGACCCGGCCGGTGCGACGGAGTTGATCCGTGCGGTGGAACGGGTCTGTGCCTGGCAGCGGCGCGGCACCGACGTCGGTTTCCCGGAACTGGGCGCCCGCCCCATGAAATAGCCGGCCTCAAGAGGACACGGAACCGCACTGGAGCCGCACTCGCACATCCCCCGCCCGCACGCGGACCGCTCTGTGGTCCAGTCACCGGAAACCCCGTACACGCGCGTCTGCCGGTATCAATTGCGGCCGGAAGAAGGGCCGGACGGCAGCAACACCCCTGAAGTCTCTTTCCGCAAAGACGCAAAGAGACAGAGAAGGGGGGAAGCGGGTTGTTTCCCGGGCCGCTTTCGAGTGACCTTTGAGGAAGAGACGCAGTCCCGCATTCCCGGTTCCCGTCGAGTCCCACGACGAACGCACGGGGCGCTGCCGGGCGTGCTCGTGGCGCGGGCGGGCCGGGCGGCGACGGACGCCGCACCTGTTCCGCCGGCCGGCCGCTCGGGGCCGTAGCGCCGCCGTACACGGCCCCGGCGAGGCGGCCGAACTCCTGCGCGGGACACGGGCCTTGTGGCACGGCGCGGCGCGGCCCTGGAGGGCGGCGCCGGCAAAAGCACTCCACGACGCCTGCCCGGGGGGTGTGTGCTGGGATGGCCTGGCTCTGTCGGCCGCCCGGTGGGAGGTTTTCCCGATGTCCGTGTATGCGTCGCTGACCCGTGCTCTGGCGCAGGCGTTGGTCGATGTTCTCCGGTTCGTCGAGGAGTGCGGGGACGACCGGATGGACCCCGATGACGCGGTCAGGGTCCTGGAGGGGGTGGCCCATCTGGTGGCACAGCTGTCGGATGACCAGCGGACCGAGTTCGTCGAGCTGATCGCTTCGATGGCCGCGGAGGAGACGGACTTGTCGCGTCGCGCATTCCTGGAGGGCTTTCCCGAGGGATTCGGCCTCACCGCACACGACTCCTGAGGACCTGCCCCCTGTCCGCAGAGCGGACCCGCATGCGCAGCAGTCCGCACCCCCCGAGGACAGCACCGCCCACCACCGGCGGCCCCCGGGTACCGCACTGCCCCCGGCAGTGCTTCCCGCCTTCCCGCCCGCAGGGCCCCCGCGCCCCGGGCGGGCCTTCCCGCCGGCAAGCCCTCACACCCCTCGCAGCGCCCCTCGCAGCGCCCCTCGCGGAGAACTCCCCCGCTCCCCCGCTCCCCCGCTTCCCCGGTGCGGCTGCCGCACAGCTGCCTGCCGGCCGTGGGGTCAGCCGACCCGGGCGACGGCCTGTCCGGTGGTTTCGGGGCCGCGGGTGGCGGTGGTCTCAGGGTGGGCGGTGAGGATGGACCGCTGTAGGCGGCTGAGCATCGCCGAGGGCTCCAGGCCCAGTTCGCGTACGAGGGTGGTCCGCAGCCGCTGGTAGACGCTGAGCGCCTCACCGCGCCGTCCGGAGCGGTGCAGGGCCACCATGAACTGGCCGTGCAGGCTCTCGTGCATCCGGTGCCGGTTGACGAGCACGGTCAGCTCCGACAGCAGCTCGCGGTGACGGCCCAGACGCAGATCGGCCTCGATCCGCTGGTCGAGCGCGCACAGCCGGGCCTCCTCCAGCCGCTTGGCCTCCAGCCCGATCCGGCCGCCGGCACTCACATCGGCGAGCGCGGGCCCCGTCCACAGCGACAGCGCCTCACGCAGCCGGCGCGCCCCGCCGGAGAAGTCCTCGGCGTCCATGGCCCGGTAGCCCGCGCCGGCCTGCCGCTCGAACTCGCGGAAATCGACCCGCCCGCCCCGGGTGTTCAGCCGGTAACCACCGGGCAGCGTGACCACGATGTCCTTGGCCGTGACGTCCCTTTCACCGGCCTTCGCCAGCGCCTCACCGATCAGCTCACGCAGTTGCAGCACATAGGTCTGCAACGTGGTACGGGCACTGCGCGGCGGCTCGTCGTCCCACAACTCCTCGATCAGGGAGGACACCTGGACCACCCGGTCGGCATGCAACGCGAGCAGCGCGAGCACCTGCCGCGGCTTGGGCGCCGTCGGGGTGATCGAGATGCCGTGCTCACGTACGGACAGCGCGCCCAGAACTTCAATGTCCACTGTCTTCTCCCCCTGGATTCGGATACCGGCGGTGTACGAGTGGACGCCGCGCCCACTGCCACCCGGGTGACCGGACGACCCCACGACGATTCCGACTCGAATACGATTAAAAAAACAGCACAGTCGGTTTGTCAAGCGAAAGGGACAGGTTCGAGCCGACCAGAAAACCCCACCCCACCCCCGCACGGACCCGCCCACCACCCACCGCCCGCACATACCCGCAGGTCACGGCACCAGAGGCCCGGCAACCCCGCCCCGCCCCCAGACACGGCTCCGGTGATCCTCCAGCCAGCCGCCACGGCCCGCGCCGGCGGCACACCGGAGGACGCCCCCACGCGGCCTCGAACCTCGGACCAGAGCCGGTTTGATGACAGACCAGGACATACCTCACACAGTAAAAGACCACAAGGTCTGTTTCCGTGGTAGAGGCAACGGCCCCCAACCCCACAGCCCCGCGACCCCACGACCCCCGCGGCCCCCGCGGCCCCCACGGCCCCGCGGCCCCCGCGGCGGGGCGGCATCCCGCAGCCGACGCCCGCACCCCGCCCCCGCCACGGCCGCCCTCCACGGCGGGACCGGGGTCTTTGGCCGGATGCCGCGACGGAGCCCGGCCCCGGGCCGGCTCTACGACGGCCCAGGGCCCCCGGCCCAGGCCCCCGGCCCGGGTCCGCGGCCGGGAGGGCGATCCGGGGCCGCGGGCAGGGGAGTTGGACCCCGTGCGGGGCCCTGGGCGGGGTCTGCGGGACCGCTGTGCGCCTCCTGGGCGCCCGGGGGCGGCGACGGCACGCCGGCGCCCTCAGGGCCCGGCTGGGGGCCGGGGCGCGGTGGAGGGCCGCAGGGCCCGCGCTCCGTCCGCAGAGACACCCGCCCCGCCCCGCGGCACCGGTCTGCCCCGCGGCACCGGTCTGCCCGGCTGGATCACCGGGCCACGCCGCGTACACGGCAGGCGGGCCGATGCCGTGCACGGGACAGTCCCGGCCGCCCGCCTCCGTGGCCACCGCGTCCTGGCCTACTCGTCCTGCGGGACCAACACCTCGAACCCGGCCTCCTCGAAGACGCGTGACCACCAGGAGTCCTCGTCCTCGAACGCACGCGGGTCGCTCTGCCGGGCCCGCTCGATCACGCCTTCGGCATAGTCGTCGTAGCCGTCGTCCGTGTCGCTCTTCGCCGAGCGGACGAACGCCTCCCACACCGACAGAACCTGCTGCAAACCCGTGACAGAGGAGTTGACCAGCCCGTACTGCTGCTCCTCATCGCCCGCGCAACCGCGGACCATCCAGACTTCACCGCTGCCGATCACCAGCCAGTACGTGCGGGCACCGTCCTCGAACGCGCCGAGGAACGCGGCCCGGCCCGCGGGAAGCTCGCAGGTTTCCAGCTCCCGCCCCGCGTCGCGCACAAACATGCGGCAGCAGTCGGCAGGCAGCCCTCGCCCACCCAGCCCGGACACCACCTCGCCGCCCGCACCCAGCCGCGTGAGACAACCCGCGTCATACGACAGCCACCGCCCACTCGACAACCCACACCCCCAGCCCCGGCCCCAAGTCCCTGTTCCCTGCGGCCCGATCCTCCCGGAGCGCACAGACGATCCACCGAACGGGCTCCACGGCGCAGGGCCCCGCCCCGTGGAGCCCGTCAACGGGGCGACGACTGCCCGCCGCAACACGCAAGAGACGAAAAAGAGGGAGGCCCGGCCGCCGGCCCGAGCACCGGCGACCGGGCCTGCCCGCGCAGGGCCGGCCACCCCGCGGCGCGGCACCGCCGAAGCAGGCGTCAGTTCCACGGCTCCTTGCGGGGATCCTCCCCCAGCACCTCCGCCGCGGCCACGCACAGGTCCTCGCCGTAGAGCTGGTTGCTGCCGTGCCCGCCGCCCCACAGACCGGACGCCGCCCGGGCCACGGCACGCCAGGACAAGCCCTCCTCGACCCGCCACGCACGGATCCGCACGGCCATCTCCCGCGTCATCGCCACCGCATCCCCGGCATCAGGTGTCATCCCGCCGACCCTAGAGGCCGGCGGGACGACTGCACCGCCCGGGCGGCGTACAGGGGTTGCGCCCCGGCAGGCCGGGCCGATCCCGCAGACACCCGCCCGCCGCCCGCACGCCCGCCCGCCCGCACGGCCGGCCGGTCGCCGTCGGGGCACGGAGGGCGTGAGGGGCTTCATGTCCGTGTGCCGAAAGGCCCCGTGCCGCGTCAGCGCCCCGGCGCGCTGCGCGCTGCGCGCTCACCGGACACCCCGTGCGGCGGGGAGACTTCCCCCGGGAACGGATCCACCGCCTCTGCGTCCGGGACGGCGCAACCGACCGTGCGCCGCGTGCCGGTAGGTACCGGGCGTTTCCGTGCCCGCCGGGGCGCCGGCCCCGGTATCCGCCGCCACGCCAGTCAGCGCCCCGCCATGCCGAGGACAGCCCACTGCCTAGGTGTGGGCCCCCGTCCCGTGGGTGCCCGGGGCGGGACCGGCGGGGCCGCCGTGTGCGGCGCCGCCGGTGGGCCCGGAGGACGGTGCGGCGGCCGGACCGCCGGACGTACGGGGCCCGGGCACCGCACCAGCACCAGCACCAGCAACCGGACCGGCGGCGGAAACCGGACCGTCACCGTTGCCGTCACCGGGGCCGGCGCCGTTGCCGGGGCCGGCGTCGGGGCGGGGGGTGCCGGCGGGGGTGAGGGTGCCCAGGAGGGCGGGGTCGGCGAGGCGGGGCAGCAGCAGCTGCCAGAACCGGGTGACGGTCCGCGCGGAGAGCCACTGCGGATCACGCCGGGCCAGGACCTCGAACCCGGTGGTCGCCGCGACCACCGAGGACGCCGCGTGCCGGGGCACCGCCGCGTTCAGGACGCCTTCGCCCTCGGCACGCTTCAGGCACGCCTCCACCCACAGGTACCACTGCCGGTGCAGATCACGCGGCCGCCCGTGCGGGACCTGGCCGCGGCTGAGCTCGAACCCGGCCCGCAGCACCACGTCCGCGCCCAGCGCACGCGCCAGTTCGTGCGAGGCGTCCACCACCAGCTGGAGCGCGTTCCCGGCACGGCCCTCGTGCAGCGCACCGATCGCCGCCAGCCGCCCGGCGGCCGCCTCCTGCACCGCGTCCGCGAGGACCGCCTTGTTCGCGAAATGAAAATGCAGGGCCCCGTTGCTCACCCCGGCCAGGGAACTGATCGCATGCAGCGACGCCACACTGAAACCCTCCCGGTCGAACACCGCGGCCGCCGAATTGATCAGCGCCTCACGGGTACGCAGCGCTCGTTGCTGTCTGGCCATGAAAAAGGTGCTCCGTTACTGCGGCGGATTGCCGTGCTTGCGGGAAGGCAGGTCGGCATGTTTCGTGCGGAGCATCGCAAGCGAGGAAATAAGCACCTCACGCGTGGCGGCCGGATCGATGACATCGTCCACCAGCCCCCGCTCCACGGCGTAATACGGGTGCATCAACTCGGCCGTGTACTCCTTCACCATCCGCTCCCGCATCGCCACCGGATCGTCCGCCTCGGCGATCTGCCGGCGGAAAATCACCCCCGCCGCACCCTCCGCACCCATCACCGCGATCTCGTTCGACGGCCACGCATACGTCAGATCCGCGCCGATCGACTGGGAATCCATCACGATGTAGGCGCCGCCGTACGCCTTGCGCAAAATCACCTGGATCCGCGGCACCGTCGCATTGCAGTACGCATACAGCAGCTTCGCACCGTGCCGGATGATCCCCCCGTGCTCCTGGTCCACCCCCGGCAAGAACCCCGGCACATCCACCAGCGTCACGATCGGCACATTGAACGCGTCACACAACTGCACGAACCCGGCCGCCTTCTGCGACGCCTCCATGTCCAGCACCCCCGCCAGCACCTGCGGCTGACTGGCCACAATGCCCACCGCCCGGCCGTCCAGACGGGCCAGCGCACACACCACATTGCCCGCCCACCCCTCATGGACCTCCAGGAACTCGCCGTCGTCGACGATCTCCCCGATCACCGCCGTCACGTCATACGGACGCGACCCGTCCACCGGCACCAGATCCAGCAACGCCTCACTGCGCCGCCCCACCGGATCCGTGCACACCACCTCCGGCGGACGCGAACGGTTGTTCTGCGGCAGCAACGACAGCAGATACCGCACCTCCGCCAGACACGTCTCCTCATCGTCATACGCGAAATGACACACCCCCGACATCCCGGCATGCACATCCGCACCGCCCAGACCCTCCTGCGTCACCTCCTCCCCCGTCACCGCCCTCACCACATCCGGACCGGTGATGAACATCTGCGACGTCCCCCGCACCATGAACACAAAATCCGTCAACGCCGGACTGTAAGCAGCCCCACCCGCACACGGACCCAACATCACCGAAATCTGCGGAATCACCCCCGACGCCCGCGTATTACGGCGGAAAATCCCGCCATAACCCGCCAGCGCCGACACCCCCTCCTGAATCCGCGCACCCGCACCATCATTCAGCGACACCAACGGCGCACCCGCCGCGACCGCCATATCCATCACCCTGTGGATCTTCTCCGCATGCGCCTCCCCCAACGCACCCCCGAAAATCCGGAAATCATGCGCATACACAAACACCTGACGGCCCTCCACCGTCCCCCAACCCGTCACCACACCATCCGTATAAGGCCGCTTCCCCTCCAACCCGAACCCCGACGCCCGATGCCGGCGCAACTGCCCCACCTCACAAAACGACCCCTCATCCAGCAACAACCCGATCCGCTCCCGCGCCGTCAACTTCCCCCGCGCATGCTGCGCCCCCGTCGACCCCGCCGCCGGCCCCGCCACCGCCAACCCCCGCAACACCCCCAACCCAGCAACCCGCCCCCGCGCATCCACACCCACACCATCCGCCGCAGGCACACCACCCGCCCGCCCAGACACGCCCAGGCCCTGCGCACCCCCGGCGCCGCCCACCCGCCCGCGCACATCCGAAAGCCCGTCACTCACCCCGGCGCCACCCGCCGGCCCGCACACATCCGCGCCCACCGCAGACACCTCAGGCACACCACCGGCCCGCTCAGGCGCGCCCAGGCCCTGCGCGCCCACCCCGGCGCCGTCCGCCGGCCCGCGCACATCCGGGCCCCCCGCAGGCACACTGCCCGCCCGCTCAGGCGCGCCCGGACTCTTCGCACCCACCGCACCCTCTACGGCGTCGCGTCCATCGGAAAACTCCGCGGGGGCGGCCGGAGCGCCCACCACCCGCCCACCCGCGCCCGACAACTCCGCACCCACCACGGCGTCATCCGCCTGCCGGCGCGTGTCCGAAGGCTCCGCGAACCCCACGGGAACGTCCTCGAGGACCGTCACGATGTCTTCCCTCCCTCACCCGCACGACCGCACACCACCACCACCTTAACAAACCGCTCGCGCGGTTTTAGTGGTGGGTGTGTGACGCACGCATGAAATCCGAAAAATTGAAAACCCGGACCGGACACCCCGGCCCACCCACAACACCCGGCCCAGCCACACCGGCCGGCACAAACCACCCCGGCCGGCCACCCGACCCGAACCACCCACACAGCCACCGGCCGGCCACCCGACCCGGCCCCCAGACCAGGCAGGCAGGGACACCCGCCCCAGCACGGCACCGGCACCGGCACCGACCAGGCACGAACACCCCACCAGACCCGGCAGAAGACCCCGCAGGATCCGGCAGACCCGGCAGACCCGGCACGGACGCTGGACCCGGCAGACCCGCTGGGCCCGGCACAGATCCCGCGCCCGGCAGCCACACCAAACCCTGTGGGCCCGGTGAAACCGGCGGACCCGGCAGGGGTCGCCGGATCCGGCACAACTCAACGGCCGCGCACCAGATCCAGCAGAAACGCCCTGGCAGGCAGGCCCGGCACAGACACCGCACCCACCTCGCACTCCCCTGGCCTGGCCTGGCCTGGCCTGGGCTGGGCTGGCCTGGCCTGGCCTGGGCTGGGCTGGGCTGGGCGGCAGGAGCGTCCGGCATCTCAGGACCGGCAGGCGGCGCGGATCCAGCAGGAACACCGCCCAACAGGCCGGCCCGGCACGGACACCACAGGCCCCCCGGGGACACCGGACCCGTCGGACTCTGCACGGCGGGAACGCCCCCGGCAGGCAGGACAGGCCCGGCACCGGACCCGGACCCGGCACGCACACCCCCGGCCCGCAGCCCTACCGGACAGGCCGGGGCAGGGGCGGCGTGCGGGGCGCGGTGTGCTAGTGCCAGCTGTGCGGGGACCGGTAGGACCCGCCCGCCACGACCGCAACCGGCCGATGCCACGACGGACCCTCCCCCGCACCCTCCCCCAGCCCGCCACCACCGCCGGTGCCGGTGCCGGTGCCGGCGGCGGTGGCGGTGGCGGTGGCGCGTGCGGCCAGCACCGAATACAAGACGGCCGTCAGCGCCGCCAGTTCCACCGCACCCGCCTGACCACGCTCGATCCGCAGCGCCGGCCCGCCGGCACCCCACCCCTCGTACTCCCCCACCACCGCCATCACCGGGCTCCTCCCGACTACCGGCCGGCTACCCCGCCGGACACCCGCCGGCTGCCTGCCGGCTGCCGCCACCGTCCCCCACCCCACTACAGACCCACTTCAGCCCCACTCGAGAACCACCCCCCGCACCCCACCGGACCAACCCACCCCCACACCCCGATGAGCTGGAGAAACACTCGAAAACCAGTCGGACCACCCCCACCCCCCACAACCCCGCCTCCCCCACCCCCTCGAACGATCACCGGCGGAGGCACCAATTCCTCTGGAAATCAAAACCGGGTGGCCCTTATCTTTTGACCCCGCCAAGAAGCACACTCCGATCTCGTCCAGGGGGAACGATGACCGCGAGCACCTTCCACACCACCAACCCCACCACAAACCCTCCAACACCACACAAAACAACACAGACAGCACACACACCGGCGACCACACCCGGAAAACAGACGGCACAGACGGCACAGACGGCAGCAGGAATACCGGCAGCACAGAGAACCCCCACAGCACCCGGGCGACACGAAACACCAGGGATCCAGACCGCACAGGGAACCCACACCGCACAACAGCCGCCACAGACGACACCAAAGACGCAGACCGCGCAGGGGACTCACGGAACGCAGCCGGCACCAAGAGTTCAGGCCACGCAGGGCATACAGGGGACGCAGACGGTAACGAGGACGCAGGCGGCACTGAGGACACAGGCCGCCCCGGGCAAACACACCACCACCGCACGCCAGACAACACCCGCCCCGGCACCCGCACCCGCGTCACAGCGGACCCGGACAACACCACCCGCAACAAACAGGACTCACACCACCCCGGCAACACCCGAAGAGCGGACAGCCCCGGCCCCGGCAGCCCCCGCACAGCTGACAGCCTCAGCCCCGGCAGCGCCCGCGGCACGAACGGCCCCGCCCTCCGCAACACCCGCGCCACGAACGGCCCACGCCCCGGCAGCCCCCGCACAGCGGACAGCCTCAGCCCCGGCAGCCCCCGCAGAGCGGACGGCCCCGGCACCGACCGCGCCCGCGGCCCAGGACACACCGCCGGCACCGGAGGAAACACCGCAGGCCCAGCGCGCCCGGCAGGCCGCACCCTGGCAGCGCCCCGACCTCACCCGCCTCACCCACCTGTCAGGCACCGGCCTCACCACCACCGTCCCCCGCGAACTCGTCCACCGCGCCGCCATCGCCGAAGTCATGCTCACCGGCTGGCACCGCCACAGCGACACCCACTTCCACGTCAGCGCCCAATGGCCCCGCAGCCACAGCTTCTACACCCCCATCGACCACGGCGAACACGGCATCCACCACGACCCCCTCCTCGCCGCCGAAACGATCCGCCAAGCCGGAAGCCTCCTCGCCCACACCGAATTCGCCGTCCCCCTCGGCCACCACTTCCTCATGGAAAAACTCACCCTCACCCTCCACCCCCACCACACGCACCTCACCCACACCCCCGCCAACCTCGACCTCGACATCCACTGCACCCACATCCGCCACCGCCGCCAACAACTCACCGGCATGACCTACCACACCACCATCCAACGCAACGGACACACCACCGCCACCGCCACCTTCACCTACACCGTCATCACCCCCACCATCTACCGCAGACTCCGCCCCCCACACACCCTCCAACCCCACCACCAACCCCTCCCCCTCACCCCACCCCTCCCACCCCACACCGTCGGCCGCACCACACCCCACGACGTCGTCCTCTCCCCCACCACCCCCCACCAACCCGGCCACTACCAACTCCGCACCAACACCCACCACCCCGTCCTCTACGACCACCCCACCGACCACGTCCCCGGCATGGCCCTCCTCGAAGCCGCCCGCCAAACCACCCACCACACCCACACCACCCACCACACCACCCACCCCACCCCCCACCCCACCCCCCACACCACCCCCCACACCCCCTACATCACCCACATCACCTGCACCTACCACAAATACACAGAACTCGACCAACCCACCCACATCACCACCACC